>JAPOKJ010000021.1 GCA_029977705.1 Burkholderiales bacterium | reverse complement strand
GCTGGCTCAGCTCCAGACGCATCGGCGGGTTGATGTTGTTCAGGTCCAGCAGGTTGGGACGCGGGCCCACGAAGCTGACCAGCGACATCACCATCTGCTCGCGGATCGGATCGATCGGCGGATTGGTCACCTGCGCGAACAGCTGCTTGAAGTAGTTGTAGAGCGGCTTGTTCTTGTTCGACAGCACGGCCAGCGGCGAATCATTGCCCATCGAGCCGACGGCCTCCTCGCCGGCCACCGCCATCGGCGTCATCAGGAACTTGAGGTCTTCCTGGGTGTAGCCAAAGGCCTGCTGGCGATCCAGGATGGCAATGTCGGAGCGGGCCGCCTCGCGATCGGCCGCCAGGTCGCGGTCCTCGGCACTGACCTCGTCCAGCTTGATGCGGATCGCATCGATCCACTCGCGGTAAGGCTTGCTGTTGGACAACTGGTCCTTGAGTTCCTTGTCATCGATGATGCGGCCCTGCTCGAGGTCGATCAGGAACATCTTGCCCGGCTGCAGGCGCCACTTCTTGACGATCTTGCTCTGCGGGATCGGCAGCACGCCGGATTCCGAGGCCATGATCACCATGTCATCGTCGGTCACGCAGTAGCGCGCCGGACGCAGGCCGTTGCGATCGAGCGTGGCACCAATCTGGCGGCCATCGGTAAAGGCGATCGCGGCCGGACCGTCCCAGGGTTCCATCATCGCGGCATGGAACTCATAGAAGGCGCGACGCTTGGGATCCATCAGCGTGTGCTGTTCCCAGGCCTCGGGGATCATCATCATCATCGCGTGCGCGATCGGATAACCGGACATCAGCAACAACTCGAGACAGTTGTCGAAGGTCGCGGTATCGGACTGCCCGGCGTAGACGATCGGATAAAGCTTTTTCAGGTCATCGGCAAGTACCGCCGACTTCATCACGCCCTCACGGGCGCGCAGCCAGTTGTAGTTGCCCTTGACGGTGTTGATCTCGCCGTTGTGCGCGATCAGGCGATAGGGGTGGGCCAGCGGCCATTCGGGGAAGGTGTTGGTCGAGAAGCGCTGGTGCACCAGGGCCAGCGAGGAGATGAAGCGCGGATCGCGCAGGTCCTTGTAATACTGCCCGACCTGAAGGCACAGCAGCAGACCCTTGTAGACCACGGTACGCGCCGACATCGACGGCACGAAGTATTCGCCACCATGCTTCAGGTTCAGCGACTGGATGGCATGGCTGGCCATCTTGCGGATCACATACAGCTTGCGCTCCAGCGCATCGGTGACCATGACGTCCGCACCGCGGCCAATGAAGATCTGCTTGATGATCGGCTCTTTGGCCTTCACCGCCGGAGACATCGGCATGTCGCGATCGACCGGCACCTCCCGCCAGCCCAGCACCACCTGGCCTTCGGCGCGCACTGCCCGCTCGAGTTGCTGCTCACAGGCCAGGCGCGAGGCGCTTTCCTTGGGCAGGAAGACCATGCCGACCCCGTACTCGCCAGCCGGCGGCAGCTTGATGCCCTGCTGGGCCATTTCCTCGCGGTAGAACTGGTCAGGAATCTGGGTCAGGATGCCGGCACCGTCACCCATCAGGGGGTCGGCACCCACCGCGCCGCGGTGATCCAGGTTGATCAGGATCTGAAGGCCCTGCTCGATGATCTTGTGGCTCTTCTTGCCCTTGATGTGCGCGACAAAGCCCACGCCACAGGCGTCATGCTCGTTGGCAGGGTCGTACAGGCCCATCGGCACCCGGGAAGTAGGTTCCTGGGGCCCGGAATGCTCGGGGCCGTCGGCTTGAGGAAACGCTTGCATCATGGTCATGGCGGGAACCTGGCGATGCTGTTCCTGCGCCTTCCCAGACCCGGCTCAAGGGCCTGTTGCGATGTGACCACGCCTGTAGGTGCCGGCCGATTGCCGGACAGACGCCAAAAACGCGGCGACAGGGGCTACCTGTCCGCGCCCGGCCACGCCGAAGTGCAGTGCAGCAAAAAATGACAAAGGGACTGGGGAGTATAGCGCCAATTCCCTGCCCAATTGACAATTTCGAGACAGTGCCCGGCGAAATGGACCTGCACCCCGGAACCGCCCTCAGGCCAGCAGGTCGATCGCGATGCCCAGGCGTCGCGCCTCCTTGAGCGCGAAGCGGTCGGTCATGCCTGCCAGGTAGTCTGCAAGTGCCCGCTCTCCCTGTTCCTCAAAGCGTACGCGGTGCTCCTCGGGCAGGTCGCCCGGATGGGCATGAAAGTGCCGGAACAGGTCGGTGAGCACCCGATGCGCCTCGGCCATCTTCGAGGACACCGCCGGATGGCGGTACAGGTGACGGCGCAGAAACTGCTTCATCTCCACCACCTGGGCGTGCATCGCCGGCGAGAACGCGAAGATGGCGGGCGAACGCCGCACCGCCGCCATGCTGGCCGGTGCGCTGCGCTGCAAGGCGGCAGCACTGGTGTCGATCAGGTCGGAGACCATGGCATCGATCAGGCGGCGCTGCAACTCGCCGACCCAGCGGCGACGCGGCAATTCGCCGTACTGCGCCTGGATGCCACGCACCGCCTCGGCAACCAGCGCCAGTTCCATCAGCGCTTCAGGCTGCAGCAGCCCGGCGCGAAGGCCATCCTCGATATCGTGGTTGTTGTAGGCAATCTCGTCGGCCAGATTGGCCAGTTGCGCCTCCAGCCCGGGCTGGCCGCCATCCAGGAAGCGTTGACCCACTTCGCCCAGAAGGCGCGCCTGGTTGCGCGAGCAATGCTTGAGAATGCCCTCGCGGGTCTCGAAGCACAGGTTCAGGCCATCAAAGGCTGCGTAGCGCTGCTCGAGCTGGTCCACCACCCGCAGCGACTGCAGGTTGTGCTCGAATCCGCCGTGTCCACTCATGCACTGGTTCAGCGCATCCTGGCCGGCATGGCCGAAGGGCGTATGGCCCAGGTCGTGGGCCAGCGCGATCGCCTCGGTCAGGTCCTCGTTCAGGCGCAGGTGGCGTGCGACCGAGCGGGCGATCTGTGCCACCTCCAGGGAATGGGTCAGGCGGGTGCGGAAGTGGTCCCCTTCATGATTGATGAAGACCTGGGTCTTGTACTCCAGGCGCCGGAAGGCTGCGCTGTGGATGATGCGGTCCCGATCGCGCTGGAACTCGGAGCGGTGCAGGCTCTTCTGGGCGCGGATGCCGATCACCTGCTCATCGTGCTGGCGGCGTGCCCGGGCCGGGTCGGCCGCATAGGGCGCGAGACCCGGCGGGGTCGGGTCGGGGGGTCGCTCACTGTCGGTCAAGACCTTGTCCATACCCAACAGGAACGAGAGGTCCGGGCCGGATCAGGCCTGGACGCAGGCCTGAAGTGTCTGTCGCAGGGGCTCGTCGGGCACCTTGCGCACCACCGCCTTGCCAAACGGGGAGAGCAGCACGAACTTGGGGGTGCCCTGCTCCGACTTCTTGTCGCCGGACATCAACTCAAGGTAGCGTTCGGGGGGCCAGGCCGGCCCTGCCACTGGAAGGCCAGCCGCCTGGTTGGCGCTGCGGATGCGCGCCACATCCTGATCAGTGATCAGGCCCAGACGCTGCGACAGATCGGCCGCCATCACCATGCCAGCGCCCACCGCCTCGCCATGCAACCACTGGCCGTAACCCAGGCCGGCCTCAATGGCATGACCGAAGGTGTGGCCGAAGTTGAGGATCGCGCGCAGCCCTGATTCGCGCTCATCCTGGGCCACCACCTGCGCCTTGATCTGACACGAGCGCTCGACCGCTGCCATCATCGCCCGAGGCTCGCAGGCCTTCAGGGCCGCCAGGTCGGTCAGCAGTCGGTCGAAATAGGCCGGATCGGCAATCGCGCCGTGCTTGAGCATCTCCGCCAGGCCGGCCGACAACTCCCGGGGCGGCAGCGTCCTGAGCGTTGCCACATCGGCCAGCACCAGGCGTGGCTGGTGGAAGGCGCCGATCATGTTCTTGCCCAGGGGGTGGTTGATCGCGGTCTTGCCCCCGACCGAGGAGTCGACCTGGGCCAGCAAGGTCGTGGGGATCTGCACGAACTCGACGCCGCGCTGGTACACCGCCGCCGCAAAGCCGGTCATGTCGCCGATGACGCCCCCGCCCAGGGCCAGCAGCAGGCAGTGCCGGTCAAAACGGGCCGCCAGCAGGGCATCGAAAATCAGGTTCAGGCTGTCCCAGTCCTTGTGCGCCTCGCCGTCCGGCAACAGGATATCGAGTACCTGACTGGGCCCTGCGGCGCCATCGGCACCCAGGCAGCGCCGCGTGGACGCCCCGTACAGCGCAAAGATGGCCGGATTGGAGACGATCGCCACCTGCCGCCCGCTCGCCAGCGCCTGCAATGCGGGCAGGGGCGCCTCGAGCAGGCCGTCCCCGATCAGGATCGGGTAGCTTCGTTCGGCAAGGGAGACATCGAGTCGGATCATGGCTTGGGCTGAAAGGCTGGGGGCAGCCGGGCCATTATAGAGAGGGTCAGCGCCTGGGCACTCTGGCGCGCCGAAGCGATCGTCAGGTGTGCCACCGATGCATACAGCGGCAGGCGCACCTGGGCCAGGGCTTCCAGCTTGCGACGCGGATCGCCCCCGGCCAGCAGGGGCCGCTGGGTGTCGTTGCGCAGGCGGTGCATCAGCTCGGCAATCGGCGTTTCCAGATAGATGACAAAGCCGCGCTCATGCAGGACGCGCCGGTTTTCCTCGCGCAGGATGGCACCGCCGCCGGTTGCCAGCACGATCCCCTCAACATGGGAGATGTCCTCGATCAGGGCTGCTTCACGGCGCCGGAACCCTTCCTCGCCTTCCAGGTCGAAGATGGTCGGAATCGGCACGCCGCAGCGGGCCTCGAGTTCGCGGTCGGCATCGATGAAGCGATAGCCCAGCTTGCTCGCCAGACGCTTGCCGATGGTCGACTTGCCCGAGCCGGGCATGCCCACCAGGAACACCCGACCGGCCTGCTCCGGGGCAGGGGAAGCAGTCTCCACCGATTTCGGGTCAGTTCGGGTTGCTGCAATCCGCATCCCGACCGAACGGCGAACCGTTCCAGCCGGGCAGCCCCTGGGCGGGGGGCGCGTAAGCCCGTCCCGGGGGCGCGGTGGTGATATCGGTCACGTCGGAGGCCAGCACCGCCAGCAAGGTGCTGACGGTCTGCTTGGCCTCGGTGCCGGAGGGCGCCAGAATCGACACCGTGACGGCCACCTCGGTCCAGAGGCTGTAGACCTTGGGATAACTCAGTTCGATCGTTGCAAAGCCGTCCGACCCTGTAAGGGAGTTGGTCGAGGTCACCGCTGCCGCAGCGACATTGCCCGGCTCCAGATAACCGCTGCCGTTCAAGTCCTCGCCCGGCAGGTCCAGGAGGCCATTGAGGTTGGTGTCCTCGCTGGGGCAGATCGCGTAGTACTGCGGAAACCACGCCGCTGTTCCCTGGACGTATTCGCCCTTGAAATAGCGCAAGGACTGCACGGAGACGGTGACCTTGGCACCAGAAATCGGCCGGCCTGCACTGTCGGTGACCAGTACCGTGTGCGGGTGTATGTATTTGGAGGTGTTCTTGTCATCGATGGCGATCTTGTTGGCAGCCCCGAGACGAATCGATATCTCCTGCTGAGCCACCGTCAGCCGCGCGGTCGCCGGTGTGACTGCGGGGCCGCTGGACGTCGGCACGGCCGCCTGCAAAACCACCAAGTCGTTGCCGGTGGGGATCGCACCGGCGATGAACGAGGCGGTCGCCTGCCCATAACTATCGGTCAGGGCGAAGGCCGGTTCGATACGACCGCCACTCGGATCGGCCAAGGCGCTGAAGTTGACGCGCACGCCCTTGACCGGATTCGTACCGTCGGTGACCCGTGCAATCAACTGGGAAGCGTTGCTGGAGGCAGCGGTCAGGTTGACACCGACCACACTCGGGCCCGCCTGCAGCGTGACCTGGGACGGGGTGCGGGCCACGAATTCGATTTTTTGGGAGACCACGATACTGCCCGCCGTCGCGGTGAGGGTGGCAATCCCGGCGCTGGGCGATTGAACACGGAAGCTGACGCGGCCGGTCGGGTCCGGATTGTCCGAACTCATAACGGCGCCAGCCAGATTGGTCACCGTCCCTCGGGTCGAGACCAAGTTGATCGCCGTGTCGGTCACCGGCACGCCATTGTCAGTCAGCCGCAACGTCACCACGTTCCCGGACGGGCTTGACCCGACCAGGAACTCAGCCAGGGCAGCCGGGGTCTCGAAGCCGAGTTGGCGAGAGGTCACCGTGACCGTTTGGGTGGCGGCCGTCCCGAGGGCAGAGACCCGTACGATGTCATCGCCCGACTTGCTGCCGGTGAGCCGGAAAATCGTCTGTCCCTGACTGTCCGTCACAGGCGGTGGGGTGGTCACGGTGTTTTGCGTGGTCAGCACCACCGCCTTGCCAGGGACTGGATTGCCCCCGGAATCCTTGATCACCACGGTGTAATCGGCCGACGAATTGAAGCCCAGACCGGTCGGGCCATTGATGGTCAGCGTGGTGCCCAGCACCTGCAAGTCGATGGTGCTGGTCAGGCTCTCGCTCTTGGCGGTGATGGTGATGGTCCGGGTGGTCTTGTCCGTGGTCTTGACGGCCAGCGTGATGGTACCGCTGGCATCAGTCGTGGTGGCTGATGGCGTCAGGGAGGTACCCCCATCGGTGGTCGAGAACGAGACCGTCGCCCCCTTGAGCACCACATTGTCCGAGTTCTTGGTGGTAGCCGTCACGGTGACCGTCTTGCGACCATCCGAGTCCAGGGAGGTAGAGTCGGCCACCAGCACCAGGGAGGCGGCCAGCGCAGACTTGGCCGTGGTACCGACATCACCGCTGCCGCCCGCGCCTGCGCCCTGCCCGCTGCAGGAAGCCAGCAAGGAGGCCGTGAAGGCCAGGCCGGCCCAGCGTCCGATTGTCTTGAGGAGTCGATTCATCTTGTTCTGATACCTTGTGTTCACCAGGCCTTAGCGCACGCTCGGACCATCGGTGACGATCCGGGGCGTCAGGAACACCAGCAACTCGGTGCGGTCGTTCTGGCGCGTGTTGTTCTTGAACAGGTTGCCCAGCACCGGTACATCGCCCAGCACCGGCACCTTGTTGGTGGTGTTGCGCTCGGTTTGCTCATAAACGCCGCCGATGACGACGGTCCCGCCGTTTTCGACCAGCACCTGGGTCGCCACACGACGGGTATTGATGGCAAAGCCGGAGGGCGTCTGAATGCCCACCGAGTCCCGGTTGACCTTCACGTCGAGGATCACGGCCCCTTCGGGCGTGATCTGGGGCACCACTTCAAGGGTCAGGTTGGCCTTGCGGAAGGTGATCGCCGTGGCACCACTGGCCGTAGCCACCTGGTAGGGCAGTTCGGTGCCCTGCTCAATGATCGCCTTGCCCTGGTCCGCCGTCAGGACGCGAGGCGAGGAGATGACCTTGCCGCGCTGGTCCGCCTCGAGGGCCGACAGTTCGAGGTTCAGAAACTTGGTCAGGCTTGAACCGAACAGGGAGATCGCGAACGAGGCCGGGTTCACGCCGCTGATCGAGGAGGCCGGCAGATTCACGAAGTTGGTGTTGGCCAGGTCGGTCAGACGGCCCAGGCCCGCTGCATTGGTGCCCGGGCTGATGTTCGATCCGGCCTGCGAGGACAGCTGGGCGGCCCCGGTGAGGTTGCCCGAAACCGTGCCGTAAGTACTGCCCAGCACGCGCTGGCCGGCCCCGTAGACGGGAATGTTGTAGGCCGCTGCCGCACCGCTGACCGGGTCGGTGATCGAGACGGTACGGTACACCGTCGAGGAAATGTCATTGAAGCCGAGCTTGGCTCCGAGCGAGCGCGAGAACTGGTCGTTGGCCTCGACGATGCGCGCCTCGATCAGGACCTGCCGCACCGGAATGTCGATCTGCGTGATCAGGCGGGCAATGTCTTCCAGGCGGCTGTTGATATCCTGCACGAACAACTTGTTGGTACGCTGGTCGACCACGATGCTGCCACGCTTGGACAGAACCGTCTGCTTCTGGTCGGTCAGCAGCTTCTGCAAGACCTCGGCCTTCTGGTAATTGAGCTGGAAGGTGGCGGTGCGCAGGGGCTCGAGTTCAGCCACCTGCTGTTTGGCCTCGAGTTCGAGCTTTTCCTTGGTCGCCAGTTCGTCACGCGGCGCGATCAGCAACACATTGCCGTTCTTGCGCATGTCCAGGCCCTTGGACTGCAGAATGATGTCCAGCGCCTGATCCCAGGGCACGTCCTTGAGCCGCAGGGTCAGGGACCCGGAAACGGAATCACTGGTGACGATGTTCAGGTTGGTGAAATCGGCAATCACCTGCAACAGGGCGCGCACATCGACCGACTGGAAGTTCAGGGACAGGCGATCGCCACGGTAGCCCTGGCGACTGCCTTGGACCAGCTTGTTGGGGTCTTCCTTGACGGCCTTGACCTCAACCACGAACTGGTTGTCGCTTTGGTAGGCATTGTGTTCCCAAAGGCCGGTGGGCTCGATGATCAGGCGGGCGTTGTCGCCCTGCTGCACGGCACGCACGAACTTGACCGGCGTGCCGAAGTCACCCACATCGAGGCGTCGGCGCAGGTTGTCAGGCAGACGGGTGGCGAGGAAGTCGACCAGGATCGTCGAGCCCTGCTGCTTGATGTCGACACCGATGCGCGGGTCGGACAGGTCAACCACCAGACGGCCCTCGCCGTCCTTGCCGCGACGAAAATCGATGTCGCGCACAGACTGGCTGCCGACCTTGTCCTCGGGCTTGGTGAATGTATAGGCGGTGGTGGGCGCCGAGTCGGTGGCCGACACCGCCGGGGGCGTCAGCGTGATGACCAGGTCCTTGCCCTCCTGGGAGGTGGCGTAGGTCAGGGGGCGCTTGAGGTTGAGCACCACCCGCGAACGGTTGCCGGCCTGCACCAGCGAGACCGAGCGCACATCGCCCTGGTTCAATTCGATGCTGTTCTGCGGGGTGCGAACCTCGGTGTTCGGAAAGTCGATGGCGACACGGGGCGGGTTGGCCACAGAGAAACTGCCCGGCTCCATCAGCAGCCGGTCGCGCAGGGTCACGCGCAGGTAGGTGATGTTGCCGCGCTGGGAACTGCTGACCGCCTCGATGGCATTGGGCTGGGCGGTCTCGGGTCCGGCCGCCACCTGGACGGCGGAGGGCTGATCAGTGGCAGCCTGGCTCTGAGCAGGGGCAGGACGGGGCGAGGTGCCCAGCCAGAAGGCTGCAAGACCGAGCACTGCAAACCGCAGACCCAGCCGCCCTGACATACCGCTGATGAGGCCGAACTGATCCATACGCACCTGACTCATTTCTTGTCGCCTTCCTGAAGCTTCAGGGAGGCTTCTCGTTCTACCCAGTCGCCTGATGCATCCTGGACGAGTTCCTTGATCAAGACCTCATTGTCGCCGATGCGGATGATTCGACCAAAATTCTGTCCGGCATAGTTGCCCACGCGCGCCATGTAGACCGCCGAGTTGACCTGCAGCAGCGCTGAGGTGGCCTTGGCATCGGCGATCCGGCCCACCATCCTGATGCTCTCGAGAGGGAAATTCTCGAGCACTTCACGTGGGCGCTTGGCATCGGGTGCCAGGCCCGAGTTCTGCTTGGCCTTGCCGGCGCGATCCATGGCAACCGTCAGCTTGGCCTGCGAGAAGGGATCAAGCGCATCCTTGTGTGAATAAGCAAAAGGCTCGACCTTCTTGGGCGCTTCGACGATGGTCTTGGGAGGTGACACCGAGGCCCGGGTTTCCTTCATCCAGATTTCGAGATCGTCCTGCGGCGCATCGCAGGCCGCCAGAGGCAGGACTAACCACAAGGGCAGGAGTCGACGCATCATTTGGCTTTCGCTCCGGGCGTCTTCTTCTCGGCTTCGTCCTTCTCGGCACGACGCCGTGCGATCTCGGCGGCATCAAGATAGCGGAAGGTCTTGGCGGTGGCCTCCATCACTAGGCCTCCCGCACGCTCGACGTACTCGATCTTCATGTCGTTGAGCGTGACGATGCGCGAAAGGTTGGAGACTTCGCTGGTGAACGCGCCCATGTCGTGGAAAGTGCCGGCCAGCCGGATCTGGATGGGGAGCTCGGCGTAGTAATCATGAACGACGACGGCACTGGGCTTGAACAATTCAAACTGCAATCCCTTGCCGATTCCTGCGTTGTTGATTTCAGTAAGCAAGGAGTCCATCTCGGCCTTGCTGGGCAATTGCTTCTCGAGCAGCCCCACATACTTGAGGACCTGTTCCTTCTGCTTGATCAGGGCGTCCAGGTTGACGGCCTTCCTCACCTTGTCGGTGTACTGCCCCTTGAGTTCTTCCTCTTTCTTGCGGGCATTGTCGATCTGGTCGAGTTGACCGCTCCACAACAGGAAATAGGCCGCCACGGCGTACACCGCCACAAGACCCATCAGCAAGGCCACCCTTGGGAGGGGCGGCCAAAGGCCAGGATGCAAGCCGCCCAGCCCGACGAATTGAAGCCTGATCGCCTCGGGATCGAGCCTGAAATTGAACTTGGGCAACTTGAGCCGGGCTGCCATGCCTTCCTTGGCTTCCTTGAGGTCCTTGCCGGCCATCTCAGGTCCCCTTCTTCGCGGGCGCTGCGCCCGCGGGCGACTTGGCCCCGCTGTTGGGGGCCCGGCCCTTGATGTACGCGACCATGCCGAACTCGAAGATGCGACGCGGGTCCTTCGGATTCTTGGCATCGACCGGCGCCGCCTTGGACTCGATCAACTGGGGCATTTCGAGATACGCGGTGTTGTAGGCCAGATTGCGCAGCAACTCGGACACCTTATCGTTGGTCTGTGCCACTCCGGTAATGGTGATCTTGCCAGCGTCCTGCTTGAACGACTTGACGTAGATGCCCTCCGGCGTGTGCTTGACCAGCTCATCGAGCAGATGCACCGGCAGTGTCCGGTCCGACTGCAGGTCTTCGACAGCCTTCTGGCGCGCCTTCAATGCGGCGACCTCGGCCTCCAGCGTCTTGATCTCACCGATTTCCTTGTCCAGTTCGGCGTTCTTCTTGTCGATGAAGCTGTTGCGACCCAGCTGGTGGTCGAGCTGGTTGCTCAGCACGAGAAACACGGTGCCGACGGCAGCCAGAGACAGGATGGAGATCAGGCCGATGACGCCATAGAAATCCCGCTTGCGCCGCTCGCGGCGCATCTCGCGGTGAGGCAGGAGATTGAGCCGGATCATGGGTCGAACCTGCGCATGGCCAGGCCGGAAGCAATCATCAGGGCCGGGCCGTCGACGCGGATCTGACGCTCACGGACCTGCTCGCCGAATTCCATGCCCTGGAAGGGATTGATGACCTCGCAGGGCACCTGGGTCTTGAGCGAGACCGCGTCGGCCAGACCTGGCAGGATCGACGACCCGCCAGCGAGAATGATGCGGTCGACGCGGGTGTAGGGCGTCGAGGTGAAGAAGAACTGCAGGGCCCGGCCGATGTCGGCAGCGGCCTGTTCGATGAAGGGATTGAGCAGGTCCGACTGATAGCTGTCCGGCAGTTCAGCACTGCGCTTTTTCAGCTCGGCCTCTTCGTAGGTCAGGCCATAAAGGCGCACGATGTCCTGCGTCAGCTGGCCGCCTCCGAACATCTGCTCGCGTTCGAACACCGTCTGGCCATTGAGCGAGATCGTGACCGAGGTAACGGCATTGCCCAGCGAGATCACGGCGAGAATCTGTCCCTGTCCCTGATTCGGCAGGAAGTGGGAGACGTGCTCCAGAACGGTCCGCACGACATAGGGCTCGACATCCATGACGGTGGCGCGCAGGCCCGCCATTTCGGCGATGGCCACGCGGTCCTCGACCTTTTCCTTGCGCGAGGCCGCCAGCATCACATCAACCTCATCCGGCTTGTTGGGCGAGGGACCGATCACCTGGAAATCGAGGTTGACCTCCTCGATCGGGAAGGGAATGTATTGGCTGGCTTCGGTCTCGACCTGGATCTCGTAGTCCTCGTCGCGCAGGCCGCTGGGCAGCATGATCTTCTTGGTGATCACGGCCGCAGAAGGCAGCGCCAGCGCAGCCTCCTTGGCCTTGGTGCCACAGCGCTTGAGGGCGCGCCCCAGGGCCGCGGCAACCACCTCGGGCTTCTCGATCGAACCATCCGCGATCGCACCACGCTCCAGAAACTCGATGGCGTAGCCCTCGAGGCGATAGTCCCCCTTGGCACCCTGACTCAGTTCAACCACCTTGACGGAGGACGAACTCAGGTCTACCCCGACCAAAGGGGGTACTTTGCGACTGAGAAAAGCCGGCAAGGAGAGCTTCATTTACCCCAAATTTCTTTTAAAAATTAAATATTTATGAGCATTTTTGGGAATCTACATGAGATCGTATCAAGGCTCACGGCCTACTGTAAAGCTTTTCGACGCTTTTGGCCTCCCGCGGCCAGGCCATTTGTCGCGGGCAAGCGACCGTTGAGCATGCCCGCCCCGCTGCGTGAAATCGGTCATGTTCCACAAATTATGTGAGCACTTGCATACTAACTTAATTTCCGACCGGCGGACAGGGCGCCGACATATAATTTGCCCTCCCTGCCGACCGGCAGACGACAGGCCCGCGGGCCGAACCACTGTGACCCCAAACTCCCCGATTTCCGGTCCGGCATGCCCGGTACCCTCCCGCCCCCTTTTTTCCAGCCCGGCGGGCGGGCAGCACCAGCGCGGGTTCAGTTGGGTGAGCGTCGTGGGCGTGCTGGCGGCCCTTCCGATTGCCGCAGCCCTGTGCGGCGCCCTGGTCGTGGCACTGGCCCTGCTGCTGGCCAATGACCGGTTGCCCCCGCTCGACTCCCTGATCGACTACCGTCCGAGAATCCCCCTGCGGGTCTACACCGCCGACAACGTGCTGATTGGGGAATTCGGCGAAGAGCGACGCACCTACGTCAAGATCAACGAGGTGCCCGATCTGATGAAGAACGCCGTCCTGGCGGCCGAGGACGCACGCTTTTTCGAGCACGGAGGCGTCGACTTCATCGGCATCGTCCGTTCGGCGGGCGTGAACCTGCTGTCATCGGGCAAGGAGCAGGGCGCCAGCACGATCACGATGCAGATCGCGCGTGAATTCTTCCTGTCTCCCGAGAAGACCTACACCCGCAAGATCGTCGAGATCCTGCTGGCCTTGCGCATCGAGGAACAACTGACCAAGGAGCAGATCCTCGAGCTGTACATGAACCAGATCTTCCTGGGCAAGCGGGCCTATGGCTTTGCGGCGGCCGCCCAGACCTATTTCGGCAAGCCCCTGGCCGACATCACAGCGGCCGAGGCGGCCATGCTGGCCGGCTTGCCCAAGGCCCCTTCCCGATTCAACCCGCTGGTCAATCCCAAGCGGGCCACCGAGCGCCAGCGCTACATCCTCAAGCGGATGCGCGATTTCAATTTCATCGACGAGAGCGCCTACCAGGCGGCGCTGGCCCAGGAATTGAAGTACGCCGCCAGCGGCACCGACTACCAGGTCAATGCCCCGTACGTGGCGGAGATCGCCCGTCAGGCCGCCTTCGACCTGTACAAGGAAGACAGCTACGTTGCAGGCCTGAAGGTGTACACCACCATCCTGGCCCAGGACCAGGCGGCGGCCAATGAGGCACTCAAGCAGGGCGTGCTCGAGTACGACCGCCGCTACGGCTACCGCGGTCCGGAGGGCTTCATCGATCTGGCGGCCAATGCCGCCAAGGCCGAGGAGCAGATCGAATCGGCCATCGGCGAGGCTGGCGATCTGGAAGAGTTCCTGGCGGCGGTGGTCCTGGAGGCCAGCCCGGCCCGGGTCCTGGTCAGCCGCGGCAAGGGCAGCACCATCGAGATCACCGGGCCCGGTTTGAAGTTTGTCGCCAATTCGTTGTCCCCGAAGGCCGAGGGAGACCGCAAGATGCGCCCCGGGGCCATCGTGCGGATCACCGAGTCCAAGCCCAAGCAATTCGAACTGACGCAACTGCCCGAGGTCGAATCGGCGCTGGTGGCTGCCAATACCGAGGACGGCTCGGTGCGTGCGCTGGTGGGAGGCTTCAACTTCAACCAGAACAAGTTCAATCGCGTCACCCAGTCGATCCGCCAGCCGGGCTCCAGCTTCAAGCCCTTCATCTACTCGGCGGCCCTCGAAAAGGGCTTCATGACCACCACCATCATCAATGATGCGCCGATCAGCATCGATCCGGCACTCACCGGCGGTCAGGTCTGGGATCCGAAAAACTACGACGGCACCTTCTCGGGCCCGATGCAGATGCGTACTGCACTGGCCAAGTCCAAGAACATGGTGTCGATCCGCATCCTGCAGAACATCGGCCCGAAATACGCCCAGGACTACATCACCCGTTTCGGCTTCGAGGCTGAGCGCAATCCCGCCTTCCTGACCATGGCACTGGGGGCCGGCAGCGTCACGCCATGGCAGATGGTGGGCGCCTTTTCGATCTTCGCCAATGGCGGCTTTCGCGTCGATCCCTACCTCATCTCCCGGATCGTCAACCAGCAGGGACAGGTGGTGGCCAAGGCCCAACCCTCCCACGCCGGTGACGAGTCGATGCGCGCGATCGACGGCCGCAATGCCTTCATCATGGACAGCATGATGCGCGACGTGGTCCAGAAAGGCACCGCGACCAAGGCCCGCTCACTCAAGCGCAACGATCTGGCCGGCAAGACCGGCACCACCAACGACTCGCACGATGCCTGGTTCGCAGGCTACTCGCCCAAGATCGCCGCCGTGGCCTGGGTGGGCTTTGACACGCCCCGCAAACTGGGCGATCGCGAGACCGGCGGTGGTCTGGCCCTGCCGATCTGGATCAAGTACATGGAGAAGGCCCTGCGCAACAGCCCCGAGGTGCCGCAGCAGGTACCCAACGGGGTGGTACAGATCAACGGCGATTACTACTACAGTGAGACCCGGCCTGGCCAGGGGGTATCTGCGGTGGGCATCACCGAGGGCGGCGTCTCGAGCGGCGAGAACGCCGAGCAGATCAAGAACCAGGTGTTCTGATTCAGAGCGACAGCACTACTGCCTGACCCGATTGGGCACTGACGGCGCGCGAGAGTACCGTGGACAGGGTCTCGCCGCTGCGCGTGTCCACCCACTGCCCCTCACGGTCCCTGAAATGATGGGCGCCACCGCGATGGGCCAGCCACACCTCCTGCATCACGGCCTGGCCGTTGATGACCATCTGGGAGTCATCCTCGAAGCTGATGGTGAGGACATGACCCTGCCGGTCCGCATCGTGATCGATGCCTGCCTCATCCAGCAGGTCCTCGATACGATCGAGCACCCGTTCGCAACGCTGCAAGAAACCCTGTTCGCTCATGCTATCCTCGATTCAATCCCTCGTTCGGGATGATACCGACATGACCCCAACCTGCGAGCCAGTCCCCCTTGTTCATGCTTCCGGCCGCACGCCAGCGTCGCCTGCCGAGGCAACGACCGGTGCGCAGGACAGCCGCCGCCGCTGGATCGGATGGATGACCCTGGCACCGTTGCTGGCGGGCCTTGCCGCCTGCGGCCAAAGGGGCCCCCTGTACATGCCCGACCCGAACGATCCGACCAAGAAACGCAGCTGAGCTTTCCATGGACTGGCTTGAATACCAAAACGGCGCCCTGTTCGCCGAGAAGGTGGCTATGCAACGCATCGCTGCCGACGTCGGCACCCCGACCTTCGTCTACTCAAAGGCGGCCATCCTGGGCGCTTTCCGCGAATTCAGGGATGCCGCGGCTGGCCGCGACGTCCTGATCTGCTACGCCTTGAAGGCCAATCCGAACCTGGCCATCATCGACCTGCTGGCGCGTGAAGGGGCAGGCTTCGACATCGTGTCGCTGGGCGAGTTGCGCCGCGTACTGGCCGTGGGCGGAGATCCCTCGCGGGTGGTGTTCTCCGGGGTCGGCAAGAGCCTTGCCGAAATGCAGGCCGCCTTGCAGGCCGGGGTCGGTTGCTTCAATGTCGAATCGATCCCCGAACTGCACCGGCTCAGCGACTGCGCGCAGGCCATGGGGCTGCGCGCCCGGGTGTCGCTGCGGGTCAATCCCGACGTCGACCCCAAGACCCACCCCTATATCTCCACGGGCCTGAAGCAGAACAAGTTCGGCATTGCCCACGAACAAGCCCTGTCGGCCTACGAACTGGCGGCAAGCCTGCCTGGCCTCGAGGTGGTTGGCATCGACTGCCATATCGGTTCGCAGATCACCGAGTTGTCGCCCTTTCTCGCGGCACTGGACAAGTTGCTCGAGTTGACCGAAGCCATCGAGGCGCGAGGCGTACGCCTGCATCATCTCGATCTGGGCGGCGGCCTGGGCATTACCTATCAGGATGAGGTGCCACCCTCACGCCAGAGCCTGTTCGAGGCCTTGTTCCAGCGTATCGATCGGCATCCGATCGGATCACGCTGCAGGCTGATGTTCGAATTCGGCCGCTCCCTGGTCGGCAATGCCGGGGTACTGCTCAGCCGCGTGGAATACCTCAAGCAGCCTCCGGTGCCCGGTCAGGGCAAGGCCTTTGCGATCATCGATGCCGCCATGAATGACCTGATGCGGCCGGCGCTGTACGAAGCCTGGCATGGCGTCAGCGAGGTGCAACTCAAGCCCGCCCTGCCCTCGCAATGCTTCGATCTGGTGGGCCCGGTCTGCGAATCAGGCGACTGGCTGGCGCGCGACCGCGAGTTGCGCCTGGAACCCGGTGATCTGGTCGCCCTGCGCTCAGCCGGGGCCTACGGCATGTCGATGAGCTCCAACTACAACAGCCGGCCGCGCGCCGCTGAGGTAATGGTCGATGAGGACCGCTACACCGTGATCCGGCGGCGCGAATCCTACGAAGCCCTGCTCGCCGACGAATCCGTCCTGCCACGCGCCTGACGCCACCACTGGGGCAACCGGGCCAGCAACAGGCCGACCATCAGGGCAGCGTACAGCATCGGCTCGCCCAGGTTGTTCTTGCCTGCGCGCATCCACCAGAAATGCAGGATGGCCAGCACCGCGATCGCGTACACCAGCCGGTGCAGCCGCGACCACTGCCGCCCCAGGCGCCGCATCGATGCGTTGTTCGAGGTCAGGGCCAGCGGCAGCATCAACAGGAAGGCTGTCATGCCCACCAGGATGAAGGGGCGCTTGAACACATCCCGAAACAGCGCCTGAACCTCGAACCAGTGATCGAACCAGACCCAGGTGAACAGGTGCAGGCACAGATAGAAAAAAGCGAACAGCCCCAGCATGCGGCGCAGGCGCAGCAGCCAGGGCTGGCCGGACAACAGGCGCAGCGGCGTGACCGCAAGGGTCAGGCACAGCATCACCAGCGACCAGGTACCGGTCGAGCGGGTCACGAATTCGACCGGATTGGCCCCCAGCCGGTCACTGAACCCCAGCACCAGCAGACGGGCCAGCGGCAACATGCAGAGAAGGAGGAGCGCCGCCTTGATCCGGCTCAGGGCCTGGGGGGTCATCCGGATACGGACCCGCTCAGAAGAACTTGCGCAGGTCCATGCCGGCATACAGCTGGCCGACCTGCTCGGCATAGCCATTGAAGGGCAGGGTCTTGCGCTTTCTCTGAAGGAAGCCATCCTCACCAATGCGCCTTTCGGTCGCCTGGGACCAGCGCGGGTGATCGACGTCCGGGTTGACGTTGGAGTAGAAGCCGTACTCCTCGGGTGCGGCCCGGTTCCAGCTGGTGACCGGCTGCTTTTCGACGAAGCGGATCCTGACGATGGACTTGCCGCTCTTGAAGCCGTATTTCCAGGGCACCACCAGCCGCACCGGGGCGCCATTGGCCTTGGGCAGCACCTCACCGTACAGGCCCAGGGTGAGCAGGGTCAGGGGATTCATGGCTTCATCCATGCGCAGGCCCTCGACATAAGGCCATTGCAGCACCGGATTGAACAGGCCCGGCATCTGCGCCTTGTCGGCCAGGGTGACGAACTCGACGAACTTGGCATTGCCGGTCGGTTCGACCCGCTTGATGAGTTCGGACATCGAAAAGCCGACCCAGGGAATCACCATCGACCAACCCTCGACGCATCGCATGCGGTAGACGCGCTCCTCGAGCGGTGCCATCTTGAGCAATTCGTCCAGGTCAAACACCTTGGGCTTGGCGATCGCGCCCTCGACCGTCACCGTCCAGGGGCGGGTCTTGAGGGTATGGGCATGGCGGGCCGGGTCCTCTTTTTCGGTACCGAACTCGTAGAAGTTGTTGTAGGACGTCACGTCCTTGTAGCTGGTGGGCTTGTCCATGATCGGAGCCAGCTTGCCCGGACGGGTCACCAGCTTCTGGCCACTGCCGCCCTGGGGCGCAGCGTCGGCCGCAAAGGCCTCGCGGGCCGCCCATGGCGCGATCGAGGCCAGGCTGGCGCCCTGCAGCGCCGTGCGCAGGATGACCCGGCGATTGTCGAACACCTCACGAGGCGTGATCTCGCTGGCGGGGGGTTGCTCAAAGGCAGGGGAAAAGCGCGGGGCGTTCATAGGTGTCTCTGGGTGGCGGTCTGCGGTCATTTCCTTACGCGTGCCGGGACGCGTGCAGCTGTCATTGTGACGGCAAGTCGACGAACGGCAACAAAAAAGCCGGCAGTGCCGGCTTTCGGGAAACGTTGCGGTGCCAGAAGCACCTTCAGCGGCCGGTCAGACCGGTCCGCCCCAGGGACCTGTCAGCGAAGACCAGCGACAAAATCGGACACGGCCTTGATCTCGGCATCCGACATGCGGCTGGCGATCTGGCTCATCTGGGCGCTGTTCTTGCGCGTGCCCTGACGGAAACCGACCAGCTGCGACTCGGTGTACTCGGCATACTGGCCCGACAGGCGCGGGTATTGGGCCGGGATGCCATTGCCGTTCGGGCTGTGGCAACCCGCGCAGGCCGGAACGCCTTTGTCGGGGATGCCGGCACGATAGATCTTGCGGCCCAGGTCGAGCGTGGCGGCGTTCTTGGAGGCCGAGGGCTTGAGCTTTTGGGTGGACAGGTACAGGGCAATGCTGCGCATGTCGGCATCCGACAGGTTGGCTGCAAAGCCGGCCATCACGGCGTTGGCACGCTCGGCTTCCTTGGCGCCCGGCTTGACCTTGAAATTGCCCAGCTGCTTGACCAGGTATTCAGGATGCTGGCCGGCCAGCTTGGGATTGGCCGGGGTGGCGCTGTTACCATCGGCTCCGTGGCACGAGGCACACACCTGCGAGACGATCTCGCTGCCCTTCTTGGCATCGGGCTTGGCAGGCGCCTGGGCGGCAACGCCGAGCGGGAAGGCCGCCAGCGTGGCGCTTACAACGCCAGCAGACAGCGCCGCGCGCAGGGGCGCAGACACGGCTTGACGGGCGACCAGGTTCAGTGTTTTCAGGAGCGAAGGCATCTTGGATACTAAACTTCGGTGAGATAAACCCTAGATTCTACAATACCAAGGACTTTATGAACCGTCTTTCGGGCGCCCGGTTTTTCACCACCGTGGCAAAGCCCTCACAATTGCCCGGCGACGGACTGGGCGAGATCGCCTTTGTCGGGCGATCGAATGCCGGAAAGTCCTCCGCCATCAATGCCTTGTGCCACCAGAAGCGGCTCGCCTTCTCCTCCAAGACACCGGGGCGGACCCAGGCCCTGAATTTTTTCGGGCTGGGCCAGCGCAAGCCCGAGGATGCGCCCCAGGCCTTTCTGGTCGACACGCCGGGCTATGGCTACGCCGAAGCCACCCGCGAAGCCCAGGCCGAATGGGCACGGCTGTCCGGCAGCTATCTGGGTGCACGCAAGGCCTTGCGCGGCGTGGTGCTGGTGATGGACATCCGGCGCGGTGTGACCGACAAGGATCGGCAACTGATCGGCTTCTGTCCGGAGCAGGTCCCCATCCTGATCCTGCTCTCCAAAGCCGACAAGCTGAGCAAACTCCAGCAGAACCGGCAGATGCAGCAGGTGCGCCAGGACCTGACCGCATTGCGGCCTGCCCAGGTTTTCGAGATCCGGCTTTTTTCCGTGCCTGACAAGCAGGGCCAGCAAGAGGTGGCGGAGTGGATCTGCGGCGGTCTCGGGCTCTAGCCCTTTGCCTGGCCGCGCGCCGCAGGGCTCATGGCGGCTAGAATACGCGGGCGCGCGCCGCGCACCCCCGACCTGCCTTTTTCCGGAGTCTCTGCCATGTCTTTTCCCGCCACCCGGATGCGCCGACTGCGCAAGGACGATTTTTCACGTCGCCTGGTGCGCGAGACCCATCTCGGCCCCGAGAACTTCATCTACCCGGTCTTCGTGGTCGAGGGCAAGAAACTGCGCCAGCCGGTCCCCTCGATGCCGGGCGTCGATCGACTGAGTCTGGACCTGCTCTACAAGACAGCCGAGCAATGCCTGAAGGCCGGTGTGCCGGTGATGGCCCTGTTCCCGGTCATCGAGCCCACCCTGAAGGACCCCACCGGCAGCGAGGCCAACAATGCCAAGGGCCTGATTCCCCGGGTCGTGGCTGGCCTGAAAAAGCGCTTCCCCGAGCTCGGCCTGCTCACCGATGTGGCCCTGGACCCGTACACCAGCCATGGCCAGGATGGCGTCATCGATGACAACGGCTATGTCATCAACGATGTCACGGTCGATATCCTGCAGAAGCAGGCCCTGCTGCAGGCCGCCTCGGGGGTCGACATCGTAGCCCCTTCCGACATGATGGACGGACGCATCGGCGCGATCCGCACGGCCCTCGAAGCCCAGGGCCATATTCACACCAAGATCATGGCCTACTCGGCCAAGTACGCCTCGGCCTTCTATGGACCATTCCGCGATGCGGTCGGGTCGGCCAAGAATCTGGGCAAGAGCAGCAAAAAGACTTACCAGATGGATCCGGCCAACAGCGATGAGGCACTGCGCGAGGTGGCGCTGGACATCGCCGAGGGCGCCGACATGGTGATGGTCAAGCCCGGCATGCCCTATCTGGACGTGCTGCGCCGGGTCAAGGACGAGTTCCGCATGCCCACCTTCGCCTATCAGGTCAGCGGTGAGTACGCGATGCTCAAGGCCGCGGCTGCCAATGGCTGGCTCGATGAACAGGCCGTGGTGCTGGAGGCCCTGCTCAGCTTCCGGCGGGCCGGGGCTGATGGCATCCTCACCTACTTCGCCCTGGATGCCGCCAGGTATCTGTCCAGGAAGGCCTGAGCGCCGCGCCCTTTCCCCTCCGGCCGACCGACTTGTTCCAGCTGCTGCATATCGCCGAGCATCAGGCCAGCGTCCTGAAGGAGATGCCGCGCGTCCTGCCCGAGAAGGGCTTTCTCTGGTTTGACGTCGATTACACCGATACGCGCCGTTGGGTCGGGCCGGTCGTTGAGCTGACTGGCATCCGGGTGCTCGACGAGCACCTGTCCGACGCCGAGAACATGCTTCATCCTTCCTATTACGACTCGACCTCGCAGTACGAGATGATCGTGTTCAGGGGGCTGGCCAATCGCATCAATCTCGACCCGCGCGCCGAAGGCAGCATCGGCAACTCGGGGCTGCGCATCAAGACGCGGCCGACCACGTTCTTCGTGCTGCCCAAGGTGCTGGTCACCGTACGGGCACTCGACAGCAAACTGTTTGCATCACTGCGCGAACGCCTGCTGGCCGCTGCGGACAGCACCCAGCGCATGCCCGCCTGCCCCGAGGAACTGATGCTGCGCGTTCTCAACGGGATGGTGGATCGCTATCTCGACCTGCGCCAGCCAATGACCGACCTGCTCGACAACTGGCAAAAGGATCTGCTCGATCCCCGGCGCCCGTTCCGCGACTGGTACCTGCTGCTCGAGGCACGGTCCGAGATCCGCAAGCTCGAGATGCTCTGCGAGGAGCAGCTCGATGCGGTTCAGGAATGGCGGGACGAGCGCGCGCAGCGCCGCGAGGGCAGCAAGGGCCCGGGTCCGCTCAGTCCCTTGCTCGAGGTTCGCACCAACGACGTGGTCGAGCACATCGGTCGAGTCATGCACCACAGCCATCGCCTGGAGGCCTCGGCCGAATCAGCGGTGCAATTGCATTTCTCGTCGACCGCCCATCGCACCAACGAGATCATGCGCACCCTGACTGCGATCACCGCGATCTTCCTGCCGCTGACCCTGGTCACCGGCATTTTCGGCATGAACTTCGAATTCATTCCGGGCCTGCATTCCCGATATGGGTTCTGGATGTCGATGGCCCTGATGCTGCTGATCGCAGGCGGCATGGTGGTCTTTTTTACGGCGCGGAGCTATCTTGCATCCAGTTCGTTCCGCAAGATGTTCGAGGCACGCAGGAAGTCGCGCGACGAGGCCTGAAGGCGCAGGCAGGCAGCCCGCATGCGGTAGCGCCCGCTGTCGGGTTCACCTAGTGTGGTGTGCCGTAAATAACTTGTCCAAGGATTCGACTCAGACGAGGATGATCGGGCGGTTGTCCGCCAGGGTAGATATCGGGTGATATCTGCCCTGGTGGGCGAGCGACCGAGGGCCTCGTCCGATCGAACCCCTTCGGGGCGAAGTGAAATGAGGGCCACTTCGGCGTTGCGAACCCGGGTCGATAGCCTAGCCCTCGGTGCCGTGGCGGATCTCGTAAGACTTCTTCTCCTTGCGTCGCCAATCATAGATCTGCCACTTGACCGGTTCAGCAATCAGGGGGACATCGATCTTGTCGATCACCTGCCCGTTGATGATCAGGGTCATCCATGAGCGCTGAGGCCTTGCCTTGACCCGGCTGGGCAGAGCAGTGACGTCGCTGTCGTTGCTGTTGAACGTACGCGGATCCCAGGGGTTCTTGACGTGCGAGCCGTCCCGCTTGGGTACCAGGTAGTAGGGCAGGATGACCTTCCGGCCCTCGACACGACCATTCAGGCCCGGAATCGGTTCGATCTCGAACTCCCACTCCACATAGGCCATCAGGTCCTCCTTGTCCTTGGTTCCGAGCAGGACGTCGGGCATGGTAAACCCGACCCGGAAGACGCATGCCTGACCCTGGGTCTGCGGCCCGACCTGCAAGCCGGCCGCCGGCAGCATGAAACGCTTGCGGCTGGGCTGGTCATCGGGCATGACATCTTCCGCAAAGACCTGCGGCCAGTGACATTCAAAGCCCATGCCGTAATAGCGTGCGGGCTCCTTTTGACGCGCGCAGAAGGTCTTGTCCTTGCCAAAGCACAGGATGCTCACCATTTTCTGTGACCGCGGACTGCTGGTGTCAAAAGTTCGACCTTCCTGCAGTTGCGCCCCGGGAACCGATGTCAGGGCCATCACCGGGGAGACCATCAGGGCAAGCAGACTCCATGGCGCGAAGGACAGCTTCATCACTTGATCTCGAATCGGGTGCGGGTCAGCAGCTTTCCGGCATACCACCACTCCAGCGTGTACAGGCCAGGCGGGTCCTTGGGGCTGATGCGAAAGCTCTGGACCAGCCGGCGATACAGCGGGCCCACATTGAAATTTTCCTGGCGGCGAAAGACATAGGCCGTCACTTCCCTCTGGCTGCGTTCGCCAAACACATTGACGACGAAGCGCGCATCGCAATCCTTTGCGCTGCGGTACTGGTGCATCCAGCCACTGGGCATCCTTCCGGGCACACTGGCACCCTCGCATTTGCGCCACTTCTGCTCCGGACTCAGCAGACTGCGGGGCGCCGGCCGGTACAAGGTCGTGCCCTTGGGGACCACGACGCGCGATTGAAAGGTCAGAAAACCGCCACCTTGTTGCTTGGCAATGGCCATGCTGCTGCGATAGTGGTCGCCCGCCTTGAGAACCGGCACGTCTTCGAGCCGGACGGGCGAATACGTCGCCTCGCCTTCGTCATTCACTTCGAGCCGGCCGTGGTGCATGTCGAGCAGAAAGAAGTGAGGGGCTTCGATCGCATCGTGGATGTCACGCCGACTGCTCAGCCGATCGCGGGCAACCGATGCCGGATCGGTCTTGTCATAAAAGCGCAGTGCCACTGGAAAGACGGTGAACGGCGTGTTGTAGTCCAGCGGCAGGCGGGTACACAGGTAGTTCGCATGGACCTGGGGGGGATCGCACTCGCTTTCATGAAAGATGATGCCGGGGGCTGTAAAGGCCTCCAGATACTGCACGCCCTGCGCATCCAGCAGTTCGATCTGCGGGTTGCGTCGAGCACGCTCCAGCTGCTCCGGGTTTTCCGCCTTCGCCGTGCCCAGACCCATCACCCCACCGAGGATGATCATCAGCAGTCCAACAGTGATCCCGGTGGCGGGCCGCGCCTTGCGGGACAGGGAGGCCTTACCTGGCACAGCTGCTGTCGCCATAGGCACAGAAAACGAAGGGCGCAACGCTGCGATTGGCCTCCACGGCTTTGGCGGGCGGTACCCGGACAGGGGCAGGGCTCACAGGACGCGTCCCAGTGGCCTGTCCGGTGCCTTCCAGGCGGCCGGTGTAGCGGCCCTGCGCGTCAAATTGCCGGCCTTCTTCGTCGACACGGCCGGTATATCTCCCCTGGCTGTCGAACAGGCGCCCCTTGTCATCGCTTCTGCCCTGATAACGGCCCTGACTGTCGTACTTCCTGCCGTCCTGGTCGATTCGTCCCAGATAGCGACCTTGCTCGGAGTATTGCCGCCCATCCTGTTCGGTGCGGCCCAGGTAACGCCCCTGGGCGTCATAGCGCCGGCCATCCGGGTCCAGTCTGCCGGTGAAGCGGCCCTGGCTGTCGTATTGACGTCCCGAGGTGGCACTGGCGGCGCCGTTGCGGGCACCCCCTGCGCAGGCAGGGCTGCCTGCAAGGGAAAGGGCTCGCATGCCGGCCTGCGCATCACCCCTGTCCCCCGGCGGCCACCAGCAGGCGCAGGCGACCAAGGCCCAGAGCCAAGCCCGCAGTCGAGGGAACACGGTGAGACGCAAGGCAGGGCTTTCGCGCACAGGTGCGGCAACTCAAGGGATTGAATCACCAGCATAGCCCTGGAAGCAGCCGCTGACCACGGGCCGGCGCACCGCCCGTCGGCCCCTGTCTTCCGACCAACGGAAGCATGCCAGGAGGCAGACGAAAAAAAACGCGGTCGCCTTGCGGCGCCGCGCTTGTCGGACGACCGGCCCGAAGGCCGGAACGCCTGGAGCTTACTCGGCCTTGGGAGCCTCGCTGGGCGCCGGTGCATCTGCATCCGGACGATCCATCAGGGTGACCAGGGCCATCGGAGCATTGTCGCCCACGCGGAAGCCGAACTTGAGGATCTGGACATAACCACCCGGGCGCTTGGCATAACGGGGACCCAGATCGTTGAAGATCTTGGTGACCATGTCACGATTGCGCAGGCGATCAAAGGCGAGACGACGGTTGGCCAGGCTGGGTTTCTTGCCCAGCGTGATCAGCGGCTCGACCACACGGCGCAGTTCCTTGGCCTTGGGCAGGGTCGTCTTGATCTGCTCGTGCTCGAGCAGCGAGTTGCACATGTTGCGGAACATCGCCTGGCGATGTTCGCTGGTGCGGTTGAGTTTACGAAGTCCGGAACGATGACGCATGATGGTTTCCTTTAGCGGTCGAGCCCGGCCGGGGGCCAGTTCTCAAGACGCATGCCCAGTGTCAACCCGCGAGTGGCCAACACCTCCTTGATTTCATTGAGCGACTTGCGACCCAGGTTGGGGGTCTTGAGCAGCTCGTTTTCGGTGCGCTGGATGAGGTCGCCGATGTAGTAGATGTTCTCGGCCTTCAGGCAGTTCGCGGAGCGAACCGTCAGCTCGAGGTCATCGACCGGACGCAGCAGGATCGGATCGATCTGCGGGCTGCGGGTGACCGCACCCGGCACACCTGCCGAGATGCTGGTCGGGATACCCAGTTCAGCCAGAGGCTCGGTACCCCCTTCCAGTTGCGCGAACACGGCGAATTGCTCGACCAGGATGCGCGAGGACTGACGCACGGCCTCTTCAGGCGAGATCACGCCATTGGTCTCGATGTCGACGATCAGGCGATCCAGGTCAGTACGCTGCTCGACGCGGGCACTCTCCACGGCATAGCTGACGCGGCGGACCGGCGAGAACGAAGCGTCCAGCACGATACGGCCGATCGATTTGTTGTCGCGGATTTCGCGCATCGTGCCGGGCACATAGCCACGACCCTTCTCGACCTTGACACTCATGTCGATCTTGCCGCCAGAGGTCAGATTGCCGATGACGTGATTCGGGTTGATCACCTCGACGTCATGGGGCAGATCGATGTCCGATGCCAGGATCGGCCCGGCGCTGTCTTTCTTCAGCGTCAGGAACACTTCATCACGATTGTGCAGCTTGAAGGTCACGCCCTTCAGGTTCAGCAGCAAGTCGACCACGTCTTCACGGAGGCCGTCCACCGTCGAATATTCGTGCACGACACCCGAGATCTGGACCTCGGTCGGTGCAAATCCGGTCATCGAGGACAACAGGACACGACGCAGCGCATTACCCAGGGTATGGCCGAAGCCGCGCTCAAACGGCTCCATCACGACGCGAGCGTGCGACGGTCCGACCTGTTCGACTTCAACAATACGGGGTTTCAGCAAAGCAGTCTGCATTAGCAACTCCCTCAGGATTAACGCGAGTACAACTCGACGATAAGGTTTTCGTTCACGTCAGCAGCGAAATCGGCGCGGTCCGGAAGGGCCTTGAACACGCCTTCCATCTTGGTCTTGTCGACCGAGACCCAGGAAGGCATGCCGGTCTGCTCAGCCAGATTCAGCGAATCGACGATGCGGGCCTGCTTGCGCGATTTCTCGCGGATGGCCACGACGTCGTTGGGCTTGATCAGGGCCGACGGGATATTCAGGATCTGGCCGTTGACCGTGATCGATTTGTGCGACACCAGCTGGCGCGCTTCTGCACGGGTGGAGCCAAACCCCATCCGGTAAACGACGTTGTCCAGACGGCTTTCCAGGATCTTGAGCAGGTTTTCACCGGTACCGCCGCGCTGACGCTCGGCATCGGCAAAGTAGCGCCGGAACTGGCGCTCGAGAATGCCATACATGCGCTTGACCTTCTGCTTCTCGCGCAACTGCAGACCGAAGTCCGAGGTACGGCTGCCGGAGGTGCGGCCATGCTGGCCGGGTTTGCTGTCCAGTTTGGACTTGCTGTCCAGGGCGCGACGGGCGCTCTTGAGGAACAGATCTGTGCCCTCACGCCGGGAGAGCTTGGCCTTTGGACCGATATAACGTGCCACGGTGGGTCTTCCTTTCTCGAATACGCAACAGGCGTTGCGGTTAGTCCGCGCTTTGAGGCGGCCTCAGGGCATGAATGCCCTGCAGGCGGCGGACGGTGGGCTTGGGGCGGGAGCAGGGCTCCCGCCGGTTCAAACAGGGAATTTCAGCGCGTCAGATACGGCGCTTTTTCGGCGGACGGCAACCATTGTGCGGGACCGGCGTGATGTCGGAGATCGACAGGATCTTGATGCCCAGCGCATTGAGCGCGCGCACCGACGATTCACGGCCAGGACCCGGGCCCTTGATCAGGACATCGAGGTTCTTGATGCCGCATTCCTGCGCAGCACGACCGGCTGCCTCGGAAGCCACCTGGGCGGCGAAAGGGGTCGATTTGCGCGAGCCCTTGAAGCCGGCACCACCAGAGGTCGCCCACGACAAGGCATTGCCCTGGCGGTCGGTGATGGTGATGATGGTGTTGTTGAACGAAGCGTGCACGTGAGCGATGCCGTCCGAAACGTTCTTGCGAACTTTCTTGCGGACGCGGCTGCCGGAGTTGGACGCTTGTTGCGGGGACTTTGCCATTTCTTGGAACTCCGATTATTTCTTCATCGCCATCGCGGCTTTGCGCGGTCCCTTGCGGGTGCGGGCATTGGTGCGGGTGCGCTGACCACGCACCGGCAGGCCACGACGATGACGCAGACCGCGATAGCAGCCCAGGTCCATCAGGCGCTTGATCGACATCGTCAGTTCACGACGCAGATCGCCTTCGACGTTCAGCTTGTTGATCTCGTCGCGAATGCGCTCGAGTTCAGCGTCGTTCAGATCCTTGATCTTCTTGGTGACGGCGACGCCGGCTGCCTCGCAAATTGCGCGGGCGCGGGTGCGGCCAATGCCATAGATTGCCGTCAGACCGATTTCGGTGTGCTGGCGATCGGGAATGTTGATACCTGCAATACGGGCCATGGTTAATCCTTATCCTTGACGCTGCTTGTGGCGCGGATCCTTGCAAATGACCCGCACGACGCCATTGCGCTTGATCACTTTGCAATTGCGACAGATCTTCTTGATCGATGCTGCTACTTTCATTGCCTTACCTCTAAAACTGTTCGTTCCATCTGATCGACGCTGCCTTCATCGCGCGCGGAAAACAATCCTTGCGCGACTCAGGTCGTACGGCGTCAGCTCAACCGTCACCTTGTCACCCGGCAAGATACGGATGTAGTGCATGCGCATCTTGCCGGAGATGTGGCCCAAGACCACATGTCCATTTTCCAACTTCACCCGGAATGTCGCGTTGGGCAGGTTTTCTACCACCTCGCCCTGCATCTGAATGAAATCTTCCTTGCTCATGGCCGATTACATTGTTCCCGCTAATGAATCCAGATCATTTCGCGTTGGCCTTGCGCAGCAGACTTTCGTACTGATGCGACATCAGGTAGGCCTGTACCTGGGTCATGAAGTCCATCGTGACCACCACGATGATCAACAGGGAAGTGCCGCCAAAGTAGAACGGCACGTTCCACTTGAGCACCAAAAACTCGGGCAACAGACAGACCAGCGTGATGTAGATCGCGCCCACCAGGGTCAGACGCATCAGGATCTTGTCGATGTACTTCGCACTCTGCTCGCCAGGACGAATACCCGGCAACAGGGCGCCGCTCTTTTTCAGGTTCTCGGCCGTCTCGCGGCTGTTGAACACCAGCGCGGTGTAGAAGAAGCAGAAGAAGATGATGGCCAGGGCATACAACAGGATATAGACCGGCTGACCGGGCGAGAGCGTCGCGCCGAGGTCCTTGATGAAGCGCACCACCGGATTGCTGACGTCGCCACTGGTGAACCACTGGGCAATGGTGGCCGGGAACAGGATGATCGAAGAGGCGAAGATCGGGGGAATCACGCCAGCCATGTTCAATTTGAGCGGCAGGTGTGAGGTCTGGCCCTGGAACACCCGGTTGCCGACCTGGCGCTTGGCGTAATTGACGGTGATCTTGCGCTGACCGCGCTCGACGAACACCACGGCAGCCGTAACCAGCAGGACCAGCGCCACAATGAAGATCGCCGCCAGCGGGTGCATGGTGCCGGTGCGGACCAATTCGCCCATTCCGGCCAATGCGCCCGGCAGGCCAGCTGCAATGCCGGCGAAGATCAGAATGGAGATGCCGTTGCCCAGCCCGCGCTCGGTGATCTGCTCACCCAGCCACATCAGGAACATCGTCCCGGTGACCAGCGATACCACCGTCACGAACCGGAACGTGATGCCGGGATCTACGACCAGGCCGGGCTGCGCCTCAAGGGCCACCGCGATGCCCAGCGCCTGGAATGTGGCCAGGGCGCCGGTAGCCCAGCGGGTGTACTTGTTGATCGCGCGCCGACCCGCCTCGCCTTCCTTCTTGATCGCCTCGAGGGAAGGCACGACCACAGTCAGGAGCTGGAAGATGATCGAGGCCGAGATGTAGGGCATGATGCCCAGGGCAAAGATCGTGAAGCGCGACAACGCACCACCCGAAAACATGTTGAACATGCCCAGGATGCCGCCTTGCTGACTCTTGAAGAGCGCAGCAAGCTGATCGGGGTCGATGCCCGGCACCGGGATGTGCGCACCGATGCGATACACCACCAGGGCCAGCAACAGGAAAACCAGGCGACTTTTCAGATCGCCTGATTTCGATGCTCTGGACAGGACAGAGGAGTTGGCTGACACGCTGTTACGTTTTTCTGGCTGGGGGCGTTGCGAGAACTTGATGACTCACGAAACGTGAGTCGCTCAGGCCTTCTTCGGCAGCTTCTTGACCACCGGCTTTTCGGCCAGCGCCTCAACCGTGCCGCCGGCCGCCTCGATGGCAGCCTTGGCACCCTTGGTGACACCAATGCCCTTGAGGTTGACCTTGCGCTCGATCGAGCCGGACAGGAAGACCTTGGCCGCTTGCGTGAAGGCATCGGCCAGGCCGACTTCGCGCAGGCTGAGCAGGTCGATGTCGGTCGCTTCCATGGCCTGCAGGTCCGACAGGCGGATCTGCGCGGTCAGCCCGGCAGCCATCGACTTGAAACCACGCTTGGGTAGACGACGCTGCAGGGGCATCTGGCCGCCTTCGAAGCCGACCTTGTGAAAGCCACCCGCGCGAGATTTCTGACCTTTGTGACCGCGACCTGCGGTCTTGCCCAGACCCGAGCCGATACCACGACCGACGCGTTTCTTGGAGTGCTTGGCGCCTTCAGCGGGCGCAATGGTATTCAGACGCATGATTGAATTCCGATGCCTTATTCGGCCTTGACCAGGTAGGACACCTTGGTGATCATGCCGCGCACGGCAGGAGTGTCTTCCAGTTCACGGGATTGACGAATCTTTTTCAGGCCCAGACCCAGCACGGTGGCACGGTGCGATGCACGGGTGCCAGCGGGGCTGCGGACCAGGGTCACTTTGACGGTCTTCTTGCTCATGATGGCCTTTTTGCCTTCAGGACTTTAGGGGCTGGGGCGCGATCAGGCCAGGATCTCTTCAATGCTCTTGCCACGCTTGGCCGCCACTTCGGCGGGGGTGGTCATGTGCTTGAAGGCGTCCAGGGTGGCGCGCACCATGTTGTAGGGATTGGTCGAGCCATGGCTCTTGGCCACGACGTTGGTCACACCGATGACCTCAAAGACGGCACGCATCGGGCCGCCGGCGATGATGCCGGTACCTTCGGGGGCCGGTGCCAGGAACACGCGGGCGGCGCCATGGCGGCCTTCGACCAGGTGCTGAACCGTGCCGTTCTTCAGTTGGACCTTGAACATGCGGCGGCGAGCTTCTTCCATCGCCTTCTGGACAGCGACCGGCACTTCGCGCGCCTTGCCCTTGCCCATGCCGATGCGGCCATCACCGTCGCCGACGACGGTGAGTGCTGCGAAGCCCATGATCCGGCCACCTTTCACCACCTTGGTGACGCGGTTGACCGCAATCATCTTCTCGCGAAGCCCATCATCGCGCTCTTCGCTGTTGACCCGTGCTTGAACTTTTGCCATGAGAATTCCTATTGCGTCTGCAGCTTAGAACTGGAGGCCGGCTTCACGAGCCGCCTCGGCCAGCGCCTTGACGCGTCCGTGATAACGATAGCCTGCGCGATCGAAGGCGACGCTCGAGATCCCTGCTTTCAGGGCCCGCTCGGCCACCAGCTTGCCGACCAGTTTGGCAGCGTCGACATTGCCGCCATTGCCTTCGGCGGCCTTCAGTTCGGCACGGGTGGCGGTGTCGTTGGACGAGGCCGTCACCAGGACCTTGCTGCCGCTGGCATCGATGATGCTGGCGTAGATATGCAGGTTGGATCGATAAATCGTCAGGCGATTGACACGCAGCTCGGCAATCTTGAGCCGGGTCTGACGTGCGCGACGCAGGCGAGCAACTTTCTTGTTCATGTCGTTTACGCCTTATTTCTTCTTGGTTTCCTTGATGACCACCACTTCATCCACGTAGCGGATGCCTTTGCCCTTGTAGGGCTCGGGCGGCTTGTACGCGCGGATTTCGGCAGCGATCTGGCCGACCTTCTGACGATCGGCGCCTTTGACGACGATCTCGGTCTGGGTCGGGGTCTCGACCTTCACACCTTCGGGCATCTTGTGATTGACCGGGTGCGAGTAGCCGACCTGAAGGTTGACCACATTGCCCTGGGCGGCGGCGCGATAGCCCACGCCCACCAGGGTGAGTTTCTTCTCGAAGCCTTTGTCGACGCCGTGCACCATGTTGGCCACCAGGGCCCGCATCGTGCCGCTCATCGCATTGGCTTCACGGGACTCGTCAGCGACATCGAAGGTGAGGGTCGAAGCATCTTTCTTGACCAGGACTTTCGGATGCAGGCGCTGACTGAGCGTACCCAGCTTGCCCTTGACGCTGATCGCTTCGGAGCCGATGGTGACTTCAACACCGGCCGGTACTTGGATCGGATTCTTGCCTACGCGGGACATGACAGCTCCTTAGGCGACATAGGCGATGACTTCACCACCCAGCCCGGTTGCACGGGCTTTGCGGTCAGTCATGATGCCTTTGGAGGTGGTCATGATCGCGATGCCCAGGCCATTCATGACCTGAGGCACGCTGTGGCGGTCCTTGTACACGCGCAGGCCCGGGCGGGAGATCCGCTCGAGACGCTCGATGACCGGACGGCCGGCGTAATATTTCAGTTGCACCTGGAGTTCGGACTTGGCGCCTTCACTCTTGATGTCATAACCGTCGATGTAGCCTTCATCCCTCAAGACATTGGCAATTGCCACCTTGAGTTTTGACGAGGGCATCGAAACCGATTTCTTCTCCACCATCTGCGCATTGCGGATGCGGGTGAACATATCGGCGATGGGGTCGCTCATGCTCATGCTTTGTTCCTCGCTTACCAGCTGGCCTTGGTCAGACCGGGCACCTCGCCGCGCATGGCAATATCGCGCAGTTTGAGGCGGGCCAATCCGAACTTGCGGAAGGTTCCGCGCGGACGACCGGTGATGTCACAACGATTGCGCAGGCGCGACGGGCTCGAGTTGCGCGGCAGCTTCTGGAAAGCCAGGCGGGCCGCGTAACGCTCTTCATCCGAGCGCGACTGGTCATTGATGATGGCGTTGAGTTCAGCGCGCTTTTTGGCGTACTTGCGAACGGTTGCTTCGCGTTTCAACTCACGATTGATCAGGGAAAGTTTAGCCACTTGCCAAATCCTTTTTGCTAACTGATGCAGCGAGATTGACGGAACTAGTTGCGGAACGGGAAACGGAAGGCAGCCAGCAGCGCCTTGGCTTCGTCGTCCGTCTTGGCCGTCGTCGTGATGCTGATGTTCAGACCACGCAGCGCGTCAACCTTGTCGTACTCGATCTCGGGGAAGATGATCTGCTCTTTCACGCCGATGTTGTAGTTGCCACGGCCATCGAAGGCACGACCGGACACACCACGGAAGTCACGCACGCGCGGGAAGGCGACGGTGACCAGGCGATCGAGGAATTCAAACATGCGCGGGCCCCGCAGGGTCACCATGCAACCCAGGGGATAGCCCTGGCGGATCTTGAAGCCGGCGATGGCCTTCTTGGCCTTCGTCGTCACCGGCTTCTGGCCGGCAATCTTGGTCAGGTCGGCGACGGCATTGTCGAGGATCTTCTTGTCCGCAATCGCCTCACCAACCCCCATGTTCAGGGTGATCTTGGTGATGCGCGGCACTTCCATGCTGGATTTATAGCCAAACTTGGCCATCAGATCCGGCACGACCTTGTCTTTGTACTGTTGTTGAAAACGGGCCATTTCTTCGTCCTTGCCTTGCAATCCTGTACGGCGCCTTGCGGATATCGCTCAGAACCTGGGTGTACTGTTTTTGCGGGCGGTGGTGCAGTGAATCGTCTATCGGTCTAGCGAGAGGCTCAAGCCTTGAGCTGTTCGCCGTTGGACTTGAAGACGCGAACCTTCTTGCCATCGTCGAGCATCTTGAAGCCAACGCGGTCGCCCTTTCCAGTGCCCGGGTTGAACACCATGACATTCGACTGGTCGATCGGCATGGTCTTGTCGATGATGCCGCCGGTCTCGCCCTTCATGGGGTTGGGCCGCTGGGACTTCTTGACGACGTTCACGCCTTCGACCAACAGGTGCGATTCGTCGACACGGCTGAGCACGACACCGCGCTTGCCCTTGTCACGACCGGCGATGACGACGACCTCGTCGCCTTTCTTGATTTTTTGCATGTCTGGGGCTCCTTACAGCACTTCAGGTGCAAGCGACACGATCTTCATGAAGCGCTCGGTGCGCAGTTCACGGGTAACCGGTCCGAAGATGCGCGTGCCGATCGGCTCGAGCTTGGCATTGAGCAGGACGGCGGCGTTGGCGTCGAACTTGATCAGCGAACCGTCCTGGCGACGCACGCCCTTGCGGGTACGGACGACGACGGCGTTGTAGATCTCGCCCTTTTTCACGCGGCCACGCGGCTGCGCTTCCTTGACGCTGACCTTGATGATGTCTCCGACGCCGGCATAACGGCGCTTGGAACCACCCAACACTTTGATACACATAACTGAACGTGCGCCGGTGTTGTCGGCTACGTCCATCGTGGACTGCATCTGAATCATTTTTGTGTCCCAACTTAATCAGTTTCCCTGCAACCTCTCGAGGAGGCGGCCGGTTCACCGGTCAGTCTTGGTCCCGTGTTTGGTTAAAACCTGGGAAGAAATTTGCTACGCATTACCCGAAAGTGGATTCGTCAGGGGTTCCGGCTGGTGCAGAGCACTTTGACGGGGGCGCCGGGCATTTCCACCCGACTTCACCGACTTGGACTGCCTGGGCAGACCAGCGCTCCTACCTTCTTCCCTTGAGCCTGACCGGACATTTTTCCGGCAAGACTTTGAATCTTTTCGAGCAAGCCTTAGAGTATGGCACAGAGAATCGGCGCCTGTCAAGCTGACGGGCGCCCGAAACATCACATCAGACTGAGACCGCCTGCAGCAGCTTGGTCACGGTCCAGGCCTTGGTCTTGGAAATCGGACGGCCTTCCTGGATTTCGACGAGATCACCTTCGTTGAAAGGCGTCTCGGCGTGGGCGTGGTACTTCTTGGAGACCGAGATGTACTTGCCGTAGATCGGATGCTTGACCTTGCGCTCGATCAGAACGGTGACGGTCTTTTGCATCTTGTTGCTCACAACGCGCCCTTGCAGGGTGCGCTTGAGCTTCTTGGCGGTTTCAGTGGCGCTCATGGTGGGTCCTATTGGTCAGCCGCTTACTTGGCAGCGGCTTTTTCGCGCAGGATGGTCTTGACGCGCGCGATGTCGCGACGCGTCTTGCCCAGGGCGCTGTTATTGGCGAGCTGCTGGGTGGCATTCTGCATGCGCAGGGAAAAGTGTGCCTTGAGCAGGTCCTTGAGCTCGGTGCCCAGGGCAGCTGCATCCTTGGCGCGCAGTTCCGCGCCCTTGCTGGTTTTGGTGGCCATGGTGGTATTCCTAGAGAGGCGCAATCAGGCGCCGACCATGCGACTGACGAAGATCGTCGACAGGGGCAGCTTTGCAGCCGCCAGGGCAAAGGCCTCACGGGCCAGTTGCTCGGACACGCCGTCCATCTCGTAGAGCACCTTGCCCGGCTGGATCTCGGCCACGTAGTACTCCGGATTGCCCTTGCCGTTACCCATGCGGACCTCGGCAGGCTTCTTGGAGATCGGCTTGTCCGGGAAAATACGGATCCAGACGCGACCGCCCCGCTTGATGTGGCGGGTCATGGCGCGGCGGGCCGCTTCGATTTGGCGGGCAGTCAGGCGACCGCGAGCAGTCGACTTCAGGCCGAAGTCACCGAAGGACACCGAGGCACCACGCGTGGCCAGCCCCTTGTTGCGTCCCTTCTGCTCTTTTCTGTACTTGCGACGTGCAGGTTGTAGCATCGCTCATTCCTTCAATGTGTGTTCCAGGCGCTTTCAGGCTGGCGGATCACTCCGCGCCGCCCTCCGGCTTGGCATCGCCCGCTGCCGGCTCGGCAGCGACTTTGCGCACGCGCTTGACGGCGGTCTTGGGCGCATCGGCAGCCGGCGCATCCCCGGCGGGAGCCCCTTCCGGACGACGACGGCCGCGCGGTGCAGGACCGGCACCATCAGGACGCGGGCCGCGACGCGGACGACGGTCGTCGCGTTCGCCAGGCGCTGCATCTTTTTCAGCGGCCTGGGGTGCATCATTGCGACCCAGGTTGTCGCCCTTGTAGACCCAGACCTTGACACCGATGATGCCGTACGTGGTGCGGGCTTCGGAGGTGCCGTAGTCGATGTCGGCGCGCAGGGTGTGCAGGGGCACACGGCCTTCGCGATACCACTCGGTACGGGCGATCTCGATGCCGTTCAGACGCCCCGAGCTCATGATCTTGATGCCCTGGGCGCCCAGACGCATCGCGTTCTGCATCGCGCGCTTCATGGCGCGACGGAACATGATGCGGCGCTCAAGCTGCTGGGTGATGCTGTCGGCGATCAGTTGCGCATCGATTTCCGGCTTGCGGATTTCCTCGATGTTGACATGCACCGGTACGCCGAGCAGGCGCTGCAGGTCGACCTTCAGCGTCTCGATGTCCTCGCCCTTCTTGCCGATGACCACGCCCGGACGTGCCGAGAAAATGGTGATGCGGGCATTCTTGGCAGGACGCTCGATCAGCACACGGCCCACCGAGGCAGCCTTGAGCTTGCGATGCAGGTACTCGCGCACCTTGATGTCTTCGCCCAGCATGGTGGCGAACTGGCTGCTGTCGGCATACCAGCGCGAGGACCAATTGCGAGAGACCGCAAGGCGGAAGCCAATCGGATGAATTTTCTGACCCATGATTCTCTCGGTCCTTAATTGCCAACAGTGACGAAAACGTGACAGGTCTGCTTTTCGATCTGCGCGCCCCGGCCCTTGGCCCGGGCACGGAAGCGGCGAAGCGACGCACCTTTTTCGACGTAAATGGTCTTGACCTTCAGCTCGTCGATGTCAGCGCCGTCATTGTGCTCGGCATTGGCAATCGCGGACTCGAGGACTTTCTTGATGATCTTGGCCGACTTCTTCGGCGAGAAGGTCAGCACGTTGAGCGCCTTCTCCACCGGCAGACCGCGGACCATGTCGGCCACCAGACGCCCTTTCTGGGCGGAGACGCGGACACCGCGCAAGCTAGCTTGGGTTTCCATGATGTTCAGCCTTTATTTCTTGACGGCCTTCTTGTCCGCGGCGTGACCCTTGAAGGTACGCGTCAGCGCGAACTCGCCCAGCTTGTGGCCGACCATGTTCTCGTTGACATACACGGGGATGTGCTGCTTGCCATTGTGGACGGCGATGGTCAGACCGACGAAGTCGGGCAGAACCGTCGAGCGGCGCGACCAGGTCTTGATCGGCTTCTTGTCCTTGTTGGCCAAGGCGGTGTCGACTTTCTTGAGTAAGTGGGCATCGACAAAGGGCCCTTTCTTGATGGAACGTGCCATGTTGTTTCAGTCCTTCACTTACTTCTTGCGACGCGACACGATCATCGAATCGGTGCGCTTGTTGGTGCGGGTCTTGTAACCCTTGGACGGCTGGCCCCACGGCGACTGCGGATGGTGACGGCCACCGCCGCCATTGCCGCGACCGCCCATCGGGTGATCGACCGGGTTCATGGAGATGCCGCGAACCGTGGGACGGACGCCGCGCCAGCGCATCGCACCGGCCTTGCCGATCTGGCGCAGGCTGTGCTCTTCGTGGCCGACTTCACCGAGGGTGGCCCGGCATTCGATGTGGATCTTGCGAACCTCACCCGAGCGCAGGCGGACCTGGGCGTACACGCCTTCACGCGCAAGCAGGCGGGCCGAGGTACCGGCCGAACGCGCGATCTGGGCACCACGACCGGGTTGCAGTTCGATCGCATGGATCGTCGAGCCCACCGGGATGTTGCGGATCGGCATGCAGTTGCCCGGCTTGATCGGGGCTTCCTGGCCGGAGATCAGCTGGGTGCCGGGCGTCACGCCCCGCGGGGCGATGATGTAGCGGCGCTCGCCATCGGCGTAACACAGCAGGGCGATGTGCGCGGTGCGGTTGGGATCGTATTCGATACGCTCAACCTTGGCGGGCACGCCATCCTTGTTGCGACGGAAGTCGATGATGCGATAGTGCGACTTGTGGCCACCGCCCTTGTGGCGGGTGGTGATATGGCCGTTGTTGTTGCGACCGGAACCACGGATCTGCGGCTCGAGCAGGGAGGCCTCGGGCGCACCCTTGTGCAAGCCGGGCGTCACCACCTTGACCATCGCCCGGCGACCGGGGGAGGTGGGTTTGAGTTTGACGACAGCCATTACGGGGCCTCCGCGAAGTTGATTTCCTGACCCGGCGCCAGGCACACATAGGCCTTGCGAACATGGTCACGACGGCCATTGAAGCGGCCGAAACGCTTGGCTTTGCCCTTCAGGTTGGACACCTGCACGCCTTCGACCTTGACCTTGAAGAGCAGCTCGACAGCGGCCTTGATCTCGGTCTTGGTGGCGTCCTGCATCACCTTGAAGGCAACCTGCTCACGCTTGTCGGCGATCATCGTGGCCTTTTCGGACACGATGGGTGCCAGCAGCACCTTCATCAGACGTTCTTCGTTGAGCTTTTTCATGCGAACAGCTCCTGTACTTTGGCCAGGCCCGATTTGGTGACCAGCACCTTCTCGAAGTGCACCAGCGACACCGGGTCGGCGTGACGGGCTTCAACCACCAGGACATGCGGCAGGTTGCGCGCGGCCAGATAGGTGTTCTCGTCGAGGTTGTCGGTGATCACCAGCACCGAGGAGTCCAGCTTCATGCTCTTGAGCTTGTCAGCCAGCAGCTTGGTCTTGGGGGCGTCGACGGTGAAGTTCTCGACCACATGGAAGCGGTCTTCACGCACCAGTTGCGAGAGGATGGACGCCAGACCGGCGCGGTACATCTTCTTGTTCAGCTTGTGCGAGTAGTTCTGGTCGGGCGTGTTCGGGAAGGTGCGGCCACCACCTCGCCACAGGGGCGAGGAGGTCATGCCGGCGCGGGCACGGCCGGTACCTTTCTGGTTGAAAGGCTTTTTCGTCGAGTGACGGACCTCGGCGCGGGTCTTCTGCTTGCTGTCAGCGCTGCGGGCGTTGGCCTGGAAGGCAACCACCACCTGATGGATCAGGGGTTCGTTGTATTCGCGACCGAACACCGTGTCGAGCGCCTCGACCTTGGAAGAGGCGACGCCGTTGGCATCGATGAGTTTCAAATCCATGTCTGCATCGCTCCCTTAAGCTTTGGCGGCAGCGCCGGCCTTCTTGGCCTTGGCGCGCACGGCAGGAGTGACGTAAACGGTGGCGTTCTTGGCACCGGGAACGGCACCACGAACCATCACCAGACCACGCTCGACGTCGACGCGGGCCACTTCCAGGTTCTGCACGGTGGTCGTGATGTCACCGAGATGACCCGACATGCGCTTGCCCGGAAACACGCGACCCGGGTCCTGCGCCATGCCGATCGAGCCGGGCACGTTGTGCGAACGCGAGTTGCCGTGGGAGGCACGGTTGGACGAGAAGTTGTGGCGCTTGATCGTGCCGGCAAAGCCCTTGCCGATGCTCGTGCCCTGCACGTCGACCAGCTGACCGGCCGAGAAGATGTCGACCTTGATCGCAGCGCCGGCCTTCAGATCGGCCGCTGCGGCGGCATCAACGCGGAATTCTTTGACGACATTGCCAGCTTCGATGCCGGCTTTGGCGAAATGCCCGGCGAGGGGTTTGGTCACGCGGGAGGCGCGACGGCTGCCGAATGCCAGTTGCACAGCCGAGTATCCATCGACCTCGGAAGTCTTGACTTGAGCAACGCGGTTGCTGGACATGTCAAGCACCGTCACGGGAATGGATTCGCCATCGTCCGTAAAGATGCGCATCATGCCAACCTTGCGCCCTACAAGCCCATGGCCCGTCACGGTTTGGCCTTGGCTCATTTTCTTCTCCACTCCACTTCCGCCATGTGACAAACGGGCCCGCGCACCCACGAAAGGCGCTTACCAGGACCCTTGCCTGACGTCCACAGAGCAAGGTTTCAAATCCCGACTTCGATTGGCCGGGGCTAGTTTTTCGCTGCCGGACACCCCTGCCGGCGCTACATCAGTTGCGGCCGAGGCGGGTGCGTAAAACGGACGGACTTGCCGCCCCTTTTTACAGCGAAGCCCTCGATCATACCTTCCCGGGGCGGCAGCGTCAAGCGCCCCGGACAACAGCCGCCTTCAGGCGTCGCAAGGGGCAGGCTTCAGCCCTTGCGCAGGCCCAGGACCATCACCGTGGCGACCACCACCAGGGCGCCGACCACCTGGATCGGGGCAATCGACTGCCCCAGGATCAGCCAGGCCAATACCAGGGCAAAGACTGGCTCGACATTCATGATGGCGGAATTGCCGGCCACACCCAGCCGGGGCAATACCGTAAACAGGATGGTGAAGGCGGTGCCGTACAGGAAGGTCAGGGCCACCAGGCCAGCCCAACCGGTGGCGTCGGCGGGAAACTGCAGGCCGCCCTGAAAGCGGCTGCTGATCAGGGCCACCAGGCCGGCCAGGGCCAGGTTGCAGACGGTGCGCACGCGGCCATCCAGTCCCACGGTGCGGTGCTGGGTCAGCACCAGGGCCAGCCCGAACACGGCGGCAGCGGTCAGGGCGAAGCCGACCCCGAGGCCGATCTGCCGCCACTGGCCCTGGGCGCCCAGGCCCGAGGCGGCACCGAACACATCGAGCGCCATGGCCAGGCCGGCCAGGATCACCGGCATGGCGAGCAAGACCGCCCGCTCCGGCTTGCGCCGATACAACAGGGCATCCCAGAGGGCGGTCCACAAGGGGTAGGTGTTGAAGGCCAGCAGGGCCAGGGCCACCGGCAGGCGCGCCACCGAGGAGTACAGGCAAAGACCCTGGGTTCCGATCAGCAGGCCGATCGCGAGCAGGGGCCCGCGGTGCTCGCGCCGGATGGCCCAGGGCACACGCGTCGCCAGCAGGATCAGTGCGACCACGAGGGCGGTCGTCAGGCTGCGGAACACCACCGCGGTGGCGACATTGGTGCCGTGATTGAAGGCCAGTCGGGCAGCCACATGGTTGGCACCCATCATCAGGGCAATCAGCAGCAGGGTGGCAAAGGCCAGGGCGCTCAGGGCGCGCGGAGAAGACATGCGTCCGAGGATAGCGCAGCACCCGGAGCAACTCGCCCATGGCTTATCATTGACCGACAGGAAAACACTGGCAGGAGACCTTGCATGCACTGTAATCGCAACCACCGCTTCAGCGCGCCTGCGGGCCTGTTCCGCGCACTTGCCCTGAGCCTGGGAGCCGCCCTGGCACTGGCCTCGGGCCTGGCCCGGGCGCAGGACAATTGCCCGAACCGCGGCGATCTTGACGCCATTTACTGCGATGCCAACAAGGATCTGGTGGCCGACACGCCCACCGACCCGAAGCGGCTGAAAACGCCCTCCACACTGGTGTTTACCTACACCCCGGTGGAAGACCCGGCGGTCTACGAGAAGATCTACAAGCCCTTCACCGAGTACCTGGCCCAGTGCACTGCCAGAAAGGTGGTGTACTTCCAGGTGCAGAGCAATGCGGCCCAGATCGAGGCCATGCGCTCGGGACGCCTGCATGTGGGCGGGTTCTCGACCGGCCCGACCGCCTTCGCCGTCAATATCGCCGGGGCTGTGCCGTTTGCCGTCAAGGGCACCGAAGGCAATGGCCAGGGGTACAACCTGATCGTCATCGTGAAGACGGGCAGCCGGTTCCAGAAGCTGGCTGAGTTGAAGGGCGCGAAGGTTGCACACACGGCGCCCTCTTCCAATTCCGGCCACATGGCGCCGATGGCCTTGTTCCCGAAAAATGGCCTGACCCCGGAGAAGGACTACAAGATCCTGTTCTCGGGCAAGCACGACCAGTCGGTGCTGGGGGTCAACAGCGGCGACTACGATGCGGCGGCAGTGGCCTCTGACGTCTTCGAGCGCATGGTCAAGCGCGGCACGGTCAAGGAAGGTGACTTCCGGATCATCTACAGGAGCCCGCGCTTTCCGACCTCCTCCTTCGCCTACGCCCATGACCTGGAGCCGGCCTTTCGCGACCGGATGCTCAAGTGCTTCCATGACTACCGCTTTCCGGAGGACATGAAGAAGGCGTTTGACGGCGCCGACCGCTTCGTCCCGATCACCTATCAGAAGGACTGGGCAATCGTGCGGGAAGTGGCCGAGGCCGGAGGCGAATCCTTCAACCGCGCGGCCTACGAAAAGGAAGCGGCCAAAGCACGCAAATGAGCGAACCTGCCGGCATGACCCCCGCAGCAGGCGAAAAGCCGGCCGGCCAGGCCCTGGAGATCATCGGCCTGGCCAAGTCCTATGTGCCGGGCAAGCCGGTGCTGCGCAAGGTCGACCTGACGATCGCCGCGCAGGGCCTGACCGCCATCATCGGTCCCTCGGGCACGGGCAAGTCGACCCTGCTTCGCTGCATCAACCGGCTGGTCGACCCAAGCGCCGGCCAGATCTGGTTCAGCGGTGAACAGGGCCGCGTCAACCTGGTCAGCCTGCGCGGCAAGGCGCTGCGCCAGGCGCGCCGGCAGATCGGCATGGTGTTTCAGGAGTACAACCTGGTCGAGCGCCTGACCGTGATGGAGAACCTGCTCACCGGTCGCCTCGGCTACACCAGCGCCTGGTCGGCCTGGCGACGCAAGTTCGGGGCGCAGGACATCGGCATGGCCTTCAGGCTGCTCGAGGAAGTCGGCCTGGCGGACTTCGCCAACCAGCGTGCCGATGCGCTGTCCGGCGGTCAGCGCCAGCGCGTCGGCATCGCCCGCGCCCTGATGCAGCAGCCACGCCTGATCCTGGCCGACGAACCCACCTCCTCGCTCGACCCCAAGACCTCGGTCGAAATCCTCGAATTGCTAAAGGGCGAGGCGGGGGCACGGGGCATTCCGGTGCTGGTGAACATGCACGACGTTGAACTGGCGCGGCGCTATGCCGACCGGATCATCGGCATGTCCGCAGGCGACGTGGTCTATGACGGCGATGCCGCCGGACTGGACGACGCCCGCCTCAAGACCATCTACGGCGGAGCGTCGTGGCTGCGCTGAACGCCGCGTCGGCGACATCGCGCGCACTACAGGCGCCTTTCCGGGTCAGCCCGGCCACCCGGCTGGCATGGATCGCAGGGGTGCTGTATCTGGTCTATGCCCTGGTCCGGCTCGATTTCAACAGCGGGCGTTTTGCCAGCGGCCTGGCCAACGGGGCGCGCTTCATTTCACGCATGTTCCCGCCCGATCTGGGCAAATGGGATGTGCTGGGCGCCGGCATCGCCGAGAGCCTCCAGATGGCCATTCTGGCCTCGGCAGCCGGCATCCTGCTGAGCCTGCCAATCGGCCTGGCCGCCGCCCGCAACCTGATGCCCGCGGCCCTGAGCTGGCCCGCCCGGGCCCTGATCTCGGCCTGTCGGGCACTGCATCCGGTGATCGTGGCCATCCTGTTCGTCAAGGCGGTGGGATTTGGCGCCCTGGCCGGGATCCTGTCCCTGGTGGTGGCCTCGATCGGCTTCATCGGCAAATTGTTCGCCGATGCCATCGAGGAAATCTCGGCCCGGCAGGTCGAGGCGGTACGCGCCACCGGCGCTTCCTTCATGAACGTCATCCTGTTCGGGGTGCTGCCCCAGGTGCTGGCCCGCTTTGTCGGCTTTGCCACCTATCAGCTGGACTCGAACCTGCGCAATTCGACGATGGTGGGCATCGTCGGTGCCGGCGGCATCGGCGGGGCGCTGTTTTCAGCTTTCCAGCGCTTTGACTACGACTTCGTCTGCACCATCCTGATCACCATCGTGCTGATCATCGTGGCCGGCGAAATCCTCACCAATCACGTCAAGAGGGTGTTCCGGGTATGACCCCGACGGCGGCGCCCGCCAGCAGCACGCTGGTTCGCACCTGGCAGCGGCACAGTGGTGCCGAACGCTTCTGGCGCTTTGTCGTCTGGCTGGTCATCGTCGCGGCCATCGTCCAGTCCCTGCGCAGCATCGAGGTGATCCCGGAGTTCCTGGCCGACGCCCCCGAGCAGATGGCCGACATGCTGACCCGGATGTGGCCGATCGACTGGGCCCACTACCCGGGCACGGTGCATGGCGCCCTGGTCGAAACCCTGCACATCGCCACCGTCGGCACACTGATGTCGGTCTTGCTGGCGGTGCCCTTTGCCCTGCTGGTAGCTCGCAATGTCACCCGCAACCGGGCGCTCAACCTGCTGGCCCGCATCGTCCTGGTGTCCAGCCGCTCCGTCAATTCGCTGGTCTGGGCGCTGCTGTTCGTCGCCGTCTTCGGCCCCGGTGCCCTGGCCGGCACCTTCGCCATCGCACTGCGCTCGGTGGGCTTCGTGGGCAAGCTGCTGGGCGAGGCGCTGGAGGAATCTCCCCCCGGCCCGATCGAGGCCCTGCAAGCCAGCGGCTGCAGCAAGGGCTCGGAGATCCTTTATGGGCATTGGCCGCAGATCAAGCCGGCCTTCTGGTCGGTCCTGCTGCTGCGCTGGGACATCAATGTGCGCGAGTCGGCGGTGCTGGGTCTGGTCGGCGCCGGCGGCATCGGCATGGCCCTGGACACCGCGCTGAACCTGTTCCAATGGCCGCGCGTGGCGGTGGTCCTGGTGGCCATTTTTGCCGTCGTGCTGATCCTCGAGGTGCTGGTCAACGCCATCCGCAAGCGGGTGATGTGAGCCGGCGGGCTCTTTCGAGCTTTCCCTCCAGGACTGCGCCCTATACTCGATCCCTTGCCCCGCGTCACCAGGAAGTGCCGATGACCCCCTTGACCTCGCCAACAGGCTCCGAAACCGACTTTGACTATGTGATCGTGGGAGGAGGATCCGCCGGCTGCGTGCTGGCGGCCCGCCTGTCCGAAGATCCGGGCATCAAGGTGGCCCTTCTGGAAGCCGGCCCTGCCGACACCAGCGTGCTGATTCATTGCCCTGCAGGCCTGGCGCTGATGAGCAAGACACCGGCGATCAACTGGCGCTACGAGACCGTCCCGCAGCCGGGGCTGAACGGGCGTCGTGGCTACCAGCCGCGCGGCAAGGTGCTCGGAGGCTCCTCATCGGTCAATGCCATGATCTACATCCGCGGCCATCGGGCCGACTACGATCACTGGGCCTCGCTGGGCAACGCCGGCTGGAGCTGGCAGGACGTGCTGCCCTACTTCAAGCGCTCGGAGAACAATGAGCGTGGCGCCGACGAGTTCCATGGCATCGGTGGTCCGCTCAATGTCAAGGATCTGACCAGCCCGAATCCTTTTGGCGCGATCTTCCGCAAGGCCGCCGAGCAGACGGGCTACCGCCTCAATCCGGATTTCAATGGCGCCCATCAGGAGGGCATGGGCAGCTATCAGGTGACCCACAGGAACGGGGAACGCTGGTCGGCCGCCAAGGCTTATCTGACACCCAACCTGTCGCGCCCCAATCTGAAAGTCTTCACCGAGACGCTGAGCCGGCGCATCCGCTTCGAGGGCAAGCGCGCGGTGGGCGTCGAAGCGACCCGCGCAGGCCAGGCGCGCTTTTTTGCCGCCCGCAAGGAAGTGCTGCTGGCTGCGGGGGCCTTCGGGTCCCCGCAACTGCTCAAGCTGTCGGGCGTGGGGCCTGCTGCCGAACTGCAGCGCCTGGGCATCGACGTGGTGCAAGACCTGCCGGGCGTTGGCGAAAACCTGCAGGACCATCCCGACGTGATCCTGGGCTATGAGTCCACCAGTACCGAATTGTTCGGGCTCTCCCTGAGGGGCGTGCTCAAGGCGCTCAAGGGCATCCGCCAGTGGCGCCGAGAGCGCACCGGGATGATGACCACCAATTTCGCCGAAGCCGGCGGCTTTCTCAAGAGCAGCGAGGACAAGGCCGTGCCCGACCTGCAGTTGCATTTCGTGATCGGCAAGCTGGTGGACCACGGCCGCAAGACCGTCTTCGGCCATGGCTTTTCCTGCCATGTCTGCCTGCTGCGGCCACGCAGCCGTGGCTCGGTCCGGCTGGCCTCGGCGAACCCCGAGGACGCGCCCCTGATCGATCCGGCCTTCCTGCAGGATCCCCAGGACCTGGAAGACCTGCTCAGCGGGGTCAAGAAAATGCGGGCCCTTCTCGAAGCACCGGCGCTGGCCCCCTACCGGGTGGCCGAGATGGCCAATTCGGCCCGAGCCCAAAGCGACGAGCAATTGCGGGAATTCATCCGCAACCATGCTGACACCGTGTATCACCCGGTGGGCAGCTGCAAGATGGGGGTCGATGCGATGGCCGTGGTGAGCCCGCAGCTGCGGGTCCACAACCTCCAGGGCCTTCGGGTGGTGGATGCCTCGGTCATGCCCACCCTGATTGGCGGCAATACCAATGCGCCGGTCATCATGATGGCGGAGAAAGCGGCCGACATGATCCGGGCAAGCTGAGCAGCACCTCCGATTGCCGTCATTTCGGTCACGAATGCTTCGCGCGGCACCGCCTTGATCGGGCGCCGCAATTGGCCTATGGTGCTGCCTCTACAATAGCGCCCTTGCCTCGGTCGGCACCTCGGCACAAAGCGCACCCCGCGCCTGCCGAGCCCCCGCAGGCCCCATGAATTTCCGACCTTCAACATCCATCATGACCGCCACTTCATCGCCCCGCACCCAGGTTCACAGCCTGCACGTCGACAGCCAGCTCCACCAGTTCATCGAAAAGGAAGTCCTCCCGGGGACCGGCGTGAGCGCCGAGGCCTTCTGGAAGGGCTTTGATGGCATCGTGCGCGATCTGGCCCCGCGCAACATCGCCCTGCTGGCCGAGCGCGACCGCCTGCAGGCCGAACTGGACGGCTGGCACAAGGCCCACCCCGGTCCGATCACGGACATGGCCGCCTATCGCGGCTTTCTCGAAAAGATCGGCTATCTGGTGCCGGAGCCGGCGGACTTCACCGCGACCACCGCCAATGTCGACGCGGAGCTGGCCCTGCAGGCCGGCCCGCAGCTGGTGGTGCCGATCCTCAATGCCCGTTACGCGCTGAACGCCGCCAATGCGCGCTGGGGTTCGCTCTACGACGCCCTGTATGGCACCGATGCGATCTCCGAGGCCGATGGTGCCGACCGCGCCGGCGGCTACAACCCGGTGCGCGGCGCCAAGGTGATTGCCTTTGCCCGCAACGTGCTGGACCAGGCCGCCCCGCTGGGCGGTGCCTCGCACAAGGACGCCACCGGCTATCGCGTGGAAGGCGGCCGCCTGGTGGTGAGCCTGAGGGATGGCAGCAGCGCCTACCTGAACGATGGCAGCCAGTTCATCGGCTACCAGGGCGAGGCGGCAACACCGTCCTCGATCCTGCTGCGCCACAACGGCATCCACATCGACATCCAGATCGACCGCAGCACCCCGATCGGCCAGGGCGATGCGGCAGGCGTGTCGGACGTGGTCATGGAAGCAGCCCTGTCCACCATCCTTGATCTCGAGGATTCGGTGGCCGTGGTCGATGCGCAGGACAAGGTGGTCGCCTACCGCAACTGGCTGGGCATCCTGAAGGGCTCGCTCACCGAGGAAGTCAGCAAGGGCGGACGCACCTTTACCCGCGGCCTGAACGCCGATCGCAAATACACCGGCGCCAAGGGCGGCGAGGTCGTGCTGCATGGCCGCTCGCTGATGTTCGTGCGCAATGTCGGACACCTGATGACCAATCCGGCCATCCTCTGGGACGGCGGCAAGGAGATCCCCGAGGGCATCATGGATGCGGTGATCACCACCACGATCGCGATCCACGACCTCAAGCGCACCGGCAACCCCGCCATCCGCAACTCACGCACCGGCTCGGTTTACATCGTCAAGCCCAAGATGCACGGTCCTGCCGAGGTGGCCTTTGCCAGCGAACTGTTCGGCCGTGTCGAGGCCGTCCTCGGCCTGCCCGAGAACACGGTCAAGCTGGGCATCATGGACGAGGAGCGCCGCACCAGCGTCAACCTGAAAGCCTGCATCGCCGCCGCCAGCTCGCGCGTCGCCTTCATCAACACCGGCTTCCTGGACCGCACCGGCGACGAGATGCACACCGCGATGCAGGCCGGCGCGATGATCCGCAAGGCCGACATGAAATCCTCGGCTTGGATCGCCGCCTATGAACGGAACAACGTGCTGGTCGGCCTGTCCTGCGGCCTGCGCGGCCGGGCCCAGATCGGCAAGGGCATGTGGGCCATGCCGGACCTGATGGCCGCCATGCTCGAGCAGAAGATCGGCCACCCCAAGGCCGGCGCCAACACTGCCTGGGTGCCCTCGCCCACCGCGGCCACCCTGCATGCCCTGCACTACCATGCCGTCAACGTGTCGGCGGTTCAGCAGGAACTGGAAAAGACCCGCGCCAGTGCCGAGCGCGAGACCCTGCTCAATGGCTTGCTGCAGGTACCGGTGGCAGGGGATCGCAATTGGTCGGAAGCCGACAAGCAGCAGGAGCTGGACAACAACGCCCAGGGCATCCTGGGCTATGTGGTGCGCTGGATCGATCAGGGCGTGGGATGCTCCAAGGTGCCCGACATCCACAACATCGGCCTGATGGAAGACCGCGCCACGCTGCGCATCTCCAGCCAGCACATGGCCAACTGGCTGCTCCATGGGGTGGTCACGGAAGGCCAGGTGCGGGCCACCTTCGAGCGCATGGCCGCCGTGGTTGACAAGCAGAATGCGGGCGACCCGCTGTACAGCGACATGGCCGGCCACTTCGATACTTCGAAGGCCTACAAGGCGGCCTGTGACCTGGTCTTCAAGGGCCTGGAGCAGCCCAGTGGCTACACCGAACCGCTGCTGCATGCCTGGCGCCTGAAGGTCAAAGCCGCCGCTTGAAGAACGCCCTTGAAGACAAGGTCTGCCCCTGCCGCCTGCGCGAAGGGGGTACCCAGACCTACGGCCAATGCTGCGGGCCCTGGCACCAGGGTTTTGCAGCCGGCCGGCATGCGCCCACGGCCGAGGCGCTGATGCGATCACGATACAGCGCCTACGCGCTGGCCACACGCAATGACGACCTCGGCCATGGCTTGCTGCACTACCTGCACAGCACCTGGCACATCAGCACCGCGCCCGGGGAAATCGAACTGCGACCCCTGGGCTGGAGCGGGCTCGAAGTCCTGCATGCCCAGGAAGGCGGTGATGCCGCCGTGGTCGAGTTCAAGGCTTTCTACAAGGTCGGGGGCAAGGCCGAGGTGCTGCACGAGACCAGTCGCTTCGTGCGCATCGATGGCGCCTGGAAATACATTGACGGCGATATTCGCTGAAGGACCTCCCATGCGTACCCTGCTCCGTGCCCTGCTCCGTGCCCTGGCGATGTGCGTGCTGGCCTGCAGTGCCAGTGCGTTTGCCCAGAACTGGCCATTCAAGCCGGTGAAGATCGTGGTGCCCTCGGGAGCCGGCAGCGCGCCCGACATCATGGCCCGCGAACTGGGCGCCGAGTTGCAAAAGCGCCTCGGTCAGCCCTTCGTGGCCGAGAACCGCGCCGGCGCCGGCGGGTCGCTGGGCAGTGACCAGGTGGCCAAGGCCGCACCCGATGGCTATACCTTGGTGATGGGCAACATCGGCTCGCACGCCATGAACGTGGCCACCTACAAGAGCCTGCCCTACAACCCGGTCAAGGACTTCGCACCCATCGTGCTGGTATCGACCACGCCCAGCCTGATGAGTGTCGGCAAGGATCTGCCGGCAGGAAATCTGGCCGAGTTTCTCGCCCTGGCGCGCAAGGAAGGCGACCGCATCACCTTTGCCTCCGGGGGCATCGGCTCGTCCTCGCACCTGGCCGGGGAATACCTGAATCTGGTCGCCGGCCTGAAGATGCGGCACGTGCCCTACAAGGATGTGCAGCAGGCCCTCACCGACGTCGCCAGCGGCCAGGTCACGATGATGATGTCCAACATGCCGCCGGCCATGCCCCACATCCGCAGCGGCCGCAACAAGCCGCTGGCGGTAACCACACCCGCGCGCAGCAGGGCCCTGCCGGACGTGCCGACGATGCAGGAAGCCGGCGTACCCGGCTTCGAGCAAATCGTCTGGTTCGGCCTGTTCGCGCCGGCTGGCACGCCGACCGACATCGTCGAGCGGCTGAACCGGGAGGTCAACGCCATCCTCAAGACCCCGGCCTTCGTCGAAAAGCTGGCCAGGAACGGCGCCGAGCCCGGCGGCGGCAGTGCCCGGGCGTTTTCCAGTTTCGTGGCCACCGAGATGGTCAAGTGGGTGCGGGTCGGGCGGGATGCGCGCATCATTCCCGAATAGCACCCGCCCAACAACCGCATGCAACCGACCAGGAGTCCCTCATGAACCCGCGCCGCCGCCATGTCATCGCCCGCCTCTCGGCCCTGGGCCTGCCCACCTTGCTGGGCGCAGCGCTGACCCTGCCCCAGATGGCCCGCGCCGCCGCCCCGCTGGCCGGCAGCCAGCAGGTGAGTGTGCACCGCCTGAAGCTGGGCAAGTTTGAGGTCACGACACTGCTCGATGGCTTCATCGATGTACCGATCGGCGTGCTGCAAGGCGAGGCCGCGCATATCCGCGAACACCTGGAAGCCGTCGGCCAGAAGATGGATGCGCCGATGCGCTTTCCGGTCAATGCCTTTCTGGTCAATACCGGCAGCAAGCTGGTGCTGATCGACGCCGGTGGCGCCAACATGCTGGGCCCGACCGCAGGCCGGCTGCCCGCCGCCCTGGCTGCCCTCGGACTGAACCCGGGCCAGATCGACGAGGTCTACATCACCCACATGCATGGCGACCATCTGCACGGGACGGTGTCGCCGGACGGCTCGCGCCTGTTCCCCAATGCGGTGATCCGCATCGCCCAGGCCGACCTGGACTACTGGGCCAACCCGAAGGTGGAAGCGGCCGCACCGGAAAACCAGAAGGGCCGCTTTGCCGCCGCCAAGCGTGCGGTGGCCGCCTATGGCGATCGCATCAAGGGCTTCGCCCTGGGGCAGGAACTGAGCCCCGGGATCAAGTCCGTGTCAGCCGTCGGCCATACGCCGGGCCACAGCTGCTACATGGTGGAATCCGAAGGCCAGAAGCTGCTGCTGCTGGGTGACCTGATGCACGTGGCGGCGGTGCAGTTCCCCCGTCCCGAGATCACCGTGGCCTTCGACTGGAAGCAGGACGAGGCACGCGCCTCGCGCAAGGCCTTGTTCGAGCAGGTGGCACGCGAACGCATCATGGTGGGCGGTGCCCATCTGGCTTTCCCGGGCATCGGCCGGCTGCGCGCTGCAGGCAATGGCTATGCCTACGATCCGATCCTGTGGCAGCTGTTCTGAGAAGTTGAAGGGCGCCGCTTCAGCCGCGTGACAATTTCGGCTCGAAGCTGCGCAACTGGAACTCGGCACCCGGATACTGGGCCAGCCTTTCGGTCAGCCAGGGCATGACTTCGCGCAACTGGCCTTCGAGCACCCAGGGCGGATTGATGACGAACATGCCGCTGCCCTGCATGCCGAAGCCCTCGTCATCGGGCTGGGTCACGCGCATCACGACGTTGAGCCACTTGACCTCGAGTCGCTCCAGCCTCTCCTTCAGGCGCTGCCACTCCGGGCGTCGCAGCACCGGGTACCAGATCAGGTAGGTCCCCTGGGAAAAGCGCAGCAGGCTGTCCTTGACGGCATCGAAGACATGGCGGTAGTCATCCTTCAGTTCGTAGGAAGGATCGATCAGCACCACGCCGCGCCGCGGTGGCGGCGGAAGGGAGGCCTTCAGGCCGGCAAAGCCGTCACCCTGATGCATCGAGACCTCGCGCCGGCCGCCGAAATGCCCGCGCAGCAGGGTGAAGTCGCTTGGGTGCAGTTCGTAGAGCTTGAGTTTGTCGCCGGCTTGCAGCATCGAGGCCGCCAGTGCCGGTGATCCGGGATAGCGGGTCAGGGCCTTGCCCTCGGGCGAGCCCGCCGCCAGGGCCAGCTCGGCCACCCGGGTGACGTAGTCCTGCACCAGGGGCGGCAGGTCGTCGCGGCGCCACAGGCGCGCGATGCCATCGAGGTGCTCGGCATTGGTCTGGGCATGCTTTCCATCGAGGGCATACAGGCCGGCACCGGCATGGGTGTCGATCACCCAGTAGGGCTTGTCCTTGTCCCTGAAGTACGCAAGTACGGCCATGAGCACCAGATGCTTGAGGACATCGGCGTGGTTGCCGGCGTGGAAGGAATGACGATAGGCGAGCATCTGGAACCGTGATCAGGATCGGGCGCGAAATTGCGTCAGACCGAGCAGTGACGATATCACCAGCACGCCTGCTCCCATGGCCATGGCACTGTTCATCCCCATCCGGTCTGCCATCCAGCCCGCCAGCACCGGCCCGATGGCCTGTCCGATTGCGAAATTCATGGTGAACATGTTCATCGCACGGGCCCACAGGCCCTGCGGCAGGGTCTTGCGCGCCAGCGCTGTCATCGAGGCCGGTGCCATGAAGAAAGATCCCCCCACCAGGCACACCGAGATGGCCAGCACGATCGGGCTGCGCGAGACGATGGGCAAGGCACTGCCCAGACCCGTGAGAAAAGTGGCGGCGGCATAGGTGGAGGTGGGCCGCCAGTGGGCCATCGGGTGCTGCCAGATGCGTCCGGAGGCCATCACCGCCAGCCCCAGCAGGACCCACAGGCCGGTGGAGGCCGCCACGCCCAGCTGCATCTCCTTGAGCCAGGCGATCACGAAGGTGAGGTAGACGATGTATCCGATACCGAACAGAAAGTAGGAAAAGGTGATCAGCGTGTACGGCCGCCAGTGAAAAGGATCGCTGGCCAGGCTGCCACGCGGACCCTCGATGCCGCGTACGCTGAGCAGCGGCGGCACCGCCAACAGCACACCGCTCAGACCGAGGGCCAGCCAGGCCGCCGACCAGCTCAGGCCACCGGAGAGCACCGGGTACACGACCAGGCCACTGAGCACCATGCCCAGGCCCCCACCGGCGAAAAAGATCGCTATGGCCGGACCCGCCTTGGTCGGGTCCTTGCTGTAGTAGGCCGCCACGAGTGCGCCACCGCAGGAGAACACCCAGGCCGCGCCAATGCCGGCCAGCAGGCGCCACAGCAGCATCCAGCCCAGGTCGCGGGTCAGTCCGACTGCAGCGACGCAGATCACGGTGGCCACCAGGCCGGTGCTGAACAGTCGCGAGGCACTGAAACGGACCAGCAGCAGCATGCCGCTCAGGCCGCCCAGCGCATAGCCGATGGAATTGGCCGTATTGAGCCAGCCCGAGGCAGCGTAATCCCACAGCAGGTCCTCGCGCATGGCGGGCAGGATCAGCGCGTAGGCAAAACGGGCAAAGCCATTGACCACCGCAATGGCCAGGGCAAGGAAGATCGCGATGCGCAAGAGGGAGGTGCCTTCAGGCCCGAAGCGGACCAGGGAAAGAGGGGATTCGGGGAGCAGGGGCGGCACACGGGCGCGCCCCTGTCCTGCGATCAGCGTTGCGGCGTGATGCGATACAGCGCGTTGTTGCGGTCAGCGCTCATGTAGATGGTGCCGCTGGCATCGACCCCCACACCGGTAGGCACGAAGGGAGGCGGCATGCCCGGTCCGGCCGGCAGCCCGATCGGCAACTGGTCGGCGACCACGCGGCGCGTACCGGTGGCCGGGTCGATCTCGGTCAGGCGCCCCGCTGCAGCCTCGGCCACGATGAAGCTGCCCCAGGGCGTCTGGGCCACGCCCTCAGGCAGTGCCAGGCCATCGGCCACCGTGGTCTTGCTGCCATCGGCCAGATTGACGCGGGTGAGCTTGCCGGCCGCTTCGGTGACATAGACCGCACCATCACGTCCGAGCGTCATCTGCACCGGCCCGGCCAGGCCCGAGGCGACCACCTTCTGGTCCTTGTAGCCCGTACCGCTCAGGCGCAGCAGGTTGCCGGTGGCGATCTCGATGACCAGCACGCTGCCGTCCTCCATCGGGATGGCATCCATCGGAGCCTTCAGGCCATGAACCATGGCCAGCGTCTTCATGGTGCCGCGATCGATCACCTGCAGGGTACCGGTGAACCAGGAGGTCAGGCCGAACACCTTCGAGGACACGCCGACACCGAAGGGGTACTCCATGTCGGAGTCCTGCATCCGGAACAGGTCGGTGACCTCGCCGCTGCGCGCATCGACCTTGCGGAAACTGAAGATGTCGGCGATCCAGACCGATCCATCGACCACCCGCAGCCCTGCCGGCACGGCCAGCTTGCCACTGGTCAGTTGCTTGAGTTCGCCAGTGGCAGGATTGAAGGACTGGATGCCGTTGTCGGCCATGTTGGACACATAGATGATGCCCTCAGGCGAGATCGCCAGATTGTCCAGTGCAGACTTGAGCGTGCGCACCACGGTCTTGCGGCCGGTGGCCAGCTCGACACGGCACAACTCGCCAGTTTTGGTGTCGATCACCCACAAGTTGCCCTTGCCATCGAGATTGGCGGCGGCTGGTGTCTTGAACTCGCTGTTGATGACGGTGATGGCACCGTTGGCCGGATTGATGCGAACCACCTGGCCCTTGAACCACAAGGGGCCGTACAGCATGCCATCCGGGCCGACCTCGAAGCCGTTGAATCCGCCCATGTCCTTGGCGATCAGGCGCGGCGGCTTGACCCCCTGGACATCGAGCTCCCACAGGGCATCGCCCAGAAACACCTGGGAGGCATACAGCTTGCCCGTGCGGCGATCGAAGTCGAGCGAGTTCAGGCCGGGCAGATCCTTGGCCAGGACCTTGATCGGCGCGCTGTCGTTCTCGCGATAGCGGACCATACCCATCAGGTAGTTGGTCCAGGCGAGCGCGCTGCCGGGTCCGACCGCGATGTCATCGGCCTGGCCATCAGGCCCGGGGATCATCACGCGGGCCGCACCGGTGGTGCGATCGACTTCCCACACCGAGTAGCCGACCACGCTGCCCGCCAGCAGCCGGCCCTTCTGATCGACGGCCAGGCCGTGGACCCCGGTAAAGGACGATGGCGCCACCAGGGCCTGCGGCGCATTCCAGCCGGCGGGTTTGGTGGCGGGCATGCTGGTGCAGGCCGAAAGGGCCACACCGGCGGCGGCCAGGATGGCCAGGGCAAAACGT
>JAPOKJ010000045.1 GCA_029977705.1 Burkholderiales bacterium | reverse complement strand
CCGCCAGGGTAGATATCGGGTGATATCTGCCCTGGCGGGCGAACGACCGAGGGCCTCGTCCGATCGAACCCCTTCGGGGCGAAGTGAAATGAGGGCGACTGCGGCGTTGCGAACCCGGGTCGATAGTCCCGCTATCGGCCCGGAACCGCGCCTTGCATTCACCCTCATTGCACTTCGTCATTAGATAAGTTAGTTGCGGCACAGGACACTAGAACCGCATCCAGCCACGGCGCAGGCCATGATGGCTGATGATGCCGAACAGCACGGCCACCCCGACATTCCAGGTGGCCAGTGCTGCCGTGGCCAGCAGGACGGCGCGATCGACCTTGTCAGTGTCGTGGTCGCGGCTGCCCAGGGCCAGTTGCAAGCCTGCCAGAAACAGGATCACGCCCAGCACGACCGGCGGGAAGATGCGCAGCACCGTGCCCATCGAATCGGCCATGAACAGGCCGGCCAGCAGCAGGATCCCCCCGAGAATGATCGATGACCCGCCGGTGCGGGCACCAAACTGCACATGGCCGGCCATGCCACCCGCCCCGTGGCACAGCGGAACGCCCCCCCACAGGCCCGAGCCCAGGTTCATGAGGGCGGTCGAGAAAGCCACCTTGCGCCCGGTGACCGGACGATCCGGAAAGAGCCGGTTGTTCTCCTCGATGATCGACAGGTAGGCATTGCCGAAGGTCAGGGGCAGTTGCGGCAACGCCAGCAGCACCAGTGCCGGCCACAGGTCGGCCATCGCGATGCCCTGCCAGGCCGGCAGCGGCCAGCGCAGCGAGGGCTGCAGGCTGGCCAGTGCGCGGCCCAGATCGGGCTGTGCCAGCAAGGCCATCAGCACACCGGTCAGCAGCAGGATCAGCATCGCCGGCAGGCGCGGAAAGCGGAACATCACGAACATCAGCAGCAGCAGGACAGCCGCCAGCCATGCCTGCTGACTCATCAGCCGGATGCCCTCGAGCATGAAGGAAAAGCCCAGCCCCATCACGACGCCGAGCAGGGCCGAGCGCGGTACCCAGCGCGCCAGCCGCTGGGCCAGACCAGTCAGTGCCAGCAGCAGCCAGATGAGGCCGGTCATCAGGGTGGCGGCCGACACGATCGCAGCGCTCATGCCGGCTGCCAGGCTGGCCTGGGCCACCGCCGTGGCACCGACCGCCTTCATCGGCTGCACCGGAAACGGCGTGCGAAAGAACAGGCCCGCCCCGAGCAAGGCGAGCCCCATCGGCACCAGAAGCGCAGCAGCGTCGATGCGCAGCACGGCCAGGTAGGCCGCCACGAAGGGGATCAGGGTTCCCAGATCGCCGAAGGCGCCCGCCCATTCGGGCAGGTCGAAGCGGTTGCGCGGACGGGGCGGGGCAGAGGGCATGGCCGCAATGATAGGCCAGCCAGGTCGCCCTGACGAGCCGCCCTGCCTGGTGCCCGATGACTCAGGGCTCGATGATGTTGAACATCGGCTCGAAGACATCCATGGCCAGCGCGAGCGCGCGCAGCAGGCCGCGATCGCCCTCGATGTCCAGCTCCCCCTGGTCGATCGCCTCGACAAAAGCCTGCGGACCCTGCAAGAGCCGGGCCAGCTGCTGTCGTCCAGTACAGACCACCACATCGGCCTTCGCGCCGTGGCTGCCCGGGCGGTGATTCAAGGCACCGTTGGACAGCGTGATGCGCTGGCACTGCCCGTCGGGCAGCCGCCAGTCGATACGCGCGCGCAGTGCCTGGGCCCTCGGACCATTGACCCGGATGGCCAGGAACTCGAAAAATTTCTCGAGCGGCAGGCTGGCCACCACATCGGGGCTGATGGAGATGCTCGCCGGGACCTTGACCGCAGCGGGCGTGCGCAGCTCGAGCGCCGCCTGCAGATAACTGTTGCGCCAGGTCGCAGACTCGGCCTGGTAGCCCAGCTGCTCCATCGCATCGGCGCACAGGGCGCGGGCCGCCAGATGGTCAGGCTCGGCAAACACCACCTGCTTGAGCACCTCCACCACCCAGCGAAAATCCCCCGCCTCGTAGTCCTGACGCGCCTGCTCCAGGATGCGGGCGCTGCCGCCCATGTAGCGGACATAGCGCAGCGCCGCCTCGCGCGGCGGATGCGGATTCAGGTGGGCGGGATGGCCGTCATAGGGGCCCAGATAGTGGGCATAGATGGCCGCCACATTGTGCGCCACGGCGCCGTAATAGCCGCGCGCATACCATTGGCGGGACAAGCCTGCCGGCATCATCAGCTCGGCACCGATCTCGGCCGGCGTCAGCCCCTGGCTCATCAGTCGCAGGGTCTGGTCGTGCAGGTAGCGATACATGTCGCGCTGTCCGGCCACATATTCGGCGATCCGCCCGGTCTCCCAGACCGGCCAGTGGTGCTGCGCCAGAACGACATCCGACAAGGGCACGAAGCGCTCCAGCGCATCATCGAGGTAGCGCGCCCAGGCCAGGGCGTCGCGTGTCTTGGCGCCGCGCAGCGGACACAGGTTGTGCATCGTCTGGCAGGCGTTCTCGGCCAGGTTGAGGGCGCGCAGCTCCGGAAAGAACAGGTTCATCTCGGCCGGCGCCTCGGCCCCTGGCGTCAGCTGGAACACGATGCGGACCCCGTCGATGACATGGGACTCGCTGGCCTGCGCAATCAACTGGTTGGGCGCGATGAAGCCATCGCTGCCCCGCCCCACCGCCTTGCCCAGACCGCTGTCCACATGGGCCCGGGGTCCGGGCGGCAAGGCAGTGCCAAACTGGTACAAGGAGCGGCGCCGCATCGGCACACCCGCCAGCATCGACTCGGCAAATGCTTCCTCGGTGAAGCCCTGCGGCGCGATCACCGCAATGCCCTCCCGCTGCACCTGCTCGGGACTGATGACGCCGCGAACACCCCCGTAATGATCGCGGTGGCTGTGGGTATAGATCACGGCCCGGATCGGTCGCGTGCCGCGATGCGCCTGGTACAGCTCGAGCGCGGCCCGGGCGTGCTCCTCGAAGGTGAGCGGATCGATCACGATCACCCCACTGTCACCCTCCACAAAGGTGATGTTGGCCAGACAGAAGCCGCGCACCTGGTAGATGCGCCCGGTCACCTCGAACAGGCCATGGATGCTGTTCAGGCGTGCCATCCGCCAAAGGCTGGGATTGACCGTATCGGCTGCAGGTCCGTCCAGGAAGGCATGCTCGCGCAGGCTCCAGGCCATGCCGCCGGAGCGTGCGGCAATACGGGCATCAGGGATGGTCGCGATGAAGCCACGCCGCGCGTCATCGAAATCGCGCGTGTCGGTAAAGTCCAGCTCCCGCACACTGTCCTGATGGGCCTGCAAGGTGGCCGCGTGGGCCGGTCGCGAGAGGGAATTCATTGCGGGCGCAGGATCAGTCGATCTTCAGGTTGATCGCCTTGGCGATCGACTGCCACACCTCGATATCGGACTTGACGGTGGCAGCGAACTGCTCAGCCGACTTGCCCGAGGGGGCCAGCATGTTCTGGGCGCGAAACTTCTGCTTCATCTCATCGCTGGCCAGCAGGCGATTGATCTCCTCGTTCATACGGCGCACGATCGGCATCGGCGTCCCGGCCGGGGCAAAGATGCCGTACCAGCCATCCGTGTCGAACTTGAAACCCTGTTCGGTCACCGTGGGCACCTCGGGCAGGGCAGGACCGCGCGCCGACCCGGTGGCGGCGATGGCCAGCAGTCGCCCGGCACGGATGTGGGGAATCGGCGAGGCGATATCGGTGAAGGCAATGCTGATGTTGTTGGCCAGCAGGTCGGCGACCACGCCCGCCGTGCCCTTGTAGGCCACATGCGGCATGAAAATCTTGTAGTGGTTCTTGATGCCTTCCATGGCCAGGTGCCCGGTCGAGCCGTTGCCCCAGCTGCCATAGACCAGCTTGCCCGGATTGGCGCGCGCGTAGCGCACCACGTCCTGCAGGTTACGGAAGCCACTGGCCGGATTGACCACCAGCAGGATGCCGGCCGCACCGATCTGCGCCACCGGCAGCAAGTCCTTCTGCGTGTCGTAGGGCATCTTGGGCTGGATGATCGGATTGATCGCGATGGCCGACGAGGGCGTGAACAGGAAGGTGTAACCGTCGGGTGGTGATTTGGCCACCACATCGTTGCCGATGATGCTGTTGGCACCTGCCCGGTTGTCGATCACGATCGGCTGCTTGAGCGCGGCCTGCAGGGGCGTGGCCAGCATGCGCGCGAAGATATCCATGCCGGCGCCCGCGGGGCCGGCCACCACCAGGCGTACCGGCCGGTTGGGCCAGTCACTTACTTGGGCGCGCGCGCCCAGCGGCAGCAGCAGGCTCGCACTGGCCAGGGCGGTGCGGCGGCTCATCGAGATGGGGGTCATGAGTCTTGTCTCCTTGAAAGCATCGGGCCAGTGTCAGGCGCCCGTATCCATGCGAAAGCGTGCCAGGGCGACGCCGTCCTCGTGTTGCACGGCCAACTGCACCGGCGCATCGCCGCGCAACTGATCGTAAGCATCGATCATGTTGGTGATCAGGCGCGGCCCCTCGTCGAGTTCGACGATGGCCACGTTGTAGGGCAGCCGCGAGGCAAACGCCTCGTGATAAGCGGTGTGATAGACCACCCAGCTGAGCAGACGCCCCTTTCCGCTGGCCTGCTCCCACTGCAGATCGCTGCCCAGGCAGGCGGGGCAATGGCGCCGCGCAGGCAGCCAGGCATGGCCGCAGCTGCAGCGCTGAAACACCAGCCGCCCCTCGGACAAGGCCTGCCAGTAGGGCTTGCTCAGGGCTGTGGGCACCGGCAGGGGCAGGTTCATCGGCATTGCCCCAGCAACAGACTGGCATGGGTATGCATGGTCCCGCCCTGGTTGGTGACCAGGCACACCCTGGCGTCGGGCACCTGAAGCCGCGCCTGGCCGCGCATCTGACGCACACCCTCGATGATCAACTGCATCCCGGGCATGCCGGTCTCGGAAAGCAGGCCCCCGCTGGTGTTGACCGGCAGCCGCCCACCGTGCTCGATGGCTCCATCGGCGACGAAGTGGCCAGACTGGCCTGGCGCGCAAAAGCCGTAGTCCTCAAGTGTCATCAGTACCGTGACGGTGAAGCAGTCATAAATCTGGGCCACATCAACATCGGCGGGCGTGAGGCCGGCCATCTCGAAGGCTGTGCCAGCCGCACGCGCCGCCATGGTCGAGGTCAGCCCGGGTCGCAAGGCCACCTCCCAGGACGTCTGGCCATGCCCGAAGCCAAGCACCGGGACCGGTGCCCTGATGCCCAGTTCACGGGCGCGGCGCGCGCTCATGACCACCAGTGCACCGCCCCCGTCGGAGACCAGCGCGCAATCGTCGCGGCGCAGGGGATCGACCACCCAGGGGCTGGCCAGATACTCCTCCATGCTCAGCGGCTTTTGCAATTGCGCCAGCGGATTGCCGGCCCCGTGACGGCGGCAGGCCAGGGCCACGGCGCCGAAGTCTTCGGCTCGGGTGCCATGTTCGATCATGTGACGACGCTGGATCATCGCGTAACCGGCCGCCGTCGAGAACCAGCCGTAGGCCGCATCATCGCCGCGGGCCCGCCCGTACACCGCGCGATTGCCGCTGCGCGGGTTGTCGGCGTAGCAGACCAGCGCCACCTCGCACTGGCCAGCCTCGATGGCCATGATCGCAAAGGACAGCAAGGTGATGTTGGCCGCCCCGCCCTGGTCCCAGGCCCCGCCCATGCGCGGTTGGATGCCCAGCGCCTCGGCCACCTTCTGGCCGAACATGAACTCGTGGGCCGAGGTCGGCACCTTGACGAAGACCGCATCGACCAGGGACTTGTCGATACCGGCATCTGCCAGCGCCAGGCGGCAGGCCTCCACATTGAGTGACACGGTATCGCTTCCCGGCAGCTTTCCGAAGGCGGTGTGCCCGATGCCGGCAATCACATGACGACCGCTCAGGCTCATCTCACTGCCCCTTGAAGCCGGGCTTGCGCTTTTCTGCAAAGGCGCTGCGCCCCTCCACCGCATCCTCACTCTGACGCAGGATGTGGTTGACGAATTGCTCCAGGCGAAGCCCGGTGGCAAGGCCTGCCTGCCGGCCGCGCAGGGCCAGCTCCTTGGCGGCCTGCACCGCCAGTGGCGCGTTGGCCGCGATGCGGCGGGCATAGGCCAGGGCCTCGGGCATCACCTGCCCGGCCGGCACCACCTTGTTCACCAGCCCCCAGCGCGCCGCCGTGGCAGCATCGATGGCGTCGCCGGTGAGCAGCAATTCCATTGCGATGGCATGCGGCATCTGCTCGATCAGGCGCTGCGTACCGCCATTGGCCGCGATGATGCCGCGCTTGACCTCGGACAACCCGAAACTGGCATGCTCGGCCGTGACCCGAATATCGGTGGCCAGCATCAGGGTCATGCCGCCGGCCAGGCAATGACCATTGATGGCGGCAATCACCGGCTTCCAGACTTCCAGTCCCCGGTTGAGCAGCATGCCGCGCTGGGTCTGCCACATCTCCGAAAGGGCCGCCTTGCGGCCGATCCAGGATTTCAGGTCGGCCCCGGCACTGAAGACCTTGTCACCGGCGCCGGTGATGATCGCGACCCGGATGGCCTCTTCGTCGCGCACCCGCGTCCAGGCCTGTGACAAGGCCTCGTAGTGTTCGCCGTCGAGCGCATTGCGCTTGTCGGGCCGGTTGATGGTGATGACGGCAATGCCGTCCTCGAGCAGTTCAAAGTCGATGGACATCCGTCTGGGCCCCGTTCAGCGGCCGCCGCTGAGCAATTCGCGCGCCAGCACCATGCGATGGACCTCGGAGGGCCCCTCGCCGATGCGCTTGATGCGCATCTCGCGGTACCAGCGCTCCAGGGGCAGTTCCTTGGACACGCCCAGCCCTCCCATGATCTGGATGCAGCGGTCGATGACCCGGCCCGCCGTCTCCGTGGCCATCACCTTGGCGATTGAGGAATCAGTCTTCAGATCGCGCCCCAGATCGCCTTGCCAGGCTGCCTGGTACACCAGCAGACGCGCCGCCCGCAACTCCATCTCGCTGTCGGCAATCATCCATTGCACCGCCTGCTTGTCCGCCAGTTTCGAGCGGAAAGTCTCCCGCTGGCGCGCCCAGTCGATCGCGATCTGCAAGGCAGCCTGGGCAATGCCGATGGTGCCGGCGGCATACGGCACGCGGCCCTCCACCAGCCATTTCTCGCACACCGCGAAGCCCTGCCCCTCCTCGCCGAGCCGGTCCTCGACCGGGACCTCGACGTCCTGGAAGTTGATCTCGTAGGGCGAGTACGAGCGGATCACCGGAATCTCCTTCAGGCTCATGCCCTTGGGGCGGCCATTGACAATGAAGCAACTGATGCCGCCCCGATCGCCCTGCTCCCCGGTGCGCGCGAACACCAGCCCCCAATCGGCGCCATCGGCACCGGTGATCCACATCTTGCTGCCATTGAGGATGTAGCGGTCCCCCTTGCGCACGGCGCGGGTGCGGATGGCACGCGCCGGATCGGCACCGCCCGAAGCCTCGCTGATCGCCACATAGTTCTTGCGCCCGACCTGGATCGCCGGCACGGCATATTTCTCGATCTGCGCCTTGCTGCCCAGGAAGATGGCATTCGGCGGGTCGGCCCCGAAGGCGCCGCAGGCCGGCACATAGGCGCCCATGCGGCACTTGGCGGCCTCCTCGGCAACCATCGCCTGTCCCAGCAGGTTCAGCCCGGCGCCGCCGTATTCCTGGGGAGAGCGCAGGCACCACAGGCCAATGGCGCGCGCCTTCTCCTGCAAGGGGCCCAGGACTTCCTCGGGCAGTTCGTAGGCATCGTGCGGCAGGCGATCTTCGACCGGCTTGACCTCGCTTGCCATGAAGCGGCGCACCGTGTCGCGCACCTGCTTCAGCTCCTCGGAGAGTTCCCAGCTGTCTTTGCTCATCGTTGCCGCCACGCAGGCCCTGGTCGTTGAATCGCGGACGATTCTTCCATTTGGAACTTGATTCGTCAAGCGGAACAACCAATAGATGCAATGCGGGCGTTCCGGTCCTCGAAGGGGGCGGCGGGCGTCACTCCAAAATTGAATGCTTCGCCAGCGGGCGGGATACGGAAAAGGACGCGATCCGGCTCCCCGATTTCGAAGATTTAAAATGGATCTGGTTCTCTCAAGCGGAATATGATTCAATCTCCCGAATAAAGCCGGGCATCCGCCACGAGCTGAAAACGAGCCCATGAACCACGAGCAAGGACAACGGATATGCGCCTGATCCCACGCCTGCGGACCCTGCTGGCCGCCTCGGCCTGCCTGCTGCTGCCCCTGGGCGCGCAGGCTTACCCGGACCGCCCGATCCGCATCGTTGTGCCCTACGCGCCAGGCGGTTTCACCGATATCCTGGCCCGCACCCTGGGCACGCGCCTGTCCGAGCGGCTCGGCCAGCCGGTCGTGGTCGAAAACAAGCCGGGGGCCTCGACCATGCTGGGCGCCGACATGGTGGCCAAGGCAGCGCCGGATGGTCATACCCTGCTGATGGCCACGACCAGCACCCTGTCCACCAATCCGCTGCTGTTTCGCAAGATGCCCTTTCGCAGCAGCGACCTGACGGCGGTGGCCCTGACCGGACAGACCCCTTTCATGCTGGTGGCCCATCCCTCGGTAGCGGCCAGCGATGTGCGCGGCCTGGTGGCCTGGGCCCGTGCCCATCCGGGCAAACTCAACCTGGCGATGCTGGGTGTGGGCTCGTCCACCCATCTGGTCGACGAGATGTTCCGGGCCGCAGCCCAGGTCAACATCCCCGATGTCGCCTACAAGGGTTCCGGTCCGGCCACTGCCGATCTGCTCGCGGGGCATGTGCAACTGAGCTTCGATGCCGTCGCCACCGCCCTGCCCCGGGTAAGGGCGGGCCAGCTCAAGGCACTGGGCATGACCTCCGACACGCGCCTGCCCCTGGCTCCGGAGGTGGCCACCTTCAAGGAGTCCGGCCTGCCCCAGGTGGTAGCCTATTCCTGGTACGGCCTGATGGCGCCGGCCGCTACACCGCCTGCCGTGATCGGGCAGATCAATCGCGTGGTGAACGAGATTCTCAGGCTGCCCGAAGTCCAGTCCCAACTGGAGGCCAGCGGTGCCAGCGCTCCGCTGCTCAGCCCGAAGCAGTTCGCCGAACTGATCGACGAGCACACGCGGATCTGGGCGCGGGTGATCCAGCCCCTCAACATCCAGCTCGACTGAAAGTCTCATGAACAATCCCCTGGTCGCGCCCACCGTGCGCCCCCTCGCCGGGCGCGTCGCCCTGGTCACCGGATCCACCGACGGGATCGGACTGGCGATTGCGCGGGCCCTGGCCAGCCAGGGCGCCAGCCTGGCCCTGAACGGCTTTGGCGAAGCGGCTGCGCTGGTGCAACTGGTGGAGAGCCTGGGGGCGCTGTCCGGTTCATACGTCTGCCATCTGCCCGCCGACCTGTCCGATCCGCAGCAGGCAGCGGCCCTGGTCCCGCAAGTGCTGCAGCAATTCGGTCGCCTCGACATCCTGGTCAACAATGCCGGCACGCAGCACAAGTCACCGATCGAGGAACATCCGCCCGGGCGCTGGGACCAGATCATGGCCCTGAATCTGGATGCTCCCTTCCACACCATCCGCACCGCCCTGCCGGCGATGCGTCAGCAGGGCTGGGGACGGATCATCAACATCGCCTCGGTGTACGGCCTGGCGGGTGGCATCGACCGCTCCAGCTATGTGGCCTCCAAGCACGGCCTGGTGGGCCTGACCAAGGCCGTCGCGCTGGAGACCGCACGTACGGCCATCACCTGCAATGCCATCTGCCCGGGCGATGTGTCGACGCGCATCTTCTATCGCAATGCCAAGCTGCTGGCCGAACAGGAGCAGATCTCGCGCCAGGAGGCACAACAGCGCATTGCTGCTGGCAACATGCCCTCGGGTCATGTGGTGTCGCCGGAACAGGTGGCCAGCCTCGCGCTCTACCTGTGCAGCGAAGCGGCCAGCGAGATGCGGGGCACCGCCCTCAGTCTCGATGGCGGCTGGCTGGCACGCTAGTCGCGTCAACCGGCAGCAGCGGCCTTGCGGCGTGGTGCCCGCTTTGCCGCCGCCGCAGGCTTCTTGCGTGCAGCAGCCTTGACCGCCTGCACATTGGCCTCATGGTCGGTGGCCTGCTCCAGATCGGCCAGGCCTTGCGGGCTGGCCCCGAGCCGGTTGGACAGGTCACGGCTGGCCTGCACCATGATCTCGGCAAACTCGAGATCGCGCGGGTCGATGCGCACGCTCGGCCCGGTCAGGGACAGGCAGTGCCGCACGCGTCCCTGCATGTCATGGATCGGGGCGGCAATCGCGGTCAGGCCCGGCACCCGCTGGCCGCGCGAAATGGCATAGCCCTGGCGACGGAAACGCGCGATCTCGCGATCGAAGGCGGCGCGATCGAAGGGCTGCCCGGCGCTGTTGGCCTTGAGCACCCGATCCAGTTCATCGCTTGCCATATAGGCCATCATGATGCGGCTGCTCGCGCCCAGCAGCATCGGCATGTGTTGCCCGGGACGCGCCATCGACATCAGCGGTGACGGGGTATCCACCACCTCGAGCACCATGCGCTCGTTGCCGACGATGCTGTTCAGGGTGATGGTTTCGCTGGTGGCCTGGTTGACCTCGAGCATCACCGGACGGGCCACATCGCGCACACTCAGCGTGCTGCGCACCATGCCCCCGAGCCGGGCCAGCTTGAGCGACAGGCAATACTGCTGGTTGTCCATGCGGATCAGAAAGCCCGCCCGCTCCAATGTCGCGACCAGGCGAAACGCCGTGGTCTTGGGCATCTTGATGCGCTCGCCGATCTCCTGCAGGCTCAGGCTGGTGTGGTCATTGTCGAAGGCATCGAAAATGGCCAGGGCACGACCGACGGCACGGATCATCAGCGGCTTTCCAGGTTGGGCAAGGGGAGACTCATTCTATACCGCGAGATCGGCATCAGACAGGGCTGCAAAGCGACGCCGGTGGGCGCTGGCATTGCCCAGCCAGGCCGACAGCACCAGGGCGCGCTTGAGGTACAGGCCGGCATCATATTCATCGGTAAAGCCGATTGCCCCGTGCAGCTGGATCACTTCGCGGGTGACCCGCAAGCCGGCATCGCTGCAACGGCTCTTGCAGCGGCTCGCCACCAGGGCACGACGCTGCGCATCACCTCCGGTCTCGAGCACCTTGACCGCTTCCGCGAGGACGGCGCGGCTCAGCTCCTGCTGCACATACAGGTCGGCCGCCTTGTGCTGCAAGGCCTGGAAGCTGCCAATCGGCTTGCCGAACTGGACCCGGGTACGCAAGTAGGCCAGCGCCATCTGCAAGGCGGCCGACATCACCCCGAGCATCTCGGCTGCCGCCATCACGGCAGCCTCATCGAGGGCCTGTGTGATCAGGCCTTCCGTCTGACTGCCCGCGGGCATCAGCACGGCGCGCGCCGGCACCTGGACCTGCGCCATGTCGAGCACGCCACTGGGCGAGCCATCGGCACGCCACTCGTGGCCAAGCCTCAGGCCCGGCGTGCCCAGCGGGACCCAGTAAAGTCCCAGGCCCGCGGCACTGCGCGCCGTGACCACAAAGCCGCTGGCCAGCGCCGCACCCGCCACAAAGCGCTTGCTCCCGCTCAGGCTCACACCATCGCCATGCGGCTCAGCCACGGTCGTGATGGCCTGCGGCTCGAGGGCCCCCAGGCCCTCCTGGAAGGCCAGTACCGGCAGCTGCGAGCCCTGCGCCAGGGCGGCCAGCAATTCGCTGCGCAAGGCGCCACCCTTCCCCTCGGCGGGGCACTGCGCCAGCACGCGGCCGGCCAGGACGGCACAGGCCACCAGGGGTTCGGCCAGCAGGCCCTTGCCCAGTTCCTCCAGCACGACGGCCATCTCGCCGTGGCCCAGGCCCAGCCCCCCCTGCGCCGCCGGCACGAGGATGCCGAACCAGCCCATCTGTGTCATGTCCTGCAGCAGGCCCGGGTTGGTGCCGGGCAACTGTTCGCGCTGCTGGCGCAGCCGCTTCATGTCGGCATTGCGCCGCACGAACTCGACCACGCTTTCGCGCAGCAGGCTCATCTGTTCGTCGCGGTTGTCTTCAGGCACTGGTGCCATCCTCGATGCAGGTTGGGTTGCAGGTCATCAGCCGGGAAGGTCCAGCACGTTCTTGACCAGAATGTTGCGCTGGACCTGGCTCGAGCCCCCATAGATCGTGAAGGCCCGGCATTCGAGAAAGGGGTAGAGGACATCGATCTGTTCATCGCCGACCGCCACATCGCCCGCCAGCATGCCCAGATCACCGGCCGCCTCGACCATCAGTTCGGTCACACGCTGACAGGTCTCGGTGGCCCAGATCTTGAGCATCGAGACCTCGAATCCGAAGCTGCCGCCGGTGCGCATGATCTGTGCAAAGCGCTCGTAGGCAGCCGCGCTGTCGAGGACATCCATCGTGACCTGGGCAAGCTTGTCCACGAAGGCCGGATCCTCCATCTTGCCGCTGGCCCGCGCAAGTTGTCGCAGGCGCAGCAACGCGATCGTGGACTGGCGCGGCGAGCCCGACCAGACACGCTCGAAGCCCAGCAAGGCCTTGGCCACCTGCCAGCCATCGTTGAGCTGTCCGACCAGGTTGGTCAGCGGCGTGCGCACGTTGTCGAGAAAGACCTCGCACAACTCCTCATGGCCGGCGATGTTGCGGATCGGCCGCACCGTCACCCCCGGCTGACGCAGGTCGATCATCACGAAGCTGATGCCGGCCTGCTTCTTGACGGTCTTGTCGGTACGCACCAGGGCGAACATGTGATTGGCATCGAAGGCCACACTGGTCCAGATCTTGTGGCCATTGATGACGAAATGATCGCCCTCGATCACCGCCTCGGTGCGCAGGCTGGCCAGATCCGAGCCGGCATTCGGTTCCGAATACCCCTGGCACCAGAGATGCTCCCCGGACAGGATCTTGGGCAGGAAGCGCTGGCGCTGCTCTTCGGTGCCGCGGGCAATCAGCACCGGCCCCAGGTTCATCAGCCCCTGGTCCATCACGCGCGGGGCACCACAGCGCTCCAGCTCCTCCATGTAGACCAGAATCTTGGACTGGGACAGGCCCATGCCGCCGTGCTCGCGCGGCCAGCCCGGCACCAGCCAGCCATGCCGCGACATCGTCATGTACCACTCGCTGACCTCGGCCCAGCGCGGCCGCCGGCTCAGGAAACGAAGGTGCCTCGGCACATGGGTTTCAAAGAACTCGGCGGCGATACGCCGGAACTGCTCGTCATCGAGCAGGTTCCAGTCCGTTTGCGAGGACAGTTGCCCGGCCATGTCCGCCCCTTCACATGCCCTTGTAGACCGGCTTGCGCTTTTCGATGAAGGCCATGGCCGCCTCGTGATGGTCCTTGGAGTTGATCGACAGCATCTCGTAGGCGATGGAGGCATCCAGGATCAGGTTGAGCTGATGCTTGAGCCACTTGTTGACCGACAGCTTGGTCCAGCGCACCGCCAGCGGCGGCAAGGCATTCAGTTCCTCGGCCATTTCGCGGGCCTTGGCCATGACCTGGTCGGGCGCCACGACATGGTTGACCAGCCCCATCTGATGCGCTTCGCGGCCATCGATCAGCTTGCCGCGCATCAGGAATTCCTTGGCACGCGCCGGCCCGACCAGCAGGGGCCAGACCACGGCGCCGCCATCACCGGCCACCAGACCGACCTTGACATGCGAGTCGCCGAACTTGGCGGTCTCGGAAATGATGGACACATCGCTGAACAGGGCCAGCGTCGCCCCGAGGCCGACCGCATCGCCATTGACCGCGCAGATGATCGGTTGCTGAACCTCCAGGATGCTCTCGAACAGGCGCCGCGTCGAGGTCGGCACCTTGAGGGAATATTCCCAGCCCTCATCGGTGCCGAAGCGGCTGGCCATGCGCTTGATGTCGCCCCCGGCCGAGAAGGTCTTGCCGGCGCCGGTAAAGACAATCACGTTGACCGACTTGTCGTTGCCCAGATCGCCCCAGATGCGTTCCAGTTCGGCATGCATTTCGGCATGAATCGCATTGCGATTGTCAGGCTGGTTCAGGGTCAGGGTGGCGATCCCGCCTTCGCAGCGGATGTCGAGGTAACGGTAGCTGGCGTAATCAGGGCTCATCAGGTGTCTCGTGTCGGGTGGCTGGAAGTGCCTGGCTGCGCTGCCCCACTGGCAGCAAAGCGTCCGGAGGCACGCGCCTTGCAAGACTATGTCGCGGTTCCGCAGGCGTCAAGATCGATTCCATTTTTTCGGGTTTTTACTGTTAAATGGAACCAAATTTTCCGATGTGACGAGGATTTCAGATGCCGACACCACCCGCCCCCGCCTCCGCCGATGCCTCCGTCCATGCCCTCGACTGCGACCCGCGCCTGGCATCCCTGCTCGACCGTGAAGCCATCCGCGAGGCTCTGTACCGCTACTGCCGCGGCATCGACCGAGCCGACGAGGACAGCCTGCGCAGCGCCTACTGGCCCGATGCCACCGACCGGCACGGGGCCTACAACGGCCCGGCCACCGGCTTCATCGACCAGGCCCTGCCCCAGTTGCGACGCCATTCGCCGCGCAGCCACATCATCGGCAACATCCTCATCGAATTGCATGGGTCCCAGGCCGCAGTCGAAAGTGCCTTCATGGCGCTCCAGAGCTCGCAGGGACGCGACGGCCAGTCGCGCGAAACCTTTCTGTGTGGCCGCTATGCCGACCGCTTCGAGAAGCGCGAGGGGCAGTGGCGCATCGCCGAGCGCGTCGTCATCTACGACTGGATCGACGAGCGGCCGCGCCCCGAACTGGCTCAGGCCGCAACGCTGTTCGGCCGGCGCCAGCCGCAGGGGGCCTGCGCCCCCGATGATCCGGTCTACGTCCTGCTGGCCAAGGTGAGACAGGCCGGGGCCGGCCAGCCCTGAGCGCCTGCGGGCCCTTACCCCCGGGCCCTTACCAGCGGGCCCTGACCCGCCCGCGCCTCGCGCTACAAGGCCTGCAGCGCCCGCAGGGCCTGCACTTCGCCGGCACTCAGGCCCAGACGGGCCCTGAGGATCTGCTCGGTATCGGCGCCCAGGGGGGCGCTCGGCTTGTAGGGCACCGGTTCCTGATCCGGAAAGCGCAAGGCACTGCACGGCAGCACCAGGCGTCCGTACTCTGGGTGGTCGACCCAGTGCAGCGCGCCACGGGCATGCAGGTGCGGATCATGCACCACCTCCTGCAAGGTGCGCACCGGCGCACAGGGCACCCGATGGCGGATCAGCACTTCGAACAATTGCTCCTTGGTCTGGGTGCGGGTCACCGCGGCGACCGCCGCATCGACCGCATCCATGTCATCGCAACGGCTGCGCACCGTGGCCCAGCCCGGACTCTCGAGCCATTGCGGGCAGCCCAGGGCCTGCGCCAATTGCCGCCAATGGGTCTCGTTGTTGGTGATGATGGCGATGTGGCCATCGAGCGTCGGATAGACGTTGTAGGGACACAGGGACAGGCCGGTATGGCGGTTGCCGGTGCGCGGTGCCGCCCCGCCCCCGGAGCCATAGAACAACCCGAGGCTGGAGGCCAGTGTGGGATAGACCGCCTCCATCATGGCCACCTCGACAACGCAACCCTTGCCGGTGCGCTCGCGCTGGTACAGGGCCGAGACGATGGCGCCGAACAGATGCACCCCGCCCATGAAATCGGCTACCGCGGGCCCGGCCTTGACCGGGGGACGATCGGGATAGCCCGTGGTGTCGATGATGCCGGTCATGGCCTGGACGGTCAGATCCATCGCCGGGTAGTCCCGGTAGGGTCCGCTGCGGCCGTACCCCGAGCCGGCCGCATAGATCAGCCGCGGGTTGGTCTCGTGAAGGATGGCGCTGCCCAGCGACAGCCGGTCCATCACGCCCGGCGCAAAGTTCTCGACCAGCACATCGGCCTGCGCCACCAGCCGCAGGAGCAGCGCGCGCCCCTCGGGCGTCTTCAGGTTGAGCGTCATGGCCTGCTTGTTGGCATTGAGCATGGCAAAGGGCATGGCCGCGCCACTGGCACCCTGGCGCTTGCGCAGGTGCTCGCCCTCGGGCGGCTCGATCTTGATGACCTCAGCGCCGCCTTGTGCCAGCAGGAAGGTGGCATAGGGCCCGTTGTAGATCTGGGTCAGGTCCAGCACGGTGACGCCGGAAAGGGGATGGGACATCTTGGCAGGCTTTGAGTGGGGCTGGCCCGATGCTAACGAGATTCCGTTTTTTTATCAATGCAATGAAAAATGGAACACGCAAGCCTCGCAGCGATCCGGCTCACGCAGCAACTGAGAATGGGTACCGGCACGTCGCCCGGAGCCTTGCTACCATGCACCGGACCTGCCTTCAATGCCGCCATGCCCATGCGCCGGCACGTAACCCAAGACCCAAGCCGGAAAGCCCCCATGAACCCATCCCTTGACACCACCACGGTCCGCGCCTTCCGCATCCTGCAGGACGACCAGCAGCAGGTGCGGGGCCGCATCTGCTCGCTCACCGTGGCCGAACTGAGCGCCGGTGATGTACTGGTGCGCACCGCGTTTGCCGGCATCAACTACAAGGATGCGCTGGCGGCCACCACCGCAGGCAAGGTAATCCGGCAGTTCCCGCGCATCGGCGGACTCGATTTCTCGGGCGTCGTGCTGGCCTCCGGCGATCCGCGCTTCAAGCCGGGCGATGCGGTGCTGGCCCACTCGCGCGGATTGGGCGTGGAACACGATGGCGGCTTTTCCACCCATGTGCGCCTGCCGGGCGATTGGGTCCGCCCCCTGCCCGCCGGGCTCAGCTTGCAGGATGCCGCCGCCATCGGCGTGGCCGGCTACAGCGCGGCGCTGTGCATCGAGTTGATGGAGCGACAGGGGCTCAGGCCCGGCAATGGCCCCGTTGCCATCAGCGGCGCCAGTGGCGCCGTGGCCAGTCACGCGATCGACATGCTCGCGCGCCTGGGCCATGAGGTGCATGCCATCAGTCGCAAGGCGACAGCCCGTGAGCGGTTGCTGGCGCTGGGTGCACATCAAGTGCATGGCGAGGTGCCGGATGGGGGCAAGCCCCTGGACAAGGCCCTGTGGGCAGGCGCCATCGATTCGGTCGGCGGCCCGGTCCTCGATGCCTTGCTGCGCACCACCCGGCCCAAGGGCGTCGTGGCCGCGATCGGCAATGCCGGTGGCAACGCACTGGCCACCAATGTCCTGCCCTTCATCCTTCGCAGCGTCAGCCTGCTGGGCGTTTCCCTGATGACCCACATCGACCTGCAGCCCCACCTCTGGCAAAGGCTGGCCGGCGACCTGAAACCTTCGGGCGTCCTGTCCCAGACCCGCAGCATTGCACTGGATGACCTGCCCGGACACCTGGAAAAAGTCCTGGCAGGGCAGGTCGACGGTCGCGTGATCGTGGCCCTGGACTAATACGGCACACCACGCTGGAACCAATCCTCAGGACAGGTCCTGGCCCAGCAGGGCCTGCAACCAGGGCGAGCGGGCACACTCCAGCACGCTGCGCCCGGCGGCGTTCTGGTCACTGACGCGCGCGCCATGGCGCAACAGCAGGCGGATGATGCCGCGCTGCTGGTAACGCATCGCCATCGATCCTGAGCCCTTGATCGAGGAGACCTGCACCGCCAGGTGCAGGGGCGTCGAACCGCTGCGGTTGGCCAGGCGGGGATCGGCGCCGGCTGCAAGCAGCAGCTTGGCCGCAGCAGAGGCACGGCAGCGCGCCGCCTGGTGCAGCGCTGTGTTGCCACGGCGGTCGCGGGCATCGGGGTCGGCACCAGCCTGCAGCAGCACCTCCAAGGTCTGGCGCTGCCGGCGGATCTGGGCAGCGCTGGCCGCCGGCGCCAGTCGGGCGGCATGATGCAGGGGGTACGCCCCCTGGCGATCACGCGCATGCACCGGGGCACCCTCGGCGATGAGGCGACGAAGCGCCTCCCAGGAATGCCGGGCCGCGGCGTCATGCAGTGGCGCGTCGGCGCGCGCTGGCAAGGAAAGTTCAGACATCGTCGTCGGGTTCTGTGGGCCTTGCAGGGCTTGTGGGGCTCGTGCGCCTATTGCGGGACTGGTGGGCCGCAGGCGGTGCGCACCGCCCGCTCGTCAGGCGTGCGGATGAATGTACACTCTTGCACAGAGCCTGGGCCCTGCCCTTTCCGGCCGCCCCGCCCGCATCAGGCGGCGGCCGGTCCGCGTCAGGGGGCCCTGCCTCATGCTTGGAGTGTTGCATGGTTGTTGGACATTGTGCGGCGGGCATCCTGGGCAAGTCGGCGGCGCGGGACGTGCCGCTGTGGTGGTTCCTGCTCGCGGCCAACCTGATCGACCTGGTGTCGCTGGCTCTGGGCTGCTTCCACCTCGAGGACTGGCAGGTGCGCCCCGAATGGCATCAGGATCAGAGCTGGGCCTGGGCCCTGGACCTGAGCAAGACCACCCTGAGCCATCATTTTCTCGGCGCCCTGCTGATCAGCCTGGCCTTTGCCGCAGCCTGCCGCGCATTGCAACCCACGATACGGCCGCGCGCCCTGCTGATCCTCTTCCTGGTGGCCTGGTCGCACTGGTGGCTCGACCTGATCGTGCATCGGCCCGACTTGCCCATGGTCATGGATCTGCCCCCCCAGGGCTGGTCGCTGTGGCGTCATGCCCACGCCTCCTTCCTGCTCGAGGCCGCCCTGCTGCTGGCGGCCAGCCTGTCCTACTTCGGGCGCACCCACTGGCTGCCCGAGGCCAGGGCCCTGATGGGTGGCGTTCCGCCCGCCAACTGGCAGGCCTGGCTGCTGCCTGCACTGCTGCTGGTGCTGCTGGCCATGGTCACCTATCTCGAACCCCTGTCCCTGCCCTGGTTCAGCCGCGACGGCGGCCCGTATTACCTGGTCCAGCAAACCTTCCTGATCTGCTTTCTGGGCATTGCCTGGCTCGGTCACCTGATCGACCGCAGGCGAGGCCCGCTGCTGCAGGGCACACGCCAACGATGAGCCGCACTTCACGCCCATGAATCAAGATCCCGCCATCCCCAACGACCTCACCGAGGCCGGGCTCGAGCAGGCCTTTCTGGCCGAGCAGGTCAGCCTGCAGGCCGCCGAATCGCGCCGCATTCCCCTCGGGGTGACCGGGGTCAGCGCCGTGCTCGCCTATGGGGCCAGTACCGAGACCCATCCCCTGGGGCCGCTGATCTGGTTTGCCATCGTCAACGGGCTGCTGGTCCTGCGCGTGATCATGGCCGACCGCTTCAGCAAGTCCCTGGTCAGCCCTGACCAGATGCGGCTGTGGCTCTGGCGCTTCAGCGTCGCCAACGGGGTGACGATGGGTCTGGGCGTGGCGATCTTCATGCATTGGTACGACCTGCAGTGGCAGTCGGTGGCCACCATTTTCCTGCTCGGCCTGATCGCCGGTACCGTGCCCGCCTCGGCACTGCTGTGGCGACACTTTCGGGCCTACGCCTTCCCGGTGGCTGGCTTTCTGGCCCTGGGCTGGACGTTTTTCGGCGCCACCGAACCGCGCCTGCTGGGCATCATGATCGGCTTGCTGGTGCTGGCCTACCTGTTCGTGTTTGCCGCCTTCAGCCGCGATGCCGAGGCCCGCGCACAGGCCGGTTTTGCGATGCGCTACGAGAATGCGCGCCTGGTCAAGGCCTTGCAGGCCAAGCAGGCCGAGGTCACCCACGAACGCGATGTGGCCGAGAAGGCGAGCCTGGCCAAGTCGCGCTTTCTGGCCTCGGCCAGTCATGACCTGCGGCAACCGCTGCAGACCATCGCGATGTACCAGGCGGCCCTGTCGCTGCGCAATATCGGCGCCGAGTCGGAGCCGATCGTCAAGCGCATGGGCGCGGCCATCACCTCGCTGACCTCGCTGCTCAACGCCCTGCTCGATGTCTCGCAGATGGATACCGCCTCGATGAACGCGCATCTGACGCCGGTCTCGCTGAGCCGGCTGATCGAGCGCCTGGGTACCGAATACAGCCAGATCGCCGAGTCCCGCCATCTCAAGCTGGAGGTATTTGCCGACCCGCACCTGCGGGTGCAGGCCGATGAGGCAATGCTCGAGCGCGTACTGCGCAACCTGCTCGACAATGCCATCAAGCACGGCGCCATCCGGACGGTCCGCTTGACCGCCTGGACCAGCGACCAGCGCAACGCCGAACTCGAGGTGTTCGATGACGGAGGTGCCATTCCGCCGCAGGAGACGGAGGCCATCTTCGAAGAGTTCTACCAGCTGCGCAACCCGGACCGTGATCGGGCCCGCGGCATCGGCCTGGGACTGGCCATCGTGCGCCGGCTGTGCGAGAAGATGGGGATCAGCTGCACCGTGAACAGCCAGCCTGGCGCGACCCGCTTCATGCTCGGCCTGCCGCTGACCGATCAGGCCCTGCCCGATGCGCCAGCCGAGGCCGCCGAGCCCGCGGCGTCTTCGGCGCTCGAAGGACTGCGGGTGCTGGTGCTCGATGACGAGACCGAGGTGCGCGATGCCCTGGCCACCTTGCTGGGCAGCTGGGGCTGCCGGGTAGGGGTGACCGGCGATGCCGGCCAGGCCGCCACGATGCTCAACGAAGGGCGCTACCAGGTGCTGCTGATCGATCTGCGCCTGCGCGATGGCCAGTCCGGCCTGCACTTTCTCGAGGAGCGCATCGCCCTGCTCGGCCATGCAGCGGCCATCCTGATCACCGGCGATGCCAGCGAGTCCGTGAGCAGCCGGGCCGAGGCGCTGGGCATTCCGGTGATGCGCAAACCGGTGCGGCCCAAGGACCTGCGCCAGATGCTCGAGAAGATCGTCCTGCGCTGAGCACACCCCCATGAGCGATTCACCCAAGGTGCATGACCGCCTGTCACAAGGCGTCGAAGTCCTGGCCCGGCAACTGGACCAGGCCCCGGGCGGTGATGCGCCGGATTTCGATGTCCTGATCGTGGGCAGCGGCTATGGCGGTTCGGTGGCCGCCGCACGCCTGGCCGGTACCCATGCCAATGGCCGGGCACTACGCGTAGGCCTGCTCGAGCGCGGTCGTGAATATGCGCCGGGAGATTTTCCCCAGGCCTTGTCCGACCTGCCGGCCTTCGCGCGGGTCAATCCGGGCGGGGCCCGAGCCACCCTCGGTGATCCGTCCGGATTGTTCGACCTGCGCCTGAGCGCGGACATGAATGTGCTGGTGGGCAATGGCCTGGGCGGCGGTTCGCTGATCAATGCTGGCGTGATGGCGCAACCGCATGCCACCATCTTCGCAAACGGCCACTGGCCCGCATCGATCCGGCTGCCGGCCTTGCAGGCCAGCTACGAGCGCGTGCACCGGATGATCCGGCCGCAGCCGATACCGCCCGGGCAGACCCTGAGCCAGGCGCAGCAGAATGCCGCCCAGGCCCCGCGCCGCATGCACCCGCCCAAGACCCTCGCCATGCGACGGCTCGCCGACGGCAATGGCGTTTCCGCCCAGTACTGCAACCCGGAGGTCGCGGTCAGCTTTGCCTCAGGCATCGATGCGCTGGGCGTACAGCACAATGCCTGCATCCAGTGCGGCGATTGTTTTTCCGGTTGCAATTACGGGGCCAAGCGCACGCTGGATCGCAACTATCTGGTCAAGGCCTTCCAGCAGGGCGCGCAGATCTTCACCGGCGTCACCGTGAGCCATGTCAGTGCCTGCGATCCCGCCAATCGCGACGGCGGCTGGCTGGTGCACGTCAGCGTCACCGACCCGGCCCTGCGCCGCGCCCTCCCGCCCCTGCGACCGATCCGCTGCGCTCGCGTCATCCTGGCAGCCGGCACCCTGGGCAGCACCGAAATCCTGATGCGCAGCCGCGGGCCAGGCCTTCGCCTGTCGAGCCGGCTCGGACAAGGCTTTTCCGGCAATGGCGACCTGATCGCGGTCGGCCCCGACCAGGTGGCACCGGTCAACGCCATTGCCGATCCGACACTCGCGGCGGGCAAGCGGGGCGTGGGCCCGACCATTGCCAGCATGGTGGACCTGCGCGATCACGTGCCTGCCGGGATTGCCGGACAGGAAAACCCGCCGTACCGCAAGGGGCAAGGCCCGGTGATCCAGGAACTGGCAGCGCCCGCCCTGCTGCAATGGTTCTTTGCCGAACTGGCCGGCAATGCCGGCTTCCTGCATCGCTTCTCGCAGGGCAACCCGACCCGCCGACAGGACGCGCTGCTCGGCGAGCCCATTTCGGTGAGTCCCCAGCGCATGGGGCATCACCAGATCTATGCGGTGTTCGGCCCTGAAGAGAGCAAGGGGGCCCTCAAGCTTGAGGATGCGCCCTGCCCCGGGGTCTTCGATGCGATCGACGGGCGCGTCACCGTGGATTGGCCGCAGTTGCATGATGCCGATCCGCAGTCACTGTTCACCCGCAACCATGCGCTGCTGCGACGGATGATCCAGGACAGCGGCCTGGGTTCGGGCCTGTTGGCCAATCCCCAGTGGGAGCCTTTTGCGCCCTCGCTGTCCAAGCGGGCCTTCGGTTCGCGGCGCGGAGCGGCCATCACGGTGCATGCCCTGGGTGGTTGCGGCATGGCGGACAAGCCGTCGGCCGGCGTGGTCAATGCCTGGGGCCAGGTCTTTGGCGCGCTGGATGGGTCCAATGGCGCGCTCAAGGCAGAGGACGTCTGCGATGACACGCTCGAGCCGCTGCCCGGACTGGTGGTGCTCGATGGCTCGATCATCCCGACCGGCCTGGGCATCAATCCGGCCATGACGATCGCAGCGCTGGCCGAGCATGCCCTGGATCACCTGATCGGCCAGTGGCAATTACAGGCCCCTCGAGGCCCGGCCCTTCAATCGTTGCGATCGCAACCGACGCTGTCCGCTGGTCAAGGCCTGCCAGCAGCGGTCACCGAGGCCTCCACCTGGATGATCAGCGAGCGACTGGTCGGCCGCATCACGCCGCCGGCAGTGCCTGGCCGGCCCCCCGGCCGTGCCCGCCTGTCCCTCGAGCTGTCGATCGGTCCGATGCAGGATGTCTTCGCCTTCACCGACGACCCGCTGCATGCCCTGCCGATCCAGACCGCGCGACTGGGCTACCAGGACGATGCGGTCGAACCGGGCACCCAGGAGCCTGCCGAACTGATGGTGCGCGGCGAGGTTCACTTTGTCCGCAAGCGGCCCTCGGGTCCGGCCGGCCGGCGCCTGCGCGCGCTCGCTGCCCTGCTCGGCAACGGCGCCCTGCCCATGATGCTGTTCGACGTTGCTCGTAGCGAGTTGCGAAAGCTGGCCAGGCGCCCGCTGCAGGATGTCGAGCCTTATCCAGGCGAAACCGGGCCGCTGGAGAGCATTCTGCGGGTCGGCTGGAAGCTGCTCTCGGTGCTGGGGGAACAGCGCGAGTTTCACTACGAGATGATCGTGCGGCGCGATTTTTTCGTCGACTCCGAGGGCCGGCCCCTCTATCGGGGCCTGGACGCGCGCAAGGATCGTCACCCGGGCAGCGCGGTGACGGGGGATGGCCTGGCAGCAGCCACGCCGCATGAGGATGACATCTGCCTGTTCCGGCAGGGTGACCGGTTGATCGGCAAGAAGGTCTTCACCGTGGCCATGCGCGGCAACCCCTGGTGGCAGTTCACCCACCTGACGCTGTACCTGCAACGCGCCGGTGAAGAGCAACTGCATCGCATCGGGCAGCTCAAGTCCGACCTGTCCTACTTCGTCAACTTCAACACCTACCTGACCAAGCTGGTGCGCCAGGGCGACATGACCAGCTCGCTGTCGCAGGCGGGCAGCCTGATCAGCTTCTTCGCGCGCGCCATCCTCGGGGCGCATCTGCTGACCCTGCGCCGGCCCCGTTACCAGGTGCTGCCCGAAGCGGCATTCGCGCCCCAGGCCAGTGCTGCACAGGCCTTCGAGGGCGTTTTCAAGGCCACCCATCCCCTCATCGACGTTGCGGGGCAAGCCGTACCCACCACCCTGGCCGCCCTGCACCATTTCTGGCCCGCGCACGAGGCTGAGCCCGCCTCGAGCCTGCGCGCGCGGGTACCGGTGCTCGCCATCCACGGCCTGGGTGCGGCAGCCAATACCTTTACCCAGACCAGCCCCGGTAACGGCAACCTGGTGTCGCAGCTGATCGCCACCGGTTTCGACCCCTGGCTGGTGGACCTGCGCACCAGTCCCGCCGGTGAGCAGCACGAAAGCTATGTCACGCTCGACGAGGTCGGCCGTACCGACGTCGTGAATGCCATCGACACCGTGCTTTCCCTGCGCGCGCAAATGCGCAAGAAGCAAGGCGCAGAAGAACCGGGCCAGGCACCCGAGACCCTGAGCATCGTGGCGCACTGCATCGGTTCGCCGATGCTGATGGTGCCGCTGCTGCAGGGCGATCCCCGCATCCGTCATCGGATCCGATCGCTGGTGCTCACCCAGGTGGGACTGGTGATCGAGTTGACGGCCTACAACTTCGCCCGCAATGCCTTGATCGCCACGCTGCGGCCCCTCGTGCCTCGCGACTACTTCGATACCCGCGTCACCACCGCACAGGCCCGTGAAGCCCTGGGCACCTGGCCCACCGCCAACCAGCGCGGCATCCCTGCCAACCCGCCGATGACAGACTGGCTGTTCTCCAGCTTCTGTTACCGCGATGACGAATGGTGGAAAGCGTCGTCATGGTGGCGTCGGCCGGCCTGGCTGGCCCAGTACCACCGAATGAGCGTGCTGTATGCGCCGCTGATGAACCTGAAGCAGATGCGCAGGCAGACCCTCAACGACCTTCACCGCCTGATCGGTGGCGTCAACATCGGCACCTATTCCCAGGTGCTCTACTACTCGCAGTTCCGGCGCAGTACCGATCATCACGGACGCGTGCTCGCCTCGGTAAAGGCCCTGGCCCAGGCGCTCGACTTTCCGGTGTACTTCCTCTCCGGTGCGGACAATCGCGTATTCCATCCAAGCGGTGCGCAGCGCTCGGCCCAGTTGCTTGCCAATGCACGGGCCCAGGCATCACTGCCCTCATCCGGTACTCGGGATCTTTATTGGCAAAGCCTGCCCGGCTTCGGGCATCAGGACCTGTGGCTCGGGAAGGACGCCGGTCGCCAGGTGCTGCCCCGCATCACCGATTTCCTGAAGGGCAAGGCCCCACTGGGCGCCACGAAGGCCTCGCCCCAAACGCTGCAGGCCATCGATGCGGTCAGCGGCGAACACCAAACGGTCTGCATCGGTCCCCGGACCCGCACGGCCCATGCGTCGGTGCTCGGGCCGACCATCGGCTGGCTGCGCAAGGCGCCGAACGGCTGGACCGTAAGGGTGCAATTCGTGTGGGACCGTGTGGCCCGCGCACCCGAGACCATTCTGGCCTTTGTCGATCGTGTGCCGGCCAGCGGCAGCGCGGCGCGGGCCGGCGTCTCGGGCTTTCATGTCTTCGACCCGGCGGCCCTGCTGGCCTTTGGGCGTCCGCAAGGTCTCACCGTTGCCGACCCCCTCGATGCGCAGGGTGCGCTCGATACCGACATCACCTATCTCGAGATCCCGATCGAGCAGGCCTGGCTCCAGCCCGGGCAGGGGGCCGGCCCCGCCCTCGCCGACGGCGTGCAGGTCTTCCTGATCTCGATTCACGATGACGAGCCGATCGACCACAGCGGCCGTCATGCGGATCTGCCCGACGCGTATTTTGATGCGTTGGCAGCGAACGGCCCGGCAGGCCAACAGCCCTGGTCCATCGCAAGCAAGCACGCCCCGGCGCTCTGGGATTGGCTGCGCTATCGCCTGCCCGACAAGGCCTGGGTACTGGCTCATCACCGGCATGCCGAAGTGCCACCGGCCAACGGCTTCTCGCGCGACCAGACCCATCCCGAACTGGCCGAACAGGGCTTCGCGGCCCTGGACCGCCTGCAGCAGTTTCCGGCCCTGCGCCTGAGCCTGTCCACCCTCGAGGCCGCCGACCGCACACCCGGGGTCGGGGCAACATCCGATCGCCTGAGCTTTGCCCTGCTCAGCTGCCAGTCGCCTACCCTGCTGGTCGATGAAGCCGTGGCGGGCGCAAGCTATCGCCGGCTCGCCGAGCGCCTGGACATCGCCGAAGGCCGCTTCCATGACCGGCCGTCATCCGAAGGCCCCACGGCCCCCGCCTTCGTCCTCGCGGTGGGCGATCAGGTCTACATGGATGCAGGCGTCACCCGCCTGGGCAAGCCGACCGGCCTGTCGGTCTACGAGACCCCATATCGCGACTGGCTCGGCCATCCGGCGATGCGCAGCGTCTTCTCGCGCATCCCGCTGTACCCGATGCTCGATGATCATGAGTTCTGCGATGGCTATGTCCCCGCGCTCAAGATGAGCACCGAGGATCAATGCCTGAGCGACCTGTACCAGGCCTATCAGCGCCGCCTGGCGCCCAACCCAGGCGGCCCCTCGTGGTACATGCTGGACAAGGGTGGCTTCCCGTTCTTCGTGCTCGATACCCGCAGCGAACGCGGCAACCGCCATCCCCCCGGCAGCGTCGCTGCAACCGGCTCGCAGATCATCTCGCCAGCACAGATGAAGGCCTTGAAGGCCTGGCTGCTGCAGCGCCATCGCGAGCAACGGGGCACCCCGATCTTTGTGGTCTCACCCAGCGTGGTCTTCCCGATGCACCGGCATGTGATCAAGGCAGCAACTCCAGGCCAGCACGCCAGATTGGATCCGCTCGAGGGACTGTATGAGGACAGCTGGGACGGCTATCCGGACTCGCTGGACGAGTTGCTGCATTTCATCGCGAAGGAACGCATCGAAAACCTGGTGTTCCTGAGCGGCGACTACCACCTGAGCTGCGTGGCCCGGATGCAGCTGCGCTGCAGTGCCTCCGAGACGCCGGTGCAGGTGACCTCGATCGTCAGTTCAGGCAGCTATGTCCCGTTTCGTGCCACCGTCGGCCAGCGCCGTGCACTGGCCCTCGGGACCGACTGGCTGGAGGGCGCCCGGTATCCGGTGTACTACCGCTACAGCACCGACGAGTCGATGATCACCGACGCCCACAACGTCGCGCTGATCACCGCGCGGCGTGCGGCACCCGGCCATGACGGGCCCGGCCTGTCGATCACCTTCGACACCTCCAACGGGCCACTGCGTCAGCATCTGACGCTGGCAGGCGCCGGAGCACCGCGATCCGCAGGCAGCCGCCAGCGCCATGGCCGCTGAGCCACTCGCCCCCTTCCCCTATTGCCGAGCCCAACCCGCATGGAACGCTTCACCATCTCGATCGACGACAAACTGGCCCAGGACTTCGATGCCTGGGCCGGCGAGCACGGGTACGCCAACCGCTCCGAGGCCTTCCGGGACATGGTGCGCAGCGAGATGGACCGTCAGCGCCAGCGCAAATCGCCGCAAGGCCCCTGCGTGGCCTGCCTGTCCTACGTCTTCAACCACCACGAGCGCGATCTGGCCGAACGACTGACCGGCCTGCATCACGAGCATCATGACCTGACCCTGTCGACCACCCACGTCCATCTCGATCACGAGCATTGCCTCGAGACGGTGCTGCTGCGCGGGCCGGCGGCGGCGGTGCGGCGCTTTGCCGATGCGGTATGCGCCGAGCGCGGCGTGCATCATGGGCACTTGAACCTGATCAGTGCCCAGGTCCATCAGCGCCATGCCCATGGCGTCGGCCAGGGCTCCCATCTGCACATCAAGCCCGCCGACTGAAGACCGGCCGCAACAGCGGCCTTGGCGCTCGCAGGGAGGCCGCGCAGGTTCGGGTAGTATGATCTTTCATACTTTTCTCATACGTCTTTCATACCTTTGTCATCCATTCACGCGGACCACTGAGCAGTTCCGCATGCCTTGTCCCGCCCAAAGCAAGGCCGCAGATCGCATCATGCTCAGGGCCTCACCGGGACCATGCCAGCCCAGCCACTCCACGCCTGCCCTCTCGAACCCGGCCTGGCAAGGGCTCTCGGGCCGCCTCTGCTGGCATGCCTGGTAACAGGTCTTGCGCCCTGGCTCGTCACGGGTATTGCACTGGCCCTGATCCCGGGCGGCGTAAGCGCCGCCGAAGGCGAGGAGGCTCGTCCGCCCGAGGCCGCGCCATCGGCGCTTGCGGTACTGGATACGGTCGAGATCCGTGCCCGGCGCGAGGAGCGGGACAGCCCCGCCACCAGTGCCAGCCAGGGCCATCTGGGTGCCGAGCGCCTGCGCCAGTTGCCCCTGCTGCGGCCGGCTGACCTGCTCGAACAGGTCCCCGGCATGATCGTCACCCAGCACGCCGGGGACGGCAAGGCCAACCAGTATTTCCTGCGCGGCTTCAACCTGGACCATGGCACCGACTTTTCGGTCAGCGTGGCCGGCATGCCGGTCAACATGCCCAGCCATGCCCATGGCCAGGGCTATATCGACCTGAACTTCCTGATCCCCGAACTGGTCGAAGGCCTGTCGTATCGCAAGGGGCCTTACTTCGCCGAGGACGGTGACTTCTCCTCGGCCGGTGCCGTGCGCATCGACTACCTGCGCCGCCTGGCCCAGCCCTTCGTCCAGCAGGGCATCGGCACTCATGGCTACGCCCGCAGCCTGCTGGCGGCCTCGCCCGCCTGGGGACCCGGCCATCTGCTGGCCGCCCTCGAATGGCAGCAGCATGACGGCCCCTGGCAGGTGCCTGAGCAATTGCGCCGCCTCAATGCGGTGCTGCGCTACAGCGAAGGTAGTCGCACGGACGGACTGACCGTGACCGCCATGGCCTACCAGGGCCAGTGGCGCTCCACCGACCAGGTTCCGCAGCGGGCCATCGACAGCGCTCTGATCTCGCGATATGGCTCGCTCGATCCCAGCGATGGCGGCATCAGCCGGCGTTACAGCCTGTCGGCCGAATGGGCCCGGCGCGGCAGGGATACCCAGGACCGGGTGCAAGCCTGGGCCCTGCAATCGTCTCTGAGCCTGTGGTCGAATTTCCAGTACTGCCTCAATGACATTGCACGCACCGGTCAGTGCGCCAACGGCGATCAGTTCATGCAGGCCGAGCAGCGCCAGGCCGCAGGCCTGTCCGCCTCGCGTGAACAACGCCTGCAATGGCAGGGACGTGAGACCACCCTCAGCTTCGGGGCGCAGGCGCGCAGCGATCACCTGTCACCGGTCGGGCTGTATGCCAGCCGCGAGCGCCTGCTGCTGGCCACCGTGCGCGAAGACCGCGTCACCCAGCGCAGCCTGGCCTTGTGGGCCCAGGCCGACATCCAGTGGAGTGCCTTGCTCAGAACCGTCATGGGCCTGCGCGCGGACCATTATGCGTTTGCGGTGAGTGCCGGCCTGCCCGCCAATGGCGGCAAGGTGCAGGACCAACTCCTGAGCCCGAAACTGGGGCTGATCCTCACGCCCTCGCCCGATTGGTCGCTGCACCTGAACTATGGCGCCGGCTTTCATTCGAATGATGCGCGCGGCACCACCCTGACCCGGGATCCGGCCCAGCCGGCCAACAGCGCACAGGCCGTCACGCCCCTGGTGCGCACCCGTGGCCTGGAAGCAGGGCTGCGCCTGCAGGCGCTGCCTGGGTGGCACAGCACGCTGACGCTCTGGCAGTTGCGCTCGGCATCCGAGCTGGTGTTTGTCGGTGATGCCGGCAGCACCGAACCCTCACGCCCCTCCAGGCGGGTTGGCATCGAATGGAGCCATGGCCTGCAACTGGCCCGATGGTGGCGCCTGGATGCGGACCTGGCCTGGTCGCGTGCACGCTTTGTCGATGCAGACCCGCAAGGGCCCTGGGTACCGGGCGCCGTAACCCGCACCGCCCACCTGCTGCTGACCATGACCCCGCCCGGGCCCTGGAGTGGCAAGCTCGTGGTTCGGCACATCGGACCGCGCCCCCTGCTCGAGGACAACAGCTTGCGATCGGCCGGCGCCACCGTGACCAGCCTGCGCATCGGCTACCGCCTGGGCGCGCAGACCGATCTGGCTCTGGAGGTGCACAACCTGTTCAACCGCGCCTTCAATGACATCGAATACGCCTACCTGTCGCAATTGGCAGGCGAGTCAAGGCCGGTGATGGACCGCCATGTGCACCCGGGCGAACCGCGGGCCTTGCGCCTGACCCTTACGCAGCGCTTCTAGTGTGGCGTGCAGAACCTCTCGCGCCGGAGGCTGGAGGCCCCGCTGCAGCCCGCACCGAACCGGCTTCAGGCCTTGGGGGCCGCCATCTTGGAATAGGTTTCGCGGCTGGCCAGGATCACATGCCGCTCCACCGCCTGCTCGCGCACCAGATTGGCGGCCTGGTATTCCGGCGACTCGAGCATGTCCAGGAAGGCCGCGCGCGAGGGATAGCGCACCAGCACCACATAGTCCCAGTGGTCGGCCTGCGCATCGCCAAAGGCCACCCCCTCGCCATCACCAGCCCACAGGACCGTCCCACCCCGCGCCTTGATCAAGGGCATGGTCAGCTCGCTGTAACGCTTGTAGGCCTGGGCATCGCGAAGCCGCAGGTAGTTGATCATGACCACCGGCCCGACATCCGGCAAACTGGCGATCAGGCTCGCATTGGCTTCTTTCGGTCCTGCCATTGCTTTCTCCAAAATTTCAAGCACTCTCTCATGAAAGCGGCGTTGCTGTCAGGCAGCGCCGTGAAACCTGGATCACCCTGCTCACCGACAAGTCCGCACAGCCCTTGGACACCCATGCGGTCAGCTGGTTCGCGCTCCCGCGGCCCAACTGTTCCTTGCGCTTGCCGGCCTCGAGGCGATGCAGTCTGCGAAGGGTCGCAGGAACGGCTGCCCGTCTGGCCTTTATTGGGTTTTAACTTGACATCGTCTATTTATTGGATATAAACTAGACACCATCAGGTTGGAAGGACCTGCCCTTGATCCACAGGCCCTCAAAGAAACGAGCAAACATGATCCACAAAGACCGAATGACCGCAAGAATGGAAGGCGAGTTTGTCGTCTTCCTGATT
>JAPOKJ010000137.1 GCA_029977705.1 Burkholderiales bacterium | reverse complement strand
GCTGCAGCTACACCATGTGTTGATGCGTAAGTAGTAAGCATTGCACCACTTACAGAACCGAACTTGTCGACCGCACCCTCACCAGCGTTGTACCCGGCAATGGCCAACAGCACGTCGCCCCGGAAATAGGACAGCAGCCATTTCAGGTAGGCGATGCCGCCCCGGATGTTCTGCTCCGGATTCCAGACATCGGAAACACCGAAGCGCTCCGCTGTTTCGGGAATCAACTGCATCAGGCCGAGCGCGCCTTTGGGCGAGCGCACCAGCGGGTCGAAGTTGGATTCGGCAAAAATGATGGCGAAGACCAGCCGTGGGTCGAGCTTGGCCTCGCGGGCCTGGCTGGTCACCAGTTGCACCAGCTTGCGCCGCTCGATCGAGGTCGGTCCGTTGCGGAACTGGGCAGGATTTTCCAGGGTCGGTGTCGGACCTGAGTCAGGCGGGGTGATGGCCAGCACGGTCCGCGGCGTCACCGGCAGGCTCAGGTCGAGCGCCACCTGGGCGCGCTTGTCGGTCATGCAGGCGGGCAGCTTGTCTTCATTGGCCCTGACCAGTTCAGCCAGCCGGCCAGCGATTTCGCTGCCCATCTCGGCCGCCTTGCGGAACAAGGTACCGGCCACGGCATCGTCTCGTGGCACGCCGCGGGCATTGGCGAACATCCAGCCCAGCCGGATCATGGCATCGGGGTGTCCCTCGCGGGCCGCTGCGCAGTAAAAGGCAAGGGCCTTGCTGAAATCCCGCTCGACCCCTTCGGAGTGTTCATAGCGAACGCCCATCTCGGTCAGCTGGGTCAGGCGCTGGGTCTTGGTAGGCGTATCCAGCGCGGGGGCAGCCCCCTGGGCGAGGCAGGCTCGTCCACCCAGCAGCAGGGCGAGGGCAAGCAGCGCTGCATGCAGGCTGAGCCTTCGCGTCGATTTCAGAAAGGTGGGCCTTGTCGTCATGGCGTGCTCAAAGCTTGGTCACCAGGGCTTTGGCGGCATCGGCCGCCGGCCCCTTGGGATTGTCCTTGAGGATCAGCTCCAGTTCCTTGCGGGCGGCACCCTTGTCACCGCCCTTGATCAGGGCCTCGGCCAGGTGCAGACGGTACTCGGCGACGCGGGGCGCCAGGGATACCGCCTGCTTGAGCAGCTCCATTCCCCGGCTGGAATTGCCGCTGTCCATCAGCAGCACGCCCAGCGTGTCGATGATCGGTGGCGACTGCGGCGCCAGCGCATAGGCCTGCTCGGCGACACTGACGGCGCGCGGGTCCTTGAGCTTGTTCAGGCACCAGGCGGTGTTGTTCAGGGCGGCGGCATGTTTCGGATCGGCCTTGAGCACCAGATCATAGTGCTTGATGGCTTCCGACCAACGCTCGCGAGCGATTTCGTGCTCGCCGGCATACAGCCGCAGGCTCATGTCCTTCGGCGACTGTTTGATCCAGTCTGCCAGGAAGTTCTCGGCTTCGGCAGTCTTTCCCGAGCGGAAATAGGCCTGATGCAGTTTCACGCCCACGGCGATCGACTTTTCCTGTTCGAAGGCCTTCTTGTAGAAGGGCAGGGCCTCGTTCCACTTGGCCTCGAAAGCCAGCAGGTCTCCTTCAAGGGTCAGGCCGGCTGCCGTGTTGCCCAGATCCTTTTGCAGTCCCGAGGCGACGGCACGAGCCTCGCCCAGCTTGCCCTGGCGCAGCAGGATCGACGCGATGGCAATCTTGGGCTCGAGCGCCTTGGGCTGCAGTTCGGCGGCGCGCCGGAAGGCTTGCAGGGCACCGGTATCGTCGCGAATCGCAGCCCGCATCTCGCCCATCCGGTAGTGCAGGGCGGCTGAACTGGGGTTCACCTTGAGCATCTTGTCGAAGGTGTCCATGGCCTGCTGCCGGTCGCCCAGCTGCAGGTAGGCTGACCCCATGACATCGAGCAGCTCGAGCCGATTGGGATTGGCGCCCAGTCCCTCCTGGATGATGGCGATGGCCTCGCGGGGCTGGCGTCCCTCCATGTGGAAATTGGCCAGGGCCAGCACGGCCGAGACCGAGCCAGGGCTGGCCGTCTTGGCACGCTTGAGGTATTCGAGGGTCGTGTCGCGATTGCCGCCGGTACGTGCGTTGATGTTGGCCAGCGAAATCAGCGCCTGGGCATTTTTCGGATCCTTGGCCAGCAGGGCTTCGTAGCGCTTGCGGGCTTCATCCGGCTTGTTGTCGCGAAGATCGAGGTTGGCCAGGTTGGCAGCAGCCGCAAAGAAGGTCGGATCGGCCTGCAAGGATTTCTCGAAGGCGCTGCGCGCCGCAGGGGCGTCGCCCTTTGCCAAATTCACCATGCCGCGAAGGTTGGCGGGCAGGGGACTTTGCGGCAACTTCTTGTCGAGGCGATCCACTGCCTCGATTGCCTTGTCGTACTGCTTCTCGCGCACCCGCGCCATGATCAGCGCGAAGTCGGCCTGATAGTTCTTGGTGTCGATCTCCACGGCCTGCTCGAGTTCGGCGAAGGCCGAAGCCTGGTTGCCTGAGGCCATCCGTGCCAGGGCCAGACCGGTCCGTTTGGACGGATCATTGGGATCGAGTTTGGAGGCGCGATCGAAGTACTGGGCGGCCTTGGTGGCGTCGTTCAGCTTGAGTGCCGCCTCGCCGGCGATGGCATACACCGCAGCGTCCTCGACCTGTTTGTCGAGCAGCGGTTGCACGGCCTGCAAGGCACGCTCAGGGGCATTCATCTTGATGTAGATGGCACCCAGCAGACGCAGCGCGGGTACCGAACCCGGGGTACGCTCGAGCACCATGCGGGCATGCTTTTCGGCTTGCTCGTAAGCGCCGGTGGCCAGGTAAATGTTGGCGGCCAGGGTCAGGGTTGGCACGAAGTCGGGCGCTACCTTGAGGGCGAACTGCATCGCCTCACGGGCGGCATCCATCTTGTTGTCGCGGAATTCGATCAAGGCCTTCAGGTAGGTGGTGCCGGGACTGCCGCCGTTGATCTTGGCCAATTCCCGCCATTGGGCCCGGGCCGAATCGAAATTGCGCAGGTCGATCTCGATGGCGGTCAGTTTGGCCCGCGCCAGCACGCTCGCCGGGTTGGAGGCGATGATCGTCGACAGCATCTCGCGCGCCTCGACGAGCTTGCCGTCAAGCAGCATCATGTCGGCCTTGAGCATCCCGGCATCCGGAGACTTTGGATCCTTGGCGAGCAGGTTGTCGACCATTTGCTGGGCCCCAGCCTTGTCACCCTTGGCGGCCAGGATCGAGGCCATGCCGGCCTGAGCCGGAATATGGCCGGGGACCGCCGTCAGGGCCTCTGAGAAGGCCGCCCGGGCTTCAGTGAACTTGCCCAGGCTCAGGTAGGCGCGACCGATCCAGGTCGCGGTGGCGGCCTTGGCCCCGGGTTGGTCGACGGCCAGGTTGCGGGCGTCATCGATCAGCTTCTGGAATTCGCCCGCATTGAACAGGGCCTCGAGCAGCAGCGGGACGACCTCGTTGCGGTCAGAGCCCAGTTCGATGGCCCGGCGGAACTCGGTTTCGGCCGCCTTGTTGTCAGCGGCATCCCGATAGATACCCCCCAGCAACTGGCGGGCCTCGGCAGAGTCGGCCTTCTGGATGGCGGACTTCAGATGCAGCTCGGCGCTCTTGAGGTCCTTGGCTTGCAAGGCGGTCTTGGCCTTGCCCAATTCATCACCGGAGGAGCCGAACTTGCCGCAGCCGCCCATGCCAAGGCCGAGAGCGACCAGCAGGGCGATGCCGAAGCGGCTTTTGTTGTCGGTCATTCGTGTACTCCAGGGGCGGCAGCCCGTCTTGGGGGCTGCCGAATCGCAGTCATCTGAGGCCGAAGCGGTTGAGCAGGTCGTACAGCGTGGGCCGGCTTATCCCGAGCAACTCGGAGGCCTTGGCGATGTTGTTGTCGCAATACGCCATCACTTTCAGGACGGCCTGCTTTTCGGCCTCGTCGCGTACTTGACGCAGATTGAAGATCATCTCGCTGTCGG
>JAPOKJ010000122.1 GCA_029977705.1 Burkholderiales bacterium | reverse complement strand
CTTGAATGCCGAGGGCATCGCGCTCGAGGCCGGTCCGGTGCCGCGCCGTGGCGCCCTCGGTCCGCTCAATTCGCTGTATTTCCGCGACCCGGACGGCAATCTGGTCGAGATCGCGGAATACGTCCAGGCCTGAGCCTACATCAGGCCTTCGGCCTTCATCGCGGCCTGCACGGCAGGGCGCGCGGCCACGCGGGCGCGGAAGGCGCCCAGGTTTGCCAGCCCGGAGATGTCGATGCCGGTGGGCTTGGTCCAGTTGCTGACCACGAACAAGTACGCATCGGCCACGCAGAACGCGTCGCCCATCAGGTACTGCTTGCCGGCCAGTTCGCTGTCGATCCAGGTCAGGCGCTGCAGCAGGCGGCCCTTGACCATCTGCTTGGCCTCATCGGGCATGCCGGGGGTGAAGAGCGGCGAAAACCCCTTGTGCAGTTCGGTCCCGATGAAGGTCAGCCACTCCTGCAGGCGGTAGCGCGCCATCGTGCCGTTGGCCGGCGCCAGATGTTTGTCAGGCACCTGGTCGGCAATGTATTGCACGATGGCCGGGCCCTCGCGCAGGCGCTCACCACTGTCCAGCTCCAGCAAGGGCACATAGCCGAGCGGATTGATGGTGTAGTAATCGGTGCCGTCGGGCAGCTTGTGGGTCTTGGTGGGCGCGGCAATGGCCTCGAACTTCAGGCCCGACTCGTGCAGCACGATATGCGGGGACAGGGAGCAGGCGCCAGGCGAGTAATACAGTTTCATGAGAAGTCCTTGAGGAAGGGAAGGGTCGCAGCCGGGGCCCGGCATGCGCTCGAGCGCGGATCATAAAGGAGGCGCAGGCCGGACGGTGTTTGCCACGTCGGTCCGGCTGCCCATCAACCAATCGGCGGCCCCGAGGCCGGCACGCCGGCCGGTCGCCATGCAGGCGGTCAGCAGATAGCCGCCAGTAGGTGCCTCCCAGTCGAGCATTTCACCGCAGCAGAACACGCCGGGCCTTGCCTGCAGCATCAGGTCATCGCCCAGGGCCTCGAAGCACAGCCCGCCGGCCGTGCTGATCGCCTCATCGATCGGTCGCGGGCGCACCAGCGACAGCGGCAAGGCCTTGATCGCCTCGGCCAGCCGTGCGGGATCGGCCAGCCGGGCCTTGTCGAGGAGCTCGTGCAGGAGGGCAGCCTTGAGACCGTGCAGGCCCAGGCGCTTGCGCCAGTGCTGGGATTGCGACTGCGTGCCACGGGGCAGCGACAAGGCCTGACGGACCCAGGTCAGGTCCCGATCGGGCAGCAGGTCCAGATGCACGACAGCCTGGCCGCGGGCAGCGATTTCATCACGCAGCAAGGCGGAGGCGGCATACACCAGACTGCCCTCGATGCCGGTTTCGGTGAGTACAAACTCGCCCTGGCGGGCAAAGGCAGGGGCCGCGGCATCGGTGCTGGCGCCGGCAAAGCGCAGCAGCACCGGCTTGACAGGCTGCCCGGCATGGCGCTCGCGCAGCAATGGACTCCAGCCGCCTGCGACATCGAAGCCGCAATTGGCCGGCACCAGCGGTGCCACCGCCACCCCCAGCGCCGACAGCAAGGGCACCCAGGCCCCATCGGAGCCCAGCCGCGCCCAGCTTGCACCGCCCAGGGCAAGCACGGTCGCACGCGGGTTCAAGTAGCGGGTCTGCCCCTCGCATTCAAATTGCAGGCGACCCTGCGCATCCCACCCGCTCCAGCGATGACGCATGTGCAGGCGCACCCCCATGCTGCGCAGGCGATGCAGCCAGGCGCGCAACAGGGGGGCGGCCTTCATTTCCCTGGGAAACACCCGCTGCGAGGTGCCGACAAAGGTGTCGATGCCCAGCCCATGGGCCCACTCGCGCAAGGCCTGGGCACCAAAGGCCTCGAGCATCGGCGCGATGCGCAGGCTGCGATCGCCGTAGCGCGAGAGAAAGGCCGGCGTCGGCTCGGCATGGGTCAGGTTCAATCCGCCTCGCCCGGCCAGCAGGAACTTGCGTCCGGCAGAGGGCATGGCATCGTAGACATCGATCTGCAAACCGCCTGCCGGCGGCGGACCAGCAGCCTGCGCCAGAAGGACCCGCGCGGCAGACTCGGCGGCCATCAGCCCGGCCGGGCCTGCACCGATGATCACCAGGCGGCCGGCATCGTCCTGCGCTGGGGGCGTCGTGCGGCTCATGCGGGACTTGCCGCCTGCGCGGCGCACCGGACCAGGTGATCGATCAGGCGGGCCGCCGCGGGCTGGAGATCGTCATCGCTGCGATAGGCGATGGCGAATCGCCGATGCGCCCAGGCATCGGACAGCGGCACGACCAGCACCTTGCGCAGACGCGCCTGATCTTCTCCGACCTGGCGCGGCACGACACTGATCGCCAGGCCGGCGGAAACTACCCGAAAGGCCGCATCGAAGTTGGAGACCACCGCACGATAGCGCACGCTTTGCCCGCACTCGGCTGCTGCCTTGCGCAACAGGGCATGAACCGCCGCAGCAGGGGGCAGGCCGACATGGTCGAAGGCGAGCGTGTCCTTGAAGCGCACCGAGCGACGCCGGGCCAGCGGATGCCCGGGGTATACCGCCACCGCCAGTTCATCCTCGCGATAGGGGCGATGCCTCAGACCGCTGAAGTCGGCGCTGTCCCAGCACACGCCAAGGGCCGCACGGCCTTCTCGCACCGCACGCACCACATCCACGCTCAGGCGCTCCTCGAGGTCGACATTGATGTTGCGATAGGCACTCTGGCGAAGAAAGCCCGCAACATCGTCGGGCAAGGATTCGGCGATGGCTGACGCGCTGGCCACCAGGCTGACATGCCCGCGCATGCCGCCCTGGAAGGCACTGACATCATGCTCGATGCGACCCATCGTGAAGAGAATGCTGCGGGCATGCTCGAGAAGGGCCTGGCCCACCGCCGTCGGCTGCACGCCGCGGCGGGTTCGCAGCAGCAGGCGGGCACCCAGGGCCTGCTCGAGTGCGGCGATTCGCTTGCTGATGGCGGACGGCTCGATGTGCTCCTGCTCGCCCGCCCACTTGATGTTCTGATGCTCGCAGACAGCGAGAAACAGGCGCAGGCTTTTCAGGTCGAGATCCCTCATGGACTCGGCCGGTACGACGCCGGAAGGTGTTGCTGGGCCATGGGAGTGAGGTTATGGTGTTCCATATCGGAATCCCTGAGCACCCATTTTACCATTTGCGTTACGTATCGGAATCCCAGATAGTGCCCCTATCACTGGATTTTCGATGACCACTTCCACCACCCCCGCCCCCATCATCGTCCGCGAAGTCGGGCTGCGCGATGGCCTGCAAAGCATCGCCACCGTGCTGGCCACCGAGCGCAAGCTGGACTGGATCGAGGCCGCCCATGCCGCCGGCCAGCGCGAGATCGAGGTCGGCTCATTCGTGCCGGCCCGCCACCTTCCCCAGATGGCCGATACCGCCCGGGTGCTGGCCCATGCCAGAACCCTGCCCGGGCTGAAGGCCTCGGTCCTGATTCCCAACCTGCGCGGCGCCCAGGCCGCCATCGAGGGCCAGGCCCACCTGATGCTCCTGCCGCTGTCGGCCAGCCATGCCCACAGCCTGGCCAACCTGCGCCGAACGCCGGATGAGGTGGTCACCGAAATGGCCCGTATCCGGGCTGAACGGGATGCCAGTGGCAGCGCCACCCTGATCGAGGGCGGTGTCGGTACCGCCTTTGGTTGCACCCTGCAGGGTGAGGTTCGGCCCGGGGAGGTGCTGCGCCTGATGCAGGCCCTGCTCGATGCCGGCGCCGACCAGGTCAGCCTGGCCGACACCGTCGGCTATGCCGATCCGCAGGCCGTCATGCGCCTGTTCGAGCAGGCCCTGCGCCTGGCCGGCGATCGCTTTTGCGGCGGGCATTTCCATGACACGCGGGGGCTGGCCCTGGCCAATGTCCATGCGGCCGTGGGTCTGGGCGTGCGGCGCTTTGACGCCTCGCTGGCCGGCATCGGCGGCTGCCCGCATGCGCCAGGCGCCAGCGGCAATGCCGCCACCGAGGATCTGGTCTTCATGCTTGAGGCGGGCGTTCACGACACCGGCATCGACCTGCCTGCCCTGCTTGCCTTGCGCCAGCAACTGGTCGACTGGCTGCCGGGTGAAACCACTCATGGCAGCCTGTGGCGCGCCGGCCTTCCCAGGACCTTTGCACGCGCCAGCCAGGGACTGGCAACGGCCGTCTCACAAGGGCGCGCGCAAGCACATCAGCCAGGACGATCGACCACATGACACCGGGCATCAATACGCCCAAGGCCCCGGGTGGCCAAGCCCCGGTGAACCCGCGCCTGCCGCTGGAGGGCATCCGCGTCATCGAATTCACCCACATGGTAATGGGGCCGACCTGCGGCATGATCCTGGCCGACCTGGGGGCCGAGGTCATCAAGATCGAGCCACCCGGTGGCGACAAGACACGCAAGCTGCCGGGCCTGGGGATCGGTTTTTTCCGAAGCTTCAATCGCAACAAAAAGAGCGTGGCCCTGGACATCGACACGCCGCAGGGCCGGGATACGGTGCGCCGGATCATCGCGCAAAGCGATGTGATGATCGAGAATTTCCGGCCGGGCCTGATGGACCAGTTGGGCCTGGGCTACGAGGCCCTGCGCCAGCAGTTTCCGGAACTCATCTATGTCTCTCACAAGGGCTTCCTGCCCGGCCCTTATGACAAGCGGCTGGCCCTGGACGAGGTGGTCCAGAACATGGCGGGCCTGACCTACATGACCGGCCCCAAGGGGCGCCCGCTGCGCGCCGGCTCGTCGGTGAACGACATCATGGGCGGAATGTTCGGCGCCATCGGCGTGCTGGCAGCACTGATCGAGAGACAAGGCACCCGGCAGGGCCAGGAAATTCAGAGCGCCCTGTTCGAGAACTGCTGCCTGCTGGCCGCGCAGCACATGCAACAGTTCCAGATGACCGGTGAGATTCCGCCGCCCTTCCCCTCCCGGGTCTCGGCCTGGAGCGTCTATGATGTGTTCTCCCTGGCCGATGATGCGCAGTTGTTCATCGGCGCCGTCAGCGACAAGCAATTCATCACCCTGTGCAGTCTTATCGGGCGCGAGGACCTGGCAAACGACCCGGCACTGGGCAGCAATGCCCAGCGGGTGGCGCTGCGGCCGCGTCTGCTGCAGGCACTGGGCGAGACCCTGCGCCTGCATCGCATCGAGGTCCTCATGCCCCGGCTGGAGGCGGCCGGCATTCCCTATGCACCGATCGTGCGGCCGGACCAGTTGGTCGACGATCCGCATCTGAAAGCCAGCGGCGGACTGGCGACGATGCCGACCGGCGATGGCACCAGCACCCAGGTGGTCCTGCTGCCCCTGCTGATGGGCGGACGGCGCCCGGGTGTCCGCCAGGCCCTGGCCGGCATCGGCGAGCACACCGAGGAAATCCTGGCCCGCCTGAACCCTTGACACGGAGACCTTCATGACCACGATTCAAAGACGACCCTTCCTGCGCGGCCTTGCCGCACTGGGCCTGGGTGCGGTGAGCGGCCAGGCGGCCAGCCAGTCCACCGCATCGCCCCTGCGCATCATCCTGCCCTTCAGCGCGGGCTCCGGTGTCGATACCACCATCCGCGCCATCCAGCCCGCCCTCATCCAGGCGCTGGGAGGCCAGCCGGTGGTGATGGAAAACATCGCTGGCGCGGGGGGCATCTCGGGTACCCAGGCCATCGTGCGCGCCAAGCCGGACGGCAACACCATCGGCGTGGTGTCCAACAACCATGCGGTGAACCCGAGCGTCTACAAACGCATGCCCTATGACGCCATTGCCGACATCACGCCGATCTCGGTGCTTGGCAGCACCCCTTTCCTGTTCGTCGTCAACCCGGCCCGAATCGTCGCACGCACTGCCCAGGAATTGCAGGCCCTGCTCAAGTCCAGACCGGGTGTCTTCAACTATGCCTCCTCGGGCAATGGCACGATCATCCATCTGGCCGGAGAGATGGCGATCGACGCCCTGGGTGCGCAGGTCCGCCACATCCCCTACAAGGGCGTTGCCCAGCAGATCACCGACCTGATCGCCGGTCATGTCGAGATGGGCGTGGTGTCGGCGCCGGCCGGCCTGGCCCACGTCAGGAGCGGCGCGCTGCGCGCGATCGGCGTGATGGGCCGTCAGCGTATCGAGTCCCTGCCTGATCTCAGGACCTTTGCGGAG
>JAPOKJ010000112.1 GCA_029977705.1 Burkholderiales bacterium | reverse complement strand
GCGCCATTCTGGCTGAAGTCAACAATACCTTCGGCGAACGCCACTGCTACCTGCTGCACAAGGAAGCACTGTGCTGGGGCGTACAGGTCCAGGCCGACAAGTGTTTTCATGTCTCCCCTTTTTGCAAGGCCAGCGGGGAGTACCGCTTCCGCTTCGACATGCGCCATGACGAGGCCGGGCAACCCGCGCTGACGCGAGTCGCGATCGAGCATCTGGAGCAGGGTCGCAGTATCCTGAAGACTGCCGTTCATGGCCGTCTTGAGCCCTTGAGCGCTGCGAGTCGTCGCCGGGCCGCCTGGCAGGTGTCAGCCATGAGCCTGGCGGTCCTGGCCCGCATTCACTGGCAAGCCTTGCAGTTATGGTGCAAGCGCATTCCCTTCCACCGTCAACCCGCGCCGCCCGAGCGCTTTGTCACCCGATGAACTCGATCACCATCGACCAATCCAGCGCCCGCAGCGATCGCCCGGGCGCTGCCTCACGCACCCTGCTCAAGCTGCTGGAACGCTTGTCCCAAGGCAGCCTTGAAATGGAACTGCCCGACGGCAGCCAGCGCCGCTTTGGCGAGAGCCTGCCCAAGGCGAGCATGCGGGTCCATCGCTGGCGCACCTTCGATCGCGCCCTCAAGTCCGGCGATGTCGGCTTTGCCGAGGGCTTCATCGAGGGTGATTGGGACACACCCGACCTCAGTGCCCTGCTGACCTTGCTGGTGGCCAATCGCGACGCTCTCGAGAGAGCCATCTATGGCTCGTGGGCCGGTTCGCTGTGGCTGCGGCTGCGCCATGCGCTCAACCGGAACACACGCAGCGGCAGCGCGCGCAACATCCACGCGCATTACGACCTGGGCAACGAGTTTTACGCCCTGTGGCTCGACGGGACCATGAACTACTCGAGCGCCTGGTTCGAGGGCGAGCCGACGCGTGAGCTGAGCAAGGCCCAGGACGCCAAGGTGAACCGCGCCCTGCTGGAAGTCGGCGCGGCGCCGGGCCAGCGCATTCTCGAAGTCGGTTGCGGTTGGGGCGCGCTTGCCGAGATGGCTGCAAGCCGCATGGGCGCGCATGTCACCGGTGTCACGCTGTCGCACGAGCAGTTGGCATGGGCGAAGGAGCGGCTCGAGCGACAGGGCCTGGCGCCCCTGGCCGATCTGCGCCTGCAGGACTATCGCGACCTGCCGCAGGAGTTCTCCAGGCAGCCCTTCGACTCGGTGGTCTCGATCGAGATGTTCGAGGCCGTCGGCCGGGCCTATTGGGACCGCTATTTCGAGACCTTGTACCAGTGCCTGAAACCCGGCGGCCTGGCCTGCATCCAGTCGATCACCCTGCGCGAGGACCTGTTCAGCCGCTACCAGCGCTCCAGCGACTTCATTCAGCAATACATTTTCCCGGGGGGCATGCTCCCGTCCATCAGCGCCTTCGAGGCCCACGCCCGCAAGGCTGGCTTCAGCCTCGTGCGCCAGCACCGCTTCGGCAAGGACTATGCCCGCACCCTGAGTCGCTGGCAGGCCAGCTTCATGGCCCGCGAGAGCGCTGTGCGTGCCCTGGGCTTTGATACCCATTTCATCCGCGTCTGGCAGTTCTATCTCGCCTATTGCGAGGCAGCCTTCGAACAAGGCAACACCGATGTCGTCCAATTCACGCTCCAGCGCAACTGAACCGTCGCTGCGCGGTCAGCGACGCCACCTGCTGCAGACCGGCGCGAGGCTGGCGGCCGCCGGCGCAGTCCTGCCCTGCCGGGCCTGGTCGGCAGAGAGCGGCCATGGCAGCCATCAGGGCCATCATCCGCCGGAGGAATTCCGTCAGGTGCTGCAGGCGATTCGCCTCAGCGGCCAGGCCACCATGCGCTTTCTCGGCCTGGGCCTTTACGACGCGCGGCTGTGGGTTGGCGAACGCTTCAGCGCCGAGCGCTTCCAGACACATCCGTTCGGCCTCGAGTTGAAATACCTGCGCAGCATCAAGGGCGAGGATATCGTCGAGCAATCGCTGCGCCAGATGCAACGCTTCGAGCCCTTCGATGCGGCACAGGCTGCTCTGTGGCGCGAGTCCATGAGCAAGGCCTTTCCCGACGTCGTCAATGGCGATCGCCTGAGCGGCCTGCATCTGCCCGACGGACAGAGCCGCTTTCACCTGAACGGACGAGCGACCGCAACCCTTCAGGACCGACGCTTTGCACGTCTGTTTTTCGGCATCTGGCTGGACGAGCGCACCAGTGAGCCGCGCCTGCGCGAGCGCCTGATCGGCCTTCGGTCGCAGTGATGACAGCAATCTCGCATCCACTCACACTGGGTTCGGCCGTCCAAGGACTGGCCTACGGCGCCCTGGGCCTGCCGCTGGCCTTCCTGGCCCTGCCGCTCTACGTTTCGCTGCCCAACCATTACGCCACGCAGTACGGCCTGCCCCTGGCCGGCATCGGCACCCTGCTTCTTGCCTCGCGCGCGGCGGACGCGATGGCCGACCCCTGGATCGGCACCCGCATCGACCGCTGTTTTGCCCGAAAGACGCCACCAGTCATGGGCCTGGCCTGGGTGTCCGCCCTGCTGCTGGCCCTGAGCTTTGCCCTGATCTTCGAGCCCCCCTGGCCGGCCAGCCTGATGTGGCCGGGCCTGGCCCTGGCGCTGATCCTGGCCCATCTGGCCTTCAGCACACTGAGCACGCTGCATCAGGCCTGGGGCGCGCGCCTGGGCGGCGATGAGCGCGGACGCAGCCGGGTGGTCGCCTGGCGCGAGGGGCTGGGGCTGGGCGGCGTGCTGCTGGCCAGCGTGTTGACGGCCAGCGTGGCGCCACGCGTCACCAGTCTGGTGCTGGCCGTGCTGCTCGGCATCGCGTTGCTGCTGCTGGCCCGCGCGCCGGAGCCGGGCCCCGATCGCCAGGGCGACCAGCACACTGACATCGGCCTGCCCTGGCGCAACCCGCGCTTTGCGCGATTGCTCAGCCTGTTCATGCTCAACGGCATCGCCAGTGCGGTGCCGGCTACCCTCGTCGTCTTCTTCATCAACGACCGGCTGCAATCGCCGCAGCACACCCCCTTGCTGCTGGGCGCCTATTTCCTGGCTGCGGGACTTTCGGTGCCCTTCTGGTCGAAACTGGTGCCACGCCTGGGCCTGCCCCGGCTGTGGCTGACCGGCATGGCGATTGCGGTCACCGCCTTCGTGGGCACGCTCGGCCTGCAGGCCGGGCAGACCGGCCTGTTCGCGCTGATCTGCATGGCCAGCGGCATTGCCCTGGGGGCCGACCTGATCGCGCCGGCAGCCCTGCTCACCGGTGTCATCCAGCAAGGGGGCGATGCGCACGGCGCAGAAGGGGCCTATGCCGGCTGGTGGAACGCGGCCGCCAAACTGAACCTGGCCCTGGCGGCTGGCGCTACCCTTCCCCTGTTGTCCTGGGCCGGCTACAGCCCTTCAGACCGCAGTGCCGGCAGCCTGCAGGCCCTGAGCCTGGCCTATGTGCTGCTGCCCTGCATCCTCAAGACCATGACCATCGCACTGCTGATGCGCTGGCAACACCTGCTCACCACCCCGAATCCCCTGGAGCCTGAACCATGCGCCTGAATCCCCCCCTCCAGGACTGGCATGACCAGGTGGTCTGGATCATCGGTGCCTCGACCGGCATCGGTGCCGCGACTGCCCATCAGTTGCACGCCCAGGGCGCACGGGTGATCGTGTCGGCCCGGGATCAGGCCGGGCTTGACCGCTTCGTGCGCGAGCACCCCGGTGCACTGGCGATCGCCCTGGATGTCACCCGCGAGGACACCATGAAGGCAGCGCTGGAGCAGGTACTCGCAAGTTTCGGCCGCATCGATCTGGTGGCCTACAGTGCCGGCTATTACCAGGAAATGGGGGCTGCCGACTTCGATCTGGACATTGCACGTCGTCATCTGGCGGTCAACTTCGAGGGCGCCCTGATCCTGCTGTCGCTGCTGCTGCCGGTGATGCTGCGTCAGGGCCGGGGCCATCTGAGCCTGATCGCCAGCGTGGCCGGCTATCGCGGCCTGCCCAAGGCGATGGCCTATGGGCCAACCAAGGCGGCGCTCCAGCACCTGGCCGACAACCTTTATCTGGACCTGCACCCCAGGGGCATCGGGGTCTCGGTGATCAACCCGGGCTTCGTCGACACCCCGCTGACTGCCGGCAACACCTTCACCATGCCCGCCCTGATCTCACCCGAGCAGGCCGCCACCCAGATCCTCGAGGGCTGGCGGCAGGGCCGCTTCGAGATCCATTTTCCGCGCCGCTTCTCAAACTGGCTCAAGCTGCTCAGCCATCTGCCGCACCGGGCCTACTTTGCGGCAGTCAAGATGGCCACCGGCACATGACACCCGCCGTAATCCTGGATCAGGACCATCCCCGGGCCCTTGCCATCCAGGGCCTGGTCGACTTCTACGAGACGATGTCGCCCACCTCGATCGCACGGCTGGACAGGTACTACGCACCCGATGCCCATTTCATCGACCCGTTCAACGATGTGACCGGGCTGCCGGCGATCCGCCGCATCTTCGAGCACATGTTCACGCAGGTGGCCGATCCGTCGTTCGAGGTCATCGACGTGATCGCAGGCCCGGATCGCTGCGTGCTGATCTGGCTGTTCCGCTTCGGGGCACCCGGCAGCACCCGTCATTGCATCCAGGGGGCCAGCCATGTGCGCTGGGATGCGCAGGACCGCGTCATCGCCCATCGCGATTACTGGGATCCGGCCCGCGAATTGTATGAGCGCATACCGCTGCTGGGCTGGCTGATGCGTGGCCTGCGTAGGCGCCTGTCCGCGCATTGATCGGACCACCCGCGCGTGCGCGCCCGGTGAGCCCGGGAGGGGCGCCTGCCCTCAGGCCTGCCAGACGCCGTAGCCTGCCTCGCGCAGCCCGATGGCCAGTTCGACCTCCATCTCGCGAGCGGCTTCGTAGGGCATCGGATTGTAGACCTCGTACAGCGAGGGCATCAGGTGCAGCCCGTAACGCTGCACATAACGGTTGGCCTGGATGCCGGCCTTGTGCCGGTCAAAGCGCAGGTCAGGATCCAGTCCGGTGCAACCGACATAGACGAACGGCATGCCGAGCCGGTAGTCGGGATTGGCGCGGCGGAAGGCCGCCTCGTTCCAGACGCGATCGTCCAGCGCCACCACATAGACATGATGACGCTGGCGCGAGGCGGCCGCAGGGCTCATTCGCCGATATGCATTGCGAACAGCGCGCCATTGGACAGCTTGCACTGACCGGTGCCACGCTGGGGGCTGCTCATGCTGTAGCGGCAACTCAGGTAGTTGCCGCGCTGGCCGGTGCCATTGGCCAGGCCTTCACGGGATCCGCCGGCAAGCCGGGTCGCCTCCCCCTGAAAGCGTTCGCCCTCGATGACGACGCTGAAACTGCCGCGACCGTGATGGTCGCTGGTGACCGAGGCTACAACGGTGCCGCTGGCGGCTGCGGCGTCATTGGCCGGATACAGTCTGGCGGTCATGGTCAGCGGGGCCGACGCCAGCGCTGTCGGCAATGCCGCCCCAGCCACCGACGGCGGATAAGCGGGCACCACATAACAGCCGCCCAACACCGCCATCAGCACGCCGGCGCAGGCAAGGCGGCCGCCGGCACGGACCGGTGAGGGCAGGAACGGGTTTGATCTGCGGCGACGCGCGGGACTGAAGAAACAGAGGTGCATGAGCGCTCCGGTGACCCAAGCAAAGGCTTGTGCCCGCTCAGTCCGATTACCGCGCGGATCACGACAAAGCGCCTGGAAAGTGTCCCCTCGTGACACCGACAGTAGCCTGGCGGGCCACCTCGGCCTTATCAGGCCCAGGCACTTTCGAGGATGTCGAGCAACTGGCTGGCCTGCGTGATGGGGCGCGGATTGGTGCGTACCCAGCGATTGGCCATGCCTTTTTCGGCAATGATCGGCAGGCGCGAGCGGTCGATCCCCAGTTGCGAGATGCGCGTGGGCAGACCGAGTGCCGCGATCAGGCCCTCGACCTGATCGGCCGCCGGGCGCGAGGCATCGCCCAGGGCGCGGGCCACTTCCTGCAGCGGCCCCGGGCAGTGTTGATGGTTGTAGCGCATCACGGTGGGCAGCAGGACACAGGAAGTGATGCCATGCGGCACGCCTGAATCCGCCCCCAGGGCATGGCCCAGGCCGTGGCTGGCCCCGTATTCGGCGCGGCGGATGCTGGTCGAGGCCAGCCAGGCGCCCATCTGACCGTCCAGACGCGCATCGAGATCCTCCGGGGCTTCGCGAAAACGGACCAGCGACCGCTGCAACAGGCTCAGGGCCTTGACGCTGGTGGCATCGACCAGCGGCTGGGCATTGATCGAGCACAAGGCTTCGACGGCATGATCGACCGCGCGGATCCCGGTGGACAGCCACAGCCGTTCCGGAGTGGGCAGGGTGATGGCCGGATCGAGGATCACGGCCACCGGTCCGATGTAACGCCCGGTGAATCCGTGCTTGACGCCATTGCGGGTATCGGTGCCCCCGCCCAGGTCGCTGAACTCGGCGCCCGACAGCGTGGTCGGCACCGCAATCTGACGGCAGGGCGGCATGCCAACCTGGGGCACATGCACCGTGCCATCGGCGCGGACCGCCATGTGCCAGTGATCCAGATCCTCGATGCGGGAGACGTTCTCGGCCAGACAGACCAGTGCGATCTTGACGGTGTCGATCACCGTGCCGCCACCAATGCTCACGATCAGGTCGGCCCTGGCCTGGCGCAGGGCCGCCGCCAGGGCGATCACCGTCTCGCGCGGGGTATGCTCGATACACTCGTCATAGACACCGACGATCTGGCTGGCAATCGATGCCGTCGCCACGCGCACCGCGTCGGTCTTTCGGTTCAGGGTGCGGCCGGTCACGATGAAGACACGCTGGGCCTTGCGCTCCTGCACTTCCTGGGCCAGCGCCTGGGCGGTCGGTGTGCCGAACGTCACCCGATCCATCGGCAGAAAATTGAACGCGCCTTGTTGCATGAGCTTGTCTCCGGTTGTGGGGCTGTCTGCCCCGAGTCTATTTCAAAAACATTTGATTCAGGTCAAGGTTTTGCCATCGCATGAACCCTGGGGAAGGTCCGCAAAACCTCTCGCGCCCGCGGCGGAGTCTTTGCGGGATGAGATGCAAGGCGTGATCGGGAGCCGATAGCCGTTGCTATCGGCTCGCGATCGCAACGCGGCAGATCGCCCGCAAAGGCCCGCCCCATGCGGGTTTCGGCCCCAATGGCGCCCTCGCGCGCTCGCTCGCCCAGGGTGATAGCCCGTGCTATCACCCTGGGCGGATCGACCGCGCGATCATCGCCAT
>JAPOKJ010000037.1 GCA_029977705.1 Burkholderiales bacterium | reverse complement strand
TTCATCAAGCTTCAGCCTAGTCGATCTGGATGGAGATGGCACGCTCGACCTAGTGGGGTCGGGCGGGGTAGTCGCGTACGGTGCGGTTGCGCCCTATGCCCTCGTTCTGGCCGCGAACAGCTTCGGCGCCACAAAAGCAATCCCTTCAGGCCGCCAATCCGGCACATCGGTTCGCAACTCGGCAGCGATCGCCTTGAGATGGCGCAATCGATGGCACAGTGTGAATCTGTCCCCCTGACCCAGGAGAGCACGCATGCCCGAGCACATCCAATGCGACATCGCCGATGGTGTCCTGACCATCACCCTCAACCGTCCCGACAAACTCAATGCCTACACCGCCCAGATGGGGCGTGAGCTGGCCCAGGCCTTCGATGCGGCCGACCAGGACGATGCCGTGCGCGTGATCATCGTCACCGGTGCCGGCAAGGGCTTTTGCGCAGGCGCCGACATCTCGGGGGGCGCCACCAGTTTCGGGGCCGGTGCCGCCGTGATGTTCGGCGAGCAGACCGGAAAACCTGAAGCCAAGGCGCAAGAGGCCAACTTCGTCGACAGCATCTACCGCTGTCGCAAACCCTCGATCGCGGCCCTCAATGGCGCAGCTGTCGGCGTGGGCATCACCCTGACACTGCCGATGGACATCCGCATCGCCTCCACCGCTGCCAGGATCGGTTTCGTGTTCGCGCGCCGTGGCCTGGTGCCCGAGGCGGGCAGCGCCTGGTTCCTGCCACGCCTGGTGGGCTTGCAGCAGGCACTGCGCTGGTGCTACTCGGGGCGTGTCTTTGACGCGGCCGAGGCCCTGCGCGGCGGTTTGGTCAGCGAGGTAGTCCCGCCCGAGCAATTGCTCGAGACGGCTCGCGCCATTGCGCACGAGATCGTCGAAGAGACCTCCCCGGTCTCGATCGCCCTGACGCGCCAGATGATGTGGCGCTTCCTGTCCGAGCCCGACCATCGGCGCGTGCGCGAGATCGATGTGCCGATGTCACGCGAACTGGGCGCAGGTGCCGATGTGGCCGAGGGCGTGGCCGCCTTCATCGCCCGGCGCAAACCGGCCTTTCCCGGCAAGGTCTCGACCGACATGCCCTCGGGCTATCCCTGGTGGGATGCCCAAGACGCCGCAGGTGCACCATGAATCACGACCTGCACGGCCTGCCGCTGGGCACGGACAGCGCTGGGGACGCCTTCAACCAGGCGCTGCTGAGCTACCTGAAGTACCGGGCCGACGCCGGCATCCTGCTGGGCCAGGCGATCGAGGCCGACCCCGACTTCGCCCTGGCCCATGCCTTGCGCGCCCTGTTCCTGCTGACCGCCTTCAAACGCGATTTCCATCCGGTGGCCTCGCAATCGGCCGCGCGGGCCGCGCAACTGGCGGTGCGGGCCAGCGCAAGGGAGCAGGCCCACGTTGCCGCGCTGCAGGCCTGGCTCGATGACGACCAGGACAAGGCGCTGGCGATCTGGGAGGACATCCTGCGCCAGCATCCTCGTGACATCCTGGCCTTCCGGATGCCGCACTTCCTGAATTTCTGGCTCGGCCGGCCCCAGGCCATGCTGGCCTCGATCGAGCGCATCCGTCCCCACTGGGACGAGAGCCTGCCCGGCTTTGGCGGTCTGCTCTCCTGCCACAGCTTTGCCCTCGAGGAATGCGGTCACTTCGAGGCAGCCGAGACGGTCGCGCGCGCTGCACTGGCGATCGATCCGGCCGATCCCTGGGGCGCCCATGCACTGGCCCACACCCTCGAGATGACGGGACGGCAGGAAGAAGGCATCGCCCTGCTCGGTTCGCTCGAGCCGCACTGGTCCGGAGCCAGCAACATCGTCCATCACCTGTGGTGGCACCAGGCGCTGTTCCACCTCGAGCGCCGCGAATTCGATGCGGTCCTGGCCCTGTACGACCGGCGCTTTCGCCAGCTCGATGCCCCGCTCACGCGCGCCCAGCCCGATCTGTACATCGACATCCAAAATGCGGCGGCCATGCTGTTCCGTCTCGGTCTGCACGGCATGGCGGTGGGCGCTCGCTGGAACGAGCTGGCAGACAAGGCCGCTGCACGCATCGGCGATGCCGACAACCTGCTCACCCTGCCGCACTGGATGATGGCCCTGGCGGCCACAGGCCGCGATGCCGATGCGCGGGCCTTCATGCAGGCCTTGCAGGACCATGTGGCCGCCGGCAAGGTGCATGCCGCCAGCATCCGGGAAGTGGCTCTGCCCGTCTGTCAGGCGGTCTGGGCCCATGGTCGCGGCGAGCACCGCCAGGTCGTCGACCTGATGATGCCGGTGCTGTCGCAGTTGCAGCGCATTGGCGGCAGTCATGCCCAGCGCGACGTGTTCCTGCAGATGGCGCATCAGGCGGCGCGGCGCTGCGACGATGGCGCGGCGGCGGCGCAGGTGTTGGCAGCAGCCTCGCTGCTGTGGCACCGGCCTGCCGCCCAACGCACGGGCTACCGATAAGGAAGGTCCGCGCGGACCCTCCCTAAGCTGACGGGGTCCGGCTGGCCAGTGTCATGTAGAGCGCATCGGGGACCATGGTGAAGCTCATGCGCTCGCCGGCCTCGCCACCGCTGTCGGTCAGCACGGACAGGATGTCGAAATCGCGCATCAGCATGACCATGCACAGCTTGATCTCGAGCAGCGCCAGATAACGTCCCGGGCAGATGCGCGGACCGCTGCCGAAGGGCATGGCAATGCCTTTGGCATTGGGTCTGACGCCGCCCTTGTCAGCCTCATCACCCGGGCTCATCCAGCGCTGCGGCTCGAAGCGTTCGGCCTGCTCGAAGTAGCGCTCGGAGGTGGCATCGTGCCGGAACAGCGTCCACACAATGGTGTCGCGCGGCACGCGGATCTGGTTGATGCTGACCTCGCGCAAGGCCTGCACAGCCAGAAACGGTGCCACCGGCTTCAGGCGCATCGTCTCGTGAATGCAGGCATCCATGAATTCAAGCCGGTTCAGGACATCCATGGTCGGCGCCTGGCCCGGCGGGAAAGCTTCGCGTACCTCGCGCTGCAGGCGGGCCAGTTGTTCGGGGTGGGACTTGAGCAGGCTGAGCATCCAGGCCATTGAATTGGCCGTGGTGTCCTCGCCGGCCAGCAACATGGTCAGCACATTGCCGCGGATCTCGAGATCGCTGATCTTGCCGCCTTCCTGCTCCGCACTGACGATGAAGGCCTCGAGCAGGTTGGGCGGCGCCTCGCGCCGGGCCGGGTCCTGCGCAAGTCGCTGACGCGCCTGGGCGATGAAGCCATCGATCGCCTTGTTGATCTCGACGATGCTGCGGTCGAGCTGGCGATCGGCCGGCAGCTTGAACCAGCGCCAGTAAGGCACCACCGAGAACGCGCGCCGCGCCATGGCCGGAAACACCGTGTTCAGGTGCTGCTGGATGATGTCGTCATCCGATTCAATGGTGTTGACATCATTGCCGAAGGCCAGTCCGGTGATCGTATCCACCGTGTAGCGCATCAGGTCATCGAGCAGGTCGATGCGTGTGCCCTGGCTGGCCGCTCGCTGCCAGCGACGCTGCATGCGCTCGGTCACCCGCAGCATCGAGGGGAAATAGGCACGGATCTGGTTTGGCGAGAAGGCGGACATGACCATGCGCCGCTGCACCCGCCAGGACTCGCCCTCGGCACTGAACAGGCCGGGGGTCAACCCCATCTCGCGCCCCAGCTCCGAGACCCGCCGGGTACGGGCAAAGTCGTCGGGCCGCTCACGCAGGATCTTGCTGATCAGTTCGTGGTCGGTCAGTACCAGCGAGGGGATCTTGCCGAACCAGACCACGAACTCGGGGCCCAGATCGCGGGCCCAGCCCTCGAAGATGCGATGCACCTGCTTGGGCTTGATCTGCATCAGGTTGCCGCCGAACAGGCCGGCGGGCGGACTGGGCAGGTCCTTCAATTGGCGCAAGGCAGTGGCGGTGGCGGTGGCGGTATTCATGGGTGCAGCACTCAGTCGGCCGTGGCGCCGGAGGCCTTGATGACCGGCGGCCAGCGCTTGAGTTCGTCCTGAATCATCTTTTCCATCTGCTCCGGCGTCGAGCCGATCACGTTGTAGCCCAGTTCGCTGACACGCTTGACGAAGTCTGGCGACTTGGTCGCCTTGATCGATTCGTCAGCCAGTCGCTTGACCAGTTCCTTGGGTGTCGAGGCGGGCACCGACAGCCCGAACCACACGCCGGACTCATAGCCCTGCACACCGGCCTCGGCAATGGTGGGCAGGTCGGGAAGGGCCGGGTCCCGCCTGGCACCGGTTGTGGCCAGGGCCTTGAGGCGGCCGGCCTTGATGTGTGGCAAGGCGGAGGGGATGTTGTCGAACATGGCCTGCACCTGCCCGCCCATCAGGTCGGTCAGTGCCGGCGCACTGCCCCGATAAGGGATGTGGGTCATGAAGGTCTTGGTCAGGTACTTGAACATCTCGGCCGACATGTGGATGCTGGTCCCGCTGCCACTGGAGGCGTAGTTGATCTTGCCCGGGCTGGCACGCAGCAAGGCGGTGAATTCCTTGACATCGCGGGCTGGCACCGAGGGATGCAGCACCAGCACATTGTTCAGGGACACCAGCGCCGACACCGGCACCATCTCCTTGTTCGGATCGGCCGGCATCTTGCGATACAGGGAAGGATTGATGGCCTGGATACCACTGGTCGTCATGAACAGGGTATAGCCATCGCCGGGGGCCTTGACCAATTCGGCCAGGCCCACGTTGCCACCGGCACCGGCGCGGTTGTCCACCGTCACCGGCTGGCCGAGCAATTTGCTCAACTCGGCGGCAATCGCGCGCGAAGCGATATCGACGGCGCCGCCTGCCGGGAACGGGCAGATCAGACGCACGGGCTTGGCGGGAAAGGATTGCGCCCAGGCGGCGCCAGAGGGCAGGCCTGCCGCGACAGCGGAGCCGGCCAGTGCTGCACCGAGCAGCGAGCGGCGCCCTTGCGCCGGTGTTTCAATCGGGTTCTTCACAGCGGTCATTTCCAGGGAGGACGCGATGGGGAAAGCCTTGGATCAGGCAACCCCGCCATGTCTTGGATGAAAATGCCCCACCAACCGGGGCAGCGCGACTCAGCGCTGGCCGAACACGCCAGCCTTGCGCAAGCCGTCGATGCGCTCCTGCGACAGGCCGAGCATCTCCTTCAAGACCTCGTCATTATGCTCGCCAATGGCGGGCGAGTGGCGCCGGATCGAGCCAGGGGTCTTGGACAGGCGCATCGGGACCCCCACGATCTTGACATCGCCGGCACGCGGATGCTTGACGTCGACCAGGGTGCCACGGGCCTTGACCTGGGGATGTTTGATGACCTCGGACAGGTCATTGGTGGCCCCGAAGGGGATGCCGTGCTTGAGGAAAATGACCTCCCATTCCTCATAGGTTTTCGTCAGGAAACGCTCTTGCAGCCTGGCGATCAATTCATCGCGGTTGCGGTTGCGATCGGCATTGGTCCGAAAGCGCGGATCGTCGACAAAGTCGGGCAGATCCATCAACGGACAGAAGTCACGCCACAGTTTCTGGCTACCCACGGCGAGCGCCAGGTCGCGACTTTTGGTGCGAAATACCTGATACGGCAACAAGGCCTTGTAGGCGGTGCCGGAGGGCTGGGGCAGTTCGCCATCGGCCAGGTAACCGGCCAGCGTGATGCCCAGCAGCGACAACTGGCCCTCCAGCATCGACACATCGACTTCCTGGCCCTCGCCGCTGACATCGCGGGCGCGCAGCGCCATCAGGATGCCGATGGTGGCGTTCATGCCGGCGGTCAGGTCGGCGATCGAAACGCCGGCACGCACGCCGCGCCCGCCTTCCTCGCCAGTGACACTGATCATGCCGCTCTCGGCCTGCAGGATCAGGTCGAGCGCCGGACGGTTCTTGTAGGGGCCATCCTGACCGAAACCGGACACCGAGCAGTAGATGATCTTCGGGTTGTGCTTGATCGCCTCCTTGTAGCCCAGCCCGAGGCGCTCGAGCACGCCGACGCGATAGTTCTCGAGCACGATGTCGGCCTTCTTGACCAGTTCGAAAAACAGCGCCCGGCCTTGCTCATGCTTGAAATCGATCGCCATGCCACGCTTGTTGCGATGCAGGGCCACGAAGTAGGAGTACTCACCGCCCGGCATCGGAGCGCCCCAGGCCCGGGCAATATCGCCGGCCTCGGGCGGTTCGATCTTGATGACGTTGGCGCCAAAATCGGCCAGCATCGTGGAGCAGTAGGGACCGGCCAGGGCATGGCTCAGGTCCAGGACGGTGACGCCTTCAAGGGGGGTTTTCATGTGACAGGGTTTCCAAAAAAAACAGACTCAGGCATTGCGTATCGTCAGCCCGCCATCGACGGGCAGCGCCACACCGGTGACATAACTGGCCGCCGGCAGGCACAGCGACAGGATCATCTGGGCCACCTCCTCCGGATCGGCATAGCGGCGCAGGGCCGTGCGGCGGCGGGCAAACTCGGCCTTCTGCTCATCGGGGATGCGCTGCGTCAGCGAGGTGTTGATCGGCCCGGGGCAGATGCAATTGACGGTGATGCCTTCGGGGCCGAACTCGACGGCCAGCGAGCGCGTCAGGCCGATCACGGCCGTCTTGGCCGCGGTATAGGGACTGATGAAGCGGGTGGCGCCCAGCCCCTCGGTCGAGGCGATGTTCAGGATGCGACCCGCGCCACTCTTGCGCAGCCAGGGCAGCGCCGCGCGGATCATGCGCACCTGGGCCGTGAGCAGCACATCCAGGTGCCGCGCCCAGCGCTCCTCGAAATCTTCGGAGTCGACCGGACCGTGCCTGGAAAAACCGGCGTTGTTGACGAGCACATCGATGGCCCCGAAATGCGCGGCAACCTCGGCAACCACACGGATGATGGCCTCGCGGTCGGCCAGGTCCAGCATCCAGCCGGCGGCGTCACCACCGGCGGCGCGGATCTCGTCTGCCACCGCCTGCGGTGAATTCATGTCGAGCAGGGCGACCCGGGCGCCTTCATCGGCAAACAGGCGCGCCGTGGCACGGCCGATGCCGCTGGCGGCACCGGTGACGATGACCACCTTGCCGGCCACCGAACGGGAGAGCGTCGACAGGCGTGTCATTTGGCCATGCCCGCCTTGACCAGCAGCGGCCGAACGCTGTTGAAATATTTCTCGGAGTAGGCACGGTACTCCTGCGGGTTGCGCCGCCAGGGGACCTGGATGAAGCGGTCGAGCAGGCTTTGCAGGCCCGGGTCGGCAAACACCTCGGTGAAGGACTCGTGCAGGGTCTGCACGATCGCATCGGGCAAACCCTTGGGTCCCACCAGGCCATAAGGACTGTGGGCCACCACATTGATGCCGCGGTCGATAAGGGTCGGGGACTGGGCATACTTGGGAATGCGCTGCTCGGTGGCCATGGCCAGGATGCGCAGCTGACCGCTGTCCACGAAGGGCGCCCACTGCGCGGCATCGGCCAGAAAATGGATGGTGCCCGCAAGCAGGGCCTGGGTCCATTCGGCGCCGCCCTTGAAGGGCACATGGGTAAAGCGCGCGCCCGTGGTCTGCTCGATCTCGATCATCATCAGGTTGCCCGAACCACCGATGCCACTGGTGCCATAGGTGAATTTCTCGGGTTCCTTCTTGCCCGCCGCGATCAGGTCCTCGATGGTCTTCCAGGGCGCATCGGCGCGCACCACGATGCCCATGGTGTAGGAGGACAGTCCGGTGATGTAGGTGAAATCGCGCAGCGGATGCCAGTTGGTCTGCTGGTAGTGCGGATAGCGCAGGCTGTTGATGCTCATGCAGGCCAGGGCATGGCCGTCGGGTTTGGCATTCATCAGTTGCGCCGGTGCCAGGGTACCGGCGGCACCGGCCTTGACTTCGATCAGGATCGGCTGGCCAAGGGCCTTGCCCACCTTGTCCGCCATGTAGCGCATCTGCAGGTCAGTGACGCCACCGGCTGCAAAGGGGTTGTAGATGACGATCGGACGGTCCGGCTTCCAGCGCGGCTGGGCCCGCAGGCCGACCGGCGCGGCAAGCGCCGCGGCGCCCAGCCCCAGGGACAGGCGACGCCGGGAGGTCGATACGGTACTGGAGGGCTGCGGGCCGGAAGGGGACGCGCTGGACGAGGACAGGCTTGCGGGCAGAGTCGGTTTCATGGGCTTTTTCTCAGGAAGGGACATGACGCAGGACGCGTCCGGAGCGGCGGCCGCTGAGCACGCCATCGCGCACCACCTGCTCACCATTGACCAGGGTGGCCTTGTAGCCGATGGCCTCCTGGATGTAGCGCGGCGCACCGCCGGGAAAATCGTGCACGATGCGGGGCTGGCATTCGCTCACCTTCTGCGCGTCGAGTACATTGATGTCGGCGCGCAGGCCGACCGCGAGACGGCCCCGATCGCGCAGGCCGATGACGCGGGCCGGTGCCGTGGTCATGCGGCGAACCGCTTCCTCGAGGCTGTAGACGCCGGTGTCCCGCACCCAGTGGGCCAGCACGAAACTGGCCCAACCCGAATCCATGATCTGCGACACGTGGGCGCCGGCATCTCCGAGGCTGGGGATCACCCGTTCGCTGCCGATCAGGTGGGCCAGGGCCGACATGTCGGGATTGAACATGCGCAGCGTGAACAGGCATCGGCCCTTGCTCTCGCGCGACAGGCGCAGGAAGGTCTGCGACCAGTGCTCACCGGCCGCCTCGGCCATCACCACCAGCGACATCGAGGGTCCGGCGTCGTAGTCCGGCGTGGTGGCCATGCCCATGTAGAAGACCTGATCGATGCCGGTGCCCAGGATCGGCGGGAAGCCTTCGCGGCGTGCCTCCTCGACCAGGGCTGTGGCGGTGTTCGGATCTTCGATCGCCGCCAGGCGGCCGGCCAGGTCCAGCTTGCGCAGCGCTGCCCAGGCCGCACCCCGGCCGGGCAACAGGCCCTGCAGGCCGAAGATCAGTCCGGAGCTGCGCACCTGGGTCACGGCGGTGATGTCACGCCCGGTGCACAACTGCTCGAGGGCCTCGCGGCGCTGCCGCGCGGTGGGCGCATCGATCGCGCCCCCATAGCTGCACAGCACCCGCGCACCCCCCTCGTCGGCAATGGCCCGCAACACGTTGAAGTCGGCCCCGACCGCCTGCATCAGGCCCCCGCGGGCGGCCACCTGCCGGGCGATCTCGATCAATTCGACGGGATCGGCAAAGGTGCCGGGAATGGAGCGGCCATCGGGCAGCTTGTGCGGTGCGAATCGATTGGTCGAGAAGCCCACAGCGCCACGATCGAGCGCCTGCCCGACCAGTTGCGCCATCTGGTGGCGCTCCTGCGCCGTGGCTTGTTCTTCAACGGCACGCTCGCCCATCACGTAGTAGCGCAGGGCACTGTGGCCGATCAGGCCGGCGATGTTGATGGCCGGACCAATGCGCTCGATCGCATCGAGGTAGCCCCCGTAGTCTTCCCAGTCCCAGGGCAGGCCGGTCAGGATGGCCTGGCGCGGAATGTCCTCGACCGTCTCCATCATCGCTGCCAGGCGTGCCTGTTCGCCGGGACGGCAGGGCGCGAAGGACACGCCGCAGTTGCCCAGCAGCGCCGTGGTGACGCCATGCCAGACCACCGGCGTGCAGTCCGGGTCCCATCCGATCTGGGCATCCAGATGGGTGTGGATATCTACAAAGCCCGGCGTCACGGCCAGGCCCCGTGCATCGATCTCCTGGCGGCCGATGCCATCGACCTTGCCGATGGCACTGATGCAGCCCTGATCGATGGCCAGGTCCCCCTCGAAGGCCGGCGCACCGGTGCCATCGATCAGGGTTCCACCGCGAATGACGCAATCGTGAAGCATGCGGCTCTCCTATTCGACCTTGGCGCCCGAGGCCGTCACGACCTTGGCCCACTTGGCGGTTTCCTCGGCCATGGTGCGGCCGAAATCCTCGGGCGTGCCCGGGATGCCGCGTCCACCCAGCTCGGCGAGGCGCTCACGCATCCTGGGATCGGCCAGGGCCTTGTTGACCTCGGCATTGATGCGCTCGATCGCCTCGCGTGGCGAACCCTTGGGCATGCCGATGCCGAACCAGGCGGTCGCCTCATAGCCGGGGACGGTCTCGGCCACCACCGGAACGCTGGGCATGCTCGGCTCACGCTGCTCCGAGGTCATGGCCAGGGCACGCAACTTGCCGGCACGGATATGGCCTGCCGAGGACGGCAGGTTGTCGAAGATGACATCGACCTGACCACCGATCAGGTCGGTCAGCGCCGGGCCGGCCCCCTTGTAGGGCACATGGGTCATGTTGCAGCCGGTCATGAACTTGAACAGCTCGCCAGACAGGTGCACCGAAGTGCCGCTGCCGGAAGAAGCCATGTTGATCTTGCCCGGATGGGCCTTGCAGTAGGCGATGAACTCGGCCACATTGCGCGCCGGAAAACCGGCATGGACCGCCATCACATTCGGTGTGCGGACGATGCCCGCCACCGGCGCGATGTCGCGCAGCACGTTGAAGTTCAGGTTCTTGTAGAGCGTGGCGTTGATGCCATTGGCCGGATTGACCAGCAGCAGGGTGTAACCATCGGCCGGCGCCTTGACCACGAACTCGGTGCCGATGTTGTTGCCGGCGCCGGCGCGATTCTCCACCAGGACCGGCTGGCCCAGTTTCTCGCTCAGATAGCCGGCCATGATGCGGGCCAGCACATCGGTGGTGCCCCCCGGGGGATAGGGCACGACCCACTTGATCGGCCGTACCGGGTAGTCGGCCGCCAGGCTGCTGGCGCTGCTCCATCCGAGCAACAGCAGCCAGCAGGTCAGGACCATCTTGATCATCGAAGGGCGCATGGGATTCTCCACTCAGGGCATGGCTGCCTGACGACTGACTATAGCCGAGCGCCTGCCCTGTGGACGGCCACGGTGCGGAATCCGGAATGCCACTGCCGCAGGGCGCATGGGAGGATGGCGACAGGGCCTCACCCGCCGCAGCGCAGCACCCCCTCCGCCTGCGCCCTTCGCAAGGAAATTGCCATGTCCGACAACGCCTCGCAAGACACCGTCCTCGTCGAACACGAGGGTCCGGTGACCCTGATCACGATCAATCGGCCGCACCGGCGCAATGCGGTCGACGGGCGCACCGCGCGCCAGCTGTACGACGCCTTCCTGGCCTTCGATGCCGATCCAAAGGCCAGCGTTGCGGTCTTCTCGGGCAGCGAGGGCCACTTTTGCGCCGGTGCCGATCTGAAGGCTGTGGCCGTTGGCGACATCGAGAAGCGACGCGAGATCGGCGGGCGCAACAGCATCGCGCCGATGGGGCCTTCCCGGCTCGCCCTGGGCAAGCCGGTGATCGCCGCCATCGAAGGCTTTGCAGTGGCCGGTGGCATGGAGCTGGCCCTGTGGGCCGATCTGCGCGTCGTCGCCGAGGACGCCACCTTCGGCATCTATTGCCGCCGCTTCGGCGTGCCCCTGATCGATATGGGCACGATCCGCCTGCCCCGTCTGATCGGCCAGTCGCGGGCCATGGACCTGATCCTGACCGGTCGGCCGGTGAAGGCCGACGAGGCGCTGGCCATGGGCCTGGCCAACCGCGTCGTACCCAGCGGCCAGGCGCGATCGGCCGCACTGGCGCTGGCGCAGCAATTGGCCGCCTTTCCCCAGGCCTGCCTGCGCAACGACCGCCGCTCGGTCATCTCGCAGTGGAGCCTGCCCGAGGATGAGGCCATTGCCGACGAGATGCGCGGCGGTCTGGGCGTGATCGACTCCGGCGAGACGATCAGCGGTGCAGCCCGCTTTGCAGCCGGCCAGGGCAAGCACGGGCGCTTCGAATGAGCCGGGGCGTGGCCGCCGGTCGTGCGTGTCAGGCCCTCACCAGGCCAGCTCGAGCAAGGCCTCGATATCGGCGGGCGACTGGACCGGACGGCGACTGTTCCGCAGCAGGCCCTCATGCATGGTCTTGGCTGCGATAAGGGCGAAATCCTCGCGGCGCACCCCGACCTGGCGCAAGCGAACCGGCAGACCGAGCCCGCTGACCAGGGTCTCGAGCGCCTCGCCCGCCGACGTATCGCCGGCCCCCAGGGCCTGCCGGATCATGGACTGGCGGTCTGCCGTGTAGGCCAGGTTCCAGCGCAACACCGCAGGCGACATGACACAGGAGGTCTCGCCGTGGGGCACATGGGCATGGGCGCCCAGCACATGGCCAACCGCATGGCTGACGTTCGACGCCGCGCCGCTGGCCGATCCCGCCAGCGACATGAACATGCCGTACTGGGCCTGGGCCCGAAGCTGCAGGTCATCGGGTGATCGCTGCAGCCCTGGCAAGGCCTGGGCAAGCAGGCGGATGGCCAGTGTCGAGACCGCATCACTGAAGGGATTGGCTGTCGAGGAGGTGATCCGCTCCACCGCATGGTCCATGGCCTTGATGCCGGTGGCCAGCATCAGACGCAAGGGTGTCGCCAGGGTCATGGCCGGATCCATGATCACCGAGATCGGCATCATCATCGGATTCATGAAGCCTTCCTTCATGCCGCGGGCCGGGTCGCTGATGCCCGCCGCACTGGCGAACTCGGCACCCGACAGAGTGGTGGGGATGGCCAGCACGCGCAGCCATCTGGACGCATCCTCGGGGGCATGGCCGCTCTCGGGGGGCCGCTGGTTGGCATGGGGGTCGAGCTGCGCGCTTCGCTCATAACCGTAGCGGATCGCCATCAGCATCGCCTTGGCCGCATCGATCACCGAGCCGCCGCCCACCGCCAGCAGCAGATCGGCACTGGCCTGGCGGGCCTGCAAGGCGCCTTCGATGACACAGGCACGCGGCGAGTGGGCAGTAACGCCGGTGTACTGGCCCACGTGGCGTTCACCGAGCGTGGCGATGATTTCCTTCAAGGCATCGGAACCGGCGAGCGAGCGATTGCTGATGACAAACACGCGTCGGGCATTGATCAGGTCGAGCTCGCCAGGCAGCAACTGGGCCACGGCGCGGCCGTGAAACACCCGCTCCATCTGGGTGTATCGGTGCATGCCGGCAGGCAGCGTGAGGGCGTGTGCCGAGGCGGTCGTGTTCATGGGGGTCTCGGGGCAATGTCGGTGCCCGGACGATTGTAGCGACGCTGGCCTCGGGCGTACCCAGGGGTCCTCGAAAATCGCTAGCGGGATGTGCCGCGCGACCAGCGCAGCGCCAGCGGTCCGCACAGGACACCTGCGGCCAGCACCGCGAAGCCTGCCAGCCAGCCCCCGGCCTGTGCGGCGCCGCCAAAGGCGTCGAGGGCCACGCCGACCAGCCAGCCAGCCGCCGCGGACAAACCGAAGCCGAGCATCGAATGCATGGCCATGGTCGCGCCCTTGAAACGCGGCTCGGCACTGGCACTCATGCCCGAGGTCAGCGCACCGGAGTCGGCCGGAATCGTGATCGCCCAGACCAGGACCAGGCCCAGCAACAACCAGGGCGGGCCATCGGCGAGCAAGCCGATGCTCACTGCTACCGCCGCCGAGGCGTACTGGATCAGGCTGACGACACGATGGCGACCAAAGCGGATGGCGGTCTCGTTGCCCAGGATGCTTGCAGGCATGGCCAACACGGCGGCCGCGACACTGACAGTGACTGGATCCGGCAGACCCGCGGCTGCATGGCGGGACACCACGTACGACCAGAACGCCACGATCCAGGTGCGCATGCCGAACAACTCGAAGCAATGCGCACCATAGCCCAGGATATAGCCCATGGCCGGGCGGTTGCGCAGCACCGGCCTGAAATCGAGCAATCCGACACCGGGCTGGGGCGGTGGCGGCGGCGCCGGGCTCAGGCGCCAGGCGGACCAGGCCATCAATAGCGGCCCCAGGCCCGTGAGCATGAAGGACCAGCGCCAGCCCCAGGCGTCGGCGATCAGTTGCGACAGCAGGAAGGACAGGCTGACCCCAAGCGAAAAACTCGAGGTGTAGAAGGTGATGCTGCGCGAGGTCTGGGTGCCCTCGAGGCGGTCGGTCAGGGCGCGCAGGCCGGGCATGTAGGCCCCGGCAAAACCGGCACCGGCAGCCGCCCACAACAGCATGGCAGACCAGAGCCCCTGGGCAAACAGCCCGAAGGCCAGGGTCGCCATCGCGCTGGCCAGCGAGCCGCCCAGCAACAGGCGCCGCGCATCGATGCGGTCGGTCAGCGAAGAGAGCACCGGTACCGCCGCCATGTAGCCGGCCGCATAGGCCGCTGCCAGCAGACCGGCCTCGGCATTGCTGATGCCCCACAGGGGAATCAGATGCCCCACCATCACCGCGGGCACCACCACGTGCGGCAGGAGATTGCCCACCTGACCGAGGCACATCGCAAAGACCAGGGCCTTGCCACGCATGACGGGGTGTCCTTCAGGAACCGGCAGGGCGTGCGGACCGTTCACCGGCTGCGGCGCCCTGCCAGGCAAGGAATTGGGCCGGCGTCTCGAGCGTGATGCGTCCGAGGGAGGCCGAACGAAAATCGGACAGTACCGCTTCGGCGACCTTCTGGACGTTGACCTTTCCCCCCTTGAGCAGGGCGCCGCGCTTTCGGCCAATGGCCACCAGCAACTCGGCATCCACCAGGTCGGCCACGCCCTCGATCTGGTACCGCTGCTCGAGCAGCGCCGGGTAATCGTGCTTGAGGTAGTCCATCAACTCGAAGGCGACCTCCTCCTCGTCAAAGGCATTGCGGCCGATGGCGCCGCTGGCGGCGAGGTTGAAGCCGCTTTGCGGCACCATGATCTTGGGCCACAGCATGCCCGGGGTATCGAACAGGACGAACTCGGCGCTCAGGTCGATGCGCTGCTCCAGCTTGGTGATGCCGGCCTCGTCGCCGGTGCGGGCGATGCGCCGTCCCGACAGGGTGTTGATCAGGGTCGACTTGCCGACATTGGGAATGCCGCAGACCAGCACCCGCATCGGCTTGAGCAGGGTCCCCCGATGGGGCACCAGTTCGCGGCACAGGGCAAGCAGCCGCAGGGCCGGCGCAGGCTCGGAGGCATCCAGGGCCAACGCACGCGTGCCTTCCTGTTCCCCGTAGAACGCAAGCCACTGGGCGGTGCGCACGGGGTCCGCCAGATCCTGCTTGTTGAGTACCTTGAGTTTCGGCTTTGCCCCGGTCAGCTCGGCCAGCATCGGATTGGCGCTCGAGCCCGGCAGACGGGCATCGAGAATCTCGATCACCACATCGGTGCTCTTGATGCGCTCGGTGATCGCCTTCCGGGTCAGGTGCATGTGACCGGGAAACCATTGAATCGCCACTGCTGTCTTGCCTTGAGTAGGTAAATGGGCGTTATACCCCAGGTAAAGCTCAGGTTGCAAAGTCATTGGCGTGCATTGCCGGAACGACCTGACCCGACTCTCCAGTCGATGGCGCAGAATGGTTACGTATCCAGGCCACGTGGCTCGGATTGTCACGACCTTGCGTCCGCCCTTTCTTGCTTCGACCAGAGGATCTTCCAACATGAAGCCCAACCAAAGACGGAAGCTGCTCGCAGCCGGTGCCAGTGCCGCAGCCCTGGCGGCCACCAGCCGCCCCTTGCTGGCGCAGACCCTGCCCAGTGGCACGATCCGCATCCTGGTGGGCTTTCCCCCCGGCGGCGGCTCTGATGTCATGGCGCGCCACATCGCCGAGAAGCTGCGCGAGCGCCTGAACCGCAATGTCATCGTCGAGAACCGCGCCGGTGCCAGCGGCACCATTGCGATCGACGCGATGAAGACCTCGCCCACCGATGGGTCGGTGCTGATGTACGGCACCAGCGCCACCACCGTGGCCCAGGTGGTGACCCGCAAGAATCCGACCTTCGACCTCGAGAAAGACCTGAGCGCCATCGCACTGACCGGGACGGTCTGCGTCGTCTATGTGGTCTCGGCGACCCTGGGCGTGAACAACATGGCCGAGTACATCGCCTGGCTGCGAAGGAATCCCAAGAACGCGACCTTCGGTACCACCGCCTTTGGCAGTGCCACCCACTTCTCGATGGTCGAGCTGGGCCAGACCATCGGCATCCCGTTGCTGCCCGTCGCCTACAAGGGTGCCGCGCCGCTGGTCGGTGACATCATCGCCGGCCATGTGCCGGCCGGTTGCGGTGGCCTGACCGATTTCCTGGTACACCACCAGAGCGGCAAGCTCAAGATCATCGGCATCACCGGCGGGCGTCGGGCCAGTGCAGCACCCGAGCTTCCGACGGTGGCCGATCTGGGTTACCCGAAACTGACCTACGAAGGCTTCTACGGCTTCTACGGTCCGGGCAAGATGAGCCCGACCCTGATCAATCTGTGGAACCGCGAGCTTCGCGCGGCCACCGAATCGCCGGATCTGAGGGACAAGCTTCTGGGCCTGGGACTGGAAGTGCAGACCTCGAGCCCGGCCGAGATGCACACCAGGCAGATGAATCTGGTGACCTCGTTCACCGCTTCGATGAAGGCGGCCGGCTACACCCCGGATTGATCGCCGCGGGCTCAGCCCCGCAGGCGCGGCAACAGGGCCAGGGCATTGTCCCGCTCGATGCGCAGGAGGTCGGCCGCGCTGTAGCCCAGCCCCGCCAGACTGCGCACCACCTCGATGCTCGGACCTGCCGGTGGAAAGTCGGTACCGAACAGCACCTGCTGCGTGCCGACCAGTTGCGCCAGCGATGAGACGGCAGCGCGATGGGTCGCGCCCGCCAGGTCGTAGTGAAACTTGCGCATCTCGTGCACCACACCCCTGGGCATCCTGCGGGCATGGTCCTTCAGGGCCAGCGCACCCCGTTCGATGCGCGCCATCAGGAAGGGCGCAGTGCCCCCGGCATGGGACCAGATGAAGCGGATGTCCGGATAACGCGCAGCCGTGCCACTGAACAGCACCCCGAGCATGGCGCGTGTGGTGTCGGTGCCGTATTCCATGATGCCCGGCGCCACATCGGGCACCAGGTTCTTGCAGCAGTTGGCGGCGGTGGGATGCACATGTACCACTGCCTTGCGACGGTTCATCTCGGCCATCACCGGCTCGAAGGCCGCATCGCCGAGCCACTTGTCCCCATAGCTGGTGAACAGGTGCAGGCCGTCGGCCTTGAGCACGTCATAGGCATGGGCGATCTCGCGCAGGCTGGCATCGGCATCAGGCAGCGGCAGGGCCGCGAACAGGCCAAAGCGCGCCGGGTGGCGCTGCACCAGGGTCGCCCCATACTCGTTGCAGGCCCGCACCAGTCGGCGGGTGACCGCAGGATCGCCGAACCAAAGGCCCGGGTTGGTGATCGAGAGCATCGCACTGGCGACACCGGCCTGATCCATGTCCTCGAGCGAGCGCGCCGGCGTCCATTCGGCATTGGCCCGCTGCAGCAGTTCACGATGACGCACTTCCGCGATCCAGGCCGGCGGTGCGAAATGGTGATGGATATCGATGCGATGCGGGGCGGGCGAGCCGGTGGACGACGCACCCTGTGAAGCCGGTGAGGGCGTGGCGCAGGCCTGCAGCAGGGGCAGTGCGCAGGTCGCCCCGGCTGCGTGGACGACGCGGCCCAGAAAGGCGCGGCGTGAGGCCCCCATGCAGCACGCCCCCAGACGCTGGTAGGCGCCCTGGACGGCCTCGGAGCTGCCCCCTTCAGGCTCGGGCGGCTGCAAGCCCTTGACCGGATGGTTCATGCCTTGAGCGCCGCCAGCACGCGCTCGCGCCGATAAGGCACCTCTGCCAGACGCCGGCCGGTCGCTGCAAACACGGCATTGGCAATCGCCGCACCCGCAGGTGCCTGGCTGCCCTCGCCTGCGCCCAGCGAAGGCAACTCGGGACGGTCAATCAACGCGCTGCGCATGCGTGGCGCGTCGACATAGCCCAGGATCGGATACTCGGCATAGTCGACGGCCTTCATGATGTGATCGTCGTGCCGGCCCTCCTCGATCAGCATCCAGCTGGTCGCCTGGATCATGCCTCCCTCGATCTGGTTCATGATGCCATCGGGATTGATGGCGCGTCCGGCGTCGGTGGCACTCCACATGCGCGGCACCTTGATCGTGCCATTGACGGTATCGACTACCACCTCGGCCACGACCGCCACATAGCTGTCCTGGTTCTTGTAGCGCGACAGGCCCACCCCAAAGCCGCGCATCTCGCGGCTGAGGGGGCGCTGCACCTGCACCACTGCTGGCGCCCAGCCGGAATCGGCCACCGCCCGTCGCAGCACCGCCACGAGACGCTCGTCCTTGACATTGCGCAGCCGGAAGCTGACCGGATCGATGCGCGCCATGGCTGCCAGTTCATCCACGAACATCTCGGCCGAGACCGCATTGAAGAAGCCGCCCAGGGTACGCAGGGCCGAGGTGCGGATCGGCATCTCGGGGTGGTAGTGGGTGGTGATGCGCTGGATCGGCGCCGCATAGATCGGCACCGCATTGCGGCCTGCCGCGCCATTGGGCAATGCGCCATCGACCGCCTTGGAAGGCGCGACCGGTTCGGCCAGATACCAGGCCGAGCGCAGGTTGCAGCCATCCATGCCGCCACTGGGCCCGGGCCGGCTGGAATGCGGGAAGGACCAGACATCATGGTGCCAGCGGTCGATACGGCCCTCTGCGGTGACACTGGCCTCGAGACCGGTGACCATGGCCGAGCCCCAGGGCTCCCAGGCCATCTCTTCATCATGGGCCCAGTGCACCCGCACCGGACGCCCGGGGACTGCCCGCGCCAGCAGCGCAGCATCGAAGGCCACATCATCAGCCCCATTGTGGCCATAGCAGCCGGCGCCCTGCGCATGGATCACGCGGATGGCCGCGGCCGGCACCTTCAGGCCCTTGGCCATGTGCGAACGCAAGGGGAAGGGCCCCTGGGTATGCGACCACACCGTCACCTTGCCATCGACCCAATGCGCCAGGGCGCAACTGGCACCGATCGAGACATGGCCCTGGAAGGCACGCCGGTAACCTGCCCGATGCGTGATGGCCGCAGCCGCAGGCTCGGCCTTGGTCTCGTGGATGACCTTGACCTCCTTGGGCGTGTTCACCAGATAGTCGAAGACCTGGCGGCCACCAAAGAGCGGTGCCCCCATGTCCCAGCGCGCCGCCGCGGCCAGCCGCCTGGCGGCCGCGCGCGCCTGCTCCTCGCGACGCGCCACCACCCCCATGAAGGAGCCATCGCGCACCACCTCGACCACTCCAGGCATGGCCTTGATCGGCGCCAGGTCCACCGACAGCACGCGGGCGTTGTAGGCCGGCGGGCGGGCCACCGCACCAAACAGCATGCCCTCGGGCCTCATGTCATGGATGAAGACCTGCTGGCCGAATACCTTGGCCGGAATGTCCACGCGCGGGTAGGAAGTACCCACGATTTTTTGCAGACGCGCAGGCTTGCGGCGGGCGGCCGGATCGACCGGGCGGGTCAGGGGCACGCGCGAAGCGGCGTCACCGTAGCTCATGCGCTGACCGCTTGGGCCAATGATGAGGCCCTGCTCCACCTTGAGCTGGTCTGGGGGCAACTGCCAGGCCTGGGCAGCGGCTGCGACCAAGGTATGCCGGGCATCGGCGCAGGCATGCCCGAGCGCCGCGCCACCCTGCTTGATCGCAAACGAGCCAGAGGTGACGCCCTCGTTGGGCGTCAGCGCCGTGTCTCCGGAGATCAGCTCGATGCGATCGGGCGCCATGTCGAGTTCTTCGGCGGCAATCTGGCGCATCGCGGTCAGGCAGCCCTGCCCGATCTCGACGCGGCCGGTGAAGACGGTCACCGCACCGCCCGGGGCCACCTTGATCCAGGCCTCCAGGTTGGGGTTGCTGCGGATCATGATCGGCAGGTCGGCCGATTGGGCCTGGGCCCAGTCAAAGCGGATGGTCAGGCCGGCCGCAGCCGAGGCCGCAACCGCCAGGCCGAACTGGCGACGTCCTGGCGACAGAAGTCTGGATGCACTCATGTCAGGCCTCCTGTCCGCTGGCACGCATCACGGCGCGGATCATGCGCGGCTGGCAGCCGCAGCGGCACAGGTTGGCATCCATGTGCGAACGGACCTCGGCTTCGCTGGGCCGTGGCTTGCTGGCCAGCAGCGAGGCCGCCTGCATGATCTGGCCACTGGTGCAGTAACCGCACTGCAAGGCCTGCTCGGCGATGAAGGCGGTCTGCAGGGGATGAGGCTTGTCGGGCGTGCCCAGGCCTTCGAGCGTGGTGATCGCCATGCCGGCGGCAGCCTTGACCGGGATCAGGCAGCTGCGCGCAGCGACCCCGTTCAGATGGATGGTGCAGGCACCGCACTGCCCGCGCTCGCAGCCCAGCTTGGGACCATTGAGGCGCAAATCATTGCGCAACACGTAGATCAGGGGCACATCGGGGTCGACATCGACTTCCACGGCGGCACCATTGACTGTCAGCTTGACCATGTCTGCTTCTCCCTGCACCATGAGGTGGAGCGCGCACTATAAAACGCCGCTGGCGTCCGCCCGCCAGGGTCATTCCAAAAGGTGGACCTGGCCCTCCTTTCCCATGATGGCGCAGCCCTGCGCCGCCTCGACCACAGACCGGAATCCTCCATGACCCGATACGAACACTTCCTTCGCAACTGCTGGTACATGGCGGCCTGGGACCACGAGCTGATCGATGGTCGCCTGCTCGAGCGCACTGTGCTCGAGGAGCCACTCCTGCTGTACAAGGGCGACAGCGGCCGGGCCGTGGTGCTGGACAACCGCTGCTGCCATCGCGGCGCCAAGCTGTCCAAGGGCCGGCTGGAGGGCGACTGTGTGCGCTGCATGTATCACGGCCTGAAATTCGATGCCACCGGCAAATGCATCCAGATCCCAGGCCAGGACAATGTGCCGCCGCGCATGGGCGTGCGCAGCTATCCGGTCGTCGAGAAAGATCATTGCATCTGGGTATGGATGGGCGATGCAGCCCTGGCCGATCCGGGCCAGATCATTGACATTCCCTACCTGCGCGACCCGGCATGGCGCGGCATGGCCGACTACATGCACTACAAGGCCGACTACCGCCTGATCGTCGACAACCTGTCGGACTTTGCCCATCTGGCCTTCGTGCATACCCACACCCTGGGCGGCTCCGAGGAATACGCCTTCAAGACCAAACCAGTCGCCGTCGAGCGGCTCGATGACGGCTTCCGTGTGGAGCGCTGGAGCCTGAATAGCGCCCCGCCGCCTTTCCACCGCCAGGTGGTCCGCGACGACGCGCCCCTGGACCGGCGCAACATCGGTCGCATGTTCGTTCCCGGCATCTTCTTTCTCGAGACCCTGTTCGCGCCTGCGGGACAGGGCGCGCAACTGGCCGCCTCCGGAGGCGCCCGCGAATATCGCAACTGCCAGTTCTTCACGCCAGAGACGCGGCGCAGCACACACTTTTTCTGGAACTACCTGCACAACTATGACCTGCACGACCCCACCGTCGCGCTGTCCCTGCACGACAGCATGGTGCGCGGGTTCCTGGAGGACAAGACCATCATCGAGGATCAGCAGCAAGTGCTCGATGATGATCCGGATTTCAGGATGAACGGGATCATCGCGGATGCGGCGCTGGCACACTTTCGTCGTCTGTTGCAGGCGCGTATCGACAAGGAACGCGCTTCAATGTCCCAGCAGACCCCGAGCATCCAAGGCCCCCAATGAGCGATCCCCTGCGCTTCGAGCGCTTTCACGACATCATCATCAACGCACCGGCTGCGGCGATCCTGGACTACGTCTCCAACCCCCGCTCATGGCCGCAATGGATCGCCTCGTCTCACGAGATCGACAGCCCCGACCGGCCCTTGCAGGCCGGTGAGACCTTTCGCGAGCGCTGGGCCACGCGCACCGGTGAAACCACCCTCGACTGGAAAGTCACTGCCCGCGATCAGCCCTGGTTGTGGGAAGCACAGACCCACACCCCCTTTACCGGGGTGATCATCGTGCGCTACGAGATCGAGGTCGCGCCCGGCGGCCACCGCTACCGTCGCCGCCTGATCAACCCGCAGCGCCCCAAGCCGCCCACCGACGAGATGATCGTCCGCATCGACGAGGAGGCGGCCCTGAGCCTGCGCAACATCAAACGCAACGTGGAGGCGATGCAATGAGCGCGACCCTGATGAAGGCGGCCGTCCTGGGCGATGGCGGACTGGAGTTCCGGAACCTGCCGGTACCGCAACCGGGCCCCGAGGAGGTGCTGGTCCGGGTCCATGCCGCGGCCCTGAATCGTGCCGATCTGGGCATGCTGGCCGGCCACAAGCACGGCTCGGCCGGCGGCCCCGGCACGGTGCTGGGCATGGAGTTCGCGGGCCAGGTGGCTGCCATCGGCGCTGCAGTCAGCCATGTCAAGCCAGGCGACCGGGTCATGTGCTCGGGGCGCGGCGCCTTTGCCGAATACGCCTTGGCCGACCTGGGCCGCGTCGCTGCCCTGCCCTCAGCCCAGACCAGCTTCGCGCAAGGCGCCTGCCTGCCGGTGGCCCTGCAGACCATGCACGATGCGGTGGTCACCCATGGCGCATTGCGCCCGGGCCAGACGGTCCTGATCCAGGGCGCCTCCTCCGGGGTCGGGCTGATGGCGATGCGCATCGCCCGCCTGATGGGGGCCTCGCTGGTGATCGGCACCTCGACGGATGCCGGACGACGGGCCCGGCTGCATGAATTCGGCGCCGACCTGGCCCTGGACAGTCGCGATCCGGGCTGGGTGCAACAGGTGCTCGAGGCCACCTCGGGACGAGGCGTGGACCTGATCGTCGACCAGGTCTCGGGCCCCACGGCCAACCAGAACCTGGCTGCCACCGCGATCCTCGGCCGCATCGTGAACGTCGGCCGGCTCGGTGGCATGCATGGCGATTTCGATTTCGACCTGCATGCGCTGCGCCGCATCCAGTACATTGGCGTCACCTTCCGTACCCGTTCGGTCGAGGAAGTACGCCAGATCAACCGCCTGATGATGCAGGACCTGGGTCAGGCACTCGCGCAGGGCCAGCTCAACCTGCCGATCGACCGCCAGTTCCGCTTCGATGAACTCGCGCAGGCCTACGCCCACATGCGCAGCAACGCCCACCTGGGCAAGATCGTCCTCACCCTGGACTGATCAGGGGGCGGGGGCACCAGGGGATGCGGCCGGAATCGCCGCGCTCAGGTGCCGGCAAAAGCCGTCGATGCTGGCGCCGTCGATCCATCGCACCACGGCCACCAGCTGGCGCAGGGGATCGACCCAGACCACACTGGCACCGGCCCCGATGCAGAAATAGCTGGCCGGCGATGCGCCCGGGAACACGCTGTTCACCCCATTGAGCCAGATCAGGAAGCCGTACCAGGGCGCGATCGCACAGGGCTCACGCATGGCGCGGATCCAGTCCGCCGGCACCACCACCCGCTCCCCGACCCGCCCCTCGTCGAGCATGAGCTGGCCGATCAGGGCCTGGTCGCGCGCACTGATCGAGACGCCGCCGCCCCAGTGGGTGCCGCCCGGCACCGACTGCATGCGCCGGCCGTCGATGTCCACCCAGCTGTTCTCATAGCCCTGCCAACGCCAGTCGCCGCTGGCCCCCAAGGGGCGCAGCACCGCCTCCTCGAAGACCTCGGGCAGCGGACGGCGGAAGCGATGCAACAGGGCCAGCGACAGCTGGTTGATGCGCACATCGTTGTATTCCCAGAAACTGCCGGGGGCCTGAAGGGGACGCGCATCCCCCTTGCGCCCGCTGGCTTCACGGGGCGGCTGGTAGGGCAGATGGCGGTAACGGTCGACCTGGTCGGGCACGCCCCAGCAGCTGCCTTCCCATTCGCTGGTCTGCTGCAGCAGGTGGCGCCAGGTGATGTCCCGATTGGCCCCGGCCTCAAACCCTGCACCGGTCACGGTACGAAGCACCGGTTCATCGACGCTGGGCAACAGGCCACGCATCTGCGCCACGCCGGCCAGCAGGGCCAGGTAGGTCTTGGCCACCGAGAAAGTAAGATCGGCACGATCCGGTTCGCCCCACTCGGCCAGGGTCTGGCCACGCCAGCGGATCACACCGGAGACCGGGCCGCGCGGGTGCACCGGCCCGAGCAGGCGGTTCCAGGGCGGCGGGTCGACATTGTGGATGCCCCAGTTGTCGCTGTTGTCGCGATCCCAGGAGGTTTCGTGGCTCAGGGACCAGTCGATGGCGGCCTGCAGTTGAATCGGGTCAGGCCTCATGCGGGCTCCGCAACATGACGAAAGAAAGAGAACTCACAGGTCGGCCTGATAGCGCTGCACCATGGCCTCCTGCGACTCTGGTGCGCCCGTGGCACCGGTCTGGTCGCTGATCATCTGCCCCATGCTGGGCAGCACCGACCGCGGCACGCGCACCTGGTCAGACCACAGCTTCGAGCGCATCAGGGCCTTGGCGCAATGCAGATAGGCCTCCTCGACACTGAGACGGATCACCAGTTTCGGGGCCCGCCTGTCATCGCTGCAAGCCGCGATGTCCTGCGCATCGGTGGACAGGACCGCGCGCCCATTGACACGCAGGGTCTCGTCGACACCCGGAATCAGGAACAGCAGGCCGACCCGCCCGACCTGCACGATGTTCTCCAGGCTGTCGAGCCGGTTGTTGCCCGGCGCATCGGGCAGCAGCAGGAGCGTCTCGGAGGGCGTCTTCACGAAACCGGGCGCGCCGCCCCGGGGCGAGGCGTCGAGGCGGCCATCTGCGCCCGCGCTGGAGAGCACGACGAAGGGCGACAGGGCGATGAAGTCCCGGCAATGCCGATCCAGCGCTGCCAGTTGCTTGCGCAGGGCGCGCTCACCGGGCGCAGCATAGCGCTGCCGCAGCTCCCCGACCGAGGTGATCAGGCTCATGACCGGGTGATGACGCCACAGGCAATGCGCGCACCCGAGTTGCCGGTCGGCTGGGTCTTGTAATCATCGGGCATGGCATGCACGATCAGGCCACGCCCGACCACGTCGGTGCCGACGGTACCGATGCTCACACCCTTGACGGAAAAGCGCACGTCGGCCACGCCATTGGCATCGGCCTTGAGTGACGGCAGGTCGCCGGCATGACGCTCCTCACCCGGCGCGCCGTGCTTGTGGCCCCCCGGATTGAAATGACCGCCCGTGCTCATGCCATCTCCGCTGGAGCAGTCGCCTTTTTCGTGGATATGAAAGCCATGCTCCTGGCCGGGCTTGAGGCCGGTGATGCGTGCATGCACCATCAGGCCATCGGCACCGGCCTTGAACGTCACGGTACCGCCGGCAACATTGCCCTTGGTGGCTTCCAGCCGGGCCGAGGCCGTCGCGCCGCCTGGCATGAGTGACTGGATGGCGGAACAACCGGAGAGCAGGGTGAGGGCCAGGGGCAGGGCCAGCGCTGGTTTGATCAGGTTCATTCAGGTCTCCTCGAGTTTTGCAAACGGGGGTCAAAGGGCAGGAAAGCAAGCATAGCCCGAGCGCAGCACTGCGGCCAACAGAAACCCCGGGGCCCTTGTCAGCGCGTCGCCGGCAAGGACGCGACATAGCGCTCGGCGCGGGCTGTCTCCTGGTCCAGAAAGCGCAGGAAGGCGGCACCTTCCAGAAAGGCCGGTTCGGTGCCCAGGGCAATCAGGCGGGACTGCAGGCGCGCATCCTGCAGCGCCTTGTGCAGGGCGGGAACCAGCCGGGCAGGCACGCCAGCGGGTACACCGGCCGGCGCGTGGATGCCGATCCAGCTTACCGACGTGGCCTCGCCAAAGCCGGCCTCGGCAAGGGTTGGCACCTCGGGCAACAGCGTCGAGCGGCGCTCTCCGGTGTTGGCCAGCGCCACCAGTTGCCCATCCTGCACCAGCCGCAAGACCACATTGAGCGGCGAGAAGGAGACGGCCAACTGGCCGCTGAGCAGATCGGGAATGAAGCCCACCCCGCCCTTGTAGGGCACATCGAGCAACCGGATACCGGCCAGCCGGGTGAAGTTTTCACGCGAGACGGCCTGCGAGGACCCGTAACCGGTGAATGGCGTGGTCATGCCCGGGCGCGCACGGGCCCGGGCGACGAATTCGGCGAGCGTGCGGATGCCGGACGAAGCCGGCACCACGATCAGGTTGGTGGCCTGGGCCAGACGCGCCACCGGCTGGAAGCTGTCCCGGCCCCAGCCCAGCTTGCGATCCAGGACCGGGTTGAACACGGTGGCGGTGGAGCTGGCCAGCAGGGTGTAGCCATCGGCGGGTGCCTGCAGCACGCTGGCTGGGCCGATATTGGTATTGCCCCCCGGGCGATTGAGCACCACCACGGGCTGACCCAAGGCCTGGCCCACCGGTTCGGCCAACAGCCGGACCACCACATCGACCAGGCCACCGGTGGCGTAGGACACCACCACCTGCACCGGCCGCGCCGGCCAGTCACCGCCCTGCGCCCGGGCGGCACGCGGCAGGCCGGCCGCCAGCAGTGCCGCACCCAGCATGGCGCGCCGCCTGTGACGGGCAGGCGTCGTCATTCAGCACACCTCCAGCGGCGCCACGAACGGAACCCCCGGCACGCAGATGCCATTGGGCCGCCCCTTCGCCGTCTGCCCCAGGCGCCCGAGCAGGCTCTCGGGCAGGGCCGGTCCGTCATCACAGGCCAGCCACAGCCGCAACAAATGACGCCGACGCTCGGGCTCGGGCCAGTCCTCGTAGGCGGTTCGCGAATGGAAGATGGAATGATTCGACACCAGCTGGATGTCGCCCGGCGCCAGCACCATGTCCAGATGCAGGCGCGGGTCGGCGGCCAGGGCGTCGACATGATCGAGGGCCTCGATCTGGGCCGGCGTCAGTCGCGGCACCTCGGGCATCAACTGGGCCTTGCTGATGGCACTGCGCACATACGAGGCGATCATGCGGCCCTCGCAGGGCGCATAGATCGGACCGGCCGACCACTTCTGCTTCTGTTCGGGAATCTCGCCCCAGCGCGTGCGATGGAAGTTGCCGAGCAAGGTGCGGGCATGGTCCGGCCGGGTCCGTACCAGTTCGTTCCAGATCGTGGTCGAACTGACGATCGAGGACAGGCCCCCGGACTTCGAGGTCTTCAGGCACAGCAGGCCGACCACATCGGACGAATCGGTGTGGTAGGGCAAGCGCGCGCTGGTCTGATAACCCCTGACCTCGGGATCGGCATAGTTCAACCCCAGATTGGCCACATGACCGAGCACATGGCCCTTGCCGTTCTGCGACACCGGCTCGCCCAGGTGCAGGCCGATGGCCCAGTAGGCCAGGGCCGCCTGGCGTGCGCTGTAGCGCTCGACCGGAAGACCGCGAAACAGGTGAAAGCCCCTTCCGTGCAACAACTGGCCGCGCACGTCATCGAGCCGCCGCGACAACAGGGGCAGGGGGAAATCCTGCGGGCCGAAGGCAAGCAGGTCCCGGCCGCTGGCATCGGCCTTTTGCACGACGGCATCGATCTGCGCCAGCTCGGCATCCGTGAAGACATGCAGCCAGTCACTGCGTGCCGCCATCTGCGGCCCCCACCAGACCTGCTCATTGTCGAACACCGGCAAGGGGGCCAAGGCCTTGGGAACAGCATTCATCGCAAACTCCTGTCGTTCAGGGCAAGGGCGCATCGGAAACGCCGGTCAGGCGCCCCAGTGCACGGTGGAAATGGATCAGGGCGGGCTCGTTGGCACCGAACACGATGCCCGGTATGCGGCCACTCGCCAGATTGGCCTGGATGTTCTGCTGCTGCACGAAATCCTCACCAAAGATCACATCCGTGGTGACCTTCCAGCTCTTGTCCCACAACACCTGCTGGTCTTCCGTGGTGATCGGTTGCGGCACATAAAAGCGCAGCCGGACCCTGGTGCGGCCTGCCGAGAGCGGCGTGAAATCCCACAGCTCCACATGGCCATCCATCGGAATGTTCAGCACCGCGTTGGGCGCGACCACGAAGACCGTCGAGGCATGCTGCAGCACCGACCATTGGCTCTCCGGCAGATGGCGCTGGGCATCGACACTCTTGCGGGTCAGGGGAAAAAGGGTATGAGGGCCGAAGGACTCGACGATCACCGGATAGCAGCGAAAACGCGGGGCCAGGGTGCTGTGGTGCAAGGAGGCGATGTGATACCCCTCCATGAAGGTGTCCATCAGCAGCTTCCAGTTGGCATTGAATTCGCGGAACACCTCGCGATGGAAGTGATAGTCCTTGAACCCGAACTCACCCATGCGGGTATGCATGCCATAGGTGTCACGCGGCACATCGATCGGCGCATCGCCCTTGGGCCGCACCAGCAACATGCCATCGGTCTCGACACAGGGCAGTTCGACCAGATTGAACTTGCCGCAGGCCATGTCGGCCTCGATCTGCCGGAACCCCCCCATGTCATTGGCATGGCGCAGCAAGCTGCCCTTGTGGTCATAGACCCAGGCATGGTACGGGCAGGTCATCACCTTGGGCGTGGTTCCGCGCGCATGCAGCAACTGGCCCTGATCGTCCATCTCGAAGCCGAGCAGGCGCGACCCTCGATGGCGGCAGATGTTCAGGAAGGCGCGCACCTTGCGGTCGTGGTCACGCACCAGCACGATCGGCGCACCCGGCAGGTCATGGGTCAGCCAGCTGCCCGGCGCCGGCAGGTCCGGTGAAAAGCCGGCCAGCAAGGGCATGGCGCCGCCAAACAGCGTGGCCAGCTCGCGCTGCAGGTGCTCTTCGCTGGCATAGCGCCCGACCGGGTTCCAGTAAGGCGCATCGGCCATCGGCGTCGTGTTGGCGTCGATGTGACGGAAGATTTCCTTCAGGACTTCAACCTGCCGTGCATGGTTCATGAGCTTTCCATCGGAAGGGGTACGGCACGATAGCGATGAGAGGGGCTGGACCGGCGACAAGCCCCGCTGCAGACTAGCATCGCCCCGCCCGGGCATGGGCAAGGCACTGCGGATATCGGCACGTCGCCCCGCGCAGCCGGCAGGACGAGGGCCGAGGCGGCCAGCCGGTGCGGAATGGCCCGCCCTCGCGGTGAGGGTGCGGGACTAAAATCGGCCGAACCATCGCGACAGGACTTGCGTCATGAAATTCAGCTTCAGCCACGAGCAGGACGAGTTCCGCGCCAGCTTGCGCCGCTTTCTCGCCGATCACTCGACCACCAAGGAGGTACGCCGCCTGATGGAGACCGACACGGGCTGGGAGCGCAGCGGCTGGGACAGCCTCAATGCCGCCATGGGCGTGGCCGCCCTGCGTATCCCCGAGGCCCTCGGCGGGCAGGGCTTCGGCTTTCAGGAGCAGTGCATCGTGCTCGAGGAGATGGGACGAAGCCTGTTGTGTGCGCCCTATCTGGCCAGCGCCGTGCTTGCCACCGGCGCGATCCTGCACGGTGGCAGTGCCCTGCAACAGCAGGCCTTGCTGCCGGGCATCGCGGCCGGTACCACGGTTGCCACCCTGGCTGCCGCCGAAGACCATGGCCGCTGGGACGCGGCGGGCACCGAACTTACCGCTACCCGCAGTGGCAAGGGCTATCGACTCAATGGCCACAAGAGCTTCGTGCTGGACGGGCTCAGCGCCGACCTGATCATCGTGCTGGCCCGCGCGCCAGGCACCAGCGGCGAGTCCGGCCTGTCGCTGTTCACGGTCAGGGCGGACGCCGACGGTCTTCAACGCCGTGCCCTGAAGACGCTCGATCCGACCCGCAAGCTGGCGCGTCTGTCGTTCAATGACGTCAACGCCAGTTTGCTGGGCGAGGAAGGCGCAGCGGCCCCCGCCTTCGAGCGCACCATGATCGAAGCGGTGATCGGCCTGTCCAACGAAATGGTGGGCGGGGCCGCGCGCCTGCGCGAGGATGCCCTGGCCTTCTCGCTGATGCGCATGCAGTTTGGCCGGCCCATCGCCGCTTTCCAGTCGATGAAGCACAAGCAGGCGGACATGCTGCTCGAGGTCGAACTGGCCAAGTCGGGCGCTTATTTTGCCGCTGCCGCTGTCGATGAGGCAGACAGCGATCTTGCCGCCACCGCCTCCCTGGTCAAGGCTGCGGCCAGCGAGGCCTACCTGCAGACCGCCATCCATGCGATCCAGATCCATGGGGGCATCGGCTTTACCTGGGATCACGATACCCACCTGTGGTTCAAGCGCGCCAAGAGCAGCGAAGCGATGTTCGGCGATGCCCATTTTCACCGCGAACGCATGATGGCCCGCTGGGCCGCATGAAGCGTCGCCACACGAGGACACGAGCATGAGCGAACACACCGAAGCCGGCGTCCGCGCCGACGTACGCGCCTGGCTGGAAGCGAACTGGAATCCCGACCTGGGACTGGTCGAGTGGCGCAATCGCCTGATCGACTCGGGCTGGGGCGCGGCGCACTGGCCCAGCCAATGGTATGGGCGCGACCTGCCGGTCGGCCTGCTGCCGGTGATCGAGGAGGAATTCCGGCGGATCGGCGCGGTCAGCGTGGCCCGCGTCGGCATCCGCGTGCTGGCGGCGGCCACCATCCTGGCACACGGCACCGATGCCCAGAAAAAGCGCTACCTGCGCCCCAGCCTGACCGGCGAGGAAGCCTGGTGCCAGTTGTTCAGTGAACCGGGCAGCGGCTCGGACGCGGCCGGAGCCGTTACCCGGGCCGACTTCAAGGACGGGCGCTGGATCATCAATGGCCAGAAGCTGTGGACCTCGGGCGCACAGAAGGCCCACTTCGGCCTGTTGCTGGCGCGCACCGACTGGGACAAGCCCAAGCACGCCGGCCTGTCCTACTTCATCCTGGACATGCACCAGCCCGGTGTGGTGGTGCAGCCGCTCAAGCAGATGAACGGGCATGCCACCTTCAACCAGGTCTTCATCACCGATGCGGTGGTACCGGCCGACCAGATCGTCGATCGCGAGGGCAATGGCTGGGCGGTCACCAACACCACCCTGATGCACGAGCGGCGCATGGCCGACAGCCTGCGCAGCTGGGCCACCGCCTCTGATCGCAAGGGACGCGCCTACGAGGAAGAACGGGCCGAGATCGAGGTCGCCCTGGCACCCTACAAGTGGTATCCCCAACGTGCCGGTCGCGTCGACCTGGTGATTCCCCGCGCCAAGGCCACCGGCCGTTTCGAGGACCCGGTGGTACGCCAGGAGATCGCCCGACTGCTGATCCTGGCCAAGACCGCCGAATGGACAGCGCGGCGCGCCCGCACCGCCCACGAACAGGGACGGCCACAAGGCCCCGAGGGCTCGCTGGGCAAGCTGGCTGCGAGCAACGTGGCGCGCAGTGCCGCACGGGTGCATACGCTGATCAGCGGTGCCGACAGCCTGCTCTCGGGCGAGGATGGTCCGCTCGATGGCACGATCGCCGAGATCCTCGTATCAGTACCGGCCACCTCGATTGCAGGGGGTACCGACGAGATCCAGCGCAACATCATTGCCGAGCGCGTGCTGGGCATGCCCCGCGAGCCCAGCATCGATACCGGCAAGCCGTTTCGCGACGTGCCGCGCAACGCGGGGCGCTGACCGGCCCGCAATGAGCGACAATGCGCGCCTGATTTCACTTCAATGACCCAAACATCGTGACCACCTCCGCCAAACTCTTTACGCCGGTACGCATCGGCGACCTCGACTGCGCCAACCGTGTCTTCATGGCCCCGCTGACGCGTTGCCGCGCCCTGCCGGTGACCGACGCCCCCCATGCCCTGAACGCCGAACACTATGCCCAGCGCGCCAGCGCCGGCCTGATCGTCTCCGAGGCCACCCAGGTGCATGTCACCGGCAAGGGCTACATGGGTACTCCCGGCATCTACAGCCCGGAGCAGGAAGCGGGCTGGAAACTGGTGGCCGACGCCGTCCATGCCAAGGGCGGCAAGATCATCGCGCAGCTGTGGCATGTGGGTGCGATCTCGCATCCGGACATGCAGCCTGGCGGCGCCCTTCCGGTCACGGCCAGCGATGGCTTCAACCCCGGAGGCACCACCCACACCCAGAACGGCAAGGTCGAACGGGTCGCCGCGCGCGGGCTGAGCACGGCCGAAGTGCACGAGATGATCGCCGCCTATCGTCATTCGTGCGAAGTGGTCAAGCGCGCCGGGCTCGACGGGGTCGAGATCCACGGCGCCAACGGCTACCTGCTCGAGCAGTTCACCCGTGACAGTTCGAATCACCGCACCGACGAGTTCGGCGGTTCGATCGACAACCGCATCCGCTTCACGCTGGCCACCATCGATGCCGCCATCGCAGTGCTCGGCCGTGGTCGCGTCGGCATCCGGCTGTCGCCGATCACCGCTGCCAACAACGCCAAGCCGGACAGCAATCCGCAGGCCACCTACGGCCGCATGGTCGAGGAACTGGCCAAACGCAGGATTGCCTTTGTTCACTTCATCGAGGGCAATACCGGCGCCAGCCACAGCCTGGAAGGCTTCGATTTTGCCGGCGCCCGCAAGACGCTGGCCGCTGCCGGCGTGGCCTATATCGCCAACAACAAGTACACGCGCGCCATGGCCATCGACGCGGTCGAGAGCGGCTGGGCCGATGCCGTCGCCTTTGGCGTGCCCTACATCGCCAACCCCGACCTGTTCGAGCGCCTGCAACAGGATGCCCCGCTCAACCCGGCCAACGTCAAGACGTTTTATGCCGCGGGTGCGCTCGGCTACACCGACTACCCGACCCTGGGCCAGCTCGCCCAGGCCGCCGGTTGATTCGGCCCCCCCGTCGCAAGGGCCCGCCGACTGCCCGGCATGAATCCTGACGAGGGGCAGCGGCGCCGCGACAACCGCCGCGGCATCCGTTTCATGACGCTGGCGATGCTCAGCTTCATCTGCAACGATGCCCTCGTCAAGTATGTCAGCCAGTCACTGCCGGCAGGCCAGCTGATCGTGATGCGCGGCATCATGGCCTGCCTCATGATCCTGATCGTCGCGCGCGCCCTGGGCATGCATGTTCGGATCAGGGACATGGGGCAGCGCTGGGTGTTGGTGCGATCCACTCTCGAGGCAGTGGCATCCCTGCTCTACCTGTTCGCCCTGTTCAACATTCCGCTGGCCAATGCCACGGCGATCAACCTGTCCTCGCCGCTATTCATTGCGGTACTGGCGATGATCTTCTACAAGGAACATGTCGATGCCGGCCGATGGCTGGCGATCGGGCTCGGCTTTGCGGGGGTGCTGCTGGTCATCCAGCCCAGCGGGCGGGCCTTCAATGCCTTCGCGCTGCTCACCCTGCTCAGTACCCTGCTGTACTCGGGACGCGACCTGCTCACACGCCGCATTCCGGCGCAGATTCCGGCCATGACCATCACCCTGAGCACCGCCCTGGCGGTGATGCTGATCGGCGCCGCACTGGTGCCGGTGCAAGGCTGGCAGGCCTTCGAGGCGCGCCACATCGGGCTGCTGGCCCTGGCTGCCGGCTTTCTGGCCGGTGGCTACTACTGCATCACCCAGGCCAGCCGCCAGGGCGAGTTTTCAGTCGTGGCCCCCTTCCGTTACACCGGCCTGCTGGGCGCACTGGTACTGGGCTATCTGGTCTGGGACCATGTGCCCAACACGCTGGCCTGGACCGGCATTGCCCTGCTGATCGTGGCGGGCATGTGGATGCTGCAGCGGGAAAAGCGCCGCCAGCCGGCCTGAGGCCTGCCGCCGGCTGGCACCCCGTTCAGGATCGCGCCTGGGGCAAGTCCGAACTTCAGGCCGGCCCGGGCTCGGCGCCATCGAAGTCAAACTCGACGCGCGCCCCGTTGGGATCGTGGAAGAACAACTGCCAGACGCCCGCAAATTCACCGGGCAGGCGGCGCAGGTCGTAAGGCATCTGGCGGCGCTTGAGCTTGTCGAGCGTTTCGATCAGGCCGGTGGCCGAAAAGGCCATATGGTCGAGTACCCCTGGGCGCAGTTGCTCGCGCTGCTTGCCACCCACCACGTGCAGGATCGGCGCGCCCTGGCTGTACAGCCAAAGCCCCGGAAAGGCGAACGGCGGCCGGGGCCCGACCTCGAAGTCCAGAAAGTCGCAATAGAACGCCCGGGTCGCTTCCACATCATCGGTCAGGATGGTGAAATGGTTCATGCCTTTGACGCCCATGGCGGCTCCTTCGGGTTGCACTGCGTTCGAAGATTCAGTCTAGCGCAGGTAGGCCCGACGCGAAACAGGCAAAATCGGGGACCGCATCCCGCCCGGCCGACGTGTCGCGCAGGGCTGCCCCACCTTCACCTTCAGGAGCAACCACCATGGCCAGAGTCCGCTGTCTCACCGAAATGGGCATGGGCGTCGACGTGCACGGGCGCGACGCCACCAAGGCCGCCAAGCGGGCCGTCTCGGATGCCATCCGCCACAGCAGCATCGGATTTTTCCGGATGATGGGCAAGACCGCCCACGACATGTTCGTCGATGTCACCATCGCCGTACCCAATCCCGGCGATGTCGACACCGCGGCCGTGGCCAAGGAACTGCCCTATGGCACGATCACCGTGACTGCCATTGCCGGCGGACTTGAAATCCCGTCCGATCGTGGCGCCGATCCGATCCTGATTGCCAATGCCGCCGTCATCGTCAGCCTGGACGACGGCAAGCCCGCATAAAGGCCCGCCATGATCGTGCTGGCCACCACTGAACGGCAGATGCCCTGGGGCTGTCTGCGCTCGACCAATGCGAGCAAGGTCAAGGTCGTGCTCGAAGAGAAAGGCCTGGCCTACCGGCTCGAGCGCATGCGGCCGGGGGACCTGTGGAAAAAGCCGCCGGAGTTCCTGGCCAGGCATCCACTGGGCAAGGTGCCTTACATCGAAGACGACGGTCATCTCGTGTTCGACTCGACCGTGATCAACGAGTACCTCGAGGAGGCCTATCCCGAGCCGCGCCTTTTGCCGGGTCCGGTGCGCGAGCGGGCGCGGGCCCGCATGCTCGAGAATTTCTGCGACGAGGCGGTATTGGTGGGCGACCTGCCCGGCATCTGGATGCCGTACTGGTCACCACCCGAGCAGCGCGATGCGGATCGCATGGAAAAGGCCCGCAACGGCCTGCGCCAGCGGGCCCTGCCGTATCTGGAAAAAAGTCTCGGCGAGCACGACTACCTGTGCGGCGCCTTCAGCCTGGCTGATGTCGGCTTCATGGCAATGGCCATGGTGCTGCAGGTCGATGGTTTCGCGCTCGAAGCCTTCCCGAAGACCCAGGCCTATCTCGAGAGACTGCGTGCGCGTCCCAGCTATCGCAGCATCGATCCGCGCACCAGCCTCGAGGACTCGGCAGGATCAGCGCCCTGAGGGGTACGCCGACCAGGGCACGTTCAGAACAGGCCCTACTTGACCTTGGCGGTCTTGTTGCTGAAGGCTGCGATGCGCTCGGCCATGTCCGGGCCACGGCCCTCGCCACGATGGATCTCATGCGACAGGCCGGCATCGAGTGGCAGGCCATCGGTATCGCGCAGCAGGCGCTTGTTGGCGCGATGGCTGAACCAGCTGTTGGCCAGGATCTGCGCCGACAGCGCGGACAGGGCCGCGTCGAATTCATCATCGGCCACGCAGATGTTCGCCAGGCCGATGCGCTCGGCCTCGCGCCCGCCCCAGGTGCGACAGGTGAACATCATCTCGCGCGCCTTGTAGGTACCGATGCGACGCGGCAGGCGCTGGCTCAAGCCCCAGACCGGCGTGAGCGCCCATTTGGCATGGGTATCGCCAAAGCGCGCGCCTTCGGCGGCAAAGATGATGTCGCCGGCCAGCGCCAGTTCGAGCGCACCGGTATAGCAATGCCCGTGCACGGCCGTGATCACCGGCTGCGGCAGGTTGGCCAGGCGCTCGATCACCGAGGCCTGGAAGTGCGGACGGGGCAGCTTTTCACCAGTGGCAATGTCGGACAGGTCATGGCCGGCGGAGAAGCACTTGCCGGCCCCCCGCAGGATGACCAGGCCGACCTCCCCGGTTTGCTGCGCGAGGGCGGCCACATGGGCGTCGAGTTCCTCGAACAAGGCCACATTCAGCGCATTGAGCTTGTCCGGCCGGTTCAGGGTCAGGGTGACGGCCCCCGCCTGATCGTGTCGCAATACCAGAGCAGTCATGGATTTTTCCTTGGTGTGGGCGGCACGCCGCATCGCTTGCACCGATCTTAGCGGAGACCGGCGGGCGGCGGCATGTGCCGATCCATGGTCCCGCGACGAGCCTTCGGCGCGCTGTGGCAGTGAGTCGCGGCAACCCCGTCCGGGGCCAAGATGCACTAGAGTCTGGGGCATCTCCAACCAAGGAACGACGATGCGCCCCAACAAGATCAAGCAGATGTGGAAAGACGGCAAGACCGTCAACATGGGCTGGCTGTCCATCGGCCACAGCTTTACCGCCGAGGTCATGGCCCGCCAGGGCTTCGATGCCCTGTGTGTCGACCTGCAGCACGGCACGAGCGAGATGCTCAGCGTGCTGCCCATGCTGCAGGCCATCAGCCAGACCGATTGCTCACCGGTGGTCAGGGTCACCAAGAACGATGCCGGCGAGATCATGAAGGCGCTCGATCTGGGGGCCTACAGCATCATCGTGCCCCTCATCAACAACGCCGAGGATGCAGCCCGCGCCGTGGCGGCCTGCCGCTATCCGCCGGTGGGCATCCGCTCCTCAGGCCCGGTGCGTGCGGTGCACTATGGCGGCCCGGACTACATCGCCAATGCCAATGACGAGATCCTGATGTTCGGCATGATCGAGACCAAGGAAGGGCTGGCCAACCTCGAGTCGATCTGCGCCACACCGGGGCTGGATGCAATCTACATCGGCCCGGCCGACCTGTCGTTCGCCCTCGGCTTGCCGCCCCAGCAGGACAACCCGCATCCGCTGCACATCGCCGCCTGCGACAAGATCGTCGAGGCGGCGCACCGCCATGGCAAGAAGGTGTGCATGCACTGCCAGAGCGCACCCTTTGCGATTCAGGCCATCAAGCGCGGCTTTGACATGGTGATGCTCACCACCGACCTGTTCTGCCTGGCCTCGATGGCGCGCAAGCAACTCGATGACCTGAAGGCAGGCATCGCCGCCTGAGGTTCGGGGGCGGCGCTTGCCGCCCCAGGCTCAAGGGCGGCGCCTGCCGCCCTGATCGATGAGGCGGGGCTTGCCAGGCCCCAGGGCCCCGTCGGCGCGGGCCGACAGGTAGGCATACAGGTCCAGCACATGGGCATTGACCGGTCCGGAATCCTCCCAGGCCGGCATCACCAGTTGTCCCTTGGCCAGACGCTCGCGGCGCATCGCCTGCTCGACCTGGGCATCGATCACCTCGGCCGGCTCCATCGCGCCAGCATCTCCGGGAGGCACCGCGATGCGGTAACTGGTGAAGACCTTGGTGGCAAAGGCGCGCGGCGTCATCGTCTTGATGCGCACCATCAGGTTGGGGGCCAGCGGGGTGCCCTTGGCATCGACCCCGTGGCAGCTGTAGCAGGTCGTGTGAAATACCCGCCAGCCGGCATAGGTGCCCCGATCGACACGACCGGCCTCCACCTTGTAGTCGCCCGGCGCAGGCAGGACCTCGCTGCGGGTGCCCGCCTCTGATGCTGCCGGTGCAGGCCTTGCCGCCCATGCAGGAAGGCCCAGGGAAAGCAGCAGCAAGGCGGCAACGGCCTGACGCGAGACAGTGATCAGCATGGGGGTCCTTCCGCAGATTCGATGAGCGTACAACTTACCAGCGCACAGGGTAACCGGTATTGCGCCAGATCAAGCGACCGCTGATGGCCTCCCGCGGCTCGGCGCCGGTCAGGCACCTGCCACGGTGACCCGGAGGGCAAGTAACGTACCATTGTGGGCCGCAGGGCTGCGCCCACTTGCAACCTGCCCAGGGCTGACC
>JAPOKJ010000026.1 GCA_029977705.1 Burkholderiales bacterium | reverse complement strand
GGGACGCTCAGACGGGTGACTCGATGGCGAAGAACTGCTCGAACCCGCCATCGGGCTCGAAACGGTCGTTGCGATAGATCAGGCAGGTCGGGCCGGCGATCACACGTTCGGGCACGGGATGACGGGGGTCACCGGGCAGGCACATGACCCGATGTTCACCAACCTGCACCGACAGCGGTTCGACCAGACGCGGGCGATGACCGCTCATGACGCTGCGCAGATGGTCCACGTTGCGCATCGCGACCAGACCGGCCAGTGTCATGATCTGCGGCGGTGCCAGAGCGATCTCGCGATCACGGTAGCGCTCCAGCGCCTCACGCGGCGAGAACCAGGCGCTGGCATCGGCCTCCTGGCCATCATGGACGGCCTCGCGGGCATCGGCAGGCAAGGTGGCGATGAAAAAGCGGGTATCGAAGCGCTTGCGCATCATCGCCGGCACCTTGGGCGTGATCCAGCGCGACAGGGGGATCAGGTCGGCAGCCCGCACCTGCACCCCGGTTTCCTCGAAGGTTTCACGGCAGGCCGCCACGAACATCGCCGCCGCGCGCTCGGCCCCCAGTTCCGGCTCGCCAATCAGGTGCTCGGCCGCACCCGGCAGGCCCAGGCCGGCCAGACGTTCGGGTGCCGAGTCCTCGGGGTCGACCTTGCCGCCGGGGAACACATAGGCATCATTCATGACGGTGGTGCTGCCGCCCCGGCGCAGCATGAAGACCTCGAGGCCTCCGGCTGGCGCCTCGCGCAGCAGCACGACGCTGGCCGCATCGCGGGGCTCGCCCTCGATGGGCTGGGGAAAGACATGGGGATGCGCGCTCAAGACGATGCTCCTGCGGTGGATCGGTGCCGCCTGTCGCCCCTTCGGGGGCACGGCTCAGGCCCTGCAGTATAGGCAGGTGGCCCGGACGCGAGGCCGAGGGCGCGCGGCGATCGAACCGGGGCAGCGGCGATTGCCAGGGGATGAGATGAAAAAGTATCCCTAGAATGCGGGGTCCGCCGGCTGATCCCGCCTGCCGCCGGCCCGATCATGGAGGTGCGATGAATCCCTTGCGTCAGATATGCCAGGAACAGGCTGCCCTGGTCTGGCAGGACCAGCCCAGTCTGGGCCTGCTCGAAACCATCAACGAGGTACGCGTCAACCTGCGCGGCCATCCGCAGGTGCAGGCCCGTGACATCCCCGGTGTCGAGACCCTGCGACACTGGTTCGAGGAAGCCATCGCCAGCGGTGCGCTGGCTGGACCGCGCGAGAGCGGACGACGCCGGAAAAAGTGAGTCGCCCGAGCGTCCGTGCAACGACCTGCGGGCACACTTCGGAACAGCGATATTTGAAGGAGACGCCTGTGGATCTGGGACTGAATGACAAGGTGGCCATCATCACCGGTGGCACGCAGGGCATCGGCAAGGCCACCGCCCTGAGGCTGGCCCAGGAAGGGGCCCGAGTGGTGATCGTCGCCCGCGGCCAGGAGGCTCTCGAGGCAACCGCCGACGAGATTCGCGCTGCCGGTGGCAAGGTGGCGACCGTCAGCGCCGATGTCAGCCACCCGCAGGACTGTGCCCGCGTGATTGCCCAGGCCTGCCAGGCCTTTGGCGGCGTCGACATCCTGGTCAACAATGCTGGCACCTCGGCGGTCGGCGAGTTCGAGTCGGTCACCGACGAGAAATGGCAAAGCGACCTGGATCTGAAGCTGTTTGCCGCGATCCGACTGATCCGAGAAGCCCTGCCCCACATGAAGGCACGCGGCGGTGGCCGCATCGTCAACGTGACCAACATCGGTGCCAAGGCGCCGGCGGCCCGTACCATGCCCACCACCGTCAGCCGGGCAGCCGGGCAGGCGATGAGCAAGGCCTTGTCCAAGGAATACGCGCCGCACAACATCCTGGTCAACACCGTCTGCATCGGACTGGTGCGCGCCGGCCAGCACGAGAGCCGCGCCCGCAAGATGGGCGTACCGGTCGAGCAACTGTACACCGACATGGCCAAGTCCGTCCCCCTGGGTCGTGTCGGACAAGCCGAGGAGGCGGCCAATGTGATCGCCTTCCTGGTGTCCGCGGCTGCCAGCTTCGTGACCGGCTCGAGCATCAACATCGACGGGGGCGCCTCGGCGGTGTACTGATCATGTTCTACGACACCGACACCAATCAGCATGGCCTGAAGTTCGATCCCTTCAAGGCCTTGATGGCACCACGACCGATCGGCTGGATCTCGACCATCAGTCCCGAGGGCGTGCACAACCTGGCGCCCTACTCATTCTTCAATGCGGTCGGCGACCGGCCGCCGGTGGTGATGTTCTCATCGGTGGGCATGAAGGACTCGCTGCGCAACATTGCGGCCAATGGCGACTTCACCTGTTCGCTGGCCACCTACGGACTGCGCGAGCAGATGAACATGAGTTCGGCCACGGTGGCCTACGGCGTGGATGAATTCAAGCTGGCGGGCCTGAGCGCGGTGGCTGGCGTGCGCGTCAAGTCGGCGCGTGTGGGCGAGAGCCCGGCCGCCTTCGAATGCCGCCACTGGAAGACCCTTGAGCTGCCCAACTTCCTGCCGGCCGATGGCCCGCGCAAGGCGGCCAAGGAACCCAACTTTGTGGTCTTCGGGGTGGTGGTGGGCATCCATATCGACGAGCGCTTCATCAAGGATGGCATCGTCGACACCGCCGGCATGCAGCCGATTGCCCGCATGGGGTACATGGACTATGCGGTGGTCACGCGCGACAACACCTTCACACTCAACCGGCCAATGGCCTCGAGCGATGGCCAGAGCGCATCGGTGCAGCCCGGCCCCTGGGACGGGGTGTATCGCTGACGTATCGGCTCGACATTTCACGAGGCAGTCACAGGCCCATGGCATCATTGCCTTCATGAAGCATCTGCTGCTGATCCGGCACGGCCTGCCGCATGAAGGCCATCCCACTCGCGCCGACGATCCGCCCCTGCTCGAGGAGGGTCATGCCCAGGCCGAGCGCCTGGCGCAGCGCCTGCTCGATGAGGGCATCGACCGCATCGTCTGCAGCCCGCAGCAGCGGGCCCGCGACACCGCGGCGCCACTGGCCCGCCTGCTGGGCATGACGCCGGAAGTCATCGACGGACTGGCCGAGGTGGACCGGTTCGCTGGCCGCTACCGCTCGGGCGAAACCCTGTTCGCGGAAGGTCGCTGGTCCGAGTTCGTGGCCTCGCCAGCCCGCTACATGGGGCGTGATCCGGCCGAATATCACGACACCGTGATGTCGGCACTGGAGTCGATCGCCAACGATGCACGCGGCACGCGCATCGCCGTGTTCAGCCACGGCATGACCATCAAGACCATGCTGTTCGGCGCGATGGGCCTGTACGAGGAGGCCCTGGGCCAACTCACCACCACGCACTGCTCGGTCAGCCGGCTGGTGGGCAATGGCTTCGAGCGCTTCCGCCTGCTGCACGAGACGCCGCACCCGACGCGCGTGCTGCGCATCGAGAGCGTCAACGAACGCCTGACCTGAGGGCATGGGTGCGGCTGGCGGCAGCCGCGGGCGCCCTTATTCGAACTTGGCCCCCGACTGGCGCCCTTATTCGACCTTGGCCCCCGACTGGCGCACGATGCGGCCCATGCGATCGCTCTCGCTACGCATCAGCGCGCTGACCTGATCGACGCTCAGATTCATCGGCAGCATGCCCTGCGGTGTCAGCTGCCTGTCAACGAACTCGGCGTTGTTCAGGAGGCTTGCCACGGCAGCATTGAGGCGCGCCACCACCTCTTTCGGAGTACCGGCGGGCGCGAAGAAGGCATACCAGGCGCCAATATCCATGTCCTTGTAGCCGACCTCGGCAAAGGTGGGCACATCGGGCAGCAGCGGCGAACGCTTGTCACCCGAAATCGCCAGCACCTTCACCTTGCCGGCCTTCATGAAGCCCTGGATGGTGGCGATGGCCGGAAAGGTGAAGACGATCTGCCCCGAGATCACATCGGTAAGCGCCGGTGCCGAGCCCTTGTAGGGCACATGGACGATGTCGGTGCCACTCAGCTTCCTGTACATCTCGCCCATCAGATGCGCCTGACTGCCGACCCCATACGAGCCATAGCTGATCGTACCCGACTTGCCCTTGGTCCAGGCCACCAGCTCGGCGAAATTGTTCACCGGCAAACTGGCCGAGACGGTGAGCGACAGATTCATGTAGGCCACCGTGGCCACCGGCGTGAAGTCGCGGGCCATGTTGTAGGACAAGGTCTTCCAGAGGGCCGGATTGAGCACGAAGGTGGCGTCATTGGTGAACATCAGGGTGTAGCCATCGGCCGGCGCCTTGGCGACCAGTTCCGCGCCCAGCGCCGTGTTGGCACCGGGCTTGTTGTCGATCAGCACCGGCTGGCCCAGGATCTCGGACAGCTTGCCGGCCACGGTACGGGCCATGATGTCGGTGCCTCCGCCCGGCGCGTACGGAACGATGACGCGGATCGGGCGGGCCGGAAAGCTGCCCTGGGCCTGTGCCGTTCCCATCAGACCAACACTCAGACCAAGACTCAGGCCAATACTCAGACCAAGGCCCAGGCCGAAGCTCAGGGCCAGGCTCAGCAGGCGCGACAGCAGGCGCCCCGAGCGGTGGCGGGGCAAGCCATGGACGGGACTGGCGGGACGGGGATGGCGGCAATTGAGAGGCATCGGCATGTCCATGCGAGAACCTGAGGGATGCAGGGCAGTGCCCCGCGCTTTGCGCTAGTATCCGCGGGTCGGGGCGGTCGCTGGTTGCGACGAGGCGTTCGAACGAAACGCCGGGATCCCTTCTTGCACGGAGTCCGCATGTTCACTCGTTTCGTCACCGCGCTCGGCGCCCTTCTGCTGGTCCTTGCAGGCGCCGCGCCGGACCTGGCCCAGGCACAGGTACAGGCTCAAAACGCCTATCCCAACAAGCCGGTCAAGATGGTGGTGGCCTTTCCCCCGGGGGGTGCCACCGACCTGACCGGTCGGCTGCTCGCCGGCAAACTGGCCGAGTTGTGGGGCCAGCCGGTGGTCGTCGACAACAAGGCAGGTGCCAGCGGCATGATTGGCTCGGAGCAGGTGATGCGCTCGCCGGCCGACGGCTACACCATCCTGGTGACCATCACCACGCACATCCAGAACCCGGCCATCTTTGCCAAGATGCCGTATGACCCCTTGAAGGATTTCACGCCGATCTCGCAGATCTGCCTGTCCTACCTGGCCCTGGCGGTCCGGCCCGATTTCCCGGCCAAGGACCTCAAGGAATTTGTCGCGGTGGTCAAGTCCAATCCGGGCAAGTACACCTTCGGCTCCTTCGGCACAGGCTCGAGCTCGCACATCATGGGCGAACGCTTTGCACGTGTGGCCGGCCTGGAGATGACCCATGTGCCCTACAAGGGCTCGGCCCCGATGACGGCCGACCTGCTCGGTGGCCAGATTGCTACCGCCTGGGTCGACGTCAGTACCGGGACGGCGCTGTTCCAGGCGGGTCGCCTGCGGCCCATCGCCGTGAGCGGACCGGCACGTACCCCGATGCTGCCCACCGTGCCGAATCTGGGCGAATTGGGCTACACCGGCTTCGAACCGCTGGGCTGGGTCGGGGTCTTCCTGCCGGCCGGCGCGCCCAAGGCGGTGGTCGACAAGCTGTCGCGCGACATCATGCAGGTGGTCAAGATGCCGGACGTGCGGGCACGGCTCTATGAACAGACCCTGGTGCCGGTCGGTGACTCTCCCGAGTCCTTCACCCGCACGCTCAGGCGCGACCTGGCGGTGTGGGCGAAGGTGGCCCGGGAAGCGGGGATCACGCCCCAGTGATCAGGCCTCTGTGATCGTCACCGACTTGATCACCACATCGGTGAGGGGACGATCACCGCGGCCGGTAGGCACTTTCTCCATGGCAGAGAGCACGTCCAGGCCTTCCACGATCTGGCCGAACAAGGCGTAGGCCGGGGGCAGTTGCACGCCGCTGCTGCCCGAGATCAGGAAGAACTGGCTGCCATTGGTGTTCGGTCCGGCATTGGCCATCGCCACTGAACCGATCTTGTACTCGCCCGGGGCAGGCAGTTCGTCCTCGAAACGATAGCCAGGGCCACCGCGACCGGTGCCGGTCGGATCACCGCCCTGGCACACGAAGCCCTGGATGATGCGATGGAAGATCACGTCGTCGTAGTAGTGATACCGGGCCAGAAACACGAAGCTGTTGACCGTGACCGGCGCCTTGCGCGCATCGAGCACGATCTTGAGGGTGCCCATCGAGGTGACCATGGTGGCGGTATAGGTCTTGGCCGTGTCGATCACCATCGGCGGGGGCGCAGAGAAGGTCTGGGTCTTGGGGCTGGAGCCGTCGAGGGCGGGCGCTTGGGGCGTGGTCATGGATCAGGGCTTTCGATGAGGGTTGCGAATGGCGGCTGTGTCGGGCGGCCGGCGGCAAGTATATCGTCCGGCCCGCGTCAGGCCCGCATCCGGTTTGCGTCCGGCCTGTACCGGGTCAGCGCGTCGGGGGCAACTCAAGCCGGTTGATGCCCACTATCTCCTCGGGCACCACATGATCGGCCACCAGCCAGGCCCGCGACGGGTGCTCGGCGGCATCCTGCAGCAACTCGAGCAGCACGCCGGTCGATGCACGGTCCAGACCGGCGAAGGGTTCGTCGATCAGGGTCAGGGCCGCACCGCTGGCAAAGGCGGCGCTCAGCAGCAGCTTGCGGCGCGAACCGGTGGACAGCATGAACATCGACTTGTCCAGATGCTCTGCCAGACCTAAGGCCCGGGCAATATCGCGGGCCAGGGCCTCATCGAATCCGGGATGGCGCTGTCCATGGCCGAGCAGGCAGGCCAGCACATTGAGCCGGTCCTGGCGCTCATCGCGCGGATCGGCCCAGAACACCGCGGACTGCCAGGCGCTGGCCGAGGGATCCTCCAGACCGCCGCGCAGGCGCAGGCCGCCAGCCTGCACGGGCAGCACGCCGGCCAGCAGGCGCAACAGCGTCGACTTGCCGCAGCCTTCTTCGCCGCAGGCAAAGCTCAACCCTGACGGGACGACGGCTGACCAGTTCTCGAACACCGGATGCTGATCGTAGGCAAAGCCCAGCTGGCAGACCTCGAGGATCCACCCGCGATCAGTAGTCGCCTGGCCTGTCACGGTCAGTGCACGTTTGGCGGCGGAGACCCTGGCTCGCCCAGGCGCAGCAAGGTGGTCATCGCCTCGTTCAGGGGAACCGCAATCCCGTGCTCGCGGGCCAGCTTGACGATGATCTCGTTGCGCACCACCCATTCGGTGGGCTGGCCGGCGAGCCGGTCCTGGGCGATCGAAGGCATGTGGTCGGAAATGGTGGCCAGGGTACGCGCCAGCACCTGCTCGGCGGCATCATCGGCAAAATGCGCGTCGGCTGCCCGCCCCACGGCGATGATCTCCTGCATCAGGCCACGCACCAGCGAGGCCGCCTGGGGATCGCGCAGCACATCGATCGGCCGGCCGGTCAGCACGCACAGGGGCCCCATCGAGGCATTCATCAGCAGCTTGCCCCAGGCGGCGCTGGTCCAGTCGGCGTGGGTGCTGACCCGCATGAAGCCGCCCTCGAACAAGGACGCCATGAAGCGGCCCGCCGCATGGTCGGGCACGATCAAGGCCCCCTGCCCTTCGAGCACGGCCTGGCCCGGCCCCTCGCGGTGGGCCGCGCAATAGACGACGGCGGGTACCACCGCTGGCATATCGGCCGGCACATCGGCCGATGATGGGACCAGTACCCCCGACTGCCGCATCAGGGCTTCGGTGCGCTCACGCTGGTCGACACCATTCTGGACCACCAGCAAGGGCGCGCCACCGCGCGTGGCCTGCCGCAACCAGGGCACGACCGCCTCGGTCTGATGGGCCTTGGTGGCCAGGATCACGGCATCGACCGGACCGAGCGCTGCAAGATCGGACACGCAGTGTGCCGCGAAGTCATGAGTGGCCGAGGGCGTACGCAGTTGCAGGCGCTCGAAGGGCGTGCGGGCAATGAAGACCAACTCGTGTCCCCGCTCCAGCAAGGCGGCCGCCACACAGCAGCCCACCGAGCCAGGTCCGATGAAGGCAATCCGCCGACGCGCCGGAAGGGCCGTTGCGGCCGTCATGAGCGTGCTCAACGGCCGCCTGCCAGGGCAGCGTAGGCAGCCTGCTTGTAGGCGAACCAGAACGGATTCCAGAAGCCCATCCAGCGCTGCGTCATCAGCACGAGGGCAATGCCGGTCTCGCGCGAGATCGTCCAGTGGGTACCGGCCACGCCTCCCCACTGAAACTCGCCGACCGGCGTGTTGGGCTGCAGGCGCGAAGGCCCGCGGTTCACCGCACCACCGAGTCCGAAGCCGATCTCCGGGAAGGCACCGGTATGGAAGAACTGGATCGAACGATCGGGCGGCACCTGGTCGCGGGTCATCTCATCCAGGGTGGCCGGCTTGAGGAGCCGGCCGCTCATCAGGCCGTTCAGCAAGGCCGCCACATCCGCCTGGGTCGTGACCAGACCACTGACCCCTCCGATGCGTGCCACCGGCTGGAGGTGGGCCCCCGGCCAGGGGATGTTGTCGGCCCGTGTGAGCCCGGGCAGGTTGGGTTGGGCATCATTGGCGCCACGGTAAATGGCGGCCAGGCGCGGCGCCTGTTCGGCACTGACGACATGGCGCGTGTCCTTCATTCCCAGCGGATCGAACAGCCGCGTGCGCAAGGCCTCGTCAAAGCGCTGGCCGGTGTGGATCTCGGCCAGCCGGGCCAGCACATCGGTGGCCATCGAGTATTCCCAGCCCTCGCCGGGCTGGAACAGCAAGGGCAGGCCGCCCAGGATGCTCATCAATTCGGCCAGGGTGGTGTTGGGCAGGCGCGCCCCGCTGGCGTGATAGGCCTTGTAGATGGTGGTGCCCGGATCGAACACCCCATGACTGAGCCCCGACTGGTGGCTGAGCAGGTGGCGGATGGTGATGTCCTTCTCGAGCGGGACCGTGTCATCGATACGATCGGCCCCCTTGCGCAGCACCCTGACCTTGCCCAGTTCGGGAATCCACTGCTTGACCGGATCGTCCAGTCCGAAGCAACCGGCATCGTGCAGCATCAGGGCCAGGGTCGAGGTGACCAGCTTGGTGTTCGAAAAGGCCCGGTGCAAATGATCGGGGCGCAGGTCCTCGCCGCTTTCCAGATCGGCCTTGCCCATGCAGACCTGGTCGATCACCTGTCCGTCCCTGAGTACCAGGGCCGACACACCGGGCAGGATGCGGCGCTCCACCGCATCACGCAGGATCTGGTGCGCGGCAGAAAAATCGGGACGGGAAGCGCTCATGGATGTTCCTGAAAAGGGGCGGAAAAACGAGAAGACCGGGCAGCAACAAGGCAGGAGGTCGCTGGGGCCTGGTCCGGTCGAAGGCGAAGCGCCAGTCTAGGCGATTGCGGACGGGCCCGGCGGCGCAGGCGGCCGCACCCGGAACGACCAGGCCAGCACGGCCATGACCAGCCCGAGCGTCACGAAGGTGGCGGCAAAGGCAGGCAGCGCGGCGAGCACCAGACGCCATCCGTCAAACAGCCAGGTGATGACAGCCGCACCCAGCACACCGCCGGTCACCCGCGTCACATTGAGCAGACTGCCGGCCACCCCGCGCTCGGCTGGTGGCAGCATGGCGGTACACAGATCCATGAAGCCCAGCTGAAAGCACCCCACCCCCAGGCCCATGATGAACAAGGCCAGGGCAATCAGCGGCAAGGCCTGCAAGGGCAGGCTCAGGCCGATCAGGGACAAGCCGAGGGCCAGGCCCCACATGCCGGTGCGCATCAGGCCCTGGGCGCTCCAGTCCTGCGAGCGCCGCGCGCCGACGAAGCCGGCCAGCACGGCGCCGGCCGGCGACACTGCGAGCATCCAGCCGATGGTCCAGGCCGGCCGCCCCAGTTGCGCATGCAGCGCATACGGCAGGAGCAGGAAGATCGCAAAGCCCGACAGGTTGAGCAGCACCGAGTAGACCTGCAGGCGCTGGAACAGCGGATCGCCCAGATAGCGCGGGTGGAGGATGGGTTGCGCCACCCGCGCTTCCTGGCGCACGAAGCTGCGCAGAAAAAACAACAGCAGCAGGGCCGTGGGCAGGGCCCACAAGGCCAGCAGGTCGCCACGACGCACCAGGTTGATCATCAGCACCAGGCTGGCCAGGCTCAGCGTCAGCCACAGCGCGCCGGCGGCATCGAAACGTACGCCGCTGCGTCGCGGCATGTCCGGCTCGGGGATGGCAAGACTGAGCAGCACCACCAGCAGCGACAGCGGCACACGGAACCAGAATACCGCCGGCCAGCCCCCGGCATCGAGCAGCAGGCCGCCCATCAGCGGACCGAGTGCAATGCCGGCGCCCAGCAGCATCACATACAGGGCCAGGATCTGGCGACGCAGGGCAGGCGGAAAGAGCAGGGTCGCCAGGGCCGGCCCGCAGGCCATTGCCAGACCGACGGCCACACCTTGCAGCACACGGGCCACGATCAGCAGCGAATAGGTGGGCGCCAGGGCGCACAGGGCGTGGGTGACCACGCAGGCGGCCATGCCCCAGCGGAAGATGCGGCGGTGACCATACAGGTCGCCCAGTTGCCCGAAGGCCAGGGTCAGCCCGCTCTGGGCCACGATGTAGCTGGCCACCACCCACTGGATGTCGCGGATCTGCAGCCCGAAGCTGCTGGTGATCAGGGGAAAGGCGACATTGACCGAGGTGTCGAGCGGGCCGATCAGGCTGCCCAGGCACACCACCATCAGGGCAAACAGCAGGCGCGGGGCCTGCCGGCCCAGTACAGGCGAGTCAGTCGCGGTCGAGGAACTCACCCGGCTTCATTCCGGCTGGTTCTGCAGCTTCAGGATGCGTTCGATACGAGCCTCGACGGTGGCATCATCGCCCCCTTTCCATTGCAGCACCTGCAACACCACCCCATTGGCATCGCGCGGCCGCAGCACCACTTCGCTGCGGTTGCTGAACTCGTCGCGCAGCGGAATCTTGTAGCCACGGCCCTCGACCTGGCTGACGAACTCATCCAGGTTGTCGACCTCCAGCCCCATGTGGTGCAGGCCTTCGCCATGCTTTTCGATGTGCTGGTTGATGAAACCATCGGGCTCGAGCGATTGCACCAGCGACAGGATGTTCTCGCCGATCTGCATGTAGGCGACCTTGACCATGCCGGCCTTTTCCTTGAGGGTCTCGGTGCGCACATGGCGGGCATTGAGCAGCCCCACATATTGCTGGATGGCCTGTTCCACATCGCGTACCGCGATGGCCACATGATCGATTCGCTTGATGCCTGCCATGGTGTCTGTCCTGAATGAAAATTGAAAGGGGCAGGCGCGGCGGCGATACCGCGCCCTGCGCTCATTGCTGCGAGGAAACCGATCCGGGATGATGCACCGGCGCCTGGCCGTACACCGGCGTGGGCAGGCTCTCGTAGCGCGCCTTGATCTGCAAGGCCAGGTACAGAGAATAGCTGCGCGACTGTTGCAGGTTGCCGCCATGGAACCACAAGGCCGGGTGGGCCGTCGGCTTCCACATGTTGCGCAGTTCACCTTCCCAGGGACCGGGATCGCGGGTCGTGCCCGAGCCCATGCCCCAGACCAGTCCGACCTGGTCGGCCACCTCGCGCGAGATCAGTTTTTCGGCCCACTCACTCATCGGACCGAAGCCGGTGGCGTACACGATGAGATCGGCCGGCAACTCGCTGCCATCGTCGAGCACCACACTGCGCGGCCGGATCTGGCGGATCTGCACCGGACTGCGCAAGGCGATGCGGCCATCGGCCACCAGCTCGGAGGCACCGACATCGATGTAATAGCCCGAGCCCCGGCGCAGGTACTTGAGCGACAGGCCGGTCTCGTCCTCGCCGAAATCGAGCAGGAAGCCGGCCTTGCTCAGGCGCTCGTAGAAGGCTGCATCACGCTGGCGGATCTCCCGCCACAGGTTTTTCTGCATCGTCTCCATGACGCGGATGGGCATCGAGGCCAGTGTCAGGTCGGCGCGCTCGGTGGTGATGCCGGCGCGCAAGGCCTTCTCGGAAAACAGCTTGCCCCAGCCGGTCTCCATCAAGGTATCGCTGCGCGCCACCAGGGTCGATGAGCGCTGCAGCATGGTGACCTGCGCCTCGTGCTCCCACAGGTCGGCGCAAATATCGTGGGCCGAATTGTTCGAACCGACCACGATGCACTGCTTGCCGGCATAGGCCGCCCCGCTGCGATAGGCACTCGAGTGCATCTGTTCGCCCTCGAAGCCCTGCGCCCCGGGCAGTTGCGGCACCTGCGGCATGCCGGACATGCCGGTGGCCAGGACCAGGTGCCGGGCCTTCAGGTTCAGGGCCCGCCCCTCGCGCGTCACCTGGACCTCCCAGGTGCCGCTCGCGGCATCGTAGCGGGCGGCCTCGCAGCGGGTCGATCCCCAGTAGTCGATCTCCATGATCGAGACATAGGCCTCCAGCCAGTCACCCATCTTGTCCTTGGGCGTGAACACCGGCCAATGGTCGGGAAAGGGCAAGTAGGGTAGATGGTCGTACCAGACCGGATCATGCAGGCACAGCGACTTGTAGCGCTGGCGCCAGGCATCACCGGCCTTCGGGTTCCGGTCGATGACCAGCGCCGGCACCCCCAGGCGCTTGAAACGCGCCGCCAGTGCAATGCCCCCCTGCCCGCCACCGACGATCAGCACGTAGGGCGCATCGGTCTCGCCCAGCCGCTGGCGGCGCTGCTCGCGCGCCTCGAGCCAGGTCTGGCGATCGCGATGCACGCCGTGGGCCACGCCCAGGGGACGGGTCTCGGCATGCGGCTCTTCGTGCCCGTGCAGTCCCTGCAAGGTGGTGAGCAGGGTCCAGGCCTTGCCTTGCCGAAGACGCAGGTGGGCGATGCCCCGGCCCTGCGCCGTGGCAAAGCTCAGCCAGGCTTCGAGCACCTCGCCGTTCTCGCGCACCGCCCCGTCGATCTGCCAGGCGCCAGGACTGACCTGGGTCAGGCGCGCCTCGAGCATGTCGGCAATGGCGGAACGCCCCTCGAGCGTGATCAGGTTCCAGCTGAAGGCCAGGATGTCTCGCCAGAAACAGGCCTCATCGAAGCAGGCCAGCACGCCGCGCGTGTCGGCACCGCTCAGGGCCCGGTCAAATTGTTCGAGCCAGGCCTGCACCCGGGCCTGGGCATTGTCTTGCTGCATGAAATCTCCGTCGCAATGGGTGGCGCAAACAGGGCGAGGCTGCAACGAAGATATCAAGAAGCGGCCCGATACAGGGCCGGTGGTGCCGTTTAAGGAGCACCGGGAAATGGACGCACCTGCATCGCAGCACGGGTCGATGGCGCTACCATCGCCCTGCCGCATCGCCGATGCGGCTCATTACCGGGAACATTGCGATGGACGCATCCTTGTTGGCGCTGGGCCTTCGGGTCGGCAATCTGCTCAAGACGCGCGGCGAGACCGTGGCCGTGGCCGAATCCTCCACCGGCGGCCTGATCGCCGCCAGCCTGCTGGCAGTGCCTGGTGCCTCGGCCTATTTTCTGGGCGGCGCGGTGGTCTACACGCGGCGGGCCCGGCATCTGCTGATGGACCTGGACCGAGAGGCCGTCACCGGCATGCGCTCGGCCAGCGAACCCTATGCCCTGTTGCTGGCACGCACCTCGCAACGCCGTTTTGAAGCCACCTGGGGGCTGTCCGAGACCGGTGCCACCGGTCCGAGCGGCAATGCCTATGGCGATCCGGCTGGCCATACCTGCCTGGCGCTGGCCGGCCCCGTGGAAACCTCGACGATGCTGCGCACCGGCAGCGACGACCGACTGGCCAACATGATCGCCTTTGCAAAGGCCAGCCTGACGCTGTTCGCGCAGACCCTCGAGAGCTGAGCGCAGTGGATCGGGCTCAGAAGCGCGAGCCCGGCTCCTGCAGGAAGGCCAGTTCCTCGGCGCTCGAGGTGCGCCCGAGCAGCGCGTTGCGGTGCGGATAACGTCCGAAGCGCTCGATGACCGCCATGTGACGCTTCTCGTAATCGAGATTTTCGGCCAGGCCCAGTGACTCGAACAGCGGCAGGGCGTCGCGATGGATCTGCCAGGATTCGCTGTGCATGTAGGGCATGTAGAGAAACAGGCGTTGCTGCACCGGCAATTCGCGGTCGGCGCCGGCGGCCACCGCCTCCTGGGCCAGGCCCAGGGCGAGCCGGTCGCAGGCGAAGGCTCCAGCCTGATCGCGATACAGGTTGCGCGAGAACTGGTCCAGCACGATGATCTCGGCCAACCGGCCCCGGGCGCTGCTGCGCCAGTCATGCAACTCACAGGCCGCAGCCCGGGCATGCAGGGCAGCAAAACGCGCCGCAATCAAGGCATCGAAGTCGGGGTCCTTGACCCACCACTGGCGCGGCGTCGCCTCTTCAAACCAGAAGTGCAAAACGGTCTCTTGCATCGCGTCCGTTCCTTTCGGTGATTAGTCGGCTTCCGGGAACTTTTTGATTGTGCCACGCGTCTTGCGCAGGCGTCGGAATCAGCCCTCGAGGAGGTCAGGATGCAATAATGGGCCCCGAATGCCTCATCCTCCGGAGCCTCATGAAAGCCATCGCCTACCGCCAGTGCCTGCCCAGCAGCGACCCCACATCGCTCATCGACATCGACCTGCCAGAGCCGGTGGCCCAGGGCCGCGACCTGCTGGTGCGGGTGCATGCGGTCTCGGTCAATCCGGTCGACACCAAGGTGCGGCGCAACGTGCCGCCCGAGGCCGGTCAGGCGCGGGTGCTGGGCTTCGATGCCGCCGGGGTGGTCGAGGCGGTCGGACCACAGGTCACCCTGTTCAAGCCGGGCGATGCGGTCTACTACGCCGGATCGCGCGCGCGCAGCGGTACCAATGCCGAACTTCACCTGGTCGATGAGCGCATCGTCGGACACAAGCCGCGCAGTCTCGATTTCGCGCAGGCAGCGGCCATGCCGCTGACCACCATCACCGCCTGGGAAGCGCTGTTTGACCGCTTGCAATTGCGCCTGGGGCGGCCGCATGATGCCGGCACCTTGCTGATCACCGCCGGTGCCGGTGGCGTCGGCTCGATCGCGATCCAGTTGGCCCGTCGCCTCAGTGGCGCCCGGGTGATCGCCACCGCATCCCGGCCAGCCTCGAAGGCCCAGGCCCTGGCGCTGGGTGCCCACGACGTGATCGATCACGGCAAGCCCTTGTCGGAAGGGCTCAAGGCCCTGGGGCTGCGCTGGTGCGAGAGCATCTTCAGCATCTCGCACACCCATCAGCACTTTCCGGAACTGGCGCGCATCGTGGCCCCGCAGGGCCGGATCTGTGTCATCGACGACCCCGATATGATCGATGTGCGCCTGCTCAAGGCGCGTTGCGCCTCGCTGCATTGGGAGGCCATGTTCACCCGTTCGGGCTTCGAGACCGCCGACATGGGCGAGCAGGGTCGGCTGCTCAACGAGGTGTCCCGGATGATCGACGACGGTATGCTACGCTGCACCCACAGCGAGACGGTCGGTCCGATCAATGCGGCCAACCTGCGACGCGCCCACGCCATGGTCGAATCCACCGCCACCATCGGCAAGCTGACCCTGGCAGGTTTTGCCTGAGTCTGCGCCGACAGTTGGGATGCATACAAAACACAGGTACAAGGAGACTGCACGATGAGATCGAACGCCCTGTCACGCTGGCTGGCCGCCGGCATCCTGGCCCTGGCCAGCAGTGCCGCCATGGCCCAGGCCTATCCCAGCAAGCCGATCAAGATGGTGGTGCCCTTCCCGCCCGGTGCCGCCACTGACACCATCGCACGCGTGTTCGCCGCCGCCGTCTCGCAATCGATCGGCCAGCCGATCGTGATCGAGAACAAGGCCGGTGCCGACGGTGCCATCGCAGGGGCCGAGGTGGCACGCGCCGCACCGGATGGCTACACCCTGCTGATGGCCACCAACAGCCCGATGTCAGCGGCGCCGGCGATGAAGAAGAATCCGCCCTACGATCCGGTCAACGACTTCACACCGATCACCGACATCGGCCGCTACACCTTCTTCGTGGTGGTGCATCCCAGCGTTGCCGCCAACACCATGCAGGAGCTGATCGCGCTGGCCAAAGCCTCCCCCGGCAAGATCACCTTTGCCACCGGCAATACCACCGGCATCGTCTCGGTGGCCCAGATCGCAGGTCAGACCGGCATCCAGATGACCCATGTGCCCTACAAGGGCGAGCCGCAGGCCCTGACCGACCTGATCGCGGGCCGCGTCAACATGATGGTGGTGTCGGCGGGCACCTCGATCGGCCACATCCGCGAGGGCAAGCTGCGCGCCCTGGCGGTGATCCTGCCGCGCCGCAGTGCCGCGCTGCCCAATGTGCCCCCCCTGATCGAGGCCGGCGTGCCCAAGTTCTCGCTAACCTCCTGGGCTGGCCTGTTCGGGCCGGCCAAGATGCCCAAGGATGTGGTCGAGCGACTGAACAAGGAATTCAACGCCGCGATGAACAACCCCCAAGTCAAGGCCACCATGGAGAAACAGGCCTTCGAACTGGTCGGCTCCAGCCCTGAAAAACTGGGCGGCTGGGTCAAGGATCAATACGACAGCTACCGCACCGTGCTCAAGGCGGCTGGCGTCGAACCGGAGTAAGTCCGATGCGGTGACCGACGGTCACCGCTTGCGGACCAGCGGCGTCTGATCCGTGAATAAAGGCGTCTGCACGCCCGCTTGCCGGGAATAAGCTCAAGGAATCGCCCTGCCTGGCGATATCCGAGACACTTCCCGAGGCAAGCAGCATGAGCGCAGAACATACCGCAAGGGGCGGCACCACGCCCGCCACATCACCATCCCTTGGGGGTTGGCGCGGTCCGCTCGTGCGTCTGGGCTACTGGCGCGCCATGGCCCTGATCACAGTACTGTCGATCGGCGCCTCGATGGTCCTGACCACGCTGTTGCTGCTGCCCGAGACGGCGAGCCCAATCGACACCATGACCGGGCTGATCATCGGGCTGGCGATCCCTGCCCTGATCGCACCCCTGGTCAGCCATGCGCTGCTCACCCTGCTCATCGATCTGGATCAGACGCGCCAGCAAATCAACGAGCTGGCCCATCGCGATGCGCTCACCCACACCCACACCCGCCACTTTTTCGTCGAGCAACTGTCCCTGAATGCTGCACGCGCCGCGCGCACCGGCGAGCCGCTGTCCTTGCTGATGCTCGATGTCGATCATTTCAGCCGGATCAATGAGCAGCACGGGCAGGCCGCCGGTGACCTGGTGCTGCAAGCCATCGCGGGGGTCTGCGACAGCACGCTGCGCCCGTACGACATCCTGGCCCGCTACGGCGGCGAGGAGTTCGCCGTGCTGCTGCCCAACACCACGCCGGCTGGCGCCTGTGCAGTGTCGGAACGGCTTCGCACGGCGGTCGAATCGCTGCGCATCGAAACAGCAACGGGTATCAACACGGAAGTCACGGTGAGCATCGGTGTCAGCGCCTTGCATCTGGCCCAGGACACTGCCCAGCAACTGCTGGCGCGAACCGATCTGGCACTGGTCACGGCCAAGCAGGCCGGCCGCAACCGCTGGGTCTTCAAGGGCGAGAGCGAAGCACAGAATCCGGCCCCGCTTCACTTCCGGGTCAGTGGCCTGAAGGTGCAGGACGAAGCCCAGGCCGAAACCGCCTGAGGATCAGCGTCGGGTCAGGCCCATATCGAGCGACGTCGCAGGTGGCCCAGAAGGCTCAGGCCGACCCTCAGGTTGAGCAGCAGCAGCATCAACTCGAGCATCCATACGACCAGCTCCAGCCCTTCCAGGCCGGCGAAGACCGCATCGAACTGGCGCATCTCGCTCTTGTAGTAGAGCAGGCCGGCGAGCGGCAGCATGACCAGTAGGGCCACCCCGGCAATCCACTTGAAGCGTGACCGCAGTTCGGCAAAGCGCCGGCCGATATGACCGACCCCCAGGGACGAGACCGTCGCTGCCATCACTGCCAGCAAGACACCAAGAGACGGCAAACCCACATAGAGGACCAGCCGCTTGACGGCGGCCAGGACTGTCAGGCTGGTCGAGAAGACCGCGCCGACACTGGTGATCAGAAGCGTCAGCATCAGCGTGATGGCCAGCACTTCGGCGAGGCGATGGATGAACAGTTTCATGGCGTCCTCATTCTGGCATCGGTCACAGGATTTGAAAAGTCATCGATCCCGAACCGGTGCTGATGTTGTACCCGGATCGCAACCCTTGCGCCTGCATCGATCGGGCCCGCTCAGGCGCGGACCGGCCAGGTGCCGCGCTCGGCCATCGCCAGGAATTGCTCGACCGCGGCATGGAAGGCATCGGGCTCCTCGAGGTTGATCGCATGGCCGGTATTGGGACAGATCCACAGGCCGGCCGAGGGGATGCTGCGCTTGAGGAACAGGTTGGTCTCCAGGCACGGTGCATCTTCGTCACCCACCGCCAGCAGGACCGGCGTGCGCATGGCAGCCAGTCGTTCGGTGAAATCGTGAAAGGAGGGGCGCAGCGCCTGGTAGCGGCTGACCGTGAGGCTCATGCCCAGCGCCGAGTGTTCCGACAGGTGATCGACGAACTGCTGCCAGGCCCGCGGGTCCTTGCGCTTGAGCTGGATGCGGGTCGCCCCGTGACCAGTGTCCTGCGCGATCGCCGGCATGCCGCGCGCCAGGATCTCCCGGCCCAGGGCCTCCGACTGGGCACGCCACTGGACGCGCTCGGGCAGGGGCGAGCCGGTGCCCACCCCCGCCACCACCAGGGCACTGACGCGATCCGGATGGTGCAGCCCGAACTGCAGGGTGGCGTAGGCCCCCATGCTCAGGCCGATGACGTGGGCACGGGCAATGCCGAGCCCGTCCATCACCGCGCCGATGTCCTCGCGCGAGTGTTCCCAGCCATAGGCCTGGGGATCTTCGGGCACCTCAGAGGGCGGGTAGCCGCGCGCGCTGTAGGTGATGCAGCGGTACTGGCGCGAAAAATGCCGCACCTGCAATTCCCACTCGCGATGGTCCGCACCGAATTCATGGACGAAGACGAGTGGATGACCGCTACCGGTTTCCTCCACATGCAGCTTGACACCGCCGGCATCGATCAGGGGCATGGCAATTCCTTGGTGGGGTTCGGATACCTGTGACTGTCATGATCTTGACACGCCAGCCGATCGCGGGCGCTGCGCATTCCGGCCCGTGCAAGCGGCAGTGCAGTACCATTGGGTGGACCGTCCCCCAACCCGGCAGGCAGGCCCGCACAGGCTGCGGCCGCCATCGTCATAGGTCCCGCCATGTCAGACATCTGGCGCCTGAGCGCCGGCGAACTTGCCGCCTGCATCCATGCCCGTCAACTCTCGGCTCGTGAGGCCACCGAGGCAGCGCTCAAGCGACTGGACGAGGTCAATCCCCGCATCAATGCCGTGGTCCAGTTCATGCCGGAACAGGCCTTGCAGCGCGCCGCCGCCATCGATGCGCAACTGGCGCGGGGTGAAACGCCCGGGCCGCTGGCCGGAGTGCCGGTGACCATCAAGGTGAATGTCGACCAGGCCGGCCATGCCACGACCAATGGACTGAAGCTGCAAAAGGACCTGGTCGCCCAGGCCAACAGCCCGGTGGTCGATGCCTTCGAGCAGGCGGGCGCCATCGTGATCGGCCGCACCAATACCCCGGCCTTCTCGTATCGCTGGTTCACCAACAACCAGTTGCACGGCCATACCTACAACCCGCGCAACCGCGCCCTCACCCCGGGCGGTTCCTCGGGCGGTGCCGCTGCCGCGGTGACCTCGGGCATAGGCCACATCGCCCACGGCACCGACATCGCCGGCTCGATCCGCTACCCGGCCTATGCCTGTGGCGTGCACGGCCTGCGGCCCAGCCTGGGCCGCGTGGCTGCCTTCAACGGTAGCACCGGCGACCGCGCCCCCGGCCCGCAACTGATGGCCGTGTCGGGACCGATCGCCCGCAGCATCCCCGACCTGGGCCTGGCCCTGCAAGCCCTGGCCCGTCCCGACCTGCGTGACCCCTGGTGGGTGCCGGTGCCCCTGGTCGGCCCGGCCCGTCCCCGACGCATCGCCCTGTGCCTGGCCCCGGACGGACTGCCCACCCAGCCCGCAGTGGTGGCCGCGCTGCAGGATGCCGCCGCGCGGTTGCGCGAGGCCGGTTACCTGGTCGAACAGATCGACCAGACCCCGCCCCTGCAGGAGGCCATGCAGTTGCAGATCCGGCTGTGGATGGGCGACGGTTTCGGCCGGGCAATGGCCAATGCCGAGAAGGAAGGCGATCCGGGCGCCCTGGCGGCACTGCGTGGCCAGGCCGGGCTGGTCAAGGACTTCGATGCCGATGCGATGTCGGCCACGCTGCTGCGCCGCCTGACCCTGATGCGCGCCTGGGACCAGTTCCTCGAGGGCTACATGGCCCTGCTGATCCCGGTCTGTGCCGAGCCGCCCTTCGAGGACAACCTCGACCTGCGCGACGAGGCCTCCTACCGGCGGGTCTGGCAGGCCCAGATGCCACAGGTGGCCCTGCCGCTGATGGGACTGCCCGGCCTGACCGTGTCCACCGCCATGAATGGCCAGGTGCCGATCGGCGTGCAGCTGGTGGCAAGCCGTTTTCGCGAGGACCTTCTGCTCGAGGCAGGCGAGGCGATCGCGGCGCGCGGCACGCCGCCGGCACCGATCGATCCGGTCTGAGCAGCGCCGGCCGGCGTACGGCTCAAACTAACGGGAATCAACATGGCTGCACCAGGACTTCGCGAACCGACGCAGGCGGCCATGCCCTTCATCATGTTGACCGTGCTGATCGACATGCTGGCCATCGGCATCATCATCCCGGTCCTGCCCTCGATCATCGGCCGCTTCACACAAAGCCCTGCCGAGCAGGCCTGGTGGTATGGAGCCGCCGGCTTTGCCTTCGGCATGGCCAATTTCCTGGCCTCGCCGCTGCTCGGCGCGCTGTCCGACCAGCATGGCCGACGCCCGGTGCTGTTGCTCGGTTTCCTGGGGCTGGCCCTCAGTTTCTTCGGTACCGCAGCGGCGGTCGGGCTGTGGATGCTGGTGCTGGTGCGGGCCATCGGCGGCGCCATGCAATCGAACATGGCGATTGCCAATGCCTATGTGGCCGACATCACCACCCCCGAGGAGCGCACCCGCCAGTTCGGCATGCTGGGCGCCATGATGGGGGTCGGGTTCATCTTCGGTCCGGTGCTGGGCGGCCTTCTGGGCGCCGTCAACCTGCAGTTGCCCTTCGTCGTCGCCGGCAGCCTGGCGCTGGTGAACCTGGCCTACGGCTGGTGGGTGCTGCCCGAGTCGCTGCCCCCCGGGCGGCGCAAGAAAATCGCACGCAGCGCGCTCAATCCGCTGGCCTCGCTGCGCGATCTGACGCAGTTGCGCGGCGTGGGCCTGCTGGTGGGGGTGGTCAGCTTCAGCAGCCTGGCGCAGTTCATGCTCTACACCAGCTGGGTGCTCTACAACACCTACAAGTTCGGATGGGGTCCCAAGGAAAACGGCGCCTCGCTGGCGGTGGTCGGCATCGTCACTGTCGTGGTCCAGGGACTGCTGCTCGGACACCTGCTGCGCTGGCTCGGCGCCCCGCGCCTGGTCATCTTCGGGCTGCTCTCTTCGGCCCTGTCCTATCTGGCCTGGGGTCTGGCCACCGAGGGCTGGATGATGTACGGCATCATCGCGCTCAACGTGCTCGGGGCCACCGTGTCCTCGGGTGTGCAAAGCCTGATCTCGGCCGCCGCCGATGGCGGCAGCCAGGGCAAGACCCTGGGCGCCGTCAGTGCACTGAACAGCCTGACCGCAGTGGTCGCTCCCCTGATCGCCGCGCCGCTGCTGGCCATGGTGTCGCACCTGCCGCGCGGCGACTGGCGCATCGGCTCGGTGTTCTACTTTTGCGCCCTGCTGCAGGCCGTCTCGCTGTGGCTGGCCTGGAAGCACCTGCGCCGCCACGGGCGCAGTACGCCATCCTGATCAGGGCGGCGCCAGACACTGGCGGACGATTCAGGCCTCGGTCTCGAAACTGATGCCGGCATGACGACGCAGGCGGGCAATCAGGGCATCGCCCATCGCAGCAGCCGGGGTCCAGATGCCACCGCCCACCGTGGCCTCACCCTGCAACAGGCACAAGGCGGCCTCGCTGATCATCTTCGAGGTCGAGCCATAGCCCGGATCACGATCGCCCTTGACCGCGACGCTCAATCGCTCCACCTGCTCGCCGTGTCGGCATTCACCGAGGAAGAGCAGGTCGTAATAGCCACTCTCGCGCTCGGCCAGGCTGGGGCCTTCGCCGGGCTTGGGGCCATCCTTGCCCATCATCGATTTGTCCGCGGCAATGGCCTGCGCCATCTGCTCCCCCTTCTCGCCGGGCCCGGTGATGAGCATCTCGTCATAGACGAAATCCTGGCCCCAGGGCTGGCCCATCAGCCAGTGGCTGCGCAGGACGTTGCGGGTGTTGATCGGCGCCATGATGAAGGGCGCCACCCAGCTTTGCAGGCTTTCATCGAACAGCGGCTTCATGCCATGCGGCTGAGGCGCGCCACGATGACCCGGCGTCAGGGAGAACGAATCGCGCAGCAATTCCAGCACACGGGGATCGGCCGCCGCTGCAGCCATGGTCGCCTTCAGGCTGGCCGCCGTGCCCCCGGAGAAGGTGCCCTTCATCTTGCGCACACGCCCCTTGACGCGCGGCGCCGCGTGACCGAAGCGCTGCCTGAACTGCTGCTGCAGGAAGAGCACGCCCAGGTCGAAAGGAATGGAATCGAAGCCGCAGGAGAACACGATGCGTGCACCACTGGCTTTGGCTGCGGCCTCATGGGCATCGATCATGGCGCGCATCCAGGCCGGTTCACCGCACAGATCGACATAGTCGGTGCCCGCCGCGGCGCAGGCCGCCACCAGCGGGCTGCCATACAGCTGGTACGGCCCGACCGTGGTGATCACCACCCGGGTGCTGGCCACCATCGCCGCCAGCGATGCCGGGTCCTGGGCATCGGCCAGCACCAGGGGCAGGTCCGCCGGCGCCCCGAGTGCATCGCGCACCGAGGCCAGCTTGTCGGCATTGCGCCCGACCAGCCCCCAGCGCAGATTGCCCCGTGCCGGGTCACGAAGCCCGTATTGCCGCAGGATGTACTCGGCCACCAGGCGACCGGTAAAGCCGGTGGCCCCGTAGATCAGAAGGTCGAAGGGCCGCTGCCCTTGTTGTGCGCTTGCAAGCATGTCTGTCCCCTTGAATGCAGGCGGACAGTGTAGCCGCGTCCGGACCGTGCCCGGCCCGAACGCGACCCTCGCGCAGGGTTCAGGTGCTCAGCGCATTGCCGGCGGCATCGAACATCCCTTCGAACAGCGCCGAACTGAGGTAACGCTCGCCCGAATCGGGCAGCACCACCACGATGGTCTTGCCGGCGTTCTCGGGCTTTTTCGCCCAGCGTACCGCGGCGCAGGCGGCCGCACCGCAGGAGATGCCAGCCAGGATGCCTTCCTCGCGCGCCAGGCGACGGCCAAAGGCCAGGGCATCTTCACTGCTGACCTGCTCGATCGCATCGATCAGCGACAGGTCGAGCACATCGGGCACAAAGCCGGCGCCAATGCCCTGGATCTTGTGGGGTGCGATCTTGATCTCCTGCCCCGCACGCGTGAGCGTGAGCACCGGACTGGTCGTTGGCTCGACCGCCACCGAGACAACCGCCTTGCCGCGGGTCTTTTTCAGGTAGCGCGTCACGCCGGTGATGGTGCCTCCGGTGCCCACGCCGGCTACGAAGATGTCGACCTGACCGTCGGTGTCATCCCAGATCTCGGGACCCGTGGTGGCTTCGTGAATGGCCGGGTTGGCCGGGTTCTTGAACTGCTGCAGCAGCACGTATTTGCCCGGATCGCTGTCGGCGATTTCCTCGGCCTTGGCGATCGCGCCCTTCATGCCCTTGGCCCCCTCGGTGAGCACCAGCCTGGCGCCATAGGCCAGCAACAGCTTGCGCCGCTCGATGCTCATCGTGTCGGGCATGGTCAGGGTGATCGGAATGCCGCGCGCGGCCGCCACGAAGGCCAGCGCAATGCCGGTATTGCCGCTGGTGGGTTCGACGATTTCCTTGCCAGGGCCGAGCACGCCGCGCTTTTCGGCATCCCAGATCAGCGCCGCCCCGATACGGCACTTGACCGAATAAGCAGGGTTGCGGCCCTCGATCTTGGCCAGCACGGTGGCAGGAGCCCCGTCGGTGACCCGGTTCAGGCGAACCAGCGGCGTGCGGCCGATGGACAGGGAGTTGTCATTGAAGAAATTGGCCATGGCGTGCTCCTGGATGCGGGCAGCGCGCAAAGGCCGCCCCGGCACGACGATGATAACGGCAAGACGCGAGCCAGTTCGGCTCAGCGTACCAGCAGCAGCGGATGCAGCTCCTGGTCGCCATAAGGCACCCAGTGCGTCTGGCGGTCGTGGACACCGATCACCTGGACGCCCCGCTTGAGGTCGAAGGGGCCGGCCAGCCACAACCGGGTATCGGCCGGCCAGAAGGTGGTCACCGGAAACCATTGCTCGGGCAGCAGGGAGGGGCAAGCCGCCTGCAAGCCCAGCCATTCGGCCTCGCGCGGCACGCGCCAGGGACGCGCCGGGTCGGCCTCGCGCTCGTTCTGGCGCAACGCCTCACGCATCGCTTCGCGGTAGCTCAGTTGCTTGCCGGGCACCTGGGCCCGGGCATCATCGTTGTGGCAGCGGCCCTCGCGCCACTGCTGGCCCACCAGGCATCGCTGCCAGATCAGGCCGCTGTCCGGATCGCGCAGCCACTGCCCCTGGTTCAGCGGCTCAAAGACCCGCGCCGGACAGGCCAGCGCGGGACCCGCCCCCAGCACCAGCAGCCAGGCCAGCAAGGCCGCGCAGCACCGGGTCATGATCGGACAGGACTGAGGCCGGGCCTCATCATGATCGGACAGGACTGAGGCCGGGCCTCAGTCGGCGTACTGGCCCGCGGCCTTGATCAGCGGCACCCACTTGTCGATCTCGGCCTTGAGCCAGGTCCGCAGGCCTTCCTGGGTCTGCTTCTCGGGCGGGACGATGTCGGAGCCCAGTTCGGCGATGCGGCGCTTGACGTCGGCGTCCTTGAGGGCCGTCTGCACCGAGGCGGTCAGGCGATCCTGCACGGCCTTGGGCGTGCCCTTGGGCGCATACACGCCATGCCAGACGACCATCTGGAAGCCCTTGAGTCCAGCCTCGTTGAGGGTGGGCGCATTGGGCAGGGCCGAAATGCGCTTGTCAGTGGTCACGCCGTAAAGCTTCACGCTACCGGCATTGATGTGGGGGATGGTCTGCGTGGTCTGGTCACACAGGATGTCGACCTGGCCGCCGAGCAGGTCGGTCATCGCCGGTGCGGTCCCCTTGTAAGGCACCGTGGTGATGTCGACCCCGATGGCCTTTTGGAACAGCATGCCGCACAGCTGCGAGACCGCACCCAGGCCGGCATGGGCCAGGTTGACCTTCTCCTTGTTGGCCTTGATGTAGGCAATCAGCTCGTTCAGGTTGTTGGCCGGCATCGATTTCTTGGCCAGCAGCGTCATCGGCACATCGGCCACCTGCGAGATGTACTCGAAGTCCTTGAGCGGATCGAACGAAAGCTTGCGGTACAGGCCGACCGAAGAGGCCATGCCGTTGTGGTGGATCAGGATGGTGTAGCCATCCGGATTGGCACGGGCAACGCGATTGGCAGCGATGGTGCCGCCAGCACCGGCGGTGTTCTCGACGACCACCGACTGGCCGAGGTCCTTGCTCATGGCCTGGGCCAGGGTACGGGCCACGACATCGGTGGGGCCGCCTGCCGCGAAAGGCACGACCAGCACGATCGGACGGGTCGGGTAGTTCTGGGCCTGGGCCGGTGCCAGGGCAACGATGCCAAACGCGAGGGCCGCCAGGGCCTTCATCAGACGGGATGGGTTCATGGTGTCTCCTTTGGGGGCGGACGTGTCCGCCAGACCGGCCGACGGACGCTCCCGATGAGCCGCCCGAACTGTCGCCAGACGCAAGTGTAACGAAGCCGGCTTTCGGGCGGCTGACAGCCCCTGCCGGCCCAAGGCTTGTTGGACGCGGCCCAGGCCGCGCTGCCCGAAGTCCTCAGCGCGCGCTCGCGCCCGGGAAGAACAGGGACTCGCCCTCGATCCGGTAGCTGGCGATGGCGGCCTGGCCCTCGCGCGAGACCAGCCACTGCGCGACGCGGCGCGCCGCGTCGGCCTTGACATGGGGATGGCGGGCCGGATTGACCAGCGCCACCCCGTAAGGGTTGAACAGGCGGGCATCGCCCTCGAGCAAAAGCGCCAGATCACCGCGATTCCTGAAGCTGAGCCAGGTGCCCCGATCAGCCAGCAGATAGGCATTGCGCGCCGATGCGATGTTCAGGCTGGGGCCCATGCCCGAGCCCGTCTCGGCATACCATCTGCGATCGGTGCCGGGCCCGCCGGCCTTGACCGGGTCCAGGCCCGCCAGCTTCCACAGCCGCAGCTCGGCGGCATGGGTGCCACTCTTGTCCCCGCGCGACACGAAGGACGCCTCACGCGACGCGATGGCCGCCAGGGCCTTGACGATGTCCTTCTGGCCGCGCACGGCGGCCGGGTCGGCCTTCGGACCGATCAGCACGAAATCGTTGTACATCACATCCTGACGCTCGATCAGGGCCCCGTCGGCCACGGCCTTGTCCTCGGCGGCGCGGTCATGCACCAGAACGGCATCGGCATCGCCGCGCCGGGCAATGTCCAGGGCCTGACCGGTGCCCACCGCCACCACCCGGACCTGTATGCCGGTGGCCTTGAGCGCCAGGGGCAACAGGTATGCAAACAGGCCCGACTGCTCGGTCGAGGTGGTCGAGGCCAGCACGATGCTGGCCGCAGCACTGGCATTGCCGGCCGGCGCCGGTGCCTGCGCATACGCGGCAACCACCGGTAGCAGGCCGCCAAGCAGCAGGGCCAGGATCCGGTTGCGGGCAGCGACAAGGACGCGGGATGGATGGGTCATGGTCAAGGGACGACAGGCTTTCGCAGGGCTTGCAAAATTAGCACGACATTGCGGCGATTTGCATCTGCTTCAAAAGCAGCGGAAAATCTGCAATCCATGGACAGTCTTCTTGCCGCCCTCCACCAGGCCCTGGCCCTGATCAGCACCAGCGACAGCCCGGCCCATGCCGAGCTGCTCGGCATCGCGCAGCTCAGCCTGCAGGTGGCCGGCGCTTCGACCGCCCTGGCCTGCCTGATCGGCCTGCCCCTGGGCACGCTCCTGGCGATGGCCCGCTTTCCTGGCAAGGCCGTGCTGGTGGCGCTGGTCAATGCAGCCCTGGGGCTGCCCTCGGTCATCGTCGGCCTGATCACCTACCTGCTGCTCTCGCGCAGCGGCCCGCTGGGCAGCATGGGCCTGCTCTTTTCCCCGGGCGCCATGGTGCTGGCCCAGACCTTGCTGATCACACCGATGGTGGTGGCCCTGACGCGGCAACCGGTCGAGACGGCGCTGGAGGGCTATCGCGATTTTTTTGATTCGCTGCGGGCCCCTTCCCTGCTGCGCCTGCGGGTCCTGTTGTGGGACTGCCGCATCGCCCTGGTCACGGTCGTGCTGACCGCGCTGGGCCGGGCACTGGCCGAGGTCGGGGCGGTGATGACCGTCGGTGGCAACATCGCCGGCACCACCCGCGTGATGACCACCGCCATCGCGCTGGAGACCAGCAAGGGGGACCTGCCGATGGCACTGGCCCTGGGCATCGTGCTGCTGCTGATGGTGCTGGCGCTGATGCTGGCGGCGCAGTGGCTGACCCTGCAGGCGCAGAGGCAGGCATGAAGCAGGCCGCGGCGACACCGATCTTCAGCTTCGAGCAGGTCAGCCTGCAGGTGCCAGGCCGGCTTCTGATCGACCGGCTCAGCCTGCAGGTGCAGGCTGGCGAGCGCCTGCTGATCGTCGGCCCCAACGGTGCCGGCAAGAGCAGTCTGCTGCGCCTGGGCCATGGCCTGCTCAAGCCCGACAGCGGCCAGATCCGCTCACCGCTCGATGCGCAGGCGCAAGGCTTCGTGTTCCAGCGTCCGGTGATGCTGCGCCAGAGCGTGCTGGGCAACCTGGCCTTTGCGCTGAGCGCGCGCGGACACGCGCGGCCATCGGCCCGCCAGCAGGCGATGGAGCATCTGGCCAGTATCGGCCTGCAGGCCCTGGCCAGCCAGCCGGCGCGGCGCCTGTCCGGTGGCGAACAGCAGCGCCTGGCCCTGGCGCGCGCCATGCTCACCGCGCCGCGGCTGCTGTGGCTCGATGAGCCCACGGCCAGTCTCGACCCGGCCGCCAGCCGCCTGATCGAACAACAGTTGTTGCACATCAATGCCAGCGGCACGACCCTGGTCATGGTGGCCCACGACCTGGCGCAGGCACGCCGGCTGGCGCACCGGGTCGCCCTGCTGCATCAGGGCAGGCTGGTCGAGCTGAGCCCGGCCGAACATTTTTTCGAGCGGCCCGCCACCGAACTGGGGCGCCGCTTCATCGCAGGAGAACATCTGGCATGACATCGAAGCGGGCTGCCGTGGTGCACAAGGCCGCGATCTCGGACGGCGAGCCGGCCGCCGCCGCGTCGTGGCTGACCGTGGCCGAGGTGGCCGACTACCTGCGATTGCGGCCGCGCACCGTCTACGACATGGTGGCGCGCGAAAAAATCCCCTTCAGCCGGGCTGGCGGCCGGCTGGTCTTTGCCCGCGACCAGATCGACCAGTGGCTGTCGCACCAGCATCGCGGCCATGTCGATGCGCAGGTCCAACGCGACTTGCCCGCGATCATCGCCGGCAGCCACGATCCGCTGCTCGAATGGGCCATGCGCCACAGCGACAGCCCGATGGCCCTGATGACCCGCGGCAGTCGAGATGGACTGCGCAGCATGGTCGAGGGCCGCGCCAGTGCAGCCCTGATCCACCTGCCCGCCAGCGACCTGCAAAGCTTCAACCTGCATGCGGTGGCCGAGGCCGTGCGCGGCCAACCCTGGGTCCTGATCCATTGGGCGCGACGTACCCAGGGCCTGATCTGTGCGCCTGGCAATCCGCTGGCGATCGAAGGGCTGGCCAGCCTGCGCCGCAAGCGCCTGCGCATCGGGCGCCGCCAGCCCGGGGCAGGCAGTCGGGAATTATTCGAGTTGCTGTGCCGCCAGGCCGAGCTGCCCGCGCAGCCACGCAATCTTCACTGGCAGGACGGCTACAGCAGCGAGGACGACCTGGGCGCTGCGGTGCTGGCCGGCGAGATCGACTGCGGCCTGGGGGTGCTGGGCTCGGCGCAGCGCCTGAACCTGCATTTCATCCCCTTGCTGGTCGAAAGTGCCGACCTGCTGATCGATCGGCGCGCCTATTTCGAACCGGGCATCCAGAGCCTGCTGGCCCTTGCCCGGCACAAGGCTTTTGCGGCACAGGCCCAGCGCCTGGGCGGCTATGACCTGAGCGATTTCGGGCGGGTTCGCTGGAACGCGAGATAATCGCGGGATGAACCACTTTCCCAAACTGCCGGGCTCGGCCGATGGCCTGCTCAATGAGACCTTCTTTCTCAACAAGAATCACCCCGATGTCCTGGCCTTCACCGAGCAGGCCCTGGGCCGCCCGCTGGCCCGCATCGACGAGCTGACCGAGACCGAACGCGCGGTGCGCCTGTTCTATGCGGTGCGCGACCAGATCCGCTACGACCCCTACCGCATCCGCTTCGATGACGAGGTCTATCAGGCCCATCAGGTCTTGGCCACCGGCTACGGCTGGTGCATCAGCAAGGCAGGCCTGCTGGCCACGGTGCTGCGTACGGCCGGCATTCCCAGTGCCATCGGCCTGGCCGATGTCGTCAATCACCTGACCACCGACAAGCTCAAGGAGCGCATGGGCGGCGTCACCACCTTCTACAACCACGGCTATGTCGCCCTGCGTCTGGGCGAGCACTGGCTCAAGGCGGTGCCAGCCTTCAACATCGAGTTGTGCGAACGCTTTGGCGTCAAGCCCACCGAGTTCGATGGCAGCGAGGATGCGCTCTACCAGGAGTTCGACGTGGCCAACCGCCGGCACATGGAATACCTGCAGGATCATGGCACCTGGACCGACCTGCCGATGCAGAAGATCCGCGACGACTTCAAGCACCACTACGGCCACAGCCCGATGATGCGCGAACAGTCCGAAGATCCCGCACTCGGGCGCTTCGAGAACGACCGCCGCATCAGCTGATGGGCGCGGCGCATGGCCAGGGCGCACGGCGCGCCCCCCTCCTGGGCCCGTTCCTGGCCCCGTTCCTGTTCCTGGCCCCGGCCATGGTCCTGGCCCTGGCCCTGACACTGTCCGCGCCGGGACCGGTGCTGGCCCAGGACCTGCCGCTTGCGGGCATCTCCGAACAGGAGGCCCCGGCACCTGAGCTGACCTCGGTCGTGCCGTCCGCCGAGCCCGAGACCGGCCTGGCCCCCGCCGGCGCCGAGGAGGGTCGCATCAGCCACTACGGGCCGGGCTTCCACGGTCGTCGCACCGCCTGTGGCAGTCGCTTCGACGCCAAGGCCCTGACCATGGCCCACAAGACCCTGCCCTGCGGCACCCGGGTCAAGGTCACCAACCTGAAGAACCGCAGGACGGTCATCGTCGAAGTCACCGACCGCGGCCCGAACCTGCCCGGTCGCATCGGCGACCTGAGCACCGCGGCCGCCCGCGAACTGGACATGACCCGCGAAGGCTTCGTCCAGGCGCGGCTCGAGCCCGGCCTACGGTAGGTAGCGAAGGTCCGCAAACTTCTCGCGCCCGACCATCCGGCTGCCGGCAAGGCCCTGTCAGCCCTCACGGGAAGACGTGCAGGGCCCAGGTGGTACACTCGCATTGTTGCCGATGCATCAGTCTCGTTGCGCAACCGTCTTTGTGCCGCCCCTTCATGCGGGTGGCAATGTCACCCGTCTTACCCCCTGACTGAAGTTCCTGGCCCTTGTCAAAGGTCCGGCGAACCGCGGGGCGGCATTGGTCCTGATACGACCGTTGGATTCATTCCCCTGATGTCTTTTGATTCACTCGGCCTTAGCCAGCCGATTCTGCGTGCCATTTCGGACGCCGGCTACACCCAACCCACCCCCATTCAACTGCAAGCCATTCCCGCCGTGATGAGCGGCCGGGACCTTCTGGCGGGCGCCCAGACCGGCACCGGCAAGACCGCCGGCTTTACCCTGCCGATCCTGCAACGGCTGAGCGATCGCCCGGCGGCCCTGGTGCGCGGCGTGCGCCCGATCCGTTGCCTGATCCTCACCCCCACGCGCGAGCTGGCTGCCCAGGTCGAGGAAAGCGTGCGCACCTACGGCAAATACCTGCCGATCCGCTCCACCGTGATCTTCGGGGGCGTGGGCCAGAACCCGCAGGTACAGGCCATCCGCAAGGGCGTCGACATTCTCGTGGCCACGCCCGGCCGCCTGCTCGACCTGCATCAGCAGCGCCTGGTCGACCTGTCGACCGTCGAGATCCTCGTGCTCGATGAAGCCGATCGCATGCTCGACATGGGCTTCATCCACGACATCAAGAAAGTGCTGGCGGTCCTGCCCGACAGCGCCAATGGCGTACGGCGCCAGAACCTGCTGTATTCGGCAACCTTCTCGGACGAGATCAAGGCCCTGGCCGACCGCCTGCTCAACGAGCCGCAGCTGATCGAGGTGGCCCGTCGCAACACGACCGCCCAGACCATTGCGCAAAAAATCCACTTCGTCGATCGTGATCGCAAGCGCGAGCTGCTGGCCAAGCTGATCCGCGATGGCGACTGGCGCCAGGTGCTGGTGTTCACCCGCACCAAGCACGGTGCCAATCGCCTGGCCGAACAATTGAGCGATGGCGGCATCAGCGCCATGGCCATCCACGGCAACAAGAGCCAGGGCGCCCGTACCAAGGCGCTGGCCGATTTCAAGGCCGGTTCGCTGCGCGCCCTGGTGGCCACCGACATCGCCGCCCGCGGCATCGACATCGACCAGCTGCCGCACGTGGTCAACTTCGACCTGCCCAATGTGCCTGAGGACTATGTGCACCGCATCGGTCGCACCGGTCGTGCCGGCGCCACCGGCGAGGCCATCTCGCTGGTGACCGTCGACGAGACCACCTTCCTGTCCGATATCGAAAAGCTGACCAAGCAGACCTTGCCGCGCGAAACCATTGCCGGCTTCGAGGCCGACATGAGCGTGCCGCCCGAGCCGGTGTCGATCGGCCGCCAGATTCTCTGGGGTGCGCCCAAGCCGCGCGGCTGGGTGGCACCGCCCAAGGTGGTGCACGGCCGCAATGATGGCGCTCGCCGTCAGGGCACACCCGGCCGCAGCGCCTCCGGCGGCAACGCCCGAAGCGGTCAGGGCGTGGGCGGTGCCGGACGCAGCGCAGGCCCTGGCCGGGGCGGCGCCTCCTCGCAGCCGTCGGCACGGCCGGCCACCCCAGGTGCCCGTCCCGCCCAGCCGGCTCAGCGGCCGGCACCGGCCCCCCGGCCAGCCCAGGCCGGCCCCGAGCCCCGCGGACCGCAAGGCAACCGGTCGCCCGCGCCCTCCGGCGGCGCCAATCCGGCCCGTCCAGCCACCGGCCAGCGTGCGTCCCTGACCGGCGGCTTCACCGGTCGCCCCAGCGGGCGCACCATGAGCTTCGGCAAGCTGCGCTGATCGCCCGGGGTCAATGAAGCCGGCGGGGGCCTTGACCGGTCCCGGCCGTGCTGTGCACACTCAGGGCCATGACCCACCACAGAACAGGGCTGTGATGAACGCGCCCGTCCTGGTGTCGCTCGCCTTGCTGATGCCGCTGGCCTGCGCCCATGCGGCCGAACAAGAGCGGCCGTTCAAGCTGACCACTGGTGCCTACCGCTTTTCGGACCGGACCACCGGCATCGATCTGAACCTGCGCCACAGCTCCTCGCTGGGCAACCTGTGGGTCGGGCTCTATCGCCAGCCGGAAGGCAGCGAATCGCCCGCGCAGAATCAGTGGCGTGGGGGCTGGGACCATGTCTATGGCGATACGGTCCGCCTCATCCCCTCGGTGCAGCTGGCCAGCGGCGGCTTCGTGGGCGGCAGCCTGAATGTCGAAACCGGTCAGCGCTGGGTGGTCGGGGCCGGTCTTGGCCGCACCAACCAGCGGCCTTACTACAACCTGAATTTCGATCCCAACGACGCCTACATGCTGTCACTGGGATGGCGCGGCGAGCACGGCCGGCAGCTGACGCTGAGCATGGTCCACGACAATCGCGACAATCCGGACCAGATCCATCGCCATCTGGTGTACCGCACACCGCTCGGGCAGGACGGCGCGCGGCTGACGATCGACCTGCTGCGCAAGACCGGCCAGGTCGCCGGTCAGGGCATTGCCGGCACCGGCCTGTCGCTCACTTATGATCGGCCGCACTGGTTCGTGCGCATCGCCTGGGATCCCTACACCAACTTCGGGCCCGAGCACAGCCTGCGTCTGGCCACTGGCTGGCGCTTTTGAAGCGGCCAGGGAAGACCTTGCCGGGGGGACGACTTCCCTAGCGTTTGTCCAGCCACTGCCCCAGCAAGGCCAGGGCCTGCTCGCGGCGCACGCTGTCCTCGTTGAAGATCTCGTGATAGAAGCCGGCCAGCGGGTGATAGGTCAGCTCGGCCTCGGCATAGTGGCGTGCAAAGCTGTCCGAGCCCGCCGGATCGACCAGGCGATCGTCCTGTGCCGCCATCAGCAGCGTGGGCACCATCAAGGGCCGGTTGGGCACCGACAGCCGCTCGCAGGTATCGAGCAGCCAGCGCACCGTGCGCGCCGTGACCCGGTCATGGACCAGCGGATCCTTCAGATAAGCCTGCACCACGGCCGGATCATGCGAGATGAAACGCGCCTTGACGCCATTGCCCACCGCGGTCGAGGGTGCCACCGATTCCATCAGCGAGAGCAGAAGCTTCTGGTGCCATTTCAGGCCCGCCTCGAGGGCCGGCGATGACAGGATGAGCCCGGCCACTGGCGCCTGACGTTCGATAACCATCGAGGCGGCCACCGCGCCGCCCAGTGAATGCCCGAGCAGGAAGGGCTTGCGGCCCAGGGCATTCTTGAAGTACATCAGCACCTCGAGGCCATGGGCCACGAAGTCCGAGGGGCGCAGCAAATCGCCGCGATTGCCGCCCGATCGGCCATGCCCGCGCTGGTCATAGGCCAGCACCGCATAGCCGCGCCGGGTCAGCCACTGGGCCAGGTCCGCATAGCGGCCGCCATGCTCGCCCAGTCCGTGCACGATCATGACGCCGGCACGACAATCGGCACGCGTGGGCTTGCCCTCGGGCAACCATTCGCGCACATGAAGACGCAGTGCATCACGCACATGCAATTCGGATACGATTTCCTTGGCCATGGCGCGCAAGTCTAGCGAAAACCCGCCGCATCGGCCCGTCCGGGGGGCTTGCGGCTGTGACAGGGGTCACCGGCCGCGCCAAAAAAAGGCGGGCCAAACACCGCTCAGACCGGTGCCACGCCCTCGATCTGGGCCAGCAACCGGCTCATCGTCTGGCGCGCCTGCGCGATGGCCGGTGCCTTGACCGGACCAAAACCCCGCACCGCGTCGGGACAGCGCGCCAGGCTCAGGGCCAGTTCGTAATTGCCCGGATCCAGGCACTTGACGACCTGCTCGAGGCTGTCCTGGTACTGCACGATCAGGGCCCGCTCCTCGCGCCGCTCCTGCTGGTAACCGAAGGGATCGAAGGGCGTGTCGCGCAGGAACTTCAGGCGCGCCAGCACACGAAAGCCGTGCAGCATCCAGGGGCCAAAGCGGATCTTGCGCGGCCGACCGGTGCGCTCATCCACCCGCGCCAGCAAGGGCGGTGCCAGATGAAAGTACAGCTTCGCATCGCCCTCGAACTGCTCGGCGATCTGCGCCAGGAAGGCCGGATCGGCATGCAGCCGCGCCACCTCGTACTCGTCCTTGCGCGCCATCAGCTTGAAAAAGTTTCGTGCCACTGCCTCGGTCAGCGGCAGGTGGCCGGGCGCCAGTCCGGCCTCGAGACTGACGATGCGGCGCAGCTCGGCCTGCCGCACCTCGGCCACCAGGCGCCGGTAACGCGCGGCGTAATCGGCATTCTGGTAGGCCTGCAGAAGGCTCGCACGCGACTCGATCAGGTCATCGAGGGCCTCGTCGCCGGACAGGGCTGCACCCGATGCCGGCTGCGCACGCGGGCGCTGCAGCGAGATCACCTGGGGTGGCGCCACCTCGCGCCTGACCGCTGCCGGATCGGCCGCATGGCGGCGCCCCCATTCGAAGGCGCGCTGGTTTTCCTGCACCGAGACGCCATTGAGTTCGAAGGCGCGCAGGATCGAGGCCCGCTTCAGCGGCAGCCAGCCCTTTTGCCAGGCATGGCCCATCAGCAGCGGGTTGGCATACAGGGCATCGCCCAGCAGCTTGACGGCCAGCTCGGTGGCATCGAGAAAATCGATGTCGACGGCACCGGCCGCCTCCAGCACATTGGCGCGCAGGTCCTGCGCCGGCATCTGCCAGTCACGGTTGCGGATGAAATCGGAGGTCGGGGCCACATCGCTGTTGATGACGGCACGCGTCACCGAGGGCCGCATGCGCGTGAGCGCCTCGTTGCTGGCCCCCACCACCAGGTCACAGGCAATCATCAGGTCTGCCTCACCGGTGGCAATGCGGGTCGAGAACAGATGCTCGGGCGTCTCGCCGATCTGCACATGCGAGTACACCGCGCCGCCCTTTTGCGCCAGGCCCGCCATGTCGAGCACCGAGATGCCCTTGCCTTCCAGGTGCGCGGCCATGCCCAGGATCTGGCCGATGGTCACCACGCCCGTGCCGCCAATGCCGGTCACCAGGATGCCGTAGGTGGCATTGCCCGAGGCGCCGATGGCCAGGGGCGTGGGTTCGGGCAGGGCCGGCCAGTCGCGCACGGCCGCACCGGCCGTCGCATCGGCCTGGCCCTTGCCCTTGCGCAGGCGGGCGCCTTCGACGGTCACGAAGCTGGGGCAAAAGCCGCGCACGCAGGAATAGTCCTTGTTGCAGCTGGACTGGTTGATGCGCCGCTTGCGGCCGAACGCAGTCTCCAGCGGCTCGATCGAGACACAGGAGGACTGGACCGAGCAGTCGCCACAGCCCTCGCACACCGCCTCGTTGATGACCACGCGCTTGGGCGGATCCGGGAAGCCTGGCTTGCCGTCGACGATCTTCTTGCGGCGGCGGCGCTTCTCGGACGCACAGGTCTGGTCGTAGATCAGGATGCTGCAGCCCTTGACCTCGCGCAGCTGCCTTTGCAGCCAGTCCAGGTGTTCGCGGGCATGCACCTGCACCCCTTCAAACACGGCTGGCATCGCGCGGCGCGGCGCCTCGTACTTGTCGGGCTCATCGGTGACGACCACGATCTGCGCGGCGCCTTCGGCACGCAACTGGCCGATGATCTGCGGCACCGTCAGGGTGCCATCGATGGGCTGGCCACCGGTCATGGCCACCGCATCGTTGTAGAGCAGCTTGTAGGTGATGTTGACACCGGCCGCGATCGAGGCGCGGATGGCCAGCAGGCCTGAATGGAAATAAGTGCCATCGCCCAGGTTGGCAAAGACATGGGTCTCGTCGGAAAACGGCGCCTGGCCGATCCAGGGCACGCCCTCGCCACCCATCTGGGTGAAGGTGGCGGTGCGCCGCTCCGGCATCCAGGTGACCATGTAGTGGCAGCCGATGCCGGCCAGCCCGCGCGAGCCCTCGGGCACATGGGTCGAGGTATTGTGCGGGCAGCCCGAGCAGAAGGTGGGCACGCGGTTGACGGTGGTGTGCGGCAAGGCCAGTGCACGCTCCTTGGCGGCGATGATGGCCAGTCGCGATTCGATGCGCTGGCGCATGTCGGCCGACAGCGCAAAACGCTCGCCATACTGGCCCGGGTGGAGCAGGCGCGCGGCGATCGCCTTGGCAATCAGCTGCGGCGACAGCTCGGCCAGGGCCGGCAGCAGCCACTGGCCCTGCGGCATCGCCCACTCGCCGCCACGGCCATCCTTTTCATCGAACTTGCCATAGATCTTCGGCCGCTTGCCGTCGGGCCAGTTGTACAGCTCTTCCTTGAGCGCGTACTCGAGGATCTGGCGCTTTTCCTCGACCACCAGGATTTCCTGCAGGCCATCGGCAAAGGCGCTGACCGTATGCGCCTCGAGCGGCCAGACCACGCCACACTTGAAGACGCGGATGCCGATCTGCGCGCAGGCCGCTTCATCCAGCCCAAGATCATCGAGTGCCTGGCGCGTGTCCAGATAGGCCTTGCCACCGGTGACGATGCCGAACCAGGCATGGGGCGAATCGATGACGGTGTGGTTCAGGCGATTGCGCCGCACATAGGCCAGGGCCGCATACCACTTGTAGTTGAACAGGCGCGCTTCCTGATCGAGCGGCGAGTCCGGCCAGCGGATGTTCAACCCGTCCGGCGGCAGGATGAAATCCTCGGGCAGCGCGATATCGACGCGATCCGGATCCAGGATCAGCGAGCTGGAGGCCTCGACCACTTCGGTGACGGTCTTCATCGACACCCACAGGCCCGAAAAGCGCGACATCGCAAAGGCATGCAGGCCCAGGTCGAGATATTCCTGCACGCTGGCCGGGTAGAACACCGGCAGGCCGCAGGCCTTGAAGATGTGGTCGCTCTGGTGGGGCAGCGTCGAACTCTTGGCGCCATGATCGTCGCCCGCCAGTGCGATGACCCCGCCATGCCGCGAGGTGCCGGCGGCATTGGCATGCTTGAAGACATCGCCACTGCGGTCCACCCCCGGCCCCTTGCCGTACCACATCGAGAACACGCCCTCGCGCCGGCTCTTGCCGGTCAGGGCCAGTTGCTGGGTGCCCCACACCGAGGTGGCGGCAAGCTCTTCATTGAGGCCGGGCTGGAACACGATGTCGTGCTGCGCCAGGTGGGCCTTGGCCTTCCACAAGGCCTGGTCGAGGCCGCCCAGCGGCGAGCCGCGATAGCCGGAGATGAAGCCTGCGGTGTTCAGGCCCTGTCGACGGTCGCGCTCGCGCTGGAGCATCGGCAGCCGCACCAGGGCCTGCGTGCCCGACATGAAGGCACGGCCTCGTTCAAGACGGTATTTGTCGTCGAGGCTGACCTCTTTCAAGGCCTTGGCCAGGGCCTCATCGATGGACTCCTGGCCTTCCCGCGTCAGCGGTGCATTCATGATCCGGCTCCGTTCAGAAGGGGTGTTCTGGGGGCATGGGGCGCGGGTGCACGCCCCAGCATGACAGGTCGGCCGCTTGTGACGGCCTGGAACAGGATGATAGCGAGGCGCTCAGGCTTTGCAAATGAGGGCGCCGGCAAGCACCGGGCGTTCAGCGGCGCGGCAAGGCGGCCGCCAGCTGGTCGCGGATCTGCTCGCAGGCGGCGCGCCGCACCTTCACCGGTACGCTGCGATACACCGGCCCCTCAGTGGTTTGCACGCTGAGGCGACACTCGACCTGATCATCACCGGAGGCCACCAGGTCCAGGTGCCGGACCTGGGCCGCCGAAAGGCGCCGCTCGCGCGGTTCGCCCGCCGCAAAGCGCAGCACCAGCCCCTGGGCATCGGCCTGCATCTCGTGGAACTGCGCCATCAGCTGCTGCCGCGACCACAGGCTCAGGCCCACCCACAGCAGCACGACCGCACCGAGGAACCAGGGATCCCTCATCGTGAAGCGGGCACGCCGGATCAGCACGAACACCAGCACGCACAGCAGCAGTGCCCAAAAGCCGTTCATGTAGGTCAGGTGGCGCTGCCGATCCAGCATGTCGGCCAGGCTTGCAAAGCTGTAGCTCACAGGGCGTCCTTGCCGCTGCGACCTCCCGGCGAAGGCAGCGCGCGCGGTCCCGGCCACAGCACACAGGCCATCGCGCCGAGAATGGCCACCAGGGCCGCGTAGTCGTTCCAGTGCGGCTGCTCGCCCAGGGCCCACATGCCGGAGAACACCCCCACCACCGGGATCATCATCACCGACAGGCCACTGGCCACGGGCGGCAGGATCAGGGTCAGACGGAACCAGGCCACCTGGGCAAAGGCAAACACCACCACGCTGTTGTAGAGCACTGCGAACCAGGCCTTCGCGCTTGGGAACTGGCCCTGCACACCCGTCACCGGATCGGGCCTGAACCAGGCCATCCAGGAATCCCGCTCAACCGTCAGGGAGACAGCGGCGCAGAAGATCAGCGCCTGCAACAGCGACCAGAAAGTCACCACATAGACATGGGTGGTCTGGCGGCGCCGCTTCATCAAGTGCGTGCCCAGACCCCAGATCGCACCGGCCATCAGCATCAGCACGGCCCCCAGCGGACGGCCGCTGATGGCCGATACCTCGCCCAGGATCAGCAGCACCACGCCGGCGCTGGCCAGCGCCACGCCCACCCACAGCCGACGCGAGGTCTCATTGCGAAAGATCAGGTAACCGAACAGGGCGACCCAGATCGGCATGGTGTAGCCCAGGATGGCGGCGCGTCCCGAGGACAGCAGCTTGATGCCATACATGGCGAACACATACCACCCGATCATGTTGGTGGCGGCGATCCAGAAAGACTCGCGCCAGTGCTCGCGCGCAATCGTGAAGGACAGCCCCTTGTGACGGATGATCAGGGCCAGCAGGGGCAGGCCGCCGATCATGCACAGGCTGCGGAAGGTGAGCGGCTCGATCTCGCGCACGCCCATCTTCATGACCGGCCAGTTGATGCCCCAGGCCAGCGTCAGCAGGACCAGGATGATCATGTCGCGCCGATCCAGCAGGGCAGCGCTGGCGGGCGGCGCGGGCGGGGTCACGGACGCGGCTGCGGGTGACGCTTTAGAATCCATGCTGCATCAAGCCAAATTCCCCAACAAGGCACCAGGCCCGTGACATTCATCGAAAAACTGCAGGCGCGCTGGCGTGCCAGCCAATCCATGCTCTGCGTCGGCATCGATCCCGACCCCCGCAAGTTACCAGAATGCCTGCGCAGCGGCGCTGGCACGGATCAGGTCCAGGCCATCGAGCGCTTTGCCATCGAGTTGATGGATGCCACGGCCGAGTATGTCTGCGCCTTCAAGCCGCAGATCGCCTACTTTCACGCCGCCGGTGCCGAGCGTGCCCTCGAGGCGGTCTGCGCCCATGCCCGCCAGCACCATCCCGGGGTGGTCCTGATCCTGGATGCCAAGCGCGGCGACATCGGCGCCACCGCCGAGCAGTACGCCCGCGAGGCCTTCGAGCGCTACCAGGCCGATGCCGTCACGCTCAGCCCCTTCATGGGCTTTGACACCCTCGAGCCCTACCTCAAGTACCGCGACAAAGGGGTGATCGTGCTGTGCCGCACCTCCAACCCGGGTGGCGACGACTTCCAGAACCTGCAGGTGCAGGGCCCGAACGGCACGGAAAAAATCTTCGAGCGCATCGCCCGTCTGGCCGCCTCGGACTGGAACACCACCGGCCAGATGGCCCTGGTGGTGGGGGCGACCTACCCGGCTGAACTGGCCCGCGTGCGGGCCCTGGCCCCCCAGGTGCCGCTGCTGGTACCCGGCATCGGCGCCCAGGGCGGCGAGATCCTGGCCACCGTGCGCGCCGGGCGCGACGCCCAGGGGCACGGCATGATGATCAGCTCCTCCCGGGCGATCATCTATGCCAGCGGCGGCAGCGACTTTGCGGCGGCTGCCGGCCGGGCCGCCCGGGACACGCGCGACGCGATTCGGGCCGCAGGCGCGGACCGAAGCCCGGTGCACTGAGGAAGGTCCGCAGAACCTGTCGCGCCTGCGGCGGTGTCTTTGCGGGATGAGATGCAAGGCGTGATCGCGAGCCGACAGCCGTTGCTATCGGATCGCGGCGAGGCATCGGCCAGGAATTGTCCTAGAATGACTCGACCTTCCCGGCTCCGTCAGCCTCACCGTCCGGACCTGCCCGATGCGAATCCTCGTCGCCGAAGACGATCAAATTCTCGCCGATGGCCTGTCGCGCAGCCTGCGCGCCGCCGGCTATGCCGTCGACCATGTGGCGCAGGGCTCCGAGGCCGACACCGCGCTGTCGGCCCAGACCTTCGATCTGCTGATCCTCGATCTGGGCCTGCCCAAGCTGTCCGGCCTGGATGTGCTCAAGCGCCTGCGCTCGCGCAATGACAACACCCCGGTGCTGATCCTGACCGCCGCCGACTCGGTCGAGCAGCGGGTGCGCGGCCTGGACCTGGGCGCCGACGACTTCATGGCCAAGCCCTTCGCGCTGAGCGAACTGGAAGCCCGGGTGCGCGCCCTGGTGCGCCGGCGCATGGGGGCGAGCGCGCCGCAGCTGCGCCATGGCCGCCTGACCTATGACCAGATCGGCCGCGCCGTCTACTGCGACGGCGACCTGCTCGACCTGTCGGCCCGCGAGGTCGGGCTGATCGAGATCCTGCTCTCGCGCGTGGGCCGTCTGGTCAACAAGGAACAGATCGTCGAACACCTGTGCGAGTGGGGTGAAGAAATCTCCTCCAATGCGGTCGAGGTCTACATGCACCGGCTGCGCAAGAAGCTGGAAGGCGCCGGCGTCAAGATCAATACCGTGCGTGGTCTGGGCTATTGCCTGGAGAAGCTGCCCGAGTGATGGGCGCGTCGCCTGATCCCGCCGACCCCGCCGTGTCCCCCTCCCAGGTCCCGGTGCCGCGGCCCTTGCCGCAGTTCCTGCGCGACCTGCTCGACAGTCGCGAGACTCCGAACCCGGATATCCCGCCCCTGCCCTACCAGGTGCGGGGCCCGCGGCCGCGCCGCGATGCGCCCGCCGAGCCGGCCAAGCCGGCGCCGCGGGCTGCGCCCAAGGTGCTGCCCGAGGCCAGCGGCCCGGACCTCAAGCGCGGCCTGCTCAAGGCCGTCGCCGAGCGCGGCAACGTGGTCACGGGGGCTGAGCCGCGCAGCCTGTTCGGCGAGATCCTTGACTGGATGTTCGCGCCCCTGGTGCTGATCTGGCCGCTGTCCATCGCCCTGACCTTTCTCGTGGCCCGATCCCTGGCCGACCTGCCCTTTGACCGCAATCTGGCCGAGCGGGTCGAGACCCTCAGCCAGCAGGTGCAACTGCAGGGCGACCGCGCCATCGTCAACATGAGCGTCTACACCCAGGACGCCGCGGTCAGCGACGAGGATCGCGCCAATCACCTGTTCCAGATCGTCGATCCGGCCGGCAATGTCGTGGCCGGCGACCGCAAGATTCCGGTGCCCCCGGCCTATGACGGACTGGATCCGGCCACCCTGCGCATGCGCATCGTGCAGATGGATGGCACCGAGTACCGGGTGGCCTCGATCTACAAGCTGCGGCCGCGCGCCGAGGAAGGCGACCCGATGATCCTGATCCAGGCCGCCGAGACCATGGACGGACGCAACGGCCTGGCCAATGAAATCGTCAAGGGCGTGATCTTTCCGCAGTTCGTGATCCTGCCGATCTCGCTGTGGCTGGTGTGGTTCGGGCTGTCGCGCGGCCTGGCGCCGCTCAAGCAGATGGAAAAGCGCCTGCGCGAGCGCAGCCCCGATGACCTGTCGCCGATCGACCCGCGCGGCACCCCCGAGGAGATCATGCCGCTGGTGCATTCCTTCAACGACGTGCTGGGGCGCCTGGGCGAGAACATCAGCGTGCAAAAGCGCTTCATCGCCGATGCCGCGCACCAGATGAAGACCCCGCTGGCGGGCCTGAAGATGCAGGCCGAGTTGGCGCTGCGCCAGACCGACCCCCAGGAGTTGCGCAACAGCCTGGCCAAGGTCGTGCAAAGCAGCGACCGCGCCGCCCACCTGATTTCCCAGCTGCTGTCCCTGGCCCGCACCGAGAACCTGCGCAACGGCATCGAGTTCGGGCCGGTCGAGCTGACCGCCCTGAGCCGCCAGGTGCTCGAGGAACTGGCGCCAGTGGCCATCGGCAAGAACATCGACCTGGGCTTCGAGGCCCCGGGCGGACCGGTCTGGATCGACGGCCAGCCCATCCTGCTGCACGAGGCCTTGCAGAACCTCATCGACAACGCGCTGCGCTACACGCCCGGCAATGGCATCGTCACCGTGCGCGTGCGTCCCAGCGGTGAGCAGGCCGTGTTCGAGGTCGAGGACAACGGCCCTGGCGTGCCGGCCGAGCAGCGCGAACGCATCTTCGACCGCTTTTTCCAGGCCAGCAACGTGGCCAGCGGCGAGTCGGCCAAGGGCAGTGGGCTGGGCCTGGCCATCGTCGCCGAGATCGCCCACCAGCACCGCGCCCAGCTGAGCGTCGAGCCCGGCCTGGAGCGGCCCTTGAGCGCCGAATTTGGCGAGACGCCCGGGGCCGGCAGCCGCAAGGGGCACGGGGCCCGCTTCGTGATGCGGCTGAAACGGCGCATGGCCCGGGTCAGCGACCGGCGCGACGAGGCTGAAGGCGGCTGAGGGCCCGCATCGCCCGCCCCTTGCCGGCCGCGCGGAAAGCCGTGTTATACTAGAAGGCTATTCGGCGCATTAGCTCAGTCGGTTAGAGCGATGGAATCATAATCCACAGGTCCGCGGTTCGAGTCCGTGATGCGCCACCACCTTTCCTTGGCACGCCCTGCGCGTCAAGACAAAACCCGCCCTGCGCACCGCGCCTGGCGGGTTTTTCGTTCATGAGCCGGCCGCGTCCGATGCATGCCCATGCGCACCCAACGGCCCATGCTCATCGGCCGTGGCGCTGAACGGGAAGGGGCGCACGGCCTGGGCAGTGTTCAGCGTCCCGGGGGCCAAGTCATCGACGAAAGCGGCCAGGCCCGGCTGCGGCTGCAGGCCCTGCGCCATCATCTGGAAGCGCGTTTTCTGGGCGCGTGCGCAGGTGCCCAGCACCTGCAGGGCACGATCGACCACCGGCTGGCCGCTCACGAAGGGGTTGGGCCCATTGGGCGCAGCGGCGCGCGCCTTGAGCTTGGCCACCGTGCCGTCATAGCCGGGATGATTGCTCAGCGGCACATCGATGCCCATTTCGGCAGCGATCTTGCGCATGCGCTCGGTGGCTGCGATGTAGCCATCCAGGCGCAGCATGTCGCGCCCGAAGTTGAAGGAGGTACCGCCCCAGATCATCGCGGTGTGCTTGCGGCCGCCACTGCGCACCTCGAACACCGGCGAGATCGTGCCCAGGGTATGCCCGGGCGTGATCACAAAGCGGATCGTGCTGTCGCCCAGGGTCAGCGTGTCGCCGTCCTTCACCGACACATCGCGACGGGGCGGACGGTCCCACAGCTTGGAGTCGAATTCCAGGCCAGTCTCCATCATCTTCCAGTCGATCTCGCTGGCCACCACACGGGCCTTGAAGCGATCGGCCAGCATCTGGGCCCCGCCGTAGTGATCGCCATGGCCATGCGTCACCACGACGTAGCGGATCTGGGCCGGATCGAGCCCGAGCCGGCGCATGCCGCCCTCGATCAGGTCGGCGGCCTCGCGGTTGTTGTTCAGCGCATCGATCAGGATCAGCCCCTCGCTGGTCTTGAGCACCCAGGCACTGACCCAGGCCGCGCCCACGTAGTACAGGTTGTCGAAGGCCTGGCCGGGCGCGGGTGCCGGCTGGTTGATCAGCTTGGCCAGACCCTCGTCCATGGCCGCGCTGGGAACCGCACGCACCGCCGGTTGAGGCGCGCAGATCGGCATCAGGAACTTCAGGTCCTCGCCCGCCGTCTGCCGGGCCTGGGCCACGAACTGGTCGACGCTGCCCTGCGTGGCAGGCGGCGCGGAAGGGGTGGCGGTACAGGCCACCAGGGCGGCAAGGGCGGTCCCGCTCAGGGCGGCAAGGGCTAACCCTCTCGAGGTGATTGATCGAACCATGGAAACTCCTCCGGTGTCGGGGGTGGCCCCCGCGTCTTGTTGGTGCGAACCAGTATATGACCGAACCTCGACCCGGGGCGCGCGCAACGCCATCAAACGGTCACATCCTTCCACTATCATTGAACTATGGAAGACAGCATCGTCATCAGCGCCCTGGCGGCGCTTGCCCAGCCCCACCGGCTGCGCATCTTCAGGGCACTCGTGGTCGAGGGCCCCCGGGGCCTGACACCGGCCAGGCTGGCCGAGGCCCTGACCCTGCCCGCCGCCTCGCTGTCCTTTCATCTCAAGGCCTTGCTGCATGCCGACCTCATCTCGCAGGAACGCAGCGGCCGCCACCTGATCTACCGGGCCAACTACGACCGCATGAATGACGTGCTGGCCTACCTGTCCCGCAACTGTTGCCAGGGCGAGCCCTGCGAAGTGACCGCCCGCCCGATCTGCACCACCTGCTGACCCACACAAGCCCATCCCATGACGCAAGCTCCCCCATTGAACGTCCTGTTCCTGTGTACCCACAACTCTGCCCGCAGCATCCTGGCCGAGGCCGTGCTCAACCATATCGGCAAGGGCCGCTTCAAGGCCTACTCGGCCGGCAGCAGCCCGCGCGCCAACCAGAAGCCCAATCCGATGGCCCTGACCGTCCTGCAGCAAGCCGGGGTGTCCATCGAGGGCCTGAGCAGCAAAAGTTGGGATGTGTTCGCGGGCCCCGATGCGCCACACATGGACCTGGTCATCACCGTCTGCGACAACGCCGCCGGCGAAGTCTGCCCGTACTGGCCCGGCCAACCCGCCACCGCCCACTGGGGCTATCCGGACCCCTCCGAGGCGCCGGGTGGCGATGAGGCCCGGCTGGACGCCTTCAAGCACACCATGCACCTGATCAGACGGCGTCTGGACATCTTCACCAACCTGCCCGATGCAAGCCTGCACAAGCTTGCCCTGCAGACCAGCGCACGCAGCCTGGCCAACACATGAGCGCCTGGAAACGCTGCCTGTCCGAAGGCGTCGGCACCGCCGCCCTGCTGTGCGCGGTGATCGGCTCGGGCATCATGGCCGAGCAGCTGTCCGGGGGCAATGTCGCCCTTGCCCTGCTCGCCAACACCCTGGCCACCGTCTTCGCGCTGTATGTCCTGATTGAAACCCTCGGGCCCCTGAGCGGCGCCCACTTCAATCCGGTGGTGTCGATCGTCATGGCCTTGCGCAAGGACCTGCCCCTTGTGCAGTTGCCAGGCTATGTGGTCGCACAGTTGCTCGGGGCGGCCCTGGGTGCCTGGATCGCCCACGCCATGTTCGAGCTGCCCATCCTGCAATGGTCCGGCAAGCTGCGCACCGGACCCGCCCAATGGCTGGCCGAAGTCGTGGCCACCGGCGGCCTGCTGTTCGTGATCCTGCGATCCCCCGAAGGCCGCGCCTCGTCCCTGGTGGCCTGCTACATCGGGGCGGCCTACTGGTTCACCGCCAGCACCTCGTTTGCCAATCCGGCGGCGGCCTTCGGACGCATGTTCAGCAATACCTTTGCAGGCATCTCGCCCGCCGACGTGCCCGCCTTTGCGGTGGCCGAAATGGTGGGCGCCTGCCTGGGCCTGAGCCTGCATGCGCTCCTCAAATCCGATCCCCCCTCCCACCCAAGCCCCTGAAGCCAGCCGATGCTCACCAACGATCACGCCGCGCAGGACGGCCGCTTGCCCAACCTCGATGCGCACTGCTTCAGGCGCCCCGAGCAGGCCCTGCTCAATCCGCCGCAGCGGGCCAGCCACCCGCCGCGCATCCTGATGCTGTACGGATCGCTGCGCGAGCGCTCGTACAGCAAGCTGCTCAGCCTCGAGGCCCAGCGCCTGCTCGAAGCCATGGGGGCGCAGGTCAAGGTGTTCGACCCCCTGCACCTGCCCCAGCCCGATGCCGCGCCCGACACCCACCCCAAGGTGCAGGAACTGCGCGAGCTGGCCGCATGGTCAGAGGGCATGGTGTGGTGTTCGCCCGAGCGCCACGGCGCCATGACCGGCATCATGAAAAGCCAGATCGACTGGATCCCGCTGTCGCTCGGCGCGGTGCGCCCCACCCAGGGCAAGACCCTGGCGCTGATGCAGGTGTGTGGGGGGTCGCAGTCCTTCAACGCCGTCAACCAGATGCGCGTGCTTGGCCGATGGATGCGGATGCTCACCATTCCCAACCAGAGCTCGGTGGCCAAGGCCTTTCTCGAATTTGACGAGGCCGGCCGCATGAAGCCCTCGGCCTACTACGACCGCGTCGTGGATGTGATGGAAGAGCTGATCAAGTTCACCCTGCTCACACGCGACGTGTCGCCCTATCTGGTCGACCGGTACAGCGAAAGAAAGGAGAGCGCACAGGCGCTCTCGGAGCGGGTGAACCAGCGGGCGATCTGAGGCGCGCGCCCTTACTTCAGTTCGATCTCGACGAAGGCGAAGGCAAAGTCGTTGATGTTGATCACGTTGTGCGCAACGCCCGTCAGCCGCGTGTAGGACTCGCCCGCCGTCAACTCGACATCGCGGGTACCCGTGGGCTCCACCAGCCGCAGCTTGCCCGTGGTCAAAGGCACCACCACATAGTCGTGCCCGTGCACATGGTGACCGGTGTCGGCACCGGGCTCAAAGCTCCACTTGGTGACGATGACGCGATCGTTGTTGATCTGGAGGGTGGGGGTAGCTTGCATAGGGGGCCTGGGTGGGTTGTAGGGGCGTCGGCATTGGGCTGGACGGGATTGCTTGCAAGGCGCAATTATCTTGGAGGCGGAGGGATTTTCTTCGATCGGATCCCATTGCCTAGTTTGCCGGGTTCAGCAGAGGCTTGACCCCAAAAACCTCCCCACGCCGACATCGCCTTTCGAGAGCAAACGCCTCTGCTCCTGAATCGGCGATGGCATATTGAAATCTCAGATGGGAACGGATGTACTGCCGGGTGAGAGCGTCCAAGGTCATCTCTCCTGCGGCGAAGGTCTTCAACATGGAGGCGTCCAGGCTGGGAATGACGATCCGGTTGGCCACATAAACGCAAAACTGGTCACCGCTGAGTCTTCCCGAAGCATGCGAGTGCAATCGGGTGACGAGACCATGCCTCTTCTTCCGCGAAACATGCTCGGGCTTGAAACTTCGGCCAGACATGCCGCAATAAATCAGCTGCACGTCGTCCCATATCGCATACACCCCAGCGGCAACTGGCGGCACCAGCGAAGGCGACCAGTCAGCGAAGCGGATCATTTGGGAGAACTGGGACATCGGAAAGGGCGAGTGGGTTTAAAACGAGAGAATGAGAGGCGATGGATGCATTATCCCAACGCACATCAACAAATGTAATGGCTCCAGCGGATTCTGCTCATCTGCATCTTGCCCGCCAAAGGTTATCAGTCGACCAGTTTCGTAACATTCGCAGCCCCAATCGGACACCCCCCGTTCGGTTGATGACGTGCCTGTCTTTTATTTGCCGCGCAGATTCCGCTGGAGCCATTACATTTGTTGATGTGCGTTGGGAT
>JAPOKJ010000108.1 GCA_029977705.1 Burkholderiales bacterium | reverse complement strand
GGACGGTCTTCGCTCCGAGATTGATATCCAGGCGGCCTTTGACCGTGCAGCGGTCATCGAGGACATCCACACCATCGCTGGCAAGGATCTGGTGATCGATGTCAGCGGCCCCAAGGCCCTGGTGAGCTATTCCTACGCCAAGAAATTGCCGCTGGGCGGGCCGATGTCGCTGCTCTTCGAATTCGAGGGCAACGGGAACTGACCTTCCCGGGCCCATGCCCCATGAGCAGCTCTGCGATCGAACAATGTCTCGGACACGTCTTCAAGGATGCGGCCCTGCTGCGTCAGGCGCTGACCCATCGCAGTTACGGGGCGACCCACAACGAGCGCCTCGAATTTCTGGGTGACGCGGTGCTCAGCTGCGTGGTGGCCGCACTGCTCCTGGAACGCTATCCCCAGATGGACGAGGGCGATCTTTCGCGGCTGCGCTCCAACCTCGTCAAACAGCAGACTCTCTACGAGATCGCCCAAAGCATCGGTCTGTCGCCGCATGTGCTGCTGGGCGATGGCGAACTCAAGAGTGGCGGCGCCAAGCGTCCCTCGATCCTCAGTGACTGCCTTGAGGCCCTGCTGGGGGCGGTGTACCGCGACGGTGGTTTTGCCGCCGCCGAGGCCAGCGTCAGGCGCCTGTATCAGCCGGTGCTGGAGCATGTCGATCCCGACACCCTGGGAAAGGACGCCAAGACGCTGCTCCAGGAATTTCTCCAGGGCCTGAAGCTGCCCTTGCCAGCCTATGCGGTGGTGGCCACCCACGGTGCCGCCCACAGCCAGGTTTTTGAAGTGCAGTGCTCGATTCCCAAGCTCGATATTCAGGTGCTGGGCAGCGGCGCCACGCGCCGGGCGGCCGAGCAGACGGCAGCGCGTGCGGCGCTGGCGCTGGCCCAGAATGCCGCCTCGCTGCTCAAGCAGCGCAGTCCGCGTGCGAGCAAGGCGTCGGCCGCCGCCGGCAAGCCCTCCGATGATCCCACTGCCCTGGTGCGGGCCGCCTGAGAGCCCATGACCCAGAGCGCGACCGACCAACCCTTTCGCTGCGGCCACGTGGCCATCGTAGGCCGACCCAATGTGGGCAAGTCCACCCTGCTCAATGGCCTGGTCGGGCAGGCCTTGTCGATCACCTCCAGCAAGGCGCAGACCACGCGCCATCGCATCCTGGGCATCCGCACCCAGCCCGAGGGCGCACCGCAGCCGGCGCAATTGATCTTCATCGACAGTCCGGGCTATCAGACCAAGTCCCACCAGGCCCTGAACCGGGTGCTGAACAAGACCTCCTTGCAGGTGGCGGCCGAATCCGATCTGGTAGTGATGGTCTGCGATGCCGGATCGGGCTGGACTGCCGCCGACCAGCAATTGCTCGACCGTATCGATCCCAAGTTGCCGATCATCCTGGCGCTCAACAAGGCCGACAAGCTGGCCGATGCCTCGCGCATGATGCCGCTCCTGCAAAAGCTCGGTCAGTTGCAACGCTTCGACGAGATCGTGCCGATCAGTGCCCTCAAGGGCAAGCAACTGGACCTGCTGGCCGAATTGTGCGCGGCACGCCTGCCACCGGGCGAGGCCATCTACGGGCCGGACGAACTGACCGACCGCTCGGAGCGCTTCCTGGCGGCCGAACTGATCCGCGAGCGCCTGTTCCGCCTGCTCGGCGACGAATTGCCCTACGAGACGACCGTGGTCATCGACCAGTACAGCGAGGAGCCGTCACCTTCACATGCCGGCGGGTTCCGGCGCATTGCCGCCACGATCTTCGTCAATCGTGAGTCGCAGCGCCCGATCGTGCTGGGCAAGGGCGGCGAGGGCATCAAGCGGATCGCCTCCGAGGCGCGCCAGGCGATGGAGCACCTGTTCGATGCCAAGGTGTTCCTCGAGGTCTTCGTCAAGGTCAAGACCGGCTGGGCCGATACGGAACAGTCACTCAAGGCCTATGGTTACGAGTAGGGCCGGCGGTGCCCGCAGCCGCGCCTCCAGCAGCGAGCAGCGTGCCTATGTCCTGCACACCATCGCGTACCGGGAAACCAGCCTGATCGTTGAGTTGTTCGGCGAGCGCAGCGGCCGCTTTGCGGTCGTCGCCAAGGGCGCCAAGCGTCCGCGTTCGAACCTGCGTGCCGTGGTGCAACTTTTCCAGCCGCTGCTGGTGCGGGCGACAGGCCAGGGCGAGTTGCAAACCCTCAGCCAGGCGGACTGGCAGGGTGGCGTGTTGCTGCCCCAGGGGCAGGCATTGATCAGCGCCTTTTATCTGAATGAATTGCTGATGCGCCTGCTGCATCGGGATGATCCGCAGGCCGTGCTGTTCGAGGCTTACCATGACACCATGCGCCTGCTTGGCGAAAGCGGCGACGGCGAGGCCATCGAGTTGGGCTTGCGGCGCTTCGAATGGTGCCTGTTGCGCGAAACCGGGTATGCACCAGACCTGTCCCAGGACACGATGTCACGGCCCATCGATGCCGAACGGATGTACCGCTGGGAGAGCGGGCAGGGCTTCATGGCGGTGCTCCCGGAGCCGGCCCGCGTTGCCGACCCAGGCAACCGGCCAGAGGGCAACCTGCTGCTCAGCGGCCAGACCCTGCTGGATTTGGCACAATCGCAATTCGGATCCGAGCGCAGTCGCCAGGAAATGAAGGGCCTGATGCGCCGTCTGTTGTCGGAGCAGATGGGCGGGCGGCCCCTGAAGACGCGCCAGATCTTTCGTCACCTACAGGACTTTGTCAGCACATCATGATTGAACTGGGCGTCAATATCGACCATGTGGCCACGCTGCGGCAGGCCCGCCGCACCTATGAACCGGACCCGGTCTGGGCTGCAGTCGAGGCCCATCTGGGCGGCGCTGACGGCATCACCGTGCATCTGCGCGAGGATCGCCGCCATATCCAGGACGAGGATGTGCGGCGCCTGCGCGACCTGACCCATATCAAGTTGAACCTGGAGATGGCGGCGACCCGCGAAATGGTCGATATTGCCCTGCGCCTGAAGCCGGAGATGGCCATGCTGGTGCCCGAGGGCCGCCACGAGATCACCACCGAGGGAGGGCTCGATGTGGTGGCTGGCGCGCGCATGCTCAAGCGGGTGGTGGGCCGGCTGCGCGACCAGGGCGTGATGACCAGTGTCTTCATCGATGCCGACCTGGCCCAGGTCGAGGCGGCGGCGCGCATCGGGGTGCAGGTCTGCGAGGTGCATACCGGGCCTTACGCGCATGCCTTCCATGCCAAGGGACGCGATGCCGAGAGCCCGGACGTGCAGGCTGAACTGGCCCGCATCGCAGCGGCCGGCAAGGCCATCCGCGCCGCCGGCATGCGCTTCAATGCCGGACATGCCCTGAACTATTTCAATGTCCAGCCGGTGGCCGCGCTGGAGGGCGTGCGCGAGTTGCACATCGGTCACTCGATCGTGTCGCGCTCGGTCTTCATCGGGCTGCGCGAGGCGGTGCGCGAGATGAAGCGCCTGATGCGCGAGGCCGGTCAGGGCGCTGGCGCCTGAGGCCCGGGCGGGCACGGTTTGCAGGGAGTGCAGGGTGATCTACGGCATCGGCACCGACATCGTGATGATCAAGCGTATCGAGGACCTGCTCGAGCGCTGGGGTGACAAGTTCGCCCGGCGCGTGCTCGGCCCCGATGAACTGCGCGAGTTCGAGCGGCGCCGCAGCAAGGGTGCCCATGGCAAGGGCTATGCAGCCCGCTACCTGGCCAAGCGCTTCGCAGCCAAGGAGGCGTTTTCCAAGGCGCTGGGACTGGGCTTGCGCGGGCCGATGACCCTGCTGTCGCTGCAGGTGCTCAACGACCGGCGCGGCAAGCCGGTGGCGCATCCGCGCAAGGAACTGGCCAGCTATTGCGAGTCCCTGAACCTGCGCTGGCAGGTGTCCTTGTCCGACGAGGTCGACAGTGCCCTGGCCTTCGTGATCATCGAGCAGGGCGACACGCCCCGCAGCGGCTCATGAGCGACCCGCAAGCGGCCAACGGGCCGGCCGGAGCCGAGCGTGAGCCGGCCGGCGCCTTCGATGCCAAGGCCTTCATTGCCAGCCTGCCCAACCGGCCGGGGGTCTACCGGATGATCGGTGCCCAGGAGGCCTTGTTGTATGTGGGCAAGGCCAAGGACCTGAAAAAGCGCGTCTCGTCCTACTTTCTGAAGACGGTTTCCAGTCCGCGCATCGCCCACATGGTCGAGCGGGTGGTACGCATCGACACCACGGTCACGGCCTCCGAGGCCGAGGCCCTGCTGCTCGAGAATAACCTGATCAAGACGGGTAGCCCGCGCTACAACATCGTCTTTCGCGACGACAAGTCCTACCCTCTGCTGCGCTTCTCGGCGCATGCCTTTCCGCGCATCGCCTACTACCGGGGAGCGATTGACCGGCGCGGCGAGTATTTCGGACCTTTTCCGAACGCCTGGGCGGTCAAGGAGAGCATCCAGGTGCTGCAGAAGGTGTTCCGCCTGCGCACCTGCGAGGACAGCATCTTCAACAACCGTTCGAGGCCCTGCCTGCTGCACCAGATCGAGCGCTGCAGCGCGCCCTGCGTGCAGCGCATCAGCGCAACCGACTACCGCGCCGATGTCGATGCAGCGCTCAAGTTCCTTCGTGGCCAGCAGGATGAGGTGCTCAAGGACCTCGAGCGCAAGATGTTTGCGGCCTCCGATGCCCTGCGCTTCGAGCAGGCGGCCGTGCTGCGCAACCGCATGACGGCCCTGGCCCGTGTGCAGAACGGCCAGACCATGGAAACCTCTGGCGACACCGATGCCGATATCGTGGCGGCGGTGGTTCAGGGCGGGCGCATCTGCGTGAACCTGGCGATGGTGCGGGGCGGCCGGCATCTGGGCGACAAGCCTTACTTTCCGATCCACGGTGGCCTGTTTGGCGATGACGCCGATTCGCAGGCCGAGATCATCGAGGCTTTCCTGATCCAGCACTACCAGGACAATCCGGTGCCACCGATCCTGATCGGCAATGCCCGACTGGCCTCCGAGGCCGTCATCGAGCACCTTCAGACGCAGGCCGGACGCTCGGTGCAGTGGATCCACCAACCCCAGCAGGTGCGGCGGCGCTGGCTCGACATGGCGCAGCAAAATGCCCGTATCGCCCTGACCCGCCTGCTCAGCGAGGAGGGCTCGCAGAAGGCGCGGACCCGTGCGCTGGCCCAGGTGCTGGGGCTCGATGCCGATGGCGATCTGGACACCCTTCACGTCGAGTGTTTCGATATCAGCCACACCGCCGGCGAGGCGACCCAGGCCTCCTGCGTGGTGTTCCGCGAGCATGCGATGCAGTCGCGCCTGTATCGCCGCTTCAACATCGAGGGCATCACGGGTGGCGATGACTATGCCGCCATGAAACAGGTGCTGACGCGGCGCTACGAGAAACTGTCCCTGCGTGAGTCGCCGCCCGACAGCGACGAGGGCGAGGTCAGAGCCAAGGCCAAGGCGGAATCGCTTGGCCTGCCTGATATCGTGCTGATCGATGGGGGCAAGGGGCAGGTCGAGATGGCGCGCCAGGTCTTTGAGCAACTGGGCCTGGACATCAGCCGCCTGGTGGGGGTGGCCAAGGGCGAGGGCCGCAAGGTCGGGCTTGAGACGCTCGTGTTTGTCGACGGCCGTGCGGCGCTCGAATTGGGCAAGGAATCGGCCGCCCTGATGCTGGTTGCCCAGATTCGTGACGAGGCCCACCGTTTCGCGATCACCGGCATGCGCGCCAAGCGGGCCAAGGCCCGGGTCGCTTCCCGGCTCGATGACATCGAGGGCATCGGCCCCAAGCGCAAGCAGCGATTGCTGGCGCGATTTGGCAGCATCCGTGGCATCATCGCTGCTTCGGTCGATGATCTGGCGGCAGTCGAGGGGGTCTCCCATACACTGGCCGAGGACATCTACCGCCGTCTTCACTGAAACCGGTGGCCCCTGAGCCCTTTCCCCGTAGCGCGCACGACTTCATCCGGACATGACCAACAATCTGCCCACCTGGCTGACCTGGGGCCGCATGCTGGCGATTCCCATGCTGGTGGGCGTGTTCTTCCTGCCGATCAGTGCCCGTGCCCAGAACCATGCCGCAATGTGGCTCTTCATTGCAGCCGGGGTGACCGACTGGTTTGACGGCTGGCTGGCGCGCAAGTGGGGGCAGACGACGCCTTTTGGCGCCTTTCTGGATCCGGTGGCCGACAAGCTTCTGGTGTGCACCGCCCTGATCGTGCTGGTGCGACTGGGCCGCATCGATGTGGTCATTGCCAGCATCATCGTCGGTCGCGAGATCGCGGTATCGGCGCTACGCGAATGGATGGCGCAACTGGGCCAGTCCGCCAACGTGGCGGTACACCACATCGGCAAGTTCAAGACGGCCGCCCAGCTGGTGGCGATTCCGATGCTGCTGTATTTCGACCAGCTCGGGCCGATCGACTGCCGCTGGCTGGGCTATTGGCTGCTGGTGATTGCAGCCATCCTGACTGTCTGGTCGATGTTCTATTACCTGCGCAAGGCCTGGCCGTACCTGAAAGCCTGAAAGGCTGAGAGGCGGATGTCAGCCCTCAGTCGCCCGCCTTGATCTTGTTGTCGCGCACGACCTTGGACCAGCGATCGATCTCGCCTTTCAGGAAGCTGTCCATCTGAGCCGGCGAACTGCCCAGGATGTCCATGCCCTGGGCACCTAGTTTCTCTGCTACCGCCGGGGTCTTGAGCACCTTGGCCAGTTCCTCGTTCATTCGGCGCACCAGGCCCGGGGGCGTGCTGGCCGGCGCGATGATGCCCCACCAGGCCAGGGCCTCGAACTGGGCCAGTGGCGCGATGCCCTGTTCGGCCAGGGGCGCAACGCCCGGCATCTGCGGGTCGGGCTTGCGTGAGGTCACGGCCAGGGGGATCAGCTTGCCGCTCTTGGCATGCGGATTCATCAGAAACACTGTGCCGATCGACAAGGGCACCTGGCCGCCGAGGGCGTCGGTGACCAGCGGGCCGCCGCCCCGATAAGGCACGTGGGTGAACTCTACGCCCAGGGTGTTGGCGATCTGGGTCATGGCCAGATGACCCAGACTGCCCGAACCGATGGTGCCGTAGGCGGGGGTTCCAGGCTTGCTGCGCGAGGCTGCCACCACATCCCGGAAATTCTTGTAGGGTTGTGAGGGGTGGGCCATGATCGCCATCGGCGAGGTGCCCACCAACATGACCGAGGCCAGATCGCGCGTGGTGTTGTAAGGCAGGCCCGGTATCAGCGAGGGATTGACCCCATGGGTGTCGAAGACCACGCCGAAGGTATAGCCGTCGCCAGGGGCCTGGGCGACGGCGGCGGTGCCGACCGTTCCTGATCCGCCGACGCGGTTTTCAACCACGACCGGGGTGTTCAGCTGGGCACTCAATTGCGGCGCGAGCACGCGCGCCAGTTGGTCGACCGAGCCGCCTGGCGGATAGGTGGCAATCAGACGGATCGGCCGGTTTGGCCAGCCCGCCTCCTGGGCCTGCAGCGGCGCTGCCATGAGAAGGCCAAGGGCGCCTGCCACGGCAGACAGGCGGATGAGCGCGCGGCGGCGCGAACGGGTCATGCAAACGGCCTTCACAGGAAGCCTCCTTGGTGGCGCAGACGCTGATGCTGCGGATGGGTCAGGGTGTCGATGATCTTGATGGCCTGTGGCGACTCGGCACCTGCCGGCGTCAGGGCTGCCGCATAGGGGGTGCGCAGCCGGAAGGGTTCGGGCAGTTCATGCACCAGCCGAACGCCGGCCGAGTAGAGGATCTCGCTGACCTGGGTACAGCCGATCGGCAAGGGTCCATGGGCTGGATCTGGGGCGGCCAGGGCGGCCATCGCCTGGGCGCCATTCGGGTAGTGGCGGCAGCGGGCCTGCACCTGTTGCGCGATGCCCAGGCGCTCAAGCACGCCCTGGAAATGAATGCCGGCGGTGGCCTTGGCCGGGTCCGGAAAGTGGATGCTGGTGGCGGCCAGCAAGTTGGCCCGCAGGGCCTCGATCTGCTCGACCTCGGGTGCCGGGGACATGGTGGCGGGGATGGCGATGCCGGTACCCACGGTACCGATCAGGCGGATGCTGTCGCTGCGCACCCAGCCCTGGGCGGCCAGCCTTTCCAGCATCGGCAGGGTCAGGACCAGCACATCGCAGGGCTCGCCCGCGAACAGCTTGTCCTGCATCGCACCGACCGCGCCAAAGCTGCCCAGCAGGCTTGCCCGTGCCAGGGCCCTGGGGAACAAGGCCTGGAACAGGCCCTTGCAGGCGCCGGCACTCAGGAAATGAATCATCTCGGGTCCTCGTGTGACAGGGCTAGTGTGGTGTGCCGTAAACAACTTGCCTAAGGATCCGACTCAGACGAGGATGATCGGGCGGTTGTCCGACAGGGTAGATAT
>JAPOKJ010000090.1 GCA_029977705.1 Burkholderiales bacterium | reverse complement strand
TGAAGGCCGGGGCGCTGTCCGGATGTCGGCGCTGCCCTCTGACCGTCATTGTGCCGGGTTTTGGGCGCGCACCGGGCGTTTCATCGCAGGCTCAGGCTGGCGCGCTTCCAGCCTGCATCCTGCCAGCGCTGGAAGGCGGCCTCGCTACGCCAGCGTCAGCTCCAGCCCCGGCATCGTCCCTTCCTGCCGCCACTTGTCGAGCAGGCGTATGAAGGCGGTCGGGCCGCGCCAGAACTGTGAGTTGCGCGCGGTGCGCTCGTCGAGCCGGCCTTCGTTGTTGTAGTAGCCCGGTGTGCATTCGGAGAGATAGTCGCGTCGGGTCTGGGCCAGCTTCACGATGGTCTCGACCCAATCGGCTTCGGCCTGGGCCTGTGCCTCGACCGTGCGTGCCTTGCGTGCCCATACCTGCCCCATCACCCAGGCCAGGTGTCGTGACTGCTCATCGAGCATGTGCTGGAAGTTCGCGCTCTGGCCCGACTGCTGGGTGGTCATCACGAACAGGTTGGGAAAGCCGCGCGTGAACAGGCCATGGAAGGTGCTGGCGCCGGCCTTCCATTTGTCGGTCAGGGTCAGCCCATTGCGACCGCGCACCTCGAAGCCCAGCCGCCGCGTGAAGTCGGTGCCGACCTCGAAGCCGGTGCCAAAGATCAGGCAGTCGAGTTCGTATTCCTTCCCGGCCACCACGACCCCGCGTTCGGTGATGCGCTCGACGCCCTGCCCGGCGGTATCGACCAGGTGGACATTGGGACGGTTGAAGGTGGGCAGGTACTCGTCGTGGAAGCAGGGCCGCTTGCAGAACTGGTTGTACCAGGGCTTGAGGGCGGCGGCGGTGGCCGGGTCATTGACGATGGCATCGACCCGGGCACGCACCCGCTCCATCTTCTGGTAGTCGGCCTGCTGGATCAGGGCCTCGATATCGGCCGCCGTGGCGTTGGCGCCGGCATTCTGGCGCGCCGCCAGCAGGATGCCGAAGATCAGGTCGGTCCAGCCATCATTGACCAGGTCGACCTCGAACTTGCCGCCGGAAATCACGGCCGTGAAGTTCATCATCCGCTCGCGCTGCCAGCCCGGCTGCAGGCTTTGGGCCCAGGCCGGATCGGTGGGGCGGTTGTTGCGTACGTCGACCGAGGACGGCGTGCGCTGGAAAACGAACAGTTCGCGTGCGCCCGCGCCCAGGTGCGGGACGCACTGCACGGCGGTGGCACCGGTGCCGATCAGGCCGACCCGCTTGTCGGCCAGCTTGTCCAGGCCGCCGCGGGAATCGCCACCGGTATAGCCGTAGTCCCAGCGGCTGGTGTGGAAGGCATGGCCCTTGAAAAGCTGGAGACCCGGCACGCCGGGCAGCTTGGGGCGATTGAGCGGACCGCCGGCGAGCACCACGAAGCGGGCCCGCAATTCGTCACCGCGGTCGGTCTGCACCTTCCACCGCGCCTCGTCCTCAAGCCAGTCCATCGCGGTGATGGTGGTGCGGAACAGGGCCGAGCGGTACAGGTCGAAGTGGCGCCCGATACGCCGGGAGTGCTCGAGGATCTCGGGGGCGAAGGCGTACTTGCTGCTGGGCATGTAGCCGGTTTCCTCGAGCAGCGGCAGGTAGATGTAGCTCTCGGTATCGCAGGCGGCGCCCGGGTAGCGGTTCCAGTACCAGGTGCCGCCAAAGTCGCTGGCCTGATCGATCATGCACAGGTCGTCGCAGCCCTGCTCGCGCAGGCGAGCCGCTGCCAGCAGGCCGCCGAAGCCACCGCCCACCACCAGCACTTCCAGCGAGCGCTGCACCGCAGCGCGCGCTTCGCGCGGCCCGGCCCAGGGATCATCGAGCCAGTGCGGGAAGGCCTGGCCGATGTCGACATACTGGGCATTGCCTTCGGGACGCAGCCGGCGCTCACGCTCGGCCGCGTACTTGCGGCGCAGCTCGGCGGCATCGAAGGAGGCAAAGTCGACCACAGGCAGTGAACTCATGGCTTACTTCCTGACCACGGCGCCAGCCGGAATGCGGGTGATCAGCTCGGTATAGCCATGCACGAAATTCGAGTAGCTGCGCACCGGCGGCTCAAGCACCTCGATAGTCGAGAAGCGCTTCATGATTTCTTCCCAGACCACCTTCAGCTGCAGCTCGGCCAGGCGGTTGCCCACGCAGCGGTGGATGCCGAAGCCGAACGACAGGTGCTGGCGCGCATTGGGCCGGTCGATGATGAAGTCATTGGCATTGGGGATGACCTCCTCGTCGCGGTTGCCCGAGATGTACCACATCACCACCTTGTCGCCCTTGCGGATCTGCTTGCCGCCCAGTTCGGTATCCACCAGTGCGGTGCGGCGCATGTGGGCCAGCGGTGTCTGGTAGCGGATCACCTCCGAGACCATGTTGGTGATCAGGCCCGGGTTGTCGCGCAGCTTCTGGTACTCGCTCGGGAACTGGTTGAGCCAGTAGACGCTGCCCGACATCGAGTTGCGCGTGGTGTCATTGCCACCGACGATCAGCAGGATCAGGTTGCCCAGCAGTTCGTCGGGCGTCATGTTGCGGGTGGCGGGGGCATGGGCCAGCATCGAGATCAGGTCGCTGGCAGGCGCACGCCTGATGCGTTCATTCCAAAGCCCGGTGAAGTACGACAGGCACTTGCCCAGTTCGGCGATCCGCTCGGCTTCGCTCTTGACGGGCGAGTCCGGGGCCTTGAGCTCGGTGGTGGCGACGTCGGACCAGTGGGTGAGCAGATGACGATCCTCGAAGGGAAAGTCGAACAGCGTGGCCAGCATCTGGGTGGTGAGCGCCACCGACACCTCGCGTACCCAGTTGAAGGGCTGGTCGATCGGCAGGTTGTCCAGGATGGTGGCGGTGCGAGAGCGGATCAGCGGCTCGAAATTGATCAGGTTGGGCGGGGCCACGATCGGCTGCACGGCCTTGCGCTGCTCGTCATGCTGGGGGGGGTCCATCGAGATGAAGCCGCCCGAGGGCAGGAAGTCCGGGGTGTTGGCGATGCCGATGCCGCTGGCCGAGGAAAAGATGCCGTGGCTGGTGTCCACCTTCATGATGTCCTTGAAGCGGGTCACCGACCAGTACGGGCCATTGGCACTGGCCGGGCAGAAATGCACCGGGTCCTCGCGGCGCAGGCGCTCGAAAAAGGGCCATATGGTGTCGGACTTGAACAGACGCGGCTTGCTGACATCGATCGATGCCAGGGGCATGGCTTGCGCCAGCGCGCGGGCCTCGTCCTGCACAAAGGTGTTCATGGGTGGCTGTCTCCGTCTTGTGATCGCCGTCTGTCCTGCAGGGACGGGCGGGACGCCCGCAGGGCCGGCAAGGCCGCCCGGGCGCTCGTGCCCAGTATGCCCCAAGCCTGCCATGCCGGTCTTGCCGCCGTCCGCCAGGCGGTGCGGCCCCTTGATCCAGCGCAAGGACGGCGCCAGGCAAGGCATTCCATAATGCCTGCATGAAGCTGGCCCTGCTCTCCGACATCCATGCCAATGCCCTGGCGATGCAGGCCTGCCTTGCCAAGGCCCGCGACGAGGGCGCCAACCAGATCGCCCTGCTCGGGGACCTGGTGGGCTATGGTCCGGATCCGGCTGCGGTGGTGCAGCTGTCGCGCCAGTTGCAGGCCGAAGGCGCCTGGGTGCTGCGCGGCAACCATGACACGCTTGCGGCCGATCCGCCCGCCGAGCCCCGTACCCACGATGAGCAAGGCGCCCGCTGGACCCACGACCAGCTCGACACCGACCAGCACGCCTGGCTGGCGCGCTTGCCGCTCGATCATGAAGCCGGCCCCTGCTACCTGGTCCATGCCAGTGCGGATGCGCCGCCGCGCTGGCGCTATGTGAACAATCCGGTCGTCGCAGCCGACAGCCTGAATGCGGCCCGCCAGCGTCCGGCCGTGCGCTATGTGCTGGGCGGCCATGTCCACCTGCAGGCCCTGTACTACCAGGGCCGGGGACGCTCGCTGATGCTGCACGAGCCCACGCCCGGCGTGGCCATACCGGTGCCGGGACACCGTCACTGGCTGGCCACCATCGGCTCGGTCGGTCAGCCCCGCGATGGCAATTGCGCAGCCGGTTTTGCGATCCTCGATACCGATAGCGCGCAGCTGACCTTCCATCGCGTCCGCTACGACGTCGGGGCGGTGGTGGCGCAGGCCAGGCGGCGTGGGCTGCCGGCGAACATCATCAGGCGCCTTCAGGAGGGGCGATGAGCAGCAAGGATCTGAACGAGGGCGATGTCCTCGACGGCTATCGCGTCACCGGCTATTTTCATCACGGGGCCATGGCACGCCTTTACGAGGTGCAGTTTGCCGACGGCTCGCCCGATCCCGGATTTGCGATGCTGATGAAGGTGCCGCGCATGGGGGCCCATGATGGCCCCGAGACCATCGTCAGCTTCGAAACCGAAGTGCGCCTGATGCCCCTGCTCACTGGTCCCCATGTGCCGCGCTTCGTGGCGGCCGGGGACCTGGCGGTCAATCCCTATCTGGTGCTCGAGAAGCTCAAGGGGCCGACCTATCATCGCCTCTGGGAGGACACGCCGTCCTTTACCGTGGCCCATGTGGTCAGCCTCGGGGCCGCCCTGGCCCGCGCCTGCCACAGCCTGCACCGGCAGAATGTGGTGCATCAGGACCTCAAGCCCGCCAATGTGATCCTGCGCCCGGATGGCACGGCGGCGCTGCTCGATTTCGGGCTGTCCTTTCACGGCGACCTGCCCGACCTGTTGGCCGAGGAAACCCGCAAGCCGGTGGGCACCCACGCCTACATGGCCCCCGAGCAGGTGATCGGCATTCGGGGCGATGCCCGCAGCGACCTGTTTGCGATCGGCGTCATCCTCTACGAGTTTCTGACCCGCGAACTGCCCTTTGGAGATCCCCAGACGGCCGGCGGCCTGCGCCAGCGCCTGTGGATGGATCCGGTGCCGCCCCGGGCCCGGCGGGACGACATCCCGCCCTGGTTGCAGGAGGTGATCCTGCGCCTGCTCGAGCCGCAGGCCGAGCATCGCTACCCCTCGGCCAGGCATCTGGCCTTCGATCTCGAGCATCCCGACCAGGTGGTGGTGACCGCAAGGGGCCATCGCCTCAAGGGGACGCCCTGGCATCAGCACATCAAGCGCTGGCTGCGCTCGGCCGGCCTGCAGTACAAGCCCAGCGTGATGCCTTCGCGCCAGATCGACGAGGTACCGATCGTGATGGTGGCGGTGCCTTCGGTCGATGTCACCGACGCCACGCTGTATTCGCTGCGCATGGCCGTCAGCCGCTCGCTGGGCGTTCGGCCCGGAGCGCGCCTGACCTGTGTCACGGTGACCTCGGCCAGCGAGGCGGCCGATGCCGATGGCCAGCGTCGCCTTCTCGAGTATCTGCAGCGCTGGGCCGAGCCGCTCGATCTGAGCATGCACCAGGTCTCTTTCCATGTGCTGGGCTCGGGCGATGTCGCCACCGCCCTGGTGCAGTACGCCAAGCGCAATACCGTCAGCATCATCGTGATGGGTGCCGCCACCCATGGCCTGGCGCTTCAGCCGATCGTGCCCACCATTCCGGTCAAGGTGGCGATGATGGCGCCGTGCACCGTGATGCTGGTCAAGGAGGATGCGCCGGTGCTGGCGCAGGCGCCACTCAAGGCTTGATTCCGGATGCTTCGTCGGGAGGCTCGACGATGTGCCGGTAGGCATGCCATGAGGCATGCCCGAGCAGCGGCGCCGAGATGAAGATGCCCAGCAACAGCGGCACCGCGCTGATCGCCACGATGAGCACGATCAGCAGGCCCCAGAACAGCATCGGTCCCGGAAAGCTGAGCGTGGCCCGGAACGAGGTGATGCCGGCCACGATGGAATCGGTGTTGCGGTCGATCAGCATCGGCAGCGCGACCACGGTGGTGGCAAAGATCAGCAGGGCGAAGATGCAGCCGACTACGAAGTAGGCGGCCAGAAAGCCGTAGTTGCTCGGGTGAACCAGCATCTCGAGGGTGGACTGCGCCTCGGGCACGGTATTGAAGGCTACCGCGAAGATCACCAGTGCCGAGCGGCTCCACAGCATCTCGAGCACCAGCAGCAGGGTGCAGGTGACGCCCAGCCCCTTGAAATTGGTGCGCCATGCGGACAGCGCCGAGGCCAGGGTCGGCTGCAGGCCGCGCTCGCGGCGCCGGCTCACGTCGTACATACCCAGGCACAGGAAGGGGCCGAGCAGCAGGAAGCTGCCGCACAGGGCGAGCAGATAGGCCGGATTGTTCAGGAAGGTCCACCACAGGCTGGCCCCCGCGACCACGAAGCAGGCGCCGAAGAACAGGCTGATGCGCGGATGGGTCCTAAGGTCGTCCCAGCCGGCCGTGAGCCAGCGCAGCGGGTCGGAAAAATGCACCGGCCGCACTGCCGGAAACGGCGAGGGGCGGGATGCGCCGTCGTCAGTCGGGGGGGCCGGTTCAGGGCTCCCGGTGGTCGGGGTGTCGGTCATGGTCTCCTCCCGGTTCGGCTGGTTTTTTCAGATAGTCTTCATCGCGGAAACTGGCCACCCATTGTGGCCGGAACATGATGAAGATGACGCCCAGTGCGCCCGTCATGAAGGCCTCGCCCCAGGCCAGCAACAGACTGGTGGGCAGTACCTCGCGAAAGATTGCGTCACTGCCCGGCACCTGCAGCGCGTGAATGGCCAGGGCACCGGCGATCAGCGTGACGACGGTGGCCAGGGCAGGCGAGAAAAAGCCGTGGCCGAAGATGAACACGAACAGGTGGCGGGGAAGCCGGGCGCGGATCAGGGCGATCAACCCCCTGGTGATGCATGCGGGCAGCGCTGCACCGAGCAGGAATTGCAGGCCGAGGTTCTGCCAGTGGGTGCGCATCAGCGCGTCAATACCTGGGCTGGCGCGCGGTGCCGAGTAGTGTGACCAGGCGGCTGACAGGGCATCGACTGCGACAAAGCCCAGGTCGGCCAGTGCCAGCATGAGCAGGGCTGCGCGCAGCCCGAACAGGATTACCGCCAGCGAGGCGCCCGAGAAGGTGACCGCCAGGGTGCCCTGGACACTGGCCCTGAGCATCCAAAGCAGGATCAGCAGGAAGGCGCTGGCCAGGGCTGCACCCTGGCGTTGTGGCGCCGCGAGGACGCGCAAGCCGCCGCTGGCCCAGGCCATCATGACCAGCGCGGCCGACAGCAGCAGGGCCGCCCCGGCCCAGGCGGGATCGGTGATCGGCAGATTGAAGAAATAGAACATCGCCGCCGGGCTCAGGGGTCGGCCGGTGGTGTCCCGGCCCCCGGCCGAAGGTAGATGACCCAGTACACAAGGGCCACCAGCACGCTGCCGCCCAGCAGGTTGCCGGCGATCACCGGGAACAGATTGCGCAGCAGGTCCATCGCGTCCAGGGGCGCGCCCAGCAGCATGGCCAGCGGAAAGAAGTACAGGTTGGCAATCGAGTGCTCGAATCCGGCGGCCACGAAGGCGGTGACCGGAAAGACGATCGCCACCACCTTGTCAGTGACACTGCGTCCGGCCAGCGCCATCCACACCGCCATGCACACCAGCACATTGCACAGCACGCCGCGCCAGAAGGCTTCCAGCCAGGGCAGGGCTGCCTTGGCCATGGCGATGCGCACCACCGTGCGTCCGACGGCGCCGTCGTTGAGGCTGCCCTGGCCGGCCAGCCAGACCATCAAGGCCAGGCCCCCGGCCCCGATCGCATTGGCCAGAGCTGCCAGCACCCAGTTGCGCAGCACCTCTACGCTGCTGACCTGCCCGGAGGCCCAGGCCATGGCCAGCAGGTTGTTGCCGGTGAACAGTTCGGCCCCGGCCACCGTGACCAGGATCAGGCCCAGCGAAAACACCAGCCCGCCAAGCAGGCGCTGGCTGGCAAAGCCGAGCGAGGCATCGTTTTGCACCAGGGTGAACAACACACAGCCCAGGCCGATGAAGGCGCCGGCCAGGATGCCCAGCAGCATCAGGCTGAGCAGGGGCAGATGCGCCTTGCGCACGCCCACCTGGGTCACCTTGCGGGCGATCTGCTCAGGGGAGAAGGCGTCCAGGCCGAAGGGTTCAGCCATCAGGCGGCTCCGTTGTGTCGCTGGCGGGCCGTCATCGGCCTCAGTCCCCGGCGCTCAGGGCCGGCATGGTCTTTTCGCCGCGCTCATACACCACGTTGGCGCGCCCGACGATCAGGCTGTCGATCTTGCCGATGGCGGCGGCATCCTTGGCGGCATAGGGCAGCTTGGTCAGGATGTAGCGCATGGCATTCAGGCGTGCGCGTTTCTTGCAGTCGCTCTTGATGACGGTCCAGGGCGCATCGGCGGTGTCGGTCTCGAAGAACATGGTTTCCTTGGCACGCGTGTAGTCGTCCCACTTGTCGAGCGAGGCCTTGTCGATCGGGCTGAGCTTCCACTGCTTGAGTGGATGATTCTCGCGCTCCCTGAAGCGGCGCGCCTGCTCCTTGCGGCTGACCGAGAACCAGAACTTGATCAGGTGGACCCCGCTGCGCACCAGGTGGCGTTCAAACTCCGGTGTCTGGCGCATGAACTCCTGATATTGCGCCTCGCTGCAAAAGCCCATCACCCGTTCGACCCCGGCCCGGTTGTACCAGGAGCGGTCGAACAGCACGATCTCTCCGGCGGTGGGCAGATGCTGCACATAGCGCTGGAAATACCACTGGCCACTTTCGTGGGGGGTGGGCTTTTCCAGGGCCACGACCCGCGCACCCCGCGGATTCAGGTGCTCCATGACCCGCTTGATGGTGCCGCCCTTGCCGGCGGCGTCGCGCCCCTCGAACAGGATGACGACGCGCTGGCCGGTGGCCTTGACCCAGGCCTGCAGCTTGAGCAGCTCGACCTGCAGCTTGTACTTCTGCGCCTCGTAATTGCGGCGCAGCATGAGGTTCTTGTAGGGGTAGCCGCCGTCGCGCCAGTTGTCGGCCAGCTCGCTGTCCGGATCGGGCTTGCTGCCCTCACCCTTGCGATCGAGCAGCAGGCGCTGGATGACCGCCAGGTCGTCACTGGAGGCCCCTTCGAGCAGCGCGCGCAGGGCCTTGGCCTTGCCCCGGCCGTCCATGCCACTGTCGAGCACGGTCTGCACGGCCGCCATCTGGCTGCCCTCGGAGGCGCGCGCGGCCTGGCGCGCGGTGTAGGCCGCCAGGGCCTGCGGATCGAGCCGCGGCGCGATGTCGCCGGCACTGACGCGGCGCGGGCGGCCGGTGCCTTGCTCCGGCGTGCTCGCCGGAGCAGGGGTCAGCGGGGAGGGCGCAGCGCGCTTGCGTGTGGCCATTGGCAGGTCCGGGACATGAGGCGGGATGTTGCCAGTATGGTCGCACCGCAGCCTTGTGCGTTGATCTGGATCAAGGCGACGCGGGGGCTCAGTCTTCCTTCATGCCGGCGGCCTTGACCGTGGCGCCCAGGCGCGCCCGCTCGGCGTCGATGAAGCGTTCGAAGTCGGCGCGCGTGCCGCCGATCGGCTGGATGCCCAGCGGAATAAGACGCTCCTGAACGGCCTGGGACTTCATCGCGGCATCGATGGCCGCGGCCATTTTCTCGATCACCTCGGGCGCGGTGCCGCGCGGGGCATGCAGGCCTGCCCAATGCGCGATGCGGATCTCCGGATAGCCTTGCTCGGTGGCGGTGGCCAGGCCCGGGTAGGTGTCGATGCGCTTGACCCAGGTGGTGGCCAGTCCGCGCAGCTTGCCGCTCTTGAGGTAGTTGAGCGAGACGATGCTGGCCTCGGAGGTTGCCGCGATCTGGCCACCCAGGAGCGCGGTGGTCGACTCGGAGCCGCTCTTGTAAGGCACGGGCTCGAGCCTGGCGCCATAGCGCGTGTTGAGCATCTCGGCCACGAAGTGCGGGGTGCTGCCGGTGCCGGCGGTGGCAAAGTGCAGGCCACCCGCCGCCTTCGAGGCCTCGATCAGGTCCTTCAGGCTCTTGTAGGGCGAATTCGGGGCCACCAGGATGACCGATGGGGCCAGCGCAATCATCGCCACCGGGACCAGGTCACTGTCCTTGTAGGGCATGTTGCGCTTGATCATCGAGTTGCTGATGACGCCGGCTGCGCTGATCAGGAAGGTGTAGCCGTCGGGCGCGCTCTTGGCCGCCGCCTCGGAACCAATGGTGCCGCCGGCGCCTGGCCGGTTTTCGATCACCACCGGCTGGCCCAGCACCTGCGAGGCGCCCTGTGCGGCACTGCGGGCCATCAGGTCATTGGCACCCCCCGGTGCAAAGGGCACGATGAACCTGATCGGCCGGGTGGGCCAGGCCTGGGCCTGTGCACTGGCGCCCAGCGCGCCCAGCAAGGCTCCGGAAACCGGCGCAGCCAGCGGCAGGCTGGCCAGGGTCTGCAAGGCGCTACGACGTTTCATGAGCGTTGTCCGGCGACGGGCATCGTGCGGCACCCGCCTGTGCCTCAGGCATGCAGGCTGCGTTCGCCGATCGTGATCCGGTGCAGCAGGCGGCGATGGCCCTCGAAGCCACCGGTGGCGGCATGGACCAGGCAGCGGTTGTCCCACATCGTCAGCATGTTGGGAGCCCAGCGATGGCGATACACGAACTCATCCTTGCCCAGATGGGCGAACAACTGCTGGATGACCTCGCGCGATTCGTCCTCGGGCAGACCCTCGATGCCGATGGTGTAGCCGGGGCTTACGAACAGGGCGGTGCGGCCGGTTTCGGGGTGGACGCGTCCGACCGGATGCACCTGCGTGCGCATCGCATCGTCGGAGTAGATGATGTCCATCGAGCGGCCTTTGTCCTTCTCGCCATAGCGGCCCTGGCGCGAATAGCCATTGCGTGCCGAGTGAATCCCCATGCGGCCTTCGACCGTGCGGCGCAGCGCTGCCGGCAAGGCATCCCAGGCAGCGTACTGGTTGGCGAACAAGGTGTCGCCGCCCACCGGCGGAATGATGTTGCCGAACAGGGCAGTGGCAGCCGGGGGAATTTTCAGGAAAGACCAGTCCGAGTGCCAGTTGTCGGCAAAGAGCGGGCTGGTCTCGTCGGCCTCGCGCTTGACCTGCACCACATGGGCATGGCCGGGGATGGCGCGAATGTAGGGGTCTTCACTGTTCGGGCCGAACGCCTCGGCATAGCGTTCCAGATCTTCCACCGACATCGGCTGGTCGGGGAAAAAGATCACCAGGTGATCGAGCCAGATCTTGCGCAGCTGGGCCGCGGTGTCGGCCGACAAGGGGGCGGTCAGGTCGACGCCGCGCACCTGCGCGCCACAAGGCGCGTCCTGGGGGGTGACCTCGATTCGGGAGGTGGTGGTCATGGTCATTTCCACTTCAAGGGTTCGATCTGCATGTTAGCACGACTCGATCCCAGGGACAGTGCGCCGTCTTGAATCGTGGCCTGCAGCTGCATGCTGCGCTCGGCCAGGGCTGCGGCGGCCAGCGACTGCTCGCTGGGGATGTTGAACACGCTCAGCTTGTCATAACGCGCCAGCTTGTTCTCGATGCCGCGCCACCACACATGGGCGGCATGGTGATAGCAGTACACCCTGACTTCATCGGCCTTGCCGCAGGCCTTGGCCAGGGGCTTTTCCTCGGGCTGGCCCACCTCGACCCACAGCTTGGTGGCGCCGGTGAAGTCGCGCAGCCACAGGTCGGGATCATCGGGATTGGACAGCCCGGCCCCGAAGGCCAACTGGCCATCGTTGTTGCACAGCGCCTGCAGCTTCCAGGCCTCGAAGGCGAGGGCGATCAGGCGGATCATCATGCGCTCGTCGGTCTCGCTCGGGTGGCGGGCCAGGGTCATGGCATGGTTGGCGTAATAGCCGTGATCGATGTCGGCGATCGCCAGCTCGGCTTTGAAGATGGTGGATTTGAGGGCCATGGCCAGCCTTATAACATCCCGGCCAACATACCGGCCGTCCGCTCCTGCGCCCAGGTCCGCAGGCACGCCGGCCTGCCTCCAGTAACATCGCGCTCCATGACTGTTTCGTCCGACCTTTCCGCATCGACCGCCGGGCGCCTGCTCGCGGCGGCCAAAGACCTGTCTGCCGATCTGGCCGGGCTGACCGGGGCCGGCCTGTTCACCGGGCCCGGCTCCAGCGTGACCCATGTCTACGACCCGCTGCAATATGCCTGGCAGGCGCACGAGACCTATGTCCGCCGCTTCGGGACGGGTCCGCGCCGCGTCGTGTTCCTGGGCATGAACCCGGGCCCTTTCGGCATGATGCAGATCGGCGTGCCCTTTGGCGAGGTGGCGGCGGTGCGCGACTGGATGGGCATCTGCACGCCGGTGGACAAGCCCGCCCATGAGCATCCCAAGCGGCCGATCCAGGGTTTTGGCTGCACCCGCTCCGAGGTCAGCGGGCGGCGCCTGTGGGGCTGGGCTGCACAGCGCTTTGGCACGGCTGAGCGGTTCTTCTCGGAGTGCTTCGTCCTCAATTACTGTCCCCTGGTGTTCCTCGAGGCCAGTGGCCGCAATTTCACCCCGGACAAGCTGCCGGCGGCCGCCCTCAAGGCCTTGCAGGCGGCCTGCGACCACCACCTGCGCCAGGCCCTGGCCGCGCTGCAGCCGCAGTGGGCGATCGGCATCGGCGCCTATGCCATGAAGCGGATCGAACAGGCCTGTGCCCATCCCGACGCCGCGCAGGCGATCGCGACGCTGCCCCGGATTGCGCAAATTCTGCATCCCAGCCCTGCAAGCCCTGCCGCCAATCGTGGCTGGAGCGAAGCGGTCGAGCGACAATTGGCACAATGCGGGGTGTTCGCGACAACGGTCTGACCGCCCCGCGCCGATCGCTGCACGCCCCTTGCCCGACTGATGCCCTCTCCGAACTGACTGGACCTCCATGTTCCACTACGGCGCCACCATCGCGCTTTCGGCCTTCCTGCTGTTCCTGGTGCAGCCGATCATCGCCAAGCAGATCCTGCCCTGGTTCGGCGGCTCGGCAGCGGTGTGGACCACCTGCATGGTGTTCTTCCAGTGCATCCTGCTGGCCGGGTATTTCTATTCCGACTTCCTGACCCGTCGCCTGGTACTCCGAAAGCAGGTATTGCTCCATGCAACGCTGCGCATCCTGAGCCTGGCGTTGTTGCCGATCACTCCCTCGCCCGGCTTCAAGCCGATCGAC
>JAPOKJ010000133.1 GCA_029977705.1 Burkholderiales bacterium | reverse complement strand
GCGGATCGACCAGTGCTGCGGATGATTCTCCAGCCCGCGCACCGAAGGGCGCTTGACCAGCAGGTTGTTGCGCCCGGCCGGCAGCAGGGCCGGCACTTCCTCGTGCAGGATCTCCTGCATCTTGGAGTAGACCGCCTTGCGCTGGCCGGCATCGCGGATCAGCATCGCCTGGTCGTAGAGCTTCATGTAGGCGTCCGCCTGCGGTCCGCTCCAGTAGCCACTTTCATTGTTGGCATTGCGCATCCGGAACAGGCTGATGCCGGCATTGCGCGGGCCTACCGCCGTGTAGGCAAACTTGTGGAAGTTGCCCTTGCTCACATCGATGTCGCCCTGACGGAAGTTCTGGTAGCCGTCGCTGGGGCGCTCCTCGATCGGCAAGGTGATGCCGGCCTCCTTCACCGTCTGCTGCAGCACCTGGAAATAGCGCGCCATCTCGGGCCATTGCGGCGCGTAATAAAGCGTCGGCAGGGTGATGCCATTGGGGTGACCGGCCTCCGTCAGCAGACGCTTGGCACGGGCCACATCGCGGCGCGCCGCGCGCGGCACGAAGTTGGGGTCGGCCGCCACCAGATGGCTGTCGTTGCCTACCCAGCCGGCGTTCTTGCCATAGACCACGCGCACGATCGCCTCGCGATCCACCGCCAGGGCCAGGGCCTGACGGATGCGCTTGTCGTTGAAGGGCGAGCCTGGATGCTTGGGCAACACGATGACCGCATGGTCGCCACTGGTCGCACCGACGATTTCGGTGTCGGGCTCCTTTTCCAGTTGCCGCACCAGCCGCGGATCGATGTTCAGCACGGCGTCGAACTGCCTGGCCCGAAAGCCATTGATCGCCGCTTCCATCTGCCCTTCGCGATTGATCACCTCGAGGCGGTCCAGGTAGGGCCCGTCGCGCCAGTATTTCTCGTTGCGCTCGAGCACCATGCGCCGCTGCGGGTCCACCGAAACAATCCGAAACGGGCCGGTACCAATGCCGCTCAGGCCGATGCGGTCGATGTTGTCATCGGCCGGCATGATCATCGTGTCGTACTCGGCCACCACATAAGGAAACTCGGCATTGCCCTTGACCAGCTTGAACTGCACCTTGTGACGACCGACCGCCGTCACACTGGCAATCTGCGCCGAGGCCCAATGCTTGGCCTTGTGCAAGGCAAAGGACGAGACCACATCGGCCGCGGTCATCTCGCGGCCATCATGGAAGCGCACGCCCTCGTGCAGCACGAACTCCCAGGTGTCGAGCCGGTCATCCAGTGCGCCCCAGGCCTTGGCCAACTCGCCCTGCAGCTGCAGGCGGGCATCCACCCAGACCAGCGAGTTGTAGGCGCTGCGGGTGATCAGGTCCACCATGTAATACGGATGCTTGCTGTTGCGCACATCGCCGCCACGGCGATTGGCCGAGCAATTGGCATACACCAGCGTGCCGCCCTTGCGGGGCGCCGCCTGCGCCAGGGCCAGGCCCGGAAAGAGTTCGGCCAGGCCGGCCAGACCCAGGCCCTGGGCACCGCCCAGCAACAGATCGCGACGGGTGACGTTCATTGCGCGGTGCTCCCGATGGGCAGGTTGGCGGCCAGCGCCAGGTAGTGCGACAGCGGCGGCGTGGCCACCGCAGCCTTCTTGCCCAGGTCATCCCAGCGGCGCAGCTTGATTGCACCCTGGGCATGCGGGCGCTGCTCGAAGGCGGCCGCCTCCTGCTCCGAGAAGGGCCCGCCCTGGATCTCGAGCGTGCGCTGCGACAGCGGCGAGAGCGCCGCCCAGTAGCCCGGCTCGCGGGCGCACAGGTAGCGCTTGGCATCCACATGAAGCCTTACCGGCTCGGCCACCTCAGGCCCAAAGCGGTTGAGCAGAAAGCGCGCACCAAGCAATTCGTGGCAGTCATCATCGCCCGCGTTCACTGCGCCGGCAGCATCACGGTGAAGCATGTGGCCGACATCGTGCAGCACCGCCGCCAGCACCAGGCTGGGTGCTGCTCCTTCCGCCTCGGCCAGTGCGCCGCACTGCAGCGCATGCTCGAGCTGATTGACCGCCTCGCCGTAGACCAGGCCACCCTTGAGATCGAACAGCTTGCGGATCTCCTCGACGGCGGGGTGAACAGTGGGCTCGGTCATGTGCGTGCTCCTTGGCAGAAGGGGAAGGGATCGAGTATAGACATAAGAAGGGTTTATGCAACGGACATTTCAGTATGGAGCTTTTATATGTCAGGCGCATGAAAGCCGCTCGGGCATGCAAGGGCGCCGGCCTGAAGGAAGAAAAGGGACGCTTAGTTGCTCGCCGACGTGCGCGCCGACCCGCCGCCCGTGCGCAGCCCGAGGTGGGTCATCAGTGACTGCACGCCGGGAATACCCAGCGACTCGTGCAGCGCCACTGCGTAGACGCCCGGTGCCCGGGTGACCCCCTGCAGCGGCACCAGTGCAAAGCGGCGGTCCTCGCCGTTTTCGTTGTCGAACAGCATGCCGATGCCCAGGCCGGCAGCCACCGCCTCGCGCATCGCCTCACGGTTGCCCACCTCCATCACCACCCGGGGTGTGACGCCAGCGCGGGCCAGCGTGTCCTCAAAGAGCGTGCGCGTCTGCGAGCCCGGCTCGCGCGCAATCACATCGCGCCTGGCCAGATCGGCCGGACGCAAGAACTTGCGGCCCGCCAGCCGGTCATCGGCACGCAGGCATACCGCCAGACGGGGGCTCGCCACCTTCAGGCACAGCAGGTGCGCGGGCGGCTCGAGCAGGGTCATCAAGGCCACATCGACCCGGCAGCGCGACACATCCTCCAGCAGCGTGGTGGTGTTGCCCATGCCCACCTGCAGATGGATACCCGGATGGGCCGCCCGGAACGAAGCCAGAAGCTGCATCGCCACATGCGGCGTGGACAGCCCCACCGTCACCCGGCCAGCCGCCTGCTGCAGGTCATCGAGCGCGGTTTCGAACTCGTCGACCCGCGACAGGATCAAGCGCGCCCGCACGAACACATCGGCACCGGCATCGGTGAGCGCGAACTCGGGCTTACGATGGCACAGCAGCACGCCGCAGGCCCGCTCGAAGGCCGACAGCTGCACCGACACGCTCGGCTGGGAAACGCCCAGTGCCCGCGCCGCGCCCGACAGGCCGCGCGCCTGCACCACCGCCACGAAGGTGCGCAGGCCGGAGACGGTGACCCCGCGGTCGAGGCGGGCGGTGGCTTGGGGGGAGGGTTTGGGGGGCAAGGGGCGTCCAGGCGAGGAAAGGCTTGCCGCAATGATAGTAGGACAGGCCTGGTTCGAGCCGCCCCACGCATCGCGAAAGCACGATCGTCCAATGGCTGTTGCAATTGCAACATACATATACGGCGGCACCGCTTGAGTCGATTGAGCATTTGGCGCATCGGCTATTGCCCGACTCCGCGTCCGACTCCGGGCCCGGATCGCGACACGCTGCTGCGCAACCTGCGCGTCGGCGCCAGCCTGTTCGACGGCCGCTGGCACACCCGAAGCGCCCGGCGCCTAGGGCTGCGGGTGCCCTCGGTGGTGGAGCCCCTGGAGCGCAACCTGCTGCTCAATCCCGCACATGCGCAGTACGGGCGCATCGTGCTGACGGTAGAGCGGGATCCGTTCAGTTTTGATGGGCGGTTGTAGGTGACCAGAATGCCGTCGGCCTGCTCACACTCGACGATTACAAGGCGCTCGCGGAAACGGCCCATCTTCTGCGATCCCGGACCAATGCCAGGCGCCTGCTGGAGGCCCTTGAAGATATTGAGCTCCATTCGCTTGCCGATGCAAGGGCTGGGCAACCGGTCATCAAGGTGGGTATCGACACGCTTTGAATCGGGCTTCGGAATTGCTTGGGAACTTTGGCTTACGGAGACCAATTAGGATGAGCTGATGATGATCTGCACAACGAAGCGGAGTGAGGGCGAGGCCTATCGCGCCTTCCCCAATCAAGCTGCCGGTCAGTCTTTACGCCACCTTCAACACCAACTTCTTGCCACAAGCGTCCAGATACTTGCGCACGGTCGCAATTGAAGGCGAATGCTTGCCGGTCGCCAAGGCACGCTCCAGTCGCGCCACCGCAGGCGCCTGCGTCCCCATCCGCGCGGCAACGTCGGCTTGCGTCAGCCCGGCAGCCCATCTGGCCTTGAGCATCGCATCAAGCAGGGCGCCTTCTTCCCGTTCGATGCGCTCCACTTCCGCCCGGACCGCCGGGCGTTTCATCAGCTTCTTGACGATTTCTTGATGGCTTGCCATTTTTCACCTTTCTCATCCTCGGCAATACAGGTGAAGAATAACAAATTTGTTAGTCGCGTGTACTCAAGCCGCCACCCTTAAAGCCAACGCCTCTTCCGCCAAAGCATTCAAGCTCTTGCCTTCCGCCTGCGCCACCAGAGCCAAGCGCTCATGCAACTCCGAGGGAATGCGCAGGTTGAATTTGCCCGAGTACTGCTTGCGAGGCTCGATGCCTTTCTCCCGGCAGACCTCCAGATACACCTGCAGCGATTTCCTGAATTCGGCCCGCAGTTCCTTGGGATTGCGTCCCACAAAATCCGCACCGCCATTCAAG
>JAPOKJ010000007.1 GCA_029977705.1 Burkholderiales bacterium | reverse complement strand
CAGCAGGTCACGGATGTTGCTGATCTTCTTGTCGTACAGCAGCACGAAGGGGTTGTCGAGCAGGGCGGCCTGCTTGTCGGGGTTGTTGATGAAGTAGGGCGACAGGTAGCCGCGGTCGAACTGCATGCACTCGACGACGTCGAGCTCGTTCTGCAGCGACTTGCCGTCCTCGACGGTGATCACGCCTTCCTTGCCGACCTTGTCCATCGCGTTGGCGATGATCTCGCCGATCGAGTAGTCGCTGTTGGCCGAGATCGAGCCGACCTGGGCGATTTCCTTGCTGGTGGTGGTGGCCTTGGAGGCCTTCTTCAGCTCGGCGATCAGGGCCTCGACGGCCTTGTCGATGCCGCGCTTGAGGTCCATCGGGTTCATGCCGGCGGCCACGTACTTCATGCCTTCGCGCACGATGGCCTGGGCCAGCACGGTGGCGGTGGTGGTGCCGTCACCGGCGTTGTCGCTGGTCTTGGAAGCGACTTCCTTGACCATTTGCGCGCCCATGTTCTGGAACTTGTCCTTCAGCTCGATTTCCTTGGCCACGGACACGCCGTCCTTGGTCACGGTCGGGGCGCCGAAGCTGCGCTCGAGCACGACGTTGCGGCCTTTCGGGCCGAGGGTGACCTTGACCGCATTGGCCAGGATGTTCACGCCTTCAACCATGCGGCTGCGGGCGTCGTCACCAAAAAATACTTGTTTGGCTGCCATTGTTTCTTACCTCAATCTTCAATCAGGTTGTCTGGGTCGACCGGATGCTTACTGCACCACGGCCATGATGTCTTCTTCGCGCATGACCAGCAGGTCCTCGCCGTCCACCTTGACGGTCTGGCCGCTGTATTTGCCGAAGATCACCTTGTCGCCGACCTTCACCGCCAGCGGACGCAGCTTGCCGTTGTCATCGACCTTGCCGTCGCCGACCGCCAGGATTTCGCCCTGGTCAGGCTTTTCAGCGGCGTTGTCGGGGATGAAAATGCCGGAGGCGGTCTTGCGCTCGGAATCGAGGCGCTTGACGATCACGCGGTCGTGCAGGGGACGCAGTTTCATGCGTAGAACTCCTAAAGTCTTGAAAACAAAGGTTATTTTCGGATTTCCCGGGATGGCCCGGAAGCAGGTCCGTGACGAGCGCCCGACGCTTCGGGGCCGACACCGCCTGGCAGGGCGGCCCGAATGCTGTTAGCACTCGTCAACGAGGAGTGCTGATTATAGGGGCATTCCGAATGATTTCAAGGCCTTGCGCCCCGGCGGGGTTATTCGGCCCTCGCCTGCACGTCGGGTTCAGGTGCCGATGATGCCCCCATCCTGGCGCCGGATGATGACGGTGGCCGAGCGCGGCCGCTGGGCCCCGGGCCCCTCGGGCCAGGTCGAGAAGCGGGTCGGATTTTTCGGGTCGGCACGGTCCGACGGGCTTTCGCCCGGGTGCTGGATATTCAGGAACATGCTGCGCATGTCCGGAGTGAAGGTCAGTCCGGTCACCTCGCAATTGACGGGCCCGGTGAAAAAGCGCCGCACCTCGCCACTGGCCACATCGCAGGCCAGCATCTGGTTGCTGCCGATGCGCTCCAGTTCGCCCTTGTACATCTGGCTGGCATGCATGTCGGTCTGGATCCAGAGCAGGCCACGCGCGTCGAACGCCAGGCCATCGGGACAGGCGAAGGGGTCACCCTTCAGGTTGCCCCGGGCCTCGGGCCGCTCGTTGGCCGGATCGCCGGCCAGCAGCAGATGGTCCCAGCTGAATTCGAGGCCGTCGAAGTCCCGCCCTTCCTTCCAGCGGATGATCTGGCCCATGACATTGTTGGCGCGCGGATTGGCGGCATCGACACCGGGCTTGCCCGGGGCGCCACGCTCGCTGTTGTTGGTCAGGGTGCAGTAAACCGTCTTGGCACGGGCATCGATGGTCAGCCATTCGGGCCGGTCCATCTTGGTCGCGCCGAGCGCATCGCTGGCCTGGCGGGCCTTGATCAGGACCTCGGCCTGATCGGCAAAGCCGTTGGCCGATGTCAGGGGGCCTTGTCCCTGCACCAGGGGCAGCCAGCGACCACGGCCGCCCGCATCGAAGCGGGCCACGTACAAGGTGCCATGATCGAGCAGTTCGCGATTGGCCTTGGCCCCGCCTGGCGCCATGCGGTCTCTGCTGACGAACTTGTAGATGTACTCGAAGCGCGCATCCTCGCCCGAGTAGACCACGGCGCGCCCGTCGTCGGTCAGGGCCACCCAGGCACCCTCGTGGGCTGCGCGGCCCAGGGCCGTGCGCTTGACCGGCGTGCTGTCCGGATCGAAGGGGTCGACCTCGACCACCCAGCCGAAGCGGTTGAATTCATTGGGATGCTGGCTCAGCCGGAAACGCTCGTCGAATTCGCCCCAGCGGAAAACGCCTTTCGGGCGTGCGCCCCAGCGCAGCTGATGGGCCGTCGGCTTTTCGCCGGCGTCAAAGTAGAAGGCCCAGTTCTCTTCACCGGACAGGTAGGTGCCCCAGGGCGTCATGCCCGAGGCGCAGTTGTTCAGGGTGCCCAGCACGCGTCGGCCCTGCGGGTCGGCGGCGGTGCGCATCAGGCTGTGTCCGGCGGCCGGGCCGCGCACCTCGAAAGGCGTATCGAGCGTGAAGCGGCGCGCAAAGCGGCTCGGACGCACGGCCTGCCATCGGCCCTCGGCGAAAGCGATCTCGATCACCGAGATGCCATGCGCCATCTGGGATTTGCGCACCTTCTCGGCGGTCCAGGGCATCATGCCACCGACATGCAGCAGGCCATCGTCGGTGTACTCGTGGTTCATCACCAGCAGGCCGCGCGTGCTGCCCTCGAGGGGAAAGTAGTGCAGGCCGTCATGGTGCATGCCCATCTGCACCGCCTGCTCGGCGGCACTGTTGCTGGCATCGGGCTTGAAGGCCGGCATGTTGCCCGGCACACCGACCGGCTCGCCCCAGGGCATGAAGGCCTGGGCCACATAGCCCTCGGGCACCTGCACCACGTCCTTGAAGCCGGCCGGCACCGCCTTGAAGCCGATCAGCGGGGTCTGGTCGCGGATCAGGCCGGCGGTGCAGCCGGCAAGGGGAGTGGCACCGAACACGCTGGCAAGCGCGGTGGCCAGCGGCGCGTGCAGCCAGATGCGCCGGGCCGGGAGCGAGGCCTCGTGGATGCTGGGATTGGGCGAAGTGTTGGAGTTTTCGAGCGTGCTGAAATCTTTGGACATGGAAAGGGTCTCCGCAGCCGTCAATCGTCGATTGCGACGGTGTAGTTCAGGGCCAGCCGTCCGCCATCGGGGTAGAGGGTCTGTCCGGTCATGTAGCTGGCGTCTTCACTGGCCAGGAACAGTGCCACGCTGGCGACCTCGGCGGGCTCGCCCAGGCGCCGCATCGGCGTGCGCGAGAAGATCCTGCGGCGCCCGGCCTCGGACATCATCACCGCCTTGCGTGCCAGTTCCGTGGCAATCGTGCCCGGCCCGATCGCATTGACCCGGATGTCGTGAGCCGCCAGGCCCATCGCCATCACCTTGGTCAACTGGTTTACCGCGCCCTTGGAGATGACATAGGGAATCTGGTCGGGAATCGCCAGCACCGCATTGACGCTGGACATGTTGATGATCACGCCGGGCTGGTGCTGTGCCACCCAGTGTCTGGCCAGGGCCTGACCGAAGGCCAGGTAACTGCGCAGGTTGACATCGAGCACGCGATCGAAGTCCTCGAGCTTGAGAGAGAGCAGGTCGGCGGCATGCGTGATGCCTGCATTGTTGACCAGGATGTCGCAGCGGCCGAAGGCCTTGAGGCAGGCCTTGAGCGCCTTGGCGGGGGCACCGGGCTGGGTCACATCGAGCTTGAGGGCCTGCACCCGTCCCTCCCGTGCGAAGGGCTGTTCGCTGGCCAGGCAGGCCTTCAGGGCTTGCGGTGACTGGTCGACGATCAGCACCCGGGCCTGCTCGCGCAGGAAGCGGGCTGCAATTGCGGCGCCGATGCCCTGTGCGCCGCCAGTGATGATCGCGACCTTGTCCTGCAGGCGATTCGAACCGGCCACCGTGGCGGGCTGCGCTGCGGCGGCGGGCGAGGGCGAAGCAGAGGCGCGGCGCGCATCGCTGCGCTTGCGGGAAGGGCCGGGCGCTGGGCTCGGTGATGAAGGTCGGGGCATCGATGGATCTCCTGGAGGCAAGCAAAGTATACGTCTGGCCCATGGGATAATCGGGTCATGAAATCGATGGATGGCCCATATTCGTGGAAGTGCCTGGCGCGTCGCGGCCAGACGCTTGCGCTGATGCTGATCGGCGCTCTGTGCGGCCTGACGGTGCAGGCACAGTCGATCGTGCAGCCACAGTCAAACGTGCAGCCACATTCAAACGTGCAGCCACAAGCACAGGCCAGAGCACAGACACAGGCACAGGCCGTCCCGCCGCCGCACTTGCTGTCCGCCCAGGGCAAGGGCCGGCAGATCGGCGCGGCCGTGATCGATCTGGCCAGTGGTGCTGCACTGCTGACCCACCAGCCCGATGAGCCGCTCAACCCGGCCTCGACCATGAAGCTGGTCACCACCTACGCGGCCCTGAACCTGCTCGGTCCCGATTACCGCTGGCGCACCCAGTTCTATCTGGGCCGACCCTTGCAGGGCGATGTCCTTGCCGGTGACCTGATCGTGCGGGGCGGCGGTGATCCCAAGCTCGTCATCGAAGATCTCCAGGAAGTGGTGCGGCAACTTCGCCAGCGTGGCCTTCGCGAGATCCAGGGCGACCTGCTCATCGAGACTTCGCTGTACGACATCGGCCCGGTCAGCGTCGAGGCCTTCGATGGCGACCCGACCCAGCCCTACAACGTGCGGCCTCATGCCGCGCTGATGAATTTCAAGGCCACCAACTTCATCATCACGCCGGGCGATGCCGGTGTTACGGTGCGGATGGATCCCGAACTGGCTGATGTGCGCCTCGAGGTGCAGGTGCGCCAGGTGGGCGGTCCCTGCCGCCACGGCGCATCGTCATTGATGATTGCCGATGATGGCAATCCGTCGGTGTCACGCATCAAGGTTGCCGGCCAGTATTCGGCTGCCTGTGGCGAGCAGGGGACCTATGTGGCCGTGCTTACGCACCAGCAATTCATCCATGGGCTTTTCAAGGCGGCCTGGCAGGCCGCCGGTGGCAGCTTTGCCGGTCATACCCGCCTGGTCAGCGGCCTGAACCTGCGCGGCCAGAGTCCGTTCCACGAATGGGAGTCGCCGCGCACCCTCATCGATGTCGTGCGCGACATCAACAAGTTCAGCAACAACGTGATGGCGCGCCAGTTGCTGCTGCAGGTGGCCCATGAAACGATGCGCCTGCCGGCAACGCCTGAGCGTGCGCGCCAGGCCATCCAGCAATGGCTGGGCAAGCGGCAAATGCATTTTCGCGAACTGCACATCGACAATGGTTCAGGCCTGTCGCGCAGCGAGCGCATCAGCGCCATGCACCTGGCGCAGTTGCTGCGCGATGCGGCCTTCAGTCCGGTAGCGGCGCCGTTTCGTGATTCCCTGCCCGTCGTTGGCGTCGACGGCACGATGAAGTCACGATTGAAGGCGGATCCAGTGGCCGGCAACGCCGCCATCAAGACCGGCTCACTGAATGCGGTGCGTGCCATCGCCGGCTATGTCAAGGCGCAATCGGGACGTGATCTGGCAGTCGTGATGATCATCAATGGTGCCGGCGCGGAAGGCACCCAGGCCTTGCAGGACCAGTTGTTGCGATGGGCGTATCAGCAGTGATAGATGCTTGATATGTCACGACGCCTATGCTCCGGGTGTGTGCGCACTCTGCGTGTGCACATTTTCACATTCTCGATGTGATGTCGATGCACAAGGGCTAGTGTGTAACGGTATCCAGAGCCCCAAGGCTAGTGTTATCCACAGGTCTCAGCTGTTTTGGTGATTGACCGATCGGCGTTTGCCCCCTATCATTCGCGCCGTTCCATCAAAAAGCGGACGACGCTCCGGTCGCCCGATCTCTCGTTTGATGACTAAGCTGCATCCCGCTGCGGACCTCACGGTCGCGGGATACCCACGAAGGACTGCATTGCCCCAAGCGGTGCACCTTCGAAAAACGGCGCAAGCCGAAGGAGGTTGATGTTGAAGCAGCATCAGATCGATAAAGTTTTCGGTGCACTGGTGACCGCCGTGCACATGACCCGGGCTGCTGCAGCCCAATCGCCCATGCTCGGTTATGCCCTGCTGGCTGGCACGACCCTGACACTTGCACCCGTGGTTCAACCTGTGGTGCAAACCATTGCGCAATCCGAGGTGGCCGACCAGGCACAGAAGTCGGTGCGCATGACGATGCAGATGATGGAGTCTGGCCTGCGCTCGATGGCGCCTGAGGGCGATGCCGAGTGGCGTGCATCGGGCCTGAGCCGAGAGCAGTTCAGGGTGGCGTCCTATGCGGCCGGCAAGTACAAGGTGCCGCTGGCCGAGGTGCAAAAATATGTGGCCATGGCCTTCGACACGGCCAGGGCGCAGCGCGTCGATCCGATGCTGGTGGTGGCGGTGATGGCGGTCGAGTCAGGCTTTCGTCCGGCCGTGCAAAGTCAGATGGGTGCGCAGGGCCTGATGCAGATCCATGCAGTGGCCCATCGTCCCCGTTTCGAGGCCTTCGGTGGCAAGGACATGGTGCTGGACCCGGCGGCCAATATCGAGGTCGGCGTCCAGATTCTCAAGGAGTACCTGCGCCGCACGACGTCCAGCGAGATGGCCCTCAAGTACTACGTGGGTGCGGCCAACCAGGACAACGATGGCGGTTATGGCTACAAGGTGCTGTCCGAGCGTGAACGCATGCTCGCGGCTGCGGCGGGTCGTCCGATCCCCGCCGTACCCCTGAAGGCACCTGAATGGCTGCTGGCCAAGTGGGCTGGCGCGCGCAGCGCTGATGCAGTGCCGGCGGCCGGTCAGCACAAGTCGCAGGGCAATCCTGCCGGCGAGGGTACGAGCGAGTCTGCGCCGGCTGAGCGCCTGCCGGCGCTCGATGCGGCACCGGCCGCACGCGAGCAGGCGATCATGCCGCTGGCCCCGGCAACGCCCGCTCCCGAGGAAAAATCGCGCGATGCTGCGAACGAGCAGGCGACTATCAGGCTGTCGTTGGCGGATCGGGCCTCAGACGGGGCGAACCAGGGCCGCTGACAGCGGGCCCTGCCGCGCCTGCGGCCTTACAGCAGCGCGCCGATGCGCGCAACGGCTTCCTTCAGTTGTCCGATACCGGTGGCATACGAGAGCCGCAGGTAGCGCTGCGGCGCATGGTGACCGAAATCCGCGCCCGGAACCAGGCAGACATGGGCCTTGTGCAGCAACCACTGCGCCAACTCGGCGCTGTCTGCAACGCCCGCCCGCTCGCAGATCCGCTGGCAATCGAGATACACATAAAACGCGCCGTCCGGTTCGACCGGCACGTCGAAGCCCAGTGCGCGCATGGCGGGCACGATATAGCGGCGGCGTTCATCGAACAGGGCGCGCCGCTCCTTGAAGATGCGCATGCTCTCGGGCTCGAAGCAGGCCAGCGCGGCATGCTGCGCCAGGGTCGACGGGCAGATGTACAGGTTCTGGGCCAGCTTTTCGAAGGCGGCGGTCAGGCCTTCGGGCACCACCAGCCAGCCCAGTCGCCAGCCGGTCATGTGGAAAAACTTTGAGAAGCTGTTGGTGACGATGATGTCATCGCCCAGCGCCAGGGCCGAGCGCGCCGGGGTCGTGCCATAAGACAGCCCCAGGTAGATCTCATCGATGATCGAAAAACCCTGACGCTCGCGCACGGCCTGGACGATGGCGGCCAGTTCGTCGAAGGGGATCGAGGTTCCGGTGGGATTGGCCGGGGTGGCCAGCAGCGTGCCGACACAGTGCTCGTTCCAGTGCTGCTCGAGCAGGGCCCGCGTCATCTGGAAGCGTGTCTCGGGGCCCACAGCCACCAGCCGCGGGATGCCATCGCAGGCGGCCACGAAATGGCGGTTGCAGGGGTAGCCCGGATCGGTCAGCAAGACTTCGTCTCCGGGGTTGACCAGTGCGCTGCAGGCCAGGGTCAGGGCCGCTGAGGCGCCCGCCGTGACGATGATGCGCGAGGCCGGAATGTCCAGGCCGTACTCGCTGCGGTAATGAGCGGAAATGGCCTGGCGCAGGGGCGCTATGCCCACCGCTGCGGTGTATTGCATGCGGCCTTGCCGAGCGGCATCGCTGAGCGCTGCAATCACGGCCGGCGGCGCAGTGAAATCCGGTTCGCCGATGCTCATGTGGATGATCGGGGCGCCGGCTTCCTGCAGGGCAGCGGCCTGCTTGACCAGTTCCATCACCTGGAATGGTTCGATGTGACGGGTGCGCTGCGCCAGCCGCGGTGGATGGCGATGGGCTTCGGGGGCGGGCAGGTCGGGGACGGCGGGCGACGGGTTCATGCGCCTCAGTTTACCGCGCCGCTGCTGAGCAAATCGTCGATCTCGCCATCGCGGAATTCAAACTCGCGCAGGATCTCGCGGCTGTGCTCGCCCAGGCTCGGCGCCGGCCGTGACATGGCCGCGCGGTTGCGACTGAGCTTGACCGGATTGCCCAGGGCCTGCACGGTGCCGGCCTGCGGATGCCGGATATCCAGCACCATCTCGCGGGCCCGCGATTGCTCGTGCTCGAGGGCCTGTCCGATGCTGTGCACCGGGCCGACCGGCACCCCGGAGGTCTCGAGCATATCGACCCAGTAGTCCGTCTCGTGCTTGACCAGCTCGGCCTCCATCAGGGGCTCGAGCTGATCCATGTTGCGATGGCGGTCGGGGCTGAGCTTGAAGCGCGGATCCTCGATCCACTCTGGATGCCCCAGTGCCTTGGCAATGCGTTCCCAGTTGGCCTGGTTGGCACCGCCGATATTGACATGGCCATCAGCAGTGCGAAAGGCCTGATAGGGCGCGGTCAGCACATGGGCCGAGCCCGAGCGCTGCGGGCTGATGCCGGTGGCAAAGTAGATTGCGGCATGCCAGTAGGTCTGCTGCAGGCCGGCTTCCATCAGCGAGGTGTCCACCATCTGGCCGGCGCCGGTTTTCAGGCGGTCAATGTAGGCGGCCAGGATGCCGACGCAGGCCAGGATGCCGGCGTTGATGTCGGCCACCGAGTTCCCGGTCTTGACCGGAGGACGGCCGGGTTCGCCGGTGATGCTCATCAGGCCGGCAAAGCCCTGTGCGATCAGGTCGAAGCCGCCCTTGTCGGCCATCGGTCCGGTGCGGCCGTAGCCGGAAATGGCGCAGTAGATCAGCGCCGGATTGATCTCGCGCAGCACCTCGTAGCCCAGACCCATCTTCTCGAGGGTGCCCTTGCGGTAATTCTCGGTCAGGGCATCGGCTCTGGCCACCATTCGCTTGAAGGCGGCCTGGGCCTGCGGCAGCTTCAGGTTCATCGCGATGCTGCGCTTGTTCCGGTTGAGCATCAGGAAGGGGGCAGCAATGCCCTGGATCAGCGGATCGCGGTAGCTGCGCACGTCATCGCCACCGGGCAGCTTCTCGACCTTGATGACATCGGCACCCAGGTCGGCCAGCATCAGGCCGCAGGTCGGACCTGCCATGATCTGGGACAGCTCGAGCACGCGCAGGCCTGACAGCGGACCTTGCCCGGCGGCTTGCGGGGCGGGGACTCTGGAAGGACTCACTTGGCAACGAACTCCGGTTTGCGCTTGGCAAGGAAGGCCTGATAGCCGCGCCGGAAATCTTCCGTGTCGAAGCAGTCGAAGCCTTCCATGTACTCTTGTTGGGTGAGGGCGGGGCCGCCACTGCCGGCCTCGCCCAGGCGGCGTGCAAAGCGCTTGTGCCAGCGCGCCACCAGCGGCGCGCCGTCGCAGATGCGCTGGGCGCTGGCCAGGGCCTGCGCGGCCACCTGATCATCGGCCACGACCCGGTTCACGAGGCCCCAGGACAGTGCCGTGGCCGCATCGATGATCTGGCCCTCGAGCAGCAGTTCGAGGGCGCGCGGCGCTCCGATCAGGCGAACGATCGGTGCCATCTCGGGATGGGCCATCACCAGTCCCAGATTCTTGATCGGGGCACCAAAGCGCGAGCCTTCGCCGCAGATGCGGATGTCGGCCATGGCCGCGATTTCCAGGCCGCCTCCGACACAGATGCCGTGGATCTGGGCCACGATCGGCACCTCGCAGTCCTGCATCGCCTTGGCCGTGGCATGCATGATGTGGCCGTAGTCGATGGCCTGCAGCCGGTTGGCGCGCTCGGTCTCGAATTCGCTGATGTCGTTGCCGGGCGAGAAGGCCTTTTCGCCGGCACCACGGATGATGATGCAACGCAGCTGCGGGTCCTGCGACAGGCTGCGGAACTGGTCGCCCAGGGCCTGCCACAGCGGCTTGGTCATGGCATTGAGCTTGTGTGGCCGGTTGATGGTGAGGGTGACGCAATGTCCGTCACGCTCGACCAGGAGGTCATTGAAAGAAGAGGTCATGCTGCCCTTGGAAATGTCCGCCTGCCTTGTGCTGGTGGGGCCGGATTCGTCGCTGCTGCCGCTTACTCGGCCTTGACGTTCAGGTCCTTGACCAGCTTGCTGTACTTGACCAGCTCGGCCTTGATGAAGGCATCGAATTCCTCGGGCGTGCGCGGGCCGCTTGGCACCACGCCTTGCGGCTCCAGTTTCGATGAGACGGCAGGGTCGGCCAGTGCCTTGCGGATGGCATCGGCCAGCTTGCTCACGATCTCCTTGGGCATCCCCTGGGGGCCCGCCACGCCGTACCAGTTGGTGACATCGAAGCCCTTGATGCCGACCTCGGCAAAGGTCGGCACGCCAGGCAATTGCGGCATGCGCTTGTCGGTCGAGATGGCCAGGGCCCGCATCTTGCCGCTCTTGATGTGCGGCAGCACAGGCGGCATGGTGTCGAAGTTCATCGTCACCTGGCCGGCCAGCAGGTCGACCACCGCCTGGCCACTGCCCTTGTAGGGAATATGGTTGATCTTGATATCGGTGATCTGGCTGAACAGCGCGCCGGCCAGGTGCTGGCTGCTGCCGATGCCCGAGGAGGCATAGGTGAGCACGCCCGGTTGCTTCTTGGCCAGGGCCACCAGCTCGGGGACGGTGTTGGCGGGCACCGAGGGATGGACCACCAGCACGTTCGGCACGAAGCCGATGTAGTGGATGGCGGTGAAGTCGGTGGCCGGGTTGTAGCCGACCTTGGCCATCACGTTGGGCACGATGGCATTGGGATTGGCATGGGCCATCAGCAGCGTGTAGCCGTCAGGGGCGGCCTTGGCGCCGAGTTCGGCGCCGATCGCGCCCGAGGCACCAGCCTTGTTCTCGACCACTACCTGCACGCCGAGGATTTCGGACAGCTTGGGGGCCATCTCGCGGGCGATGATGTCGGTGCCTCCGCCGGGCGGGAAACCGACGATCAGGCGGATCGGCTTGCTCGGCCAGGCCTGTGCCAGGGCGGCGCCCATGCCCTGTGGCAGGGCGCTGGCCAGGGCCAGTGCGGCAAGGGCGGCGATCCGGTGGCGGCGATTCAGTGTCATGGCGTGTCTCCGTGGAGGTTTTGCTGGAAATGCCCGTCGCTGGGGCCCGGCGGCGGGTGAACGCCCATCCCTTCGCAGCCGGCAGGCGGGAGTGTGCCTGCTGCCGGCCTTGCCGGGGTGGGTGAGTTTCAGGCGCTGGCGGCCAGGCTGTCCATGGCGGCGTTGACCCCGCCCTTGCGATGCGGCACGCCCGCCAGGTGCAGGCCCATCTCGACGCCGGCAAGCGTCCCCATCAGCGTCAGGTCATTGAAGTCGCCCAGGTGGCCGATCCGAAAGATGCGGTCGGTCACCTTGCCCAGGCCCTGACCCAGCGACATGTTGAAGCGCTCCAGGATGATCTTGCGCAGGGCATTGGCACTGTGATCGGCGGGCATCAGGATCGCGGTCAGGGCGGGGCTGTACTCGGCCGGGTTCTGGCACAGGACCTCCAGGCCCCAGGCCTGGGCGGCGGCGCGGGTGGCGGCCGCATGGCGCTGGTGGCGCGCAAAGACCTGCTCCAGGCCTTCCTCGAGCAGCATGGCGATGGCTTCATGCAGGCCATACAGCAGGTTGGTGGCCGGCGTGTAGGGGAAATAGCCGCTGGCGTTGCTGGCGATCATCTCGTCCCAGGCCCAGTAGGAGCGCGGCAGGCGCGCCTCTTTGCTAGCCTCGAGGGCCTTGGCACTGATGGCATTGAAGGACAGGCCGGGCGGCAGCATCAGGCCCTTCTGCGAGCCGGCCACGGTGACATCAACGCCCCATTCGTCATGGCGGTAGTCCACCGAACCCAGCGAGGAGATGGTGTCGACCAGCAGCAGGGCCGGATGGCCGGCACGATCCATCGCCTGGCGGATGTCGGGCACCCGGCTGGTGACCCCGGTCGAGGTCTCGTTGTGGACCACGCAGACGGCCTTGATCCGGCGCCCGCTGTCCGCCCGCAGGCGGGCCTCGATGGCGGCCGGATCTGCGCCGTGGCGCCAGTCGCCCTCGATGAAGTCGACCTCGATGCCCAGGCGCGCCGCCAGCTTGCGCCACAGGGTCGCGAACTGGCCGGTCTCGTACATCAGAACCGTATCGCCTGGTGACAGCGTATTGACCAGCGCGGCCTCCCAGGCGCCTGTGCCGGAAGCGGGATAGATCACGACCGGGCCCTCGGTGCGGAAGATCTTCTTCATGCCCGACAGGACGGACCTGCCCAGTTCGCCGAACTCGGGACCGCGATGGTCGATGGTCGGATAGTCCATCGCGCGCAGGATGCGGTCAGGCACATTGGTCGGCCCCGGGATCTGCAGGAAGTGGCGGCCGGAAGGGTGTCCGTTCAGGCGCAGGTTGCCAGTCAGTTTCATCACGCGCTCCATGGAGGAACAGGCCTGGCCGGCAGGAGGGAAGAGCGCCAGGCATGTCTTGTTGATTTGCATTTTGTATGCAAAAATCGGCTTCGTCAAATGCACTTTCGCCAGCCAGACGGATTTCATTTTGTATGCAAATGGATCAGATCGATCGAAAACCCTTGCATGAGGAAGTGGCCGACAGGCTTCGCCAGATGATTACAGAAGGGCGCCTGCCGCCGGGCGGCAAGCTGAACGAGCGGGTGCTGGCCGGGCAGCTGCAGGTCTCGCGCACGCCCTTGCGCGAAGCGATCAAGCAGCTGGCGGCCGAGAAGCTGGTCGAGCTGCTGCCCAACCGTGGCGCCGTCGTCGCTTCGCTGGATGAGGCCCTGGTGGGTCACCTGTTCGAGATGATGGCCGATCTGGAGGGGTTGGCGGGCGAGCTGGCCGCGCAGCGCCGCGATGAGGCCACGTTGGGCGAGATTCGGGCCTTGCACTACGAGATGCTGGCCGCCCATGTGCGCAATGACCTGCCCCAGTACTATCGCTGCAACAAGGCCATCCACGAGGCGATCAGCCGCGCCGCCGGCAATCCGGTGCTGGCCCAGACTTATGATGCGATCAACACCCGCATCCAGGCGCTGCGCTTTCGCTCCAACTTCAACCGCGACAAATGGGACCAGGCGATGCGCGAGCACCAGCAGATGTTGCAGGCCCTGGAGCATCGCGACGGACCGGCCATGCGCCGCCTGCTCGAGGATCACCTGCGCAACAAGCGCGACGCCGTGCTCGAGCAACTCGCGCTGTGGGGCGCCAGCGCGGCGCAGCCGCAGCCCTTCGATGCCGTCGATACCGCCCACCCCTGATCACGACCCGCTGTCATGAATGCCCCTGATGCCACCCATGTGTTGAAGCCGGTCAAGTCGGTCTCATTCGAGCGCAGCCGCATCGCCACGCGCCTGCGTCGCGTCCTCAAGGGCGAGGTGCTGTTCGATGCCGCCAGCCGCGGCCGCTACAGCACCGATGCCTCGATCTACCAGGTCGAACCCGTGGGCGTGGTAGTGCCCCGCGACGAGGCCGATGTGATGGCCACCGTCGATCTGGCGCGCGAGATGGGCGTTCCGCTGCTGGCCCGTGGTGGCGGCACCAGCCAGTGTGGCCAGACAGTGGGCGAGGCCCTGGTCATCGACCAGAGCAGGCACCTGAACCAGGTGATGGCCTTTGACAAGGACAAGGCGGTGGTCGAGGTGCAGCCCGGCATGGTGCTCGATCACCTCAATGCCTGGCTCAAGCCGCATGGTCTGTGGTATCCGGTCGATGTGTCGACCTCGGCCCAGGCCACCCTGGGCGGCATGGCGGGCAACAACTCCTGCGGCTCGCGCTCGCTGGCCTACGGCAACATGGTGCACAACGTGCTGGGCATCGATGCGCTGCTCGCCGATGGCACGCAGGAGTTCTTCGGTCCTTTCGGCGCCAGCGCCACGCGGCCGATGGGCAGTACCCGTACGGCGCAACTGGTGTCTCGCCTGTTCGAGATCGGCCAGCGCGAGCGCGAGGAGATCGAGCGGGTCTGGCCGCGCGTGATGCGCCGCGTCGGCGGCTACAACCTCGATGTCTTTCATCCGATGTCGGAGCGGCCCTACACGGCTGACGGCTCGGTCAACCTGGCGCACCTGCTGGTCGGCTCGGAGGGCACGCTGGCCCTGTTTCGCCGCCTGCACCTGAAGCTGACGCCGCTGCCGGGCAAGAAGCTGCTGGGCGTGGTCAACTTCGCCAGCTTTCACAAGGCGATGGACAGTGCCCGCCACATCGTCACGCTCAGGCCGGTGGCCGTGGAGCTGGTCGATCGCACGATGATCGACCTGGCGCGCCAGAACCCGGCCTTTCGCAAGACCATCGAGACGGCCCTGGTCGACCCTTCTGCGCCAACGCCGGAGGCGATCCTGCTGGTTGAGTTTGCGGGTGACGATGCTGCCTTGCTGCAGCAGCGCCTGGATGACCTGTCGGCGCTCATGGGGGACCTGGGACTGCCCGGTAGCGTCGTGCATATGACCGATGCGGCGCGCCAGAAGGAGTTGTGGGAAGTGCGCAAGGCTGGCTTGAACATCATGATGTCGCTGCGCGGTGATGGCAAGCCGGTCAGTTTCATAGAGGACTGCGCCGTGCCGCTGGAGCACCTGGCCGAGTACACCGATGCACTGACCCAGGTGTTCGAGCGCCATGGCACGCGGGGAACCTGGTATGCCCATGCCTCGGTGGGCACGCTTCATGTGCGGCCGATCCTGGACATGCGCCGCGACGGGGCGGCCAAGATGCGCAGTATCGCCCAGGAAGCCTCCGAGCTGGTGCGCCGCTTCAAGGGCGCCTACTCGGGCGAGCATGGTGACGGCCTGGTGCGCAGCGAATGGGTGCGATGGCAATTTGGCGAACGCCTGGACAAGGCCTTCGAGCAGGTCAAGGATGCGTTTGATCCGCAGGGCCTGCTCAACCCCGGCAAGATCGTGCGCGCCCCGCGCATGGACGATGCCTCGCTGTTCCGCTTCAAGCCGGGCTATCAGCCGTTGGCGATCGAGACTGGCCTGGACTGGTCGGCCTGGAATGTGCAGGCCGATCCGCTGACCGAGCAGGTCACCGCCGCAGGCAGCGGGGGCGATCCCGCCCAGGGCCTGGCCAAGGCGGTCGAGATGTGCAACAACAATGGCCATTGCCGCAAGTTCGATGCCGGCACCATGTGCCCGAGCTACCGCGTGACACTGGACGAGCAGCACCTGACCCGTGGCCGCGCGAACACCCTGCGCCTGGCCCTGAGCGGGCAACTGGAAGGCGAGCCGGCCGGGATCACCTCCGATCCGGTGCGGCAGGCGCTGGACCTGTGCGTCAGCTGCAAGGGCTGCAAGCGCGACTGCCCGACCGGTGTGGACATGGCCCGCCTGAAGATCGAGGTGCTGCACCAGGTGCGGCAATCCGGCAAGCGCCTGAGCATGCGTCAATGGCTGGTGGCTCACCTGCCGCGCTATGCGCCGCTGGCCAGCCGGCTGCGTCTGCTGCTCAACCTGCGCAACCAGGTGCCTGGCCTGCCGGTGCTGGGCCAGTGGCTGACCGGCCTGTCGGCACGCCGCGCCTTGCCGGTGTTTCGCGGCAAGCTGTTCAGCAAGGATGCCGAGCGGCGCGAGCGGCGTGATCCGGCCGGCGAAGTGGTGACCCCTGGCGAGGAGATCCGCCAGGTGGTGCTGTGGGCCGATACCTTCAACAACTACTTTGAGTCCGACCACCTGTTCCAGGCCCGCGCCCTGCTCGAGAAAGCCGGCTACGTGGTGCATGTGGCGCGGCCCCTGCGCCGCGAGATCGAGGCCCGGCCGCTGTGCTGTGGTCGCACCTACCTGAGCCAGGGCCTGCTGGCCGATGCCCGCTACGAGGTCGAGCGCACCCTGCGCGGGTTGCGCAAGTGGATCGAGCGCGGCGTGCCGGTGGTCGGTCTGGAGCCGTCCTGCCTGCTGGGCATGCGCGACGAGTTCCTCTCGCTCAAGCTGGATCCCGACATGCAGGCACTGGCGCAGCGCCTGTCATCGCAGGCCTGGCTGATCGAGGAATTTCTTGCCCGCGAATTGGAGGCGGGCCGCTTCCAGCCCCGCTTCAGGTCAGGCCAGGGCCAGACGGCCTGGCTGCATGGCCATTGTCACCAGAAGGCCTTCGATGCGGTGCGGCCCATCGAGCGGCTGCTGGCGCAGATACCCCAGTTGCAGGTCCGGACGATCGAGTCCAGTTGCTGTGGCATGGCCGGTGCCTTCGGTTACGAGACCGAGCATGTCGAGGTGTCCCTGAAGATGGGCGAGCTGAGCCTGTTCCCGGCGCTGCGCCAGGCCCAGGCCGGTGACTGGGTCCTGGCCGATGGCACCAGTTGCCGTCACCAGATTGCCGAGGGCGTGCAGCGACAGGCGGTGCATGTGGTCACGCTGCTGCATCACTTCCTGGAATAGGTTCTCACTCGCCAGGGCTGAACAGGTCGTCGATCGGTGGCGGTGCCTTGGGCGCTGCCGCGCCGGCCGGCGCGCCGCCCGCCTGGGCGCTGGTGGCGGTTTCGCCGCCGGTTCGCAGGCGCTGTGCGGCGTGTTCCAGGGCACTGGCGCGCACGCCCAGCAGCCGCAGTGGCCGGTCCATCGGCACGCGCGCCAGGGCCTCGAAGGCGGCGCGCCGGAACATCACTGGATCGGCATTGGGCTCGCGCATCCCGACATCGCGGGTGACGATGCGAAAGTCGTCAAAGCGCACCTTCACGCCGACGGTTCCGGCCAGATACTGGCGTCGGTCCAGGCCTTGTGCCACCGATTCGGCCTGGCTGGCGATCACGCGGGCGATCTGACGCCAGTCGCGCTGCGGATGCAGGCGTCGCTCGAAGGTGGTCTCCTCGCTGCGCGACTTGGGCTCGCTCCAGGTGACCACCGGCCGTTCATCGATGCCGCGGGCCGCCTCGAACAGCCAGTGTCCGTAGCGGTTGCCGAAATGCTCGAGCAGCAGGGCCAGCGGCTGGCGGGCCAGGTCGCCGATGGTCTGCACGCCCAGCGCGGCCAGCCGTTCATCAGCCTTCGGTCCGACGCCGTTGATCTTGCGGACCGCCAGCGGCCAGAGGCGCTGCGCAATGTCGCCGGCCTCGATCACGGTCAGCCCATCCGGCTTTTCGAGGTCGGAGGCGATCTTGGCGATCAGCTTGTTGGGGGCCAGTCCGATCGAGCAGGACAGGCCGGTGGCCTCGCGGATGGCGTCCTTGAGGCGTTGCGCCAGCACCCGCCCACGACCCTCCGCGATGCCCGGGGTGTCGCTCAGGTCGATGTAGACCTCATCGATGCCTCGGTCCTCGACCTGGGCAGTGAAACTGCGGATCACTGCCTTGAACATGCGTGACAGGCGCCGATACTCGTCGAAGTCGACCGGCACCACGAGGCAGTCGGGGCAGCGCCGGGCCACCTCGGCCAGGGCCATGGCGCTGCGTACGCCGAATTGGCGGGCCTCGTAGCTGGCGGTGGTGACCACGCCGCGCATCGACGCATCGATCCGCAAGACCTTGGGCTGGCGGCCGGCGATGACGATCGGTCGGCCCCGCAGGCGCGGCCTGCGCAGCAACTCCACCGAGGCATAGAAGGCGTCCATGTCCAGGTGGGCGATACGCCGCGCACTGGCGGCCGTGGCGCCGCCTGCCGAGCCCGATGCGTCCTGGTCCGCGCTCATGGTGACGGCATGCCTTGCAAGCGGTTCATCGCGGTTCATGGCAGGCACCCGGGGTGCCCGTTCGGGAAGCTGCACGACACCTGCATCAAAAGTTCTAAGTGTTTTGCCAAAAGGCGATCCGCCAGGGGGCGGAACAAGCCCTCGAATCGCGGATAATAGGGTAATCCGGCCGGGAGCGGGCGGCCCTGGCCGGACGGCTTGCCGCCCCCCGACAACGAACCCAGCGAGACACCCCATGGATCCTCAATTTCGCAAGGCAGCCCTCGAGTACCACGAGGCCGGAGGCCCAGGCAAGATTTCAATCGCCCCCACCAAGAGCCTGACCAACCAGCGAGACCTGGCGCTGGCCTATTCCCCCGGGGTGGCAGCGGCCTGCGAAGAGATTGTCGCCGACCCGGCCAATGCCTTTCGCTACACCAGCCGGGGCAACCTGGTGGGCGTGGTCACCAATGGCACCGCCGTGCTCGGCCTGGGCAACATCGGCCCGCTGGCGGCCAAGCCCGTCATGGAAGGCAAGGCGGTCCTGTTCAAGAAGTTCGCCGGCATCGATGTCTTTGACATCGAACTGAACGAGACCAACCTGGACAAGCTGGTCGACATCATCGCGGCGATGGAGCCGACCTTCGGGGGCATCAACCTCGAGGATATCAAGGCGCCGGACTGCTTCTATGTCGAGCGCAAGCTGCGCGAGCGCATGAAGATCCCGGTCTTCCACGATGACCAGCACGGCACCGCGATCGTCGTCGGTGCGGCACTGATCAATGGCCTGAAGGTGGTGGGCAAGCCGATCGACCAGGTCAAGCTGGTGGTCAGCGGGGCCGGGGCTGCTGCCCTGGCCTGTCTGGACCTGCTGGTCGACCTGGGCCTGCCGCTTGGCAACATCTTTGTTTCCGACCTGGCCGGCGTGGTCTACAAGGGTCGCAAGGAATTGATGGATCCCGACAAGGAACGCTTTGCGCAGGACACGACTGCCCGTAGCCTGGGCGAGATCATCGAGCAGGCCGACGTCTTTCTCGGCCTGTCGGCCGGGGGTGTGCTCAAGCCGGACATGGTGGCCCGCATGGCCCCTCGTCCGCTGATCTTCGCGCTGGCCAATCCCAACCCCGAGATTCTCCCCGAGGAGGTCAAGGCGGTACGCGATGACGCCATCATCGCCACCGGCCGCACCGATTATCCGAACCAGGTCAACAACGTCCTGTGCTTTCCCTTCATTTTCCGGGGCGCCCTCGATGTCGGCGCGACCACCATCACGCGTGAAATGGAAGTCGCGGCGGTGCATGCGGTGGCTGAACTGGCGCGGGCCGAACTGTCCGACGTGGTGGCGACCGCCTACTCGGCGATGAACCTGTCCTTCGGTCCCGAGTATCTGATCCCCAAGCCCTTCGATCCGCGCCTGATCGTGCGCATCGCACCGGCGGTGGCACAGGCGGCGATCGACAGCGGCGTGGCGACCCGGCCGATTGCCGACATGGAGGCCTACCGTACCCAGCTCGAGCAGTTCGTGTACCGCTCCGGCAACTTCATGAAGCCGATCTTTGCCACTGCCAAGCGGGCCCTGAAAAAGCGCGTCGTCTATGCAGAAGGCGAGGACGAGCGCGTGCTGCGCGCTGTGCAGGCAGTGGTCGACGAAGGGCTGGCCCATCCCGTCCTGGTCGGGCGTCCGGCCGTCATCGGAAAGCGCATCGACGAGTTCGGCCTGCGTATCAAGCCGGATGTCGACTTCGAACTGGTCAACCCCGAATGGGACAGCCGCTATCGCGATTACTGGGAAACCTATCACCAGATGACCGAGCGCAAGGGTGTGACGGCCTCCTATGCCAAGCTGGAGATGCGTCGCCGCCAGACCCTGATCGGCGCGATGATGGTCCACAAGGGCCATGCCGATGGCATGATCTGCGGCACTTTCGGGCGCTATGGCCTGCATCTGCACTACATCGATCAGGTGCTCGGGCGGCGGCCCGGAGCCACGGTATATGCAGCCATGAACACGCTGATGCTTACCGGACGACAGGTCACGCTGGTCGACACCCATGTCAATGAGGGCCCGAGTGGTCCGCAACTGGCCGAGATCACGATGATGGCGGCCGAGGAATTGCGCCGCTTCGGCATCGTTCCCAAGGTGGCCTTGCTGTCGCACTCCAACTTCGGCACATCCAATCACCCCTCCGCCCAGCGCATGCGCGAGGCCCTGGCAGTGCTGCGCCAGAAGGCGCCCGACCTCGAGGTCGATGGCGAGATGCATGGCGATGTCGCACTTGATGCCGAGTTGCGCCGGGCCATCATGCCGCGCTCGACACTGCGTGACGAGGCCAACCTGCTGGTGCTGCCTGGCATCGACAGTGCCAACATTTCCTACAACCTGCTCAAGACGGCTGCCGGCAACAATGTCGCGATCGGTCCGGTGCTGCTCGGCGTGGCCAAGCCGGTCCATATCCTGACCAGTTCGGCAACGGTGCGCCGCATCGTCAACATGACGGCCTGGACGGTCGTGGACATCAACAGCGAACGCTGAGCCCCGGCGGGTCTGGTCACCCGGCGCCGTTCGTGACCTGGGCCTGACCGGCCGTCGGCGGGACCCTCAAATAGGGTCCCGCTGCCGCCGAGGATCGTTGACCGGCTCCGGCATGCTCTTTACCCTGCCTGTAGAAACAGGAATCTGCCCCATGAGCTCCGCCTACGCGCCTACCAGTGTCCAAGAGGAAGCCGGTATCCCGGTCGACTCCCGAAAGCGCTTTTCCATGCTCGAGGAATGCCGCGAGCAGGTGGTCTCGCGCCTGTCCGCCGTGGTCAGCGATGCGCTCGACAAGATGAGCGGCGAGCTGACCGAGCAGGCCTTGATGAAGGTCAAGCGCGAGGAACAGCAGGCCTTGCTGGAGGCGGTGTCGATCATCCGGCAGCACAAGGACGACATCCAGACCCGCTTCAAGCGCGGCTTTGCCGACATCTTCGAGCGGCGCATGTTCAATCGCACCGAGAATGCCGGAACCAGCGGTGATGACGAGTCCGAACTGAGCCTGGTCGATGACAGCATCATCAAGGACCAGATCACGGTGCACCGTCTGGTGCATCGGGCCAAGAGCCGCCTCGATCCCGACGAGGTGCTTGGCATCCGTGCCCGCCTGGCCGCCCTGGTCGAGCGCGACTGGTTCGAAGAGGACCAGCATCCGGTCTCGCCGGAAGTCATTTTCGATGCCCTCAAGTCGGCGCTCAATGAGGTCACGCCCTCGGCCGATGTACGCACGGCGCTGCTCGATGCCTTCGAACCCTATGTCTCGGCCAACCTCAATTCGGTCTACAGCGGTGTCAACACCCGCCTGAAGTCGGGTCGCATCCTGCCCAAGATCCGCAGGCGCGTGCAGGGCGCCGCCGCTGCCCACACGCCGCCGCGCGCTGCCGCTGGCGGGGACGATGCTGCCCAGGCCCATGCAGGCGCCGACGCGATGGGCGTACCGGCCGGTCATGCACAGGCCATGGCAGCCATGGGAGGGCATGATCATCCCGGGATGTCGGTGCCGGCGGCTGCCGAGCTGTTCGAGCAGCTGGCCAGCCAGATCGCCTCGGGACAGTCCTCGGCGCGCTCGCAGGCAGCCCGCCTGCTGGCCGATCCGGGCATGTTCGGGGTGGCCGACCTGCCGCTGCCGCCCGCGCAGCCGCCGCTGCTCGGCGCCCTGGCCAGCCTGCAGGCCGAGTCGCAGCATCAGGTCCCGCTGTCTGCCCAGCTGCTGGGTGAATTGTCGAGCGAGGCCCGCGACAAGGGCACGCCGCTGGACCAGGTGACGGTCGAGATCGTCTCACTGATCTTCGACTACATCTATGCCGACCGCCGACTGGCCGACTCGGTCAAGCAGCAATTGCTGCGCCTGCAGGTGGTGGCCATCAAGGCGGCGCTGCTCGATCGCAGCTTCTTTGCCCGCCGCCAGCATCCGCTGCGGCTGCTGATCGACATGATCTCCGAGACTGCCTGCGATCCGGAGATGGACGTCGGGCCTGACTCCGCCTTGGTGGAGGAGATCCAGCTGATCGTCAATGACCTGATTTCGGGCTTTGACCGTGATCTGGCCATCTTTGATCAGGCCCGTGATCGCCTGGCCTTTTTCGTTCGCGAAGACCATGCGCGACGTGAAGGCGAGCGCGCCGAGCTGGAGCGCGAATCGGAGCTGGCCGAAGCGCTGCTGATGGCGCGTGAAGAGGCCCTGTTCCAGGTCAGTCGCCGAATCGATGCGGCCACGCCCGAGTTCGTGCGCCAGTTCATCCAGACCTGGTGGATCGATGCGATGGCGCATGCCCGCCTGCAGGCGCCGTCGGCCGATGCCGGTTGGGAGCGCACCCTGATGGTCTGCGAGCAGCTGATCTGGAGCGTGTCCCCCAAGGGTCCCGATGATGTGGCCCGTCTGGCCGGCCTGCTGCCCAAGCTGATCTCTGGCCTCAAGAATGGCCTGTCCCTGACCGAGATCGACCAGGGCAGCCGCGACCTGTTCTTCAACGAATGGTTTTCATGGACCACCAACCTGCTGACCACGGCCAAGAACATGCCGCTGGAGAGCCTGGAGGTGAGGCGCAAGTCTTCGGTGCGCATGCGCTCGGATGGCACCATCCAGTTCGACAGCAAGCTTGCCGATCAGCCGGCCACGATGCCTGCCAGCCCCGCATCGGTCGGCGCTGCGCAGGGCGAGTCTGATCTGCTGGCAGATCTGGTCAAGGGTTGCATCGTGGATCTGGAGCGCGAGCACGAAGAGACGATCCGTGCCAAGCTGGCCTGGGTCAGCCCGAGCCGCAAGCTGTTCGTGCTGCGGCGTCACCCCGATTTCACGCAGTCCTATTCCGCCGAACAGATTCGTCAGGAGCTTCGTGCTGGCCGGCTGCGCCTGGCGCCGGCAAGCACCGCACTGGACCGCGCGATTCAGACGCTGTCATCGAATTGATGGCAGCGGCGTGTGCCGTCTTGGCACCAGGGGCATTCTGGTCTAGCATGGACGAATGCCCCGACTGCTCCTTCCCCTGCTGCGTCTTTGCTCCCTGCTGATCCTGCTGGGCCTGGGGGCCCTGCCGGCCGCACCGGTGCAGGCGCGCAATGCCCCGGCAGAGTCGCAGGTGGCGGCCCCGATCACCGAGGTCTCGCTCTCCAGCCTGCCGGCAGAGGCGCGCCGGACCCTGTCACTGATCCGTCAGGGCGGCCCCTTTCCCCATGCCAAGGATGGCGTGGTGTTCGGCAATCGCGAGAAATTGCTGCCCCGGCAAAGGCGTGGTCACTACACCGAATACACGGTCGAGACACCCGGTGCACGCAATCGGGGTGCGCGCCGCATTGTCGTGGGCGGGGACCCGCGCACATCGCCCGAGGTCTACTACAGCGATGACCACTATCAATCCTTCAAACGCATCCGGGAGTGACGATGTCCGCCTTGAGCAACATGCCGCTACAGGCTGTCCTGCCGCTCAGTGCCTATGACCTGGATGACCTGAAACGCTCGGCCGAGCGCTCGGACCAGGTCTGGCTTCATGCCAATTGTTTTGCTGTCCGTGACAAGAAGGGGGTGCTCTCGAGCATTGCCAAGGGCTTTGCCTTCCCGAAGCATTTCGGCATGAACCTGGATGCCCTGTACGACTGTCTGACCGACATCGAGGCGCGCAGCGAGGCCGATCAGCCGGGCATCGTGGTGGTGCTCGAGTCGTTGCCCGAGAGCCCGCTGTTCAACGGCGAGGAACGCGACGAATTGCTCGACGTCTTCCGGGATGCCTCGGATTTTTTCGCCGAGCGCAAGATCGCCTTCCGCATCTTTTATTCGGTGCACAAGATCAGCAAGCACTGATCGCACCGACGAGGGACCTGCCCCTGTGCAGGCGCGGGCCCCTTGCCTGATCAGCGCTGCTGCAGCAGGCCGCCGAGCATGCGCATGATGTCCTCGCTGCCCCCGAATCCCTGCGCTGGCGCCTGACCCTGCGGGGTCAGCTTGTCGATCAGATCGGGCAGGACCTGGGCCAGTTGGTCGGCGGCCTCGCCGTGGGACAGCCCCAGTTGCTGGGCGATCTGGCCCATCTGTCCTGAGCCCAGCACCTGGGCCAGCACATTGCCCGCGATCGGCGCATTCTGGCCCGTGCCGATCCACGAACCCAGGACATCGCCCAGGCCGTTCTTCTGGAACAGGCCCATCAGGCCTTGCAGGCCTCCGATCCCGGCCAGCGCGCCGCCGCCCTGGGCCGCCCCTTGGCCACCGCTGTTGGCTAGCAGGCTCAGCGCCACCTGGAGCAGGGGGCTCAGGTTGTTGCCCTGCGGGGCTTGCTGTTGTTGTCCGCCCAGGGCACCTGCAGCGGCGCCCAGAATCGACTCGAGTAGACCCATGATTGCTCTCCTGTTGGTCTGTTTGAAATGCCTGCTGTCGGGCGTCGGCACCTGCGCTGGCAGGCCGCCCTCGGGCGCTATTCTGCCCGGATTTGAGCCGGCATGCCCGGCAACGACAGCGCCGGATCGGACTCGATCCAGGCCTGCAGCTTGCTGCAGGCGACCAGGGCAGCGGTCTCGGTGCGCAGCACCTGACGGCCCAGATGGGCCGGCACAAAGCCGCAGCGCCGGGCCTCGTCCCTTTCCTGGTCGGAGAAGCCTGACTCGGGGCCGACCAGCAGCACCAGGCCCTGCAGCAAGGGGGCTGATGCGCCGGCAGCCAGGGCCTGGCGGGTCAGTCCGTGCAGGGCCTCGCGCACGCCCTGGTCGGCCTGCGGATCGAGGATCAGTCGTGGACCGGGGTGGTCCTTCATGCTGAGCAGCCAGGCGTTGCTGGCCTGCAGCGGGTCCAGCTGCATCAGCGCATCGCGCTGGCTCTGCATGCAGGCGGCCTCGACCTGCGCCTGCCAGTGGCCATGGCGTCGCTCGGCCCGGGCGGCATCCAGGCGCACGATGCTTCGATCACAGGCCAGCGGGGTCAGCCGGGCGACACCGATTTCGACGGCCTTTTCGACCACCCAGTCCATCTTGTCGCCGCCGGCCAGACCTTGCGCCAGCCACAGGCGGGGGGAGGGCGGCGTCCAGACCTGCTGCCCGGCGCCGGCCTGCACCCAGGCCTGGCTGCCGCCCTCGATCTCGAGCCGGGCCTCGAAGCGCAGCCCGTGGCCGTCGAAGCATTGCAGGGCGTCGCCCTGTCGCAGGCGCAGCACCTTGAGCAGGTGGTGGGCCTGGGCTTTGCTCAGTTGCAGGCGGCCGCCACTGGCGGGCAGGGGGCAAAGCAGGCGCGGGATCATCGGCGGGCGGGGGGCGAACGGCGCCTCGGTTAAAATCAGGGGTCCATTCTAACGAGGCGTCCCATGGACTGCCGGGCCCGGGAAGCGCACCCCGGTCGGCCGGTCGGTGGGGGGCCGCAAACGCCGCATCCGAGCGTCCCGCCGCCGCACCGCCAAAACGCCCTGATCGTCCGAATCGCCCTCAAAGCCCTCAACGCCCTCAACGCCCTCAACGCCGCCCAAAGGTCCTGCCCATGTCCGTCGTCCCGTCCGCCAGCACTTCCCAGATGGCCAATGCCATCCGCGCCCTCTCGATGGACGCTGTCCAGAAGGCCAATTCCGGCCACCCGGGCGCGCCGATGGGCATGGCCGACATGGCGGTGGCACTGTGGGGCAGGCACCTCAAGCACAACCCGGTCGATCCGGCCTGGGCCGATCGCGACCGTTTCGTGCTGTCGAACGGCCATGCCTCGATGCTGCTGTACAGCCTGTTGCACCTGAGCGGCTACGCCTTGTCGATCGATGACCTGAAGGCCTTCCGCCAGTTGCACTCCAGGACGCCCGGCCACCCCGAGGTCGGCATCACCCCGGGGGTCGAGACCACCACCGGCCCGCTCGGTCAGGGTCTGGCCAATGCCGTGGGCATGGCCCTGGCGGAAAAGCATCTGGCCTCCGAGTTCAACCGACCCGGCTTGGCCGTGGTCGATCACTTCACCTATGTCTTTGCCGGTGATGGCTGCCTCATGGAAGGCATCTCCCATGAGGCCTGTGCGCTGGCGGCCAGCTTTCAGCTGAGCAAGCTGATCGTGCTCTACGACGACAACGGCATCTCCATCGATGGTCAGGTCGGCCCCTGGTTCTCCGATGACACCGTCAGACGCTTCCAGGCCTATGGCTGGAATGTGATCGGCGATGTCGATGGTCACGATGTCTGGGCGGTGGACAAGGCAATCGCCACTGCCAAGGGCTGGGCTGCGGGCCGTGACGGGCGCTTTGCTCCGACCCTGATCCAGTGCAAGACCGTCATCGGCAAGGGTTCGCCGGCGCGTGGTGGCACGGCCAAGGCCCATGGCGAACCCCTGGGCGATGCCGAAATTGCGGCGACACGGGCAGCGCTGGACTGGCCCCATGCGCCCTTCGAGGTGCCCGCCGAGGTGTATGCCGGCTGGGATGCCCGCGCCAGTGGCGCGCGCCAGCAGGCCCTCTGGGAAGAACTGTTCGGTCAATACCGCAAGGCCTATCCGGAGCTGGCCGCGGCGCTCGAGCGGCGCATGCAGGGCCAGTTGTCGGCCAGCCATGATGATGCCTTCGATGCCGCCCTCGACCAGGCCATCAGCAAGGCCGAGAAGATCGCCACCCGCAAGGCCTCGCAAAATGCCCTCAATGCCTTCGGCCCGGCCTTGCCGGAATTGATCGGCGGCTCTGCCGACCTGACCGGCAGCAACCTGACCGACTTTGCCGGCGTGCAGGCCTTGCGGCCGGTGGTCGACCAGGACGGCGCCCGCCTGGTCGGTCGGCACATCAACTTCGGTGTCCGCGAATTCGGCATGGCCGCCGTCCTGAACGGCCTGGCCCTGCATGGCGGCTTCATCCCCTACGGCGGCACCTTCCTGACCTTCTCGGATTACTCGCGCAATGCCATCCGGATGGCGGCGCTGATGAAGCTGCGCGTGATCCATGTCTTCACCCACGACTCGATCGGTCTGGGCGAGGATGGTCCGACCCATCAGTCGGTCGAGCATGCCGCCAGCCTGCGCCTGATTCCGCAACTCGATGTCTGGCGTCCGGCCGATCCGGTCGAGACCGCCATCGCCTGGGGCAGTGCCATCGAGCGCCGGGACGGACCGAGTGCCCTGTTGCTGTCGCGCCAGGCCGTGCCCTTCTTTACCCGCTCGCAGGCCCAGGTCGATGCGATCGCCAAGGGCGGCTATGTGCTGCGCGATGCTGCCGGTGCCCTGGCCGTGATCATTGCCAGCGGTTCCGAGCTGGGCGTGGCGATGGCGGCCCGCGACCTGCTGGCCGCGCAGGGCGTCGAGGTGCGCGTGGTCTCGATGCCCTCGACCAGCCTTTTCGATCGGCAGGATGTCACATACAAACGCTATGTGCTGCCAGACAATCTGCCGCGCGTGGCCATCGAGGCAGGCGTGACCGACCTGTGGTGGAAATACGGCTGCGACGCGGTCGTCGGGGTGGATCGATTCGGTGAATCGGCGCCGGCCGGTCAGGTCTTCGACCTGTTCGGGATCAATCCGCGCAACCTGGCCGATACCGTGCTCGAGAGCCTGCGCCGCCGCGCCCTGAAATGATTGTGCGGCCCTGCCACGGCGGGGCCTTTTTGCGGATCCGTTTTGTTTTTCTGACTTAGGAAGCTTTCCATGACTATTCGTGTCGGTATCAACGGCTACGGCCGTATCGGTCGCAACATCCTGCGTGCCCACTACGAGGGCGGCAAGAAACATGACATCCAGATCGTCGCCATCAATGACCTGGGCGATGCCAAGATCAATGCCCACCTGACCCAGTACGACACTGCCCATGGCAAGTTCCCGGGCACGGTGACCGTCGATGGCGATGCCATCGTCGTCAACGGCGATCGCATCAAGGTGATTGCCGAGCGCAATCCGGCCGCCATCAAGTGGGGCGAGATGGGCGTGGATGTGGTGCTCGAGTGCACCGGCTTTTTCACCACCAAGGCCGATGCCGGCAAGCACCTGGCCGGTGGCGCCAAGAAGGTCATCATCTCCGCCCCCGGCGGCAAGGATGTCGATGCCACGGTCGTCTATGGTGTCAACCACAATGTGCTCAAGGCGGCCCACACCGTCATCTCGAACGCCTCCTGCACCACCAACTGCCTGGCCCCGCTGGTCAAGCCGCTCAATGACACCATCGGTGTCGAGACCGGCCTGATGACCACCATCCATGCCTACACCAACGACCAGAAACTCACCGACGTCTACCACGAAGACGTGCGCCGCGCCCGCAGCGCGACGATGAGCATGATCCCCACCAAGACCGGTGCCGCCGCCGCCGTGGGCCTGGTGCTACCCGAACTCAATGGCAAGCTGGACGGCTATGCCATGCGCGTGCCGACCATCAATGTGTCGATCGTCGACCTGAGCTTCATCGCCAAGCGCGAGACCAGTGTCGATGAAGTCAACCAGATCCTCAAGCAGGCCTCGGAAGGCGCGCTCAAGGGTATCCTGGCCTACACCGATGCGCCCCTGGTGTCGGTTGACTTCAACCACAACCCGGCCTCGAGCACTTATGACGCCACCCTGACCAAGGTGTCGGGCAAGCTGGTCAAGGTGTCGAGCTGGTACGACAACGAGTGGGGCTTCAGCAACCGCATGCTGGACACCACCGTGGCCCTGATGAGCGCAAAATAAGGGGCTCGGCCGCTGACCCGTCGCAAAGTTGAAAGGGCTCGCATGAGCCCTTTTGCTTTTGCCGGGGTCGCCCGCCTGCAGCCCCGGGTGCCGGCATGCCGGGCCTGACCATCGATTCAACCTTGAACCCAATGCCATGAGCACCCTGAACTTTCTCCGCCTCCAAGACCAGGCGCTGGCCGGCCAGCGCGTCTTCATCCGTGCCGACCTGAACGTGCCGCAGGATGACGCCGGCAAGATCACCGACGACACCCGCATCCGCGCCTCGTTGCCCGCCATCGAGATGGCGGCCAAAGCGGGGGCGGCGGTGATGGTCACTTCGCACCTTGGCCGTCCGACCGAGGGCACGCTCACGCCCGAGGACTCGCTGGCCCCGATCGCTGCGCGCCTGTCCGAGTTGCTTGGCAAGCCGGTGCGTCTGATCCAGAACTGGGTCGAGGGGGGCTTCACGGTGGCGGCGGGTGAGGTGGTGCTGCTCGAGAATTGCCGTTGCAATGTCGGCGAGAAGAAAAACAGCGAAGCGCTGTCGCGCAAGATGGCCGCGCTGTGCGACATCTATGTCAACGATGCCTTCGGCACGGCCCACCGCGCCGAGGCCACGACGCATGGCATGGCAGGCTTTGCCCGGATCGCCTGTGCCGGCCCCTTGCTGGCCGCCGAACTCGATGCCCTGGGCAAGGCGCTTCATGCGCCCAAGCGCCCGCTGGTGGCCATCGTGGCCGGCTCCAAGGTGTCCACCAAGCTGACCATCCTGCAATCGCTGGGCAGCAAGGTCGACCGCCTGATCGTGGGCGGTGGCATCGCCAACACCTTCATGGCGGCGATGGGCATGCCGATCGGCAAGTCACTGGCCGAGGCCGACCTGATTCCCGAGGCCAGGCGCATCATCGAGATGATGGCGGCGCGCGGCGCCAGCGTGCCCATTCCCACTGACGTGGTGGTGGCCAAGGCGTTTTCGGCCACCGCGCCGGCCACGCTCAAGGCCGCCGCCGATGTGGCGGCCGACGACATGATCCTGGACATCGGCCCCAGCAGTGCCCAGGAGCTGGCGGACATCGTCAGGACCGCTGGCACCATCGTCTGGAATGGTCCGGTTGGCGTGTTCGAATTTGCCGCCTTCGAAGGCGGCACCCGGACCCTGGCCCAGGCCATTGCCGAGTCACCGGGCTTCTCGATCGCCGGCGGCGGCGACACGCTGGCCGCGATCGCCAAGTATGGGATCACCGATCGGGTCAGCTACATTTCCACCGGCGGTGGCGCCTTCCTCGAATTCCTCGAGGGCAAGGAACTGCCTGCCGTCAAGGCACTGACCGACGCGGCCGCGCGCCACTGAAACCATGAACCACGACCATCGCCCGCGCAAGCCCGCCCACGGCAAGGGGCCCGGACCCAAGTCCCGTCCGGCTCCGGCGCAACCCGGCATCGCCGAGCTGCTGCTCGGCTTCGAGGGCATCGAGGAGGCGGCCCTGGAGGCCGCCGAGCCGGATCGTGAGGCCGGCGGCATCCTGCCGGCTGCGATCTCGATCGGGGTCACCCCCGATGCGCTCGGCCTGCACATGCTCGAATTTCTGGCCTGGGCTGTCGGCGACATGGAGGAGGCGGGCGCCGCTGTACACCTTCATCTTGAAGCGCCGCCACCCTGGGAAAACGAACCTGGTCGCTCGCTGGTGGCTTCGATTCTCGTGAGCGCCCGCAACGAAGAGGCCAGCGAGAAGGAAGCCCTCGAGGAGATCCGCGTCGAGATCACCGAGATGACGGCCTTCCTGCGCGACATGTACGAGAGCTACTGGCCGATGTGCCGGCCTGGGGGCTGATCAGGCCGCAGACGGCCTGGGGTTTGATCAGGCCGCAGACGGCCTGTGGTTTGATCAGGCCGCTGAGTTTTTTGCGGCTTACTGGGGCTGATAGCCCGCATTGCGCACCATCACCTGCCAGGCCTGCGAGCTCTTGCGCACGCGCTCGGCCAGGTCGGCGGGCGAGCCTCCGGTCGGGATGATGCCCAGCGAACTGAGGCGCTCGGCAAAGCCGGCCGACAGCACGATCTTGTTGATCGCGGCATTGTAGGCGGCGACCAGCTCCCTGGGGGTGCCCGCCGGTGCGAACACACCGGTGAAGATCACTTCCTCGTAGCCGTCCACACCCTGCTCGGCATAGGTCGGCACATCGGGCATCTGTGGCGAGCGCCGGCTGCCATTGACTGCCAGGATGCGCAGCTTGCCGGCCTTGGCGTGGGGCAGCATGGCTCCGGCACCACCCAGGCCTGCCGGGATCTGGCCAGCCACCAGGTCCTGGGTCACCGGTCCGTCGCCACGGAATGGCACCGATTGCAGGGATACACCCAAGGCCTTGCCGACCAGGCCGACCGCGAAGTCGGGGGCGCTGGCCGGTGCCGGCACGCCGACACTGCCCTTGCCGGCATGGGCCCGCACCCACTGGCCGTATTCACGCAGATTGCTGACCGCATTGCCCACCAGTGCGGTGCTGACCGCGAACACATCGGGATTGACGGCGACCATCGCCACCGGATCGAAGTCCTTGAGGGTATCGAAGCCAGGCTTGAGCATGGTCAGCGGAATCATGGCCACCGTATGGCTGTTCGACATGAACAGCGTACGGCCATCGGGCGCCGCCCCCTTCAGGGCCTGCGCGGCAATCTGCCCGCCGGCCCCGGCCTTGTTCTCGACCACCACCGGCCGACCCAGCTCGCGCTGCATGCCCTCGGCCAGCACGCGCGCCACCAGGTCCAGGCTGCCGCCAGCGGGAAAGCCCACCAGCAGCTTCACGGGTTGGTCCTGGGCCTGCGCGGGCAGGGCCGGGCCCAGCAGGGACAGCGCTGCCGTGAGCAGGGCTGCCAGGCAGAGGCGGCGTGAGGCGGTCGTCTTCATGAGCGGCTCCGGTTTGGACAGGTCAGTGGCACTCAGTTGGAGAAGGCGGCAATGCCGGTGATGGCACGGCCCAGGATCAGGGCGTGGACATCGTGGGTGCCCTCGTAGGTGTTGACGACCTCGAGGTTGACCAGGTGGCGGGCCACGCCGTATTCGTCGGAGATGCCATTGCCACCCATCATGTCACGGGCCACGCGTGCGATGTCCAGGGCCTTGCCGCAGGAGTTGCGCTTCATGATCGAGGTGATCTCGACGGCTGCGGTGCCCTCGTCCTTCATGCGGCCCAGGCGCAGGCAGCCTTGCAGGCCGAGCGTGATCTCGGTCTGCATGTCGGCCAGCTTCTTCTGGATCAACTGGTTGGCCGCCAGCGGGCGACCGAATTGCTTGCGATCCATCGTGTACTGGCGGGCACGGTGCCAGCAGTCCTCGGCGGCGCCCAGGGCGCCCCAGGCGATGCCGTAGCGGGCCGAGTTCAGGCAGGTGAAGGGGCCCTTGAGGCCACGCACCTCGGGGAAGGCGTTTTCCTCGGGTACGAAGACCCCGTCCATCACGATCTCGCCGGTGACCGAGGCACGCAGGCCCACCTTGCCCTTGATGGCCGGCGCGGACAGGCCTTTCCAGCCCTTCTCGAGGATGAAGCCGCGGATCTGTCCGCCGTCATCCTTGGCCCAGACCACGAAGACATCGGCGATCGGGCTGTTGGTGATCCACATCTTGGCGCCGGTCAGCGAGTAGCCGCCGGGCACCGACTTGGCACGGGTGATCATGGAGCCAGGGTCGGAGCCGTGATTCGGCTCGGTCAGGCCGAAGCAGCCGATCCACTCGCCGGTCGCCAGCTTGGGCAGGTATTTCTGTTTTTGCGCTTCGCTGCCGAAGTCGTTGATCGGGACCATCACCAGGGACGATTGCACGCTCATCATGGAGCGGTAGCCGGAGTCGACGCGCTCGACCTCGCGGGCGACCAGGCCATAGCAGACATAGTTCAGGCCGCCGCCGCCATAGGCCTCGGGGATGGTGGCGCCCAGCAGGCCGACAGCGCCCATCTCGCGGAACAGCGAGGGGTCGGTGGTTTCGTGGCGAAAGGCTTCCAGCACGCGCGGGGCCAGGTGGTCCTGGCAGAAGGCCGCAGCGGCCTCGCGCACCTGGCGCTCGTCGTCGGTCAGTTGGGCATCGAGCAGCAGCGGATCGGACCAGCTGAAGCTGGCGCGGGAAGCAGAGGCCATGGCGGATTTCTCTTGTGAGGATGGAGGGGAGATCTCTATTTTACGGCCTTGCCCGGAGAGCGGCCGATTGTGCTTGCAGCGGGTACGGGCAAGGCCTGCCGGTACCGGGTTGGCGCACCGGCCTTGGATTGGCTAGACTGCCGGCTTTGGGCCGGCGCGCCGCCAGATGGAGCCTTGACGCATGCGAATCCCGGGACTGCTGTTGATGCTGGCCTTGATGGCCGGCCAGGCCGCGGCCGAATTGCCGCTCGATGAGCGCGGCACCCTGGCCCCGGCCAAGGTGCGTCACAGGGTGTTGGTGGGGGATGTCGCGATCAACCATATCGTCGATGGCCGCATCCACTTCGTCGATGCCGACAGCGGCCGCTACCTCGGCCTGGTCAGTGCAGGCTTTGCGGGCCAGTTCACGCTCTCGGCCGATGGTCGCGAGCTGTATGTCGCCACGACCTACATGACGCGGCTGCATCGGGGCGAGCGGGTCGATGTCGTCGAGGTGCACGACGTCGAGTCGATGAGCTTCAAGTACGAGATTCCCATCGAGCCGCGGCGCGCCCAGGCGGTCGGGTACAAGGGCTATCTGCGCACGTCGTCCGACGGACGCCTGCTGTATGTGCTCAATGCCACCCCGGCGGTGAGCGTCTCGGTGGTCGACCTGCAGCAGCGCAGACAGGTGGCCGAGATCGATGCCGCTGGCTGCTGGGGGCTGTATCCGGCGGCCCGCCATGCACGGCGCTTTTCGATGCTCTGTGGCGATGGCTCGATCGCCACCTACACCCTGGACGAAGCGGGGCGCCTGCCCGCCCAGGGCGGCCGCGAAAATACCGGCAAAGTATTTGATCCGCAGGCCGATGCCTTGTTCATCAGCGCCGCGCAAATGGGCGACACCTACTGGTTTGCCTCGTTTGCGGGCCATCTGGTGGCCTTCGATCTGGGCCAGGCCCGCGCCAGCAAGGGCCAGAGCCTGGCCTTGCCGGCCATGGCGGGCGTGGTCAACGGTAAATCTGCCCGCGCCCAGGGCTGGCGCCCCGGCGGCTATGGCCCGCTGGCCCTCGATGCCCAGCGAGGCCGATTGTTCGTTGCGATGCATCCGGGGGGCAAGGAAGGCAGCCACAAGATGCCCGCCGCGCAGATCTGGGTGATCGACATCGCCAGCGGCAAACGCATCGCCGTCCTGCCAGGCCAGTCGGCGATTGCCCTGCATGTGCCTCGCAACGAAGATCAGCCGATGCTGGTGGCCATCGATGGCATGAAAAACGGCCTGGTGGTCATGAGCGGGCCGCGCTACCGTGTCAGCCAGAGCGTGGTGCCGATCGGCAGTGCTTCGGTATCGCTCGACTCACACTGAAGGCCTGCGCGCCATGTCCGTCCTGTTGTCTGACCTCCTGCGCGACCCGGTGACCCAGGCTGCCGGCATGGTGCTGCTGGCGTCCCTCTTCGGGCCGGCGGCCTGGCACAAGATCACCCGGCGCCAGGACTTTGCCGGATCGCTGCAAGCCTACCGGCTGGTGCCCCCGCGCCTGCTGCCTGCCCTGGCCTTCCTGCTGCCGCTGCTCGAGGCCCTGGTACCGCTCGGGCTGATCGCGCCATCGACCCGCATGCCGGCCCTGCTGCTGGCCGCAGCGCTGTTGCTGGTCTATGCGCTGGCCATGGCCCTCAATCTCCTGCGGGGCCGCGCCAGCATCGATTGTGGCTGCGGCGACGAGGCTCAGCCACTTTCCTGGGCCCTGGTCCTGCGCAATGCGGTGCTGGTCGCCCTGGCGCTGGCCTGGTCCGCGCCCGCACTTGCGCGGGCCCCGGAAGGCTTCGACCTGTGGGCCGCCCTGCTGTGCAGCCTGGGGTTCATCGGCCTGCATCGCGTCAGCGAGGAATTGATGCGCCAGAGCGGACGCCTGCGGCGCCTGAAGGAAATGACATGAACGCCTTGCTGGTCTCCAATGTGGTCCTGTGGCTGGTCGTGCTGGCGCTGCTGGTTGCCGTATGGGCCCTGGCCCGCCAGATCGGCGTGCTCTATGAGCGCATCGCGCCCATGGGTGCGCTGGTGACCGATGCCGGTCCGCGTCTGGGCGAGGCGGCGCCGCAGTTGCAGGTGCCGACCCTGACCGGAGAAACGCTCAGCCTGGGCGGCCCTGCAGCAGTGAGCACGCTTTTGTTCTTCCTGTCGCCGACCTGCCCGGTGTGCAAGAAGCTGCTGCCGGCGATCCAGTCGGTAGCCAAGGCCGAAGGGCAGGGCCTGCGTGTGGTGCTGGCCAGTGATGGCAACATGCCCGAGCACCTGGCCTTCTGGAAGGAGGCCGGCCTGGGCGCCTTTCCCTACGTGCTGTCCAATGAACTGGGCATGCAGTACCGGGTGTCGCGGCTGCCCTTTGCTGCATTGATCGATGAGCAGGGCATCCTGCGCGCCAAGGGCATGATCAACAGCCGCGAGCATCTGGATTCGCTGTTCACCGCCCGTGACCTGGGGGTGGGTACCCTGCAGCAGTATCTTGACGTACGACGCGAAGCGGCCTGAGCCCTCCGCATGTCCGATTGTTCGAAGCGTGTTCGAGGATGACCGCATGAAGCGCCTGAGCCACTGGATCGATGCCCTGACCGAACGACAGGCCCGCCGCACCGCGCACCACCAGGGGCGGCGCTCGGCGCTCACCCGGCTGGGGCAATGGATGGTCGGTGGTGCCGTCGTGCCCACCTTGCCCTGGGATCGCTCGCAGGCCTTCGCCGCCACGCCGGCTGCCAAGCCTGCGCCCGATACCAGTTGCGAGTACTGGCGCAACTGCGCCATCGACGGGTTCCTGTGCACCTGCTGCGGCGGGTCGATCTCGCAATGCCCGCCCGGCACCGAGATGTCCAAGGTGACCTGGGTCGGTACCTGCCGCAATCCCAAGGACAACATCGACTACCTGATCAGCTATTACGATTGCTGTGGCAAGCCCTCCTGCGGGCGTTGCCTGTGCAACAACAACGAGCGCGAGCGCCCGGGCTACTCGATGGGCATCCACAATGACGTCAACTGGTGCATGGCCAATGCCAGTTCAGCCTATCACTGCACGGTGTCCGCGATTGTCGGTGTGGCCAAGTCCTGAGTGCGCCAGCCCGCGTCTTGAAAAGGCGCGCCAGGCCTCGCCGTGCGCCGTCGTGGCGGCCGTGCTCGTCACCGTCATTGTCCAGGTCCTTGCCTTGGCCCTGGGGGCTGCGCCGGTGCATGCGCAGGAGCGCTCGCTGGCCAGGGCAACCTCCGAAGCGCTCGCCCGTCCGGTCATCGGTCAGGCATCGGTTGCGGGCGCAACCAGTGCGGGCGCGCCGGCCTCGAGTGCGCTGGGTACGGGGCCGGACCAGGCTGCGCGCAGCGATTATCTGCTGCATTGCTCGGGCTGCCATGGCGACCAGGGCGCGGCCCATGCGCTGGGCCGCATACCGCCCCTGCAGGGGGTGATCGGGCGCTTTCTGCACCTGCCGCAGGGGCGCGCCTTCCTGGTCCAGGTGCCGGGGGTGCACAACTCCGGTCTGGACGATGCGCGGATTGCCCGGCTGATGAACTGGCTGGTACCGCAGTTTGCCGGCCCCAGCCTGCTGACCCGCTTTCAGCCTTTTTCGGCCGAGGAGGTCGGGCGTCTGCGGGCGGATCGGCCTGCCGACCCGGCACGCCAGAGGCGCGAGCTGGCGGCAATTCTGGCTGGCCTCGGGTATCCCATTGACTATTGAGGCCAGCGTGTACGCTTCGGCCAGAAGCCCGCCATGAAGGAGACACGCCATGAACCGTCGCGACTTTGCCCTGATGGCCTCTGCGGGTGCGCTTGCAGCCGGCACCTCCCGACTCACCTCAGCCCAGACAACAGCCATGCCTGACGCCCTTCTTGGCGGCGCCATCACCGACGTCCCCGGCGTCAAGGTGGGCCACTTCACCGATACCCGCCGCCCCACCGGCTGTACCGTGGTCATGACCGAGTCGGGCGCCGTCGGTGGTGTCGATGTGCGCGGCTCTGCCCCGGGCACCCGCGAAACCGATCTGCTCAATCCGATGAACCTGGTCGACCAGGTGCATGCGGTGCTGCTCTCGGGCGGCAGCGCCTTCGGGCTGGACGCGGCCGGGGGCGTCGTCAAATGGCTGGAGGAGCGCCAGATCGGCTGGCCCGCCGGTCCGACCCGGGTACCGATCGTGCCAGCTGCCATCCTGTTCGATCTGGCGGTGGGCGACCACCGGATTCGCCCCGATGCCCAGGCCGGATACAAGGCCTGCGATGCGGCCAGCACGCAGGCACCGGCCGAGGGCTCGGTAGGGGCCGGCGCAGGCGCGACCGTGGGCAAGTTCTTTGGCATGGCACGTGCCATGGCCGGGGGGATCGGTACGGCCGCCGTCAAGGTGGGCAAGGTCACGGTAGGCGCGCTGATCGCCGTCAATGCCGTTGGCGATGTGATCGACCCGCGCTCGGGCAAGGTGATTGCCGGTGCCCGTACCGCCGACGGCAAGTCCCGTCAGGGCATCACCGCCTCCTTGCTGCGCGGCGAGATCCCCCCCTCGCTGCAGGCGGGCATGGCCACGACCATCGGCGTGATCGCCACCGATGCGGTATTGACCAAGGCCCAGGCCCAGAAGGTCGCCCAGATGGCCCATGATGGCCTGGCCCGGGTCATCGATCCGATCCATACCCAGTGGGACGGGGACACCTTGTTCGCGCTGGGTACCGGCAAGAGCGGTGTGCCCGGCAACCTGATTGCCCTGGGGACGATTGCCGCCGCGGTGACCGCCTCGGCCGTGTTGCGGGCGGTGCTGGCAGCCAAGGGCCATCAGCTGCCCGGCATGACGCCGATCCCCAGCGCCCGCGATCTGGGCTGATCCAGCGTCCCGGCAGCCGCGCTGCCCAATGGTGCGTGCACCACCAAGGTGCGCCAAAGCCATGCCCTGACCCGGCTCTTTCGGGTTTCGGGGCATTTTTTGTCTGCCGATGCACCAACAGGCGTCCATTGCCGGCCATCTGATTGCTGGCACGGTCCTTGCCATATCCCTGTCAGCACCACGGCTTTTACCGCTGGCGCAGGTCGCTGAACCCGGCCTGCAAGGCGCGTGACTGCGAGGTTGTTCGCTGGTCCGGTTTGCCTGTCCGGCAGATCCTGGGCTCTCCCTTTTCCCTTTGTTTGTCTCAAATCCCAAGTCAGGAGCACACATGAAACGTCGTATCGCATTGAAGACGCTGAGCGCAGCTGTCGCGATGGCCAGCATGGGCAGCATCGCCCACGCGCAAAGCAACACCATCAAGGTGGGTGTCTTGCACTCCCTCTCCGGCACGATGGCCATTTCCGAGACCGTTCTCAAAGACGTCGCGCTGATGGCCATTGACGAAATCAATGCCAAGGGCGGCGTGTTGGGCAAGAAGCTCGAGCCGGTCGTCGTCGATCCCGCCTCGAACTGGCCCCTGTTTGCCGAGAAGGCCAAGCAGCTGATCTCGCAGGACAAGGTCGCCGTGACCTTCGGCTGCTGGACCTCGGTGTCGCGCAAGTCGGTTCTGCCCGTGTTCGAAGAATTGAACGGCCTGCTGTTCTACCCGGTGCAGTACGAGGGTGAAGAGCTGTCCAAGAACGTGTTCTACACCGGTGCCGCCCCCAACCAGCAAGCCATTCCCGCCGTCGAATACCTGATGAGCAAGGAAGGCGGGAGCGCCAAGCGCTGGGTGCTGCTGGGCACCGACTATGTGTATCCCCGTACCACCAACAAGATCCTGCGTGCCTTCCTCAAGAGCAAGGGCGTTGCCGAGTCGGACATCATGGAGGAGTACACCCCCTTCGGCCATAGCGACTATCAGACCATCATCGGCAAGATCAAGAAGTTTTCCTCAGAGGGCAAGAAGACCGCCGTGGTCTCCACCATCAACGGTGACTCCAACGTTCCCTTCTACAAGGAACTGGGCAACCAGGGCCTGAAGGCCACCGATGTGCCGGTGGTTGCCTTCTCGGTGGGCGAGGAGGAGCTGCGTGGTGTGGACACCAAGCCCCTGGTCGGCCACCTGGCCGCCTGGAACTACTTCATGAGCCTGAAGAACCCGGCCAACGACGAGTTCACCAAGAAGTGGGCTGCTTACGCCAAGGCCAAGAACCTGCCCGGTCACAAGGACAAGCCGCTGACCAACGATCCGATGGAAGCCACCTACATCGGCATCTACATGTGGAAGCAGGCTGTCGAGAAGGCCAAGTCGACCGACACCGACAAGGTGATCGCAGCGATGGCAGGTCAGACCTTCAAGGCCCCGTGTGGATTCACCTCCACGATGGATGCCAAGAACCATCACCTGCACAAGCCGGTCTTCATCGGCGAGATCAAGGCTGACGGCCAGTTCAATGTCGTGTGGAAGACCAAGGGTCCGGTGCGCGCCAACCCCTGGAGCCCGTTCATCGAGGGCAACGACAAGAAGAAGGACGAGCCCGAAAAGAAGAAGTAATCAGCGTTTCCTGATCACCGGACACCTTGCGCGTCTCGAGGCGATGCGCGCAGGGCGGTTCGGGCTGGCGGGGGCCGGCCCGACACGTCTGGTCCGGGGCGCGCAATCTTGCGCGCCCCACCTTCGGCCCCTGCAGTGATACGCCCGTCACTGATTTTCCTTCTTCAAGCATGACCCCCCATCATGACCCCCTCTGAACACACCCCCCATCTCCGGGGCTGCGCACCTGCCATGCCGCTGCCCCCTGAACGATCCGACCGAAGCGGACCCTTGCGCGCGTTTTCCTCCGCATTGCTGGCCTTGTGGCTGCTCTTGTCGGGATCCCTCGCGCATGCCCTGAACAACGAACAGGCACTGGCCATCAGTGCCGGCGAAGGCGATGACCGCATCGCGGCCCTGGCGCCCCTGCTGGCATCGGGCGACCCGCAATTGCCTGCGTTCCTGAAGGAACTGCTCGAGGGCAATGTGCGGGTTGCTGCGGGCAAGGTCTATCTGCTCAAGGGCGAGGCCGCCTCCGACGTTTCGGGTGCTGCTGCCAAGATGCCCGAAGACGCTGAGGAGCCAGTCAACAACAACCGGATGCGTCAGGAACTCGAATCGGCCCTGGCCGCCCTGGCCCTGATCTCGCCGGATCTTGCAGTACGCAAGAAGGCGGTGGCTGACCTGAAGAACCAGATCGACGAGAACAAGCTGCCCCTGCTCGAGAAGGCGTACGAGAAGGAAGCCGACGCCTCACTGAAAGCCGAGATCGGCCAGTTGCGCGCGGCCGCCCTGATCGGCTCCAGCGACAAGGCCAAGCGCCTGTCGGCCGCAAGGATGCTGGCCGACAGCAACAACGCCGCCACGCGCTCGCTACTGCTCGAGCGCCTGAAAAAGGACGGCGAGCAGGATCCGGAGGTTCGAGAGGTACTCAAGCAGACATTGTCCGCCGTGCAGGGACGACTGGCCTGGGGCGAGCGTCTGGCGGTGGTCTTCACCGGCGCGAGCCTGGGCTCGATCCTGTTGCTGGTGGCTCTGGGCCTGGCCATCACCTATGGCCTGATGGGCGTGATCAACATGGCCCACGGCGAGCTGATGATGATCGGCGCCTACGCCACCTACGTGGTCCAGAACCTTTTCAAGTCCCACCTGCCGGGCGCGTTCGACTACTACCTGCTGCTGGCCATCCCGGTCAGCTTCCTGGTGGCGGCCCTGGTCGGTGCGGTGCTCGAGCGCTCGGTCATCCGCTTCCTCTATGGTCGGCCCCTGGAAACCCTGCTGGCCACCTGGGGCATCAGCCTGGTGCTGATGCAGGCCGTGCGCACGATCTTCGGCGCCCAGAACGTACAGGTTGAAAACCCGGCCTGGCTTTCGGGGGGCATCACGGTGCTGTCGAACCTGACCCTGCCCTACAACCGCATCGCGATCATCGTCTTTGCCTTGCTGGTGCTGGCGGGTCTGGCCCTGCTGGTCAGCCGCACCCGTCTGGGCCTGTTCGTACGCGGCGTGACCCAGAACCGCACCATGGCGGCCTGTGTCGGTGTGCATACGGCGCGGGTCGACACCTACGCGTTTGCGCTCGGTGCCGGCATCGCCGGCCTGGCTGGCTGTGCACTCACCCAGATCGGCAACGTCGGTCCTGACCTGGGCCAGAGCTACATCGTCGATGCCTTCATGGTGGTGGTGCTGGGCGGTGTCGGGCAGCTGGCCGGCACGGTCTACGCGGCCCTGGGTCTGGGCATCATCAACAAGCTGCTGGAAGGCTGGCAGGGTGCGGTGCTGGCCAAGATCATGGTGCTGGTGCTGATCGTGATGGTCATCCAGAAGCGTCCGCAAGGCCTGTTTGCCCTGAAGGGCCGGAGTGCAGAAGCATGAGCGCCGTCCTGACCTCCTCTTCCGGCGCAGCGGCCATGGGCGGCAATCACTCCGACCTGCTCGCCTTCGAAAAGCATGGCCTGCTGCTCGGGCCTCGCGGCTGGCTGGCGGTGCTGGCGGCCGTGATCACGGTCGCGGTGCTGGTGCCGGTACTCAACCTGGTGGTGCCGCAAGGCAACCTGTTTCATCTGTCCGACTACATGGTGGCCTTGATCGGCAAGATCATGTGCTATGCGATCTGCGCGCTGGCCATGGACCTGATCTGGGGGTATGCCGGCATCCTGTCGCTGGGCCACGGCCTGTTCTTCGCGCTGGGCGGCTATGCGATGGGCATGTACCTGATGCGACAGATCGGTCGCGACGGCAATTACAAGAGCGACCTGCCGGACTTCATGGTGTTCCTTGACTGGAAGGCACTGCCCTGGCACTGGACCTTCAGCGACTCCTTCATCGCCCAGATGCTGCTGGTGGTGCTGGTACCTGGTCTGGTGGCCTTCGTGTTCGGCTACTTCGCGTTCCGCTCGCGCATCAAGGGGGTGTATTTCTCGATCATCACCCAGGCCATGACCTTTGCCGCGATGCTGCTGTTCTTTCGCAACGAGACCGGTTTCGGCGGCAACAATGGTTTCACCGACTTCAAGCGCATCCTGGGCATTCCGATCGCCCTGCACTCGACGCGGATGGGCCTGTTCGTGATCACCGGGTTGACGCTGGTGGGGTTTTACCTGCTGGCCCGGGCCATTGTGCACAGCCGCTTCGGCCGTGTGCTGCAGGCCCTGCGCGATGCCGAGAGCCGCGTGATGTTCTGCGGCTACAACCCGGTGGCCTACAAGCTGGCAATCTGGACCATCAGTGCCGTCATGTGTGCGGTGGCCGGCGCCCTGTATGTGCCGCAGGTGGGCATCATCAACCCGAGCGAGATGTCGCCGGCCGCTGGCATCGAGGTGGCGATCTGGGCGGCGGTGGGTGGTCGCGCCAGCCTGATCGGTCCCATTCTGGGGGCCTTCTTCGTCAACGGGGCCAAGAGCTGGTTCACTGTCGCGTTTCCCGAATACTGGCTGTACTTCCTGGGGGCCTTGTTCATCGGCGTAACGCTGTATCTTCCGCAGGGCATCATCGGCCTGCTGCGTCGTCGTCGTGAGGTGAAGGCATGAACGCTGCTGCAACAACCGTCAGGACGGGTTCCCTGGAGCCTCTGCCGATCGATGAGATCGGTGATGCCCCGGCCAACTACGGCGGCCGACCCGGCAGCTCGACCGAACTGGACGTGGTTCACGGGGTCGTGCTGTATGTCGACAACGTCTCGGTGAGTTTCGACGGCTTCAAGGCGCTCAACGGCCTGTCGCTGGAAGTGAACAACGGTGAGCTTCGCTGCATCATCGGCCCCAACGGGGCTGGCAAGACCACGATGATGGATGTCATCACTGGCAAGACCCGGCCCGACAGCGGCAGGGTGTTCTTCGGCAGCACGGTGGACCTGCTGCGCATGCGCGAGGCCGAGATCGCCCAGATCGGCATCGGCCGCAAGTTCCAGAAGCCGACGGTGTTCGAGCATCTGAACGTCTTCGAAAACCTCGAGCTGGCGCTGTCGACCGACCGGCGTGTGCGGCGTACCCTGTTCTCGCGCCTGGACAGCGCCTCGTTCGACCGCATCGCGGCAACTTTGGACCTGATCCACCTGCGCAAGCTGGCCGGCAAGCTGGCCGGCAACCTGTCGCATGGCCAGAAGCAGTGGCTGGAGATCGGCATGTTGCTGATGCAGGAGCCCAAGCTGCTGCTGCTCGACGAGCCGGTGGCCGGCATGACCGATGAGGAAACCGAGCGTACCGCCGAACTGTTCCTGTCGCTGGAGGGCAAGCATTCGCTGGTCGTCGTCGAGCACGACATGAAGTTCATCGAAGAGCTGACAACGCGCGGCGAGCATGCCGCCACCAAGAAGGTCACCGTGCTGCATGAGGGCAGTGTGCTGGCCGAGGGTCGCCTGGCCGACGTCCAGGCCAATGAAAAAGTGGTGGAGGTGTACCTTGGTCGCTGATGTGATGGAACGCCCTGCAGCAGCGGCGGCCGGCGCTGGCCAGGCCCTGCTCGATCTTAAAGGCATCAATCAGTACTACGGCGGCAGCCACATCCTGCGCGATGTGTCCCTGAAGGTGTCGATGGGCAAGGTCACCGTGCTGCTGGGCCGCAATGGCGTGGGCAAGACCACCTTGCTCAAGTCGCTGATGGGCGTGGTGCCGATCAAGAGCGGCGAGATCCACCTGCAGGGCAAGCGCATCGATGCCTTGCCCGCCTATGAACGGGTGCGCGCCGGCATCGGCTTCGTGCCTCAGGGCCGCGAGATTTTCGGAAGGCTTACCGTCGAGGAAAACCTGCGCATGGGCCTGGCCTATCTGCCCGGGCGCACGCCGATCGATCCGGAGGTGTTCGATCTGTTCCCGGTGCTCAAGCAGATGCTGGCCCGTCGCGGCGGCGACCTGTCCGGCGGGCAGCAGCAACAACTGGCGATTGCCCGTGCCCTTCTGGCCCGGCCCAAGCTGCTGGTGCTCGATGAACCCACCGAGGGCATCCAGCCCTCGATCATCAAGGACATCGGCCGCGTCATCCGCATGCTGGCCGAGCGCGGCACGATGGGCATCCTGCTGGTCGAGCAGTACTACGACTTTGCCGAAGAACTGGCCGATGAGTATCTGGTCATGGAGCGCGGCGAGGTGATCGCCTCGGGTCCGGGCAGCGAGATGAAAGAGAAGAACATCCGCCAGCTGGTGGCGATCTGAGCGGTCGCGCTATTGCGGCCGGCTCAGCCACTGCACCAGGGCAGGTCCCTGGATCACGGCAATACGCTGAGCCCGAGCCAGCTTCTGGGCCGGCTCGCTGACCTGTCCCAGGCACAGGTACAAGGCCTGCTGCGCTTCGCGCTTGTCCAGCGATTGCCGGAGCTGCTGCATGGCCTCCACGCCGGCACTGGAGGCCTTCCAGCGGCGCGCGCTGATCAGGCGCATGCGGCCGGCCCGCTCGGCGATCATGTCTGCGCCCGGATCGCCATTCAGGCGCGTCACCGCATAGCCCTCTCGCTTGAGGGCGGCCTCGAGCTCTTTTGAAAAATCCGCCCAGCTCAGGCTGGCCAGGCGCTGCTGGCCCTGCGCCAGCGCGTGGCCACTGAGCTTGTGGCGTTGCTTCCAGGCCGCCATCACGCTGATGACCACGAAGGGCAGGGCACCGGCGGCGCCGTAGGCCCACAGCTTGTCCGACAAGAGCCAGCGGGCGGCCCCCACCATGCCCACGGCAATCAACAGGCTGATCCACCAGGAGGAGCGCAGCAGGGTCGCAAACAGGGATTTCTCGGACATCTTGAAGGCCATGGGGCGGATCCTGTGGGGCGTGGCGGGGGCAGTGGGTCGGGGTGGGGGGCGGCTTTGGGGCGGGTTGGAGGTGGCAGTGGCTCAGGCAGCGCCGGCGAGCACGATCTCGACACGCTTGTTCTTCTTGCCCTCGCTCCTGATCTTGACCACCTTGATCGCGCCGATCTCGCTGATGTTGGCCACATGCGTGCCGCCGCAGGGCTGCAGGTCGATGCCGGCAATGGCCAGCAGTCTCACCCGTCCCTGACCGCTGGGCGGCTTGACGCTCATGGTCTTGACCAGTTCCGGCCGGGCGGCCATTTCTTCGTCACTGATCCACTGGGTGGTGGTGGCCACGGCGCGCCCGATCAGGGCGTTGGTCTGGCGTTCGATGTGTTCGGCATCGAGCAGGTTCATGTCGATGTCGAAGTCCAGGCGCGCCTTGTCCGGCGAGATGTTGCCGCCGGTGACCGGCGCGATCACCACACAGGACATGACATGCAGGGCGGTGTGCAGGCGCATCATGGCGTAGCGGCGCGCCCAGTCGATGCGGGCGGTGACGCGCTCGCCCACCTCAGGCAGGATGCTGCCGGCCACCGGGATGTGCAGGATCTGGCCGGGTTCGCTGCCCTTGCGGGTATCGGTGATGACCACCTCCGTGCCATCGGCACGCTGCAGCACGCCGCTGTCGCCAGCCTGCCCGCCGCCTGCCGGATAGAACACGGTGCGATCGAGCACGATGCCCTCGGGCAGCACGGCGATGAGGGTGGCGTCGCAGGCCTGCAGATAGGCGTCTTCGCGGAATAGGGGTTCGGTCATGATAGGTGAGATAATCTCACTTTTGCGGGAAATCCCCCTTGGCTGTCTATCAATCCCATCTCAAGAGCCTGCCGCTGCTCGGACGTGGCAAGGTCCGCGACAACTATGCGGTTGGCGATGACCGCTTGCTGATCGTCACCACCGATCGCCTGTCGGCCTTCGATGTCATCATGCAGGAGCCGATCCCCGACAAGGGCAAGGTGCTCAACCAGATGGCCCTCTATTGGTTCGATGTGCTCGGAGACATCGTGCCCAACCACCTGACCGGCATTGCACCCGAGTCTGTAGTGTCGGCCGAGGATCGGGAGCAGGTGGCGGGCCGCTCGATGGTGGTCAAGCGGCTTGCGCCGATCATGGTCGAGGCCGTCGTGCGCGGCTACCTGATCGGCTCCGGCTGGAAGGATTACCAGGACAGCGGCAAGGTCTGCGGCATCGACCTGCCCGCCGGCCTGCAGATGGCGCAGAAGCTGCCCCAGCCGATCTTCACGCCCGCCGCCAAGGCCGAGATGGGCGAGCATGACGAGAACATCAGCTTCGAGGACATGAGCACGCGCATCGGCCACCTGCTCGCCAGCCGCATCCGCGACATCAGCATCCAGCTCTACCTGCGGGCCAGCGAGCTCGCTGCCGCCAAGGGCATCATCATCGCCGACACCAAGTTCGAGTTCGGGCTCGATGACAACGGGGTGCTGCACCTGATGGACGAGGTGCTCACTGCCGATTCGTCGCGCTTCTGGCCGGCCGACCAGTACCGCGTCGGCATCTCGCCGCCGTCCTTCGACAAGCAGTTCGTGCGTGACTACCTGGAAACCGTGAAGGGTTGGAACAAGACTGCGCCGGCGCCGCACCTGCCCGACGAGGTGGTGCTGCGCACCCGCGAAAAATATGTCGAAGCGCTGCGCCGCATGACTGGCAAGGGCCTGGATGGAGTGCCGGCATGAGCGGCCCCGCCCCCCTGATCGGCGTCGTGATGGGCAGCTCGAGCGATTGGGATGTCATGCAACAGGCGGTCGCCGTGCTGGAGCGCTTTGGCGTGCCGCACGAGGCGCGTGTCGTATCGGCGCACCGCATGCCCGACGAGATGTTCGCCTATGCTGAGCAGGCGCCCCAGCGCGGCCTGCGCGCGATCATCGCCGGTGCCGGCGGTGCCGCCCACCTGCCCGGCATGATCGCCGCCAAGACCACGGTGCCGGTGCTCGGCGTGCCGGTGCCCTCCAAGTACCTGCGCGGCGAAGATTCCCTGCTCTCGATCGTGCAGATGCCCAAGGGCATCCCGGTTGCCACCTTTGCCATCGGTGAGGCTGGTGCTGCCAATGCCGCCCTGTTCGCGGTAGCCATGCTGGCCCAGGGCGATGCCGCGCTGGCCGCGCAGTTGCAGGCCTTCCGCCGCGAACAGTCCGATGCCGCGCGGGCCATGCACCTGCCGCCCGCTCGCTGAGCCGACCCCCGAACCGCCGCACGGCGCCGATCCCCTTCATCAGCAAGGATCCGTGATGAACGCTCCCCGCTTCAAACCGAACCCGGCCCTTCCGGCCGGCTCCTGGCTCGGCGTGCTCGGTGGCGGGCAACTGGGCCGCATGTTCTGCATGGCGGCGCAGAGCATGGGCTTCAAGGTCTGTGTCCTCGATCCCGGCAAGGATTCGCCAGCCGGCTCGGTCGCTGACCTGCACCTGCGTGCCGACTACCTGGATGTGGCCGCCCTGACCGAACTGGCCGCGCTGTGCCGCGCGGTCACGACCGAGTTCGAGAATGTACCGGCTGCCGCGCTGGAAAAACTGGCCGAGAAAACGATCGTCAGTCCGGCTGCGCCTGCGGTTGCGATTGCCCAGGACCGCATCCGCGAAAAACGCTTCGTCGAAAGTGTCGGGCTGGACTGTGTCCCCTGGCTTGCCATCGAGTCGCGCCAGTTCCTCGAGAAGCTGAGCGATGAGCAGATCGATCGCCTCTTTCCCGGCATCCTCAAATCGGCGCGCATGGGGTATGACGGCAAGGGCCAGGCGCGGGTGCTGACCCTGGCCCAGGCCCTGGAGGCCTGGGACGAGATGGGCGGGGTGCCCTGCGTCCTGGAGAAGCGTTGCGAACTGCGGCTCGAGTTGTCGGCCGTGGTGGCGCGCGCCTTCGACGCCGAGACCGCCGCCTATCCGGTGGCCCAGAACCTGCATCAGAAGGGCATCCTGGCCCGTTCCACCGTGCCGGCGCATGTCGATGCCGGCCTGGCCCTGGCGGCCTGCGATGCGGCCGTCAAGCTCGCCCATGCCATGGACTATGTCGGCGTGCTCTGTGTCGAGTTCTTTGTGCTCGAGGACGGCTCGCTGGTGGTCAACGAGATGGCACCGCGGCCGCACAACTCGGGTCACTACAGCATCGATGCCTGCGTCAGCAGCCAGTTCGAGCAGCAGGCGCGCATCCTGGCCGGTTGGCCGCTGGGCAGTACCCAACAGCATGAGCCGGCGGTGATGCTGAACCTGCTGGGCGACATCTGGTTCAGTGGTGCCGGCAGTGACGGCATCACGGCCCGCGAGCCCAACTGGCTGCATGTGGCCAAGCATCCTCGGGCCAAGCTGCACCTGTACGGCAAGGGCGAGCCGCGCGTGGGTCGCAAGATGGGCCATGTCACCGTGCTGGGCGATTCCACCGAACAGGCCCTGGCCGTGGTCGAACGCATCGAGCAGGACCTGGGCATCGAGCGTGGCTGAACATCGTGCCTTCGACGAGGGGCAGGCCCAGCGCGCGGCCATGCTGCTGCGTGCCGGCCAACTGATTGGTCTGCCCACCGAGACGGTGTACGGTTTGGCGGCCGATGCCGGCAACGAATCGGCGGTGGCTGAAGTCTATCGGGTCAAGGGCCGCCCTGCCGATCACCCCCTGATCGTTCACGTGGCCGATCTCGCGCAGGCTGCCCTGTGGGCCGATTTTTCTCCCCAGGCGCACCCGCATGCCCAGGCCCTGGCGCAGGCTTTCTGGCCTGGACCCATGACCCTGATCATGCGCCGCCGCGCCGGCGCCCCGGGCTTCGCCTGCGCCGGCCAGGACACGGTCGGCCTGCGCGTGCCCTCGCATCCGGTGGCGCAGGCTGTCCTGCAGCAGTTCCACCGGCTCGGTGGCAAAGGGGTGGCTGCACCCTCTGCAAACCGCTTCGGGCGCATCAGTCCGACTCGCGCGGCGCATGTGCGCGATGACCTGGGCGATGATATTGCCTGGGTCCTGGAAGGTGGCGATGCCCGCATCGGCATCGAATCGACCATCATCGATGTCACCGGCACCTCCCCGGTGGTGCTGCGCCCTGGCCACATCGGCGAACAGGCGCTGGCCGAGGTGGTGGGCCAGGCGGTGCCGGTGCGCAGCAAGGGTGGCCCTCAGGTATCGGGCTCGCTGGCGGCCCACTATGCGCCGCGCACGCCGATGCAATTGCTGCCCCTGCATGAATTGCCGCAGCGACTGATCGATTGCCTGAATGCCGGCGAGCGGGTCGCGCTGTGGATCAGTGCCGACCTGGCCATCCTGCTCGAGCGTGTGCTGGGATCACAGGTGCCGGCGGCGCGGATGCATTTCCAGATCGCCGCCTTCGAGCCTGAGGTGTTCGCCCAGGAAATGTATGCCAGCCTGCGCGAGATGGACGCGCTGGGCATGGACCGCATCCTGGTCGAGGCGTTGCCCGACACCCCCGATTGGCTGGCGGTGCGTGACCGTCTGCAGCGGGCCCAGACCGGCTCCGGTGCCGACCCAGCGCCTGCGGCTTAGTAAAGGTCCGCAAAACCTCTCACGGCCTCGGCGAAGTCTTTGCGGCACACCACGCTATGCCCTTCGTCGCCCGGCGGCCGGCGTCCGGCACCTGCCAGCACCGCGGGCTCCCCTTCGCGATGACAGGCACTGGTCCGGGCGCTAAGCTGGCAGCCGTCCCCGTGAAATGAATGCAGGAGCCCCGATGCACCGAGCTTTTCTCGCCCTGTCCCTTCTGATGCTGTCTGGCCTGGCCCAGGCCCAATCGCGCCCGATCGCACCCGGTCTCTGGGAGACCCGCGTGCAAAGCCCGGAGATGGAGGCCATTCGATCACAGATGCAGGCGGCACTGGCGGGCTTGCCACCCGCCCAGCGGGCCGAGATGGAAAAGATGATGGGCCAGCAGGGTTTCCAGATGGCAGCGGGGGGCGGCGCCCGGCTGTGCATCAGCCCGGAGATGGCCAGGCTCGACCCGACTGCGGTAGCGGCCCGCGAAGGCTGTCGGCAGACGGTGGCCTGGAGTGGCCAGGTGGCCCGCGTGGAATACAGCTGCCAGAGCGGCCAGACCACTCAAAAGGGCCGCGGCGAATTCACTTATCTGAACGACAAGGCCTACAGCGGCTGGATGGAAAACCCGGGTCTCGATGGCCGCCCGATGCGGGTGACGATGCAGGCCCAATGGCTGGGCGCGGACTGCGGCGACATCAAGCCCTTGCGGCGCCAATAGGGAAGCAAATACGGCAGAGAACGGGGCAGCAAACGGGGCAGCAAACAGGGCAGGACGATCCAGTCGGCGGGAAATCCCGCCACAACGGAGCGCCCGCCTTACACGCTCAGGTAGCGCTGGATCACCTCGGGCTGTGCGGTCAGCTCGTCGCTGTTGCCTTGCCAGGCCACCCGGCCTTTCTCGATGATGATGTGCCGGTCGGCCAGCGGCAGCAAGGGCTTGATGTTCTTGTCGACGATGATCATCGCCATGCCTTCCTGCTTCAGGCGCGCCAGGCATTTCCAGATCTCGGCCCGGATCAGCGGCGCCAGCCCCTCGGTGGCCTCATCCAGGATCAGCAGCCGCGGATTGGTCATCAGGGCCCGGCCGACCGCCAGCATCTGTTGCTCGCCCCCGGAGAGCTGGCCGGCCATCTGCCGGGCGCGCTCGTGCAGGCGCGGGAACAGGTCATAGACGCGTTCCAGGTGCCAGGGCTCGCGTCCGGCGCCGGGCTGGAAGTTGCGCGTGTGCGCTGTCGCCACCAGGTTCTCGCGCACGGTCAGTGAGGGAAACACCTGGCGACCTTCGGGGACCAGGCCGATGCCGGCACGACCGATCAGGTAGGCGGGCTGCCCCGCGAGCTCCTGACCGGCCAGCTGGATGCGTCCGGCGCGCGGCTTGAGCAGCCCCGACAGGCACTTGACCGTGGTCGATTTGCCCATGCCGTTGCGGCCCAGCAAGGTGAGCACCTGACCCTGGCCGAGCGAGAACGCCAGACCGAACAGCACCTGGCTGGCCTGGTAACCGGCCTCGAGGTTCTCAACGTGGAGCAGGGCTTGTGTCATGGTGGCAGCGATCTCAGGCGATCAGGGTTTCGTCGCCCAGATAGGCCTGGCGCACTTCCGGGTCGTTGCGGATCTGGTCGGGACGGCCACTGGCAATCACCTTGCCGTACACCAGCACGCTGATGCGGTCGGCCAGCTGGAACACGGCGGCCATGTCATGCTCGACCAGCAGGATCGGGTAGCGGCCCTTCAGGGTCAGCAGCAACTGCACCATGGTCTCGGACTCGCTGCCGCTCATGCCGGCCAGGGGTTCATCGAGCAGCAGCAGGCGCGGCTGCAAGGCCAGGGCCATGGCCAGCTCGAGCTGGCGGTGCTCGCCATGGGCCATCACATTGGCCGGGGTGTCGGCCTGGGCGGCAAGACCCACCTGGGCGAGCGCCGCGCGGGCTGGCGAGATCAGGCCCTCATCGCGCAGCATCACCGACCAGGCCGCCAGTCCGCTGCGCCGCTGTGCCTGATGGCGCTGCGACATCACGGCCATGGCGACATTTTGCAGGGCCGTGAACTCGGGAAGAATCTGGGTGATCTGGTAGGAGCGCGCCAGGCCGCGGCGGGCGCGCTGCTCGACATTCAGGCCATTGATGGGCTCGCCCTCGAGCAGGATCTGGCCCTCGTCGGGGCGCTGCTCGCCGGTGAGCTGGCTGATCAGCGTGGTCTTGCCGGCACCGTTCGGTCCGATCAGGGCATGCAGTTCGCCGGGCATCAATTGCAGGCTGACATGGTCGGTGGCGAGCAGGCCGCCAAAGCGCTTGACCAGGGCGGTGGTCTCGAGTACGGGTTTGGAGGATGTCGGTGCGTTCATCGTGGCGGGTTCCCGGCTCAGGCCTTCTTGAGCGAGCCGTACAGCCCGCGCTTGGCCACCAGCACGATGACCACGATGATGATGCCCAGGGGCATGCCCCAGAACTCGGTCCACTCCTTCAGCCCTTCCTCGAGCAGCAGGAAGCCGAGCGTGCCGATCACGGGTCCGAAAATGGTGCCCATGCCGCCCAGCACCACCATCACGATCAACTCGCCCGAGACGGTCCAGGCCGCATAGGCTGGCGAGGTGTAGCTGGTCAGGTTGGCCAGCAGAAAGCCTGCCACCGCACTGATCATCGCCGCGATGATGTAGATCGCCAGCTTGAACTTGAGCGTGTTGAAGCCCATCGCCTTCATGCGCCGCTCGTTGCCCTTGATGCCGCGCAGCGTCATGCCGAATTCGGAATGAACCAGGCGCCAGGAGCCGTACAGCACCGCCACCAGCACGGCAAAGCACAGGTAGTAGAGCGTGGCGTTGTTGCCCAGGTTGAGCGGTGCCAGCAGCGAGCGGCCTTCCAGCCGGATGCCGTCGTCACCGCCGTAATTCTTGAGCGAGATGCCCAGGAAGAAGAACATCTGCGCAAAGGCCAGCGTGATCATGATGAAGGCCATGCCCTGCGTGCGCAGCACGATCAGGCCCACGATCGCCGCCACCAGGGCCGCGCTGGCCAGGGCGATGATCAGGTGTGCCCAGCCATTGACCAGACCGTGGAAGCTGGGAATGCCGACGGCATAGGCCCCCAGTGCCAGGAACAGGGACTGACCGAAGCTGACCAGCCCGGTGTAGCCGATCAGCAGGTTCAGGGCGCAGGCGGCAATCGCATAAATCATCACCCGGGTCATCAGGGTGATGTAGAAGGGCTGGCTCAGCGACAAGGCCACGACCGGCAGCAGCAGCATGGCCAGCAGCACCAGGCCGCTGATGAGGACTTGCGGGCTGCCTGCGCGAAGGGTCTCGGGAAAGAGGCGGGAGAGCATGCGCGGCTTGCTTTCAGCGGCTGTGGTTGACCGGGAACAGGCCCTGCGGCTTGAAGGCCAGCACGGCAGCCATCAGCACGTAGATCAGCATCGAGGCAATGGCCGGACCGGCGGCCTGCGCGATGGACGGATCCATCAGCAGGCTCATCACGATCGGCAGCATGATGCGGCCCAGGGTGTCGACCACACCGACGATCAGGGCCGCCAGGAAAGCGCCCCGGATCGAACCAATGCCGCCAACGATGATCACCACCAGGGTCTGGATCAGGATGGTCTCGCCCATGCCCGATTGCACCGAGATGATCGGTGCGGCCATCAGGCCGGCCAGGCCGGCCAGGCCTGCGCCCAGGCCGAAGATCAGGGTGTTGAGCCCCTTGATGTTGACGCCCAGCGCCGACACCATCGAGGCATTGGTGGCACCGGCTCGGATCAGCATGCCGACGCGGGTGCGGTTGATCAGCCAGTAAAGGAAGAGGGCCACCAGCAGGCCCACCACGATGATGGCAAAGCGGTAGGCCGGATAGGTGATGCCGGCGCCGAACTCGACCGCACCGGAGAGCCACTCTGGCGTGGTGGAGTAGACCGGCGAGCTGCCCCAGAGATAGCGCACCAGCTCGTTGAAGAACAGGACCAGGCCAAAGGTGGCCAGGACCTGGTCCAGGTGGTCACGCGCAAACAGCTTGGCCAGCGCAACGCGCTCGATGACGATGCCCAGCAACAAGGTGGCGGGCACGGCCACCACCGCCCCCCAGAAGAAGCTGCCGGTCTTCGCGGCCACGGCGGCCGCGAAATAGGCTCCCATCATGTACAGCGAGCCGTGCGCCAGGTTGACGAAGTTCATGATCCCGAACACCAGGGTCAGGCCAGCGGCCAGCAGGAACAGCAACACGCCGTATTGCAGGCCGTTGAGGATCTGGGTGAGCCACAGGGTCAGGGTCATGTCAGCTTACTTGAGCGCGCACTTGTCGAAGTAGGCATCCTTGTCGGCCTTCAGCGGTGTGGCCACCGTCTTGAGCGTGTAACGGCCCTGACCATCCTTGATCGCCTCGAAGATGTGCAGGTCCTGGATCGGGAAGTTGTTGTTGTTGAACTTGAAGTCGCCGCGCACTGACTTGAAATCGGCGGCCTTCAGGGCTGCCTGGAAGGCGGCCTTGTCAGCCACGTTGCCCTTGACCTTGGCAATCGCCGAATCGAGCAGCAGGGCCGAGTCGTAGGCCTGCGCTGCGTACTGCGAGGGGATGCGCTTGTACTTGGCCTCGAAGTCCTTGACGAACTTCTGGTTGGCGGCATTGGCGAAGTCCGGACCCCAGAAGGTGCCCGAGATCACGCCCAGCGCCGCATCGCCCATCGCCGGCAGGCCGATGCCATCGGTGGTCGAAGAGGTGAGCAGGGTGATCTTGTTCTTCAGGCCGGCCTGCGCCCATTGCTTGACGAAGTTGATGCCCAGGCCACCCGGCAGGAAGGCGAAGACGGCTTTCGGATTGGCGGCCTGGATCTGCGCGATCTCGGCGGAGAAGTCCTGCTGGGTCACCGCAGGCCACAACTCCTGGATCACCGGCACCTTGTAGTAGCGCTTGAAGCCGGCGACGAAGTCCTTGCCGGCCTGGTAGTTCGGGGCGATGGTGATGATTTTGTCGATGTTCTTGTCGGAAGCATACTTGCCGACGACCTCGGCCTGCTGGTCGTTCTGCCAGGAAGTGGAGTAGTAAAACGGCGAGCACTGTGCGCCGGCGATCGGCGAGGGACCCGCATTCGAGCCGATCAGGAACACCTGCTTGTCCACCACTTTCTTGTGGACGGCCATCATGATGTTGGAGAAGGTGACGCCGGTGATGATCGGCACGTTGTCCTTCTCGATGAACTTGTCGACGATCTGCACCGCCACTTCCGGCTTGAGCTGGCTGTCCTCGCGGATCACCTGCACCGGCACACCGCCCAGCTTGCCGCCATTGGCCTCGACGATCATCATGAAGGCATCGTACTGGTCCTTGCCCAGCGCGCCCTGCGGGCCGGACAACTCGGCCATGAAGCCGATCTTGATCGGGGCCTGGGCCTGGGCACTGGCCGCCAGCAGCATCGCGCCGGCCAGCAGCGCGCTCTTGAGTCGTGTCTTGTTCAGGGTCATGTTTGTCTCCTTCTCGTGGTGGGCAAGTGTAATCGTTTCGGGCTGCACTTTGGGCGCTTCGGGCAAACCCGGATCAAGGCACCGCGGGTGGGCCCAGTACCTCGTGCAGGAAGGCGCTGCAGCGCTGCAGTACGGCCTGGGGCTGCTCCAGATGCGGGCTGTGCCGGCACTGCGGCACCTCGAACAGGTCGGCACGCGCCTTGCTCCCCAGCAGTTCCGGGATGCGCCGGATCTGGACCAGGCTGCCGTACTGGTCCTGCTCGCCCTGGATGGCCAGCACCGGCACATCGATCGCGGCGACCTCGGCCTCCAGGTTCCAGTGCCGGAAGGCCTCGCTGAGCCAGACATCGGCCCAGTTCGAGAAGGTGTGCCGGACATCATCATGATGGCGGCCCAGGCGCTCGCGAAAGGCGGCGTCGCCGTCGAACAGTTCGCGTGCCTGGGCGATCGAGGCCAGGCCCTGCGCTTCGGCGTACAGGTGGGGGGCCATCACGATCAGCGCGCGCGCCGCGGGGGCCTGAACCAGCTCGCCGCGTGCCTGCAAGCCGGCATAGAGCAGGGCGATCGAGGCCCCGTCGCTGTGGCCGACCAGCACCGGCTGGCACACCCGCAGGGCCTGCAGCAGCGCCGGCAGGGCCTCGCGCGCCTCGCGGTGCATGTAATCGACGCGCGCCGGCGTGCTGCGCAGGCTGGAGCGGCCATAGCCCTGGCGGGCATACACCAGGCCGCACAGCCCGAGCGCCTGGCAAAGGGCCTGCGGAAAGCCGCGCCATTGGCTGATGCTGCCCAGGCCTTCGTGCAGGAACACCAGGCAGGGCGCCTGCTCAACCTGCTCCGGACGCGCTTGCGCCAGTGCGCCGGTGTGGTCGATCCACTGGATTTCCAGGCGCTGCCGCAACTCGGGCAATTCGATCCAGGCCATGGGTTCGCCAGTTGCCCCGATGCCTACATCACCTCGCCGCCGCTGACCGAGACCGACTGGCCATTGATCGCGGAGGCTGCGGGTGAGCACAGCCAGAGCACGGTGTCGGCGACTTCACCGGGTTGCACCACGCGACCCTGCGGGTTGTTGCGCGCGAATTCGGCATAGGACTCGTCGCGGCTGCGCGCGGTCTTGCTCATCACATTGTCGATGCTGGCGCGCAGCAGATCGGTGTCGGTGTAACCCGGGCACACCGCGTTGACGGTAATGCCCTTCTGGGCAAATTCCAGCGCCAGCGAGCGGGTCAACCCGATCACGCCATGCTTGGCGGCAACATAGGCTGACACATAGGCGTAACCGCGCTGGCCGGCGGTACTTGCGATGTTGATGACGCGGCCCCAGCCGCTCTTGACCATGTCGGGCACGGCGGCGCGGGTGCCCAGGAAGGTGCCGGTCAGATTGACCGCCAGCATCTGCTGCCACAAGGCATCGCTGGTGCGCAGCAGCGGCGCGCTCTCGGCCTGGCCAGCATTGTTGATCAGGATGTCGATCGGCCCGAAGCCGGCGCGGGCCTGGGCCCAGGCCCGCTCCACGGCCTGTGCATCCCCGACATCGCAGACGAGGCACTGGCTGGCCGTGCCAGCGGGCAGGCGGGCCGCCAGGGCCTGCAGGCTGTCCAGATGACGTCCGACCAGGCTCAGGCGCAGTCCCTTGGCCGCCAGTCGCTCGGCGATGGCGGCGCCGATGCCGCGCGCGGCGCCGGTAATGAGGGCGTGTTTGTCGGTCAGGTCGGTGACGGCGCTTGGCATGCAGGGGCAATCATGAAGGTGAGGGACGGCAAGGGGAGGGTCGGAAGGGGATAAAGGGCGTTAGCGCTTCAAAAGCCTTCACAAAGCGAAAGCCATGCTTTATAATGCATTGCACTTTTTTGCCGATCATTATATTGCCTGTTTTCATGTCATCGCGCAAGCTCGGATCCGACGAGACCTTCCTGGCCGAGCTTGGCGCCCGGGCGCGTCTGTTTCGCGAGCAGGCCGCCCTGACCCGCAAGGTGCTGGCCCAGCGTTCAGGGCTGTCCGAGCGCTACCTGGCGCAACTGGAATCAGGGCAGGGCAATCTGTCCATCCTCCTGCTGCGCAAACTGGCCCAGGCCCTGAACCGGCCGCTCGAAGCCTTCCTGTCGGACCGTCTGCCCGGCGCCGACCTGAGGCCGGTGCTCGATCTGCTGCAGCCGCTCGATGCGCCCGCCCTGGACGGGGTGATCCGATTGCTGCGCGAGCATCTGGGTGAGACGGTGCTGGACCGGCGCCGGCGCATCGCCTTGCTGGGCATGCGCGGGGCTGGCAAGAGTTCCCTCGGGCGGCAACTGGCCCGTCGTACCGGACGCCCCTTCATCGAACTGGACCGCGAGATCGAAAAGGCTGCCGGCATGGGGCTGGAGAGCCTGTTCGCGCAGCGCGGGGTTGGCGGGTTCCGCGAGGTTCAGGCCCACGTCTTGCGCGACCTGTTGACAAGGCATCGGGACCTGGTGCTCACCACCGGCGGATCGCTGGTCGAGGATGAGGCCGCCTACGCGATGCTGCGCGAGCATTGCTTCACCATCTGGCTGACCGCGACCGCCGAGGACCACTTCCACCGCGTCATCGATCAGGGAGATGTGCGCCCGATGACCGGACGGCGCCGTGCACTCGATGAGTTGCGCGGCCTGCTGCAGCAGCGCGAACCGCTCTACCGGCTGGCCGATGCCAGTGTCAACACCAGCGACCTGAGCCTGGAACAGTCGCTGGTGCGACTGCTGCAGGCGCTGGGTGGCATCGCCCCCTGACACCCTTGGCGGGCCGCGCTGGTTCCAGGACAGACACGGCGTTGTTCAGGGCTGGCGCGGTGTCGTCTTGAGCAGGTGATCGAGCGACTGCTTCCAGAAGCGCGCCTGGGCGGTCGTGCCGTGGCCGGCGGTATCCGAACTGCCCGGGATCAGGAGTACACGCCCGTTGGGCACGCGCCGGATCTCCCGATCGAGCACGCCCAGCTCGGGCGGATTGCGTTCATCGTCGGCCGAATTGATCGCCAGCAGCACCGCCTTGATGTTGGGAAGCCCGGGGGAGGGATCGTAGTCGCCGGAGGACTCCCATTGGTACAGATGGTCGTTGGCATCGCCACTGTAGGGTGCGTTCAGGCGCTGGTCCAGCCATTGGTCGGCCTTCTGCCGGTTCGGCGCGGCCTTGAACAAGGCCTGGTTGCCTCCGTTGGTGGCGGCCGAGTAGAACACGGAAGCGAACAGCGCGCTGCGCGGCTGGGTGGTGTATTGGCCATTCTTCCACTCAGGATCGCGACGGATCGAGTCGATGATCAGCCGTCTCAGGATCCAGTTGCGGCCGGACATGGCCGTGGGCAGTGAGGCCATCGGCACCGCGATGTCCATGGCATCGGGATACTTCTGCGCCCAGATCCAGGTGTGCATGCCTCCCATGGAATTGCCGATCACCAGACGCAGGCGCCGGATGCCCAGGTGCTCGGTGACCAGGCGGTACTGGGCCCGGACCATGTCGTCATAGTTGTAGCGCGGAAAGTCGGTACGCAAGCCGTCCGAGGGCTTGCTCGACTTGCCGGTGCCGATGGCATCGGGAAGGATGATGAAGTACTTGCGTGCATCGAGTGGTTGGCCGGGGCCGAACAATTCGCCGCCAAAGGCCGGGTTGAGCATGCCGGCCCCGTTGCCGGTCGTGCCGTGCAGCACCAAAACCGGCTCACCGCCCGGGTCGCCTACGGTGGTGTAGTGCAGCCGCAATTCGGGGAGCACCTGGGCGGTGTTGAAGCGAAAGTCGCGCACGATCCAGTGGCCTTCACGGGGCGCTGGAAAGTCGGCGGCGGGGGCAGTGTTGGACAGGCTCATCAGGGTCAGGGACAGCAGCAGGAGGTGGAGCAGGCGCATGCGGATCTCCGGGAGGGTGGATCAGCTTAGCAGAGGCGGTGGCGTGCTGGCGTGAGGCAAACCGGCCTCCTTGCCCCTACAATCGCAGCGATGCCGGTCCTGCTCGTCAAGGTCAAGCCCAATGCCCGCGAGTCCCTGCTGCAGCAGGTCGATGGCCATTGGCAGGCCAGTCTGAAGTCGCCGCCCGTCGATGGCAAGGCCAATGCCGAACTGATCGCGCTGGTGGCCAAGGCCTTTGGCAAACCACGCTCGTCGGTGTCGATCAAGACGGGGGCGGGCGCCCGTATCAAGCGGGTCGAGGTTGCCGACTGAGGGCCCTTCCAGCCTTGCCTTAGAATGCCTGCACGGGGCCCACGACCCCGATCCCATTCCCAACGCCACAGAGGTCCCAGATGAACATCCAGTCCCGTCGTACCCTGCTCGCCAGCGCCGCGCTTGCCGTGGCCGCCTCCGCCCTGCCCGGCGCCGCCCTGGCGCAGGCCAAGCTCAAGGTCGCTGCCATCTACACCGTGCCGGTCGAGCAGCAGTGGGTCAGCCGCATCCACAAGGCATTGAACGCAGCCGTGGCCCGCGGCGAGATCGAATACAAATTCTCCGAGAAGGTCGCCAACGCCGACTACGAGCGCGTGATGCGCGAGTATGCCGAGCAGGGCAACACCCTGATCGTGGGCGAGTCCTTTGCCGTCGAGGCGGCCGCGCGCAAGGTGGCCAAGGCCTACCCCAAGGTTTCGTTCCTGATGGGCTCCTCCGGCAAGCCGGTCGCGCCCAATTTCTCGGTCTTTGACAACTTCATCCAGGAGCCGGCCTACCTGACCGGCATGATCGCCGGTGCGATGAGCAAGAGCGGCAAGATCGGCATGGTGGGCGGCTACCCCATCCCCGAGGTCAACCGCCTGATGAATGCCTTCATGGCCGGTGCCAAGGAGACCAACCCCAAGGTTACCTTCATGGTCACCTTCATCAATTCCTGGTTCGATCCGCCCAAGGCCAAGGAAGCCGCCTTCGCAATGATCGACAAGGGGGCTGACGTGATGTACGCCGAGCGCTTCGGTGTCTCCGATGCCGCCAAGGAAAAAGGCAAGCTGGCGATCGGCAACGTGATCAACACCCAGGACAAGTACCCTGAGACGGTGGTGGCCTCGGCCCTGTGGAACATGGAGCCGACCATCGACCGCGCGCTCAAGCTGGTCAAGGAAGGCAAGTTCAAGGCCGAGGACTATGGCCAGTACTCGATGATGAAGTACAAGGGCTCCGAACTGGCGCCCCTGGGCACTTTCGAGAGCAAGGTGCCGGCTGAAGTCGTCAAGAAGGTTCAGGAAAAGCAGGCTGCCATCCTGGCCGCCAAGTTCACTGTCAAGATCGACGACAACCAGCCCAAGGCAACGGCCAAGTAAGCCTGCCGGCTTGCGCCGGGTGATCGACCCGGTCTATGCAAGCCGGGCATGCTGCCAGTCGTTTCATCGGGGGGCCTTCTGGCCCCCTTTTTGCGATTGAAAGAAAAGCGCGATGACACAGTCTCCGAATGCCGCCCCGGATGCCCGCCTGATCGAATCGGCGATTGAATACGCCTTTCCGGTCTACGAGATGGCGCGGACCCGCTACATGATGATCCATGAGCCGAAGAATCCGGCGCGTCGCGAGGTCAATGTGTTCTTCCATCAGCGGGCGCTGGTCACCCATCGCGCACGGACCGTCACCACCCCCAACCACGACACCTTGTACAGCTCGGCCTGGCTGGATCTGGCGGCCAGTCCGGTGCACCTGGTGATTCCACCGATCGCGGGGCGCTACTGGTCGGTCGCGCTGATGGATGCCTTCACCAACAATTTCGCGATGCTGGGCAGCCGCCTTGGCGATGGTGTGGCGCAGCCGACCGATGTGATCCTGATCGGTCCCGATCAGGATGAGCAGGAACTGGCCGCGCTGTATCAGGCCTTCCATGGCCAGCCGATGCCAGACGGGCAGCGCATCCTGCGCGCTCCGGGCCATGATGTCTGGGCATTGGCGCGCTGGCTGGTGGTCAGCGCCGAGGATGCCGGCGCTGCCCATGCCATCCAGGATGCACTGCGTGGGGTGGCCCTGCGCCGTGATGCCTCGGTCTTTGTGCAGCAGGTGCAGGCGCAGGCCTCGCCGACGCCGGCGCTGTTCCTGGCCGCGGTCAATGAACTGCTGGCGCGCAACCCGGCGCCAGCCGACGAAGTGGCGCTGCTCCAGGCCTGGTCCGGCACTGGCCTGGGCTGCGGCCCGCAGGCCTGGGAGCAATTGCCGATGCAGACCCAGGCCTTGTGGCAGGAGCGCTTGCCCAGCCTGCAGTCCCGCTTCAAGACGGGATTCATGAGTGAGCGCCGCATGCGCGATGGCTGGTCCCTGCCCGATGCCCGGGTCGGCAACTTTGGTCGGGACTATGCGCTCAGGGCTGCCGTGGCCCTGGGCGGGCTGGCGGCACTGGAGCCGGCCGAGGCGGTCTACATGACAGCGGCCACCGATGTCACCGGCATGCCCCTGATCGGTGCCCATCGCTACCGGGTACGCATTCCGGCCGAGGGCCTGGAGGCGCAGGCCTTCTGGTCGCTGTCAATGTACGAGCGCCTGCCCGATGGCCGGATGTTTTTCATCGACAACCCCTTGTATCGCTACGCGCTGGGCGATCGCAGCCCGGGCATTCCGCGCAACCCCGACGGGTCCTGGGACCTGCTGCTGCAGCATGGGCATCCTGAGGATGCCGCCGACATGCCGGCCTGGCTGCCGGCGCCGGCGGGCGAGTTTCGCGTGGTGCTGCGGGCCTACGTCCCGAGTCAGGCGATGATCGAGGGCCATGCCGCCCTGCCGCGCATCGAACGACTGGACTGAGGCCGAGGCCGCAGCTGCCGCGCCTACCGGATGGTCATTCCGGTGCGACGCCGCGCCAGGGCTGTAAATCGGGCCGATGCCGTAGCCGGCACCAATCGGAACATCCAGTCGAGCACGCGCGCATCCTTGCCGATGAGCAAGCGGCGCTCGCCGCGCTCGATGGCCGCGATGATCTGGCGGGCGGCCGATTCGGCCGTGGTGCCGGCATTGGCCTGAAAGTCGCGCTTCATGGCCTCGGGTGACCTGCCGAAGGCGGAAAGATCGCCCATGCGGGCCTGCTCGACGATGCGCGTCTTGACGCCGCCCGGGTGAACACACAGCACCTTGATGCCCGCCTCGCGCACTTCCTCGCGCAGCGCATCGGAAAAGCCGCGCACCGCTGCCTTGGTGGCGTTGTACATCGACTGCGAGGGCATGGATACCATCGCGAAGATGCTCGAGATGTTGACCAGGGTGCCGCGGCCCGCCTTGCCCATCTGGGGCAGGAAGGCCTTGCAGCCATTGAACACGCCCCAGAAATTGATCCCCATGATCCACCGGGCATCTTCCTCGGCCATGTTGCGCACCAGTTCGACCAGCGATACGCCGGCATTGTTGATGACGACATCGGCGGGGTGCCCTGCTGCCTGGATGTCGGCGGCCCAGGCCTGCCAGTCGGACAGGTTGGCCACGTCCAGCACCCGCGCTTCAGCCTTGACACCCGCGGCCTGCAGCGCGCCGTGCACCTCGGCCAGCCGTGTGGTATCGACATCGCACAGGTAAAGCCGAGCCCCCGCACTGCCCAGTTGCCGGGCCAGGGCTGCGCCGATACCGGAGGCCGCTCCGGAAATGACGACCACCTTTTGCGACCAGAATGACATGGATTTCGACTCCCGGAAGGAAATGGTTCGGGCCCGGGCCTTGTTACTATTGGCGCATGGAGTCCGCCAGCACCCGAGAGGCCCTGCAGTCCGGTCGCGCCAGCGCGCGCACCGTGCTGCGCATGGAGCATATCAGCAAGCGCTTTGGCACAGCCCTGGCCAATGATGACATTTCTCTGAGCCTGGAGGAGGGGCAGGTGTTGGCCCTGCTCGGCGAGAACGGGGCGGGCAAGTCCACCCTGGTATCGATCCTGTTCGGCCACTATGTGGCCGATGCCGGCACGGTCGAAGCCTTCGGTCAGCCCCTGCCGCCGGGCGATCCCAAGGCGGCTCTTGCTGCCGGTATCGGCATGGTGCACCAGCACTTCACGCTGGCCGACAATCTCTCCGTGCTCGACAACGTGATGATCGGGCTGGAGCCCCTGTGGGCGGCGCGCTCGGCACGAGCCGCGATCCGTGCCCGGCTGCTGCAGGCCTGCCAGCGCTATGGCCTGGAGGTGGCACCAGATGCCCTGGTGCGGCAGCTGTCGGTAGGCGAGCGGCAGCGCGTTGAAATCCTCAAGGCCCTGGTCCGTGGAGCCCGCCTGCTGATTCTCGACGAACCGACCGCGGTGCTGACACCACAGGAGAGCGATGCGTTGTTTGCCACGCTCTCGGCGATGGTGCGCGAGGGGCTGTCGATCATCTTCATCACCCACAAGATGGCCGAGGTGATGCGGGTGGCCGACCGCATCGCCATCCTGCGCGGCGGCAAGCTGGTCGATGTGGTCGACAATGCGGGCGCCGATCCCGCCGCGCTGGCCGAACGCATGGTTGGCCGCAAGATCGAATTGCCGCGCCGCGATGCCCAGACAGCGGCGGCAGGCGCCGCCGGCGCGCGGCGGGGCGACTTGCGCATGGCCATCGAAGACGGACCGATGGCCTTCTCGGTGGCACCGGGCGAGATCCTTGCCGTTGCCGGTGTGGCTGGCAACGGGCAGCAGGCGCTGGCCGAGGCGGTGGAAGGGCGGCGCGACTGGATCGGCCAGGGCCTGGGACGCATTCCCGAGGACCGCACCCATGTCGGCGTGGTGGGTGATGCCGACCTGATCGACAATGCCGCCTTGCATCGCCTGCAGGATCCGAAAATGCTGCGCGGCCCGCGCTGGCTCGGCTGGCTCGATCGTCGCGCCATGCGCGCCGAGGCGCAGCGCATCGTGCAGGCCTTCGATGTGCGCCATCAGCGCCTGGAGCAGCCGATCCGCACCCTGTCGGGCGGCAACATCCAGAAATTCATCCTCGGGCGCGAACTGGGTGGGCAGCCGCCGATGATCATTGCCAATCAGCCGACCTGGGGCCTGGATGTCGGTGCCACCGCCTACATCCATCAGCAATTGCTCGATGCCCGCGCCGCCGGCGCCGCGATCCTGCTGATCTCGGAAGACCTGGACGAGATCTGGGCCCTGGCCGATCGGGTCGCCGTCATGTTCAAGGGACACCTGTCGCCGGCCCGCCCGATCGCGCAATGGGATACCGCCACCCTTGGCCTGGCCATGGCGGGGCAGTCATGAGACTGGTCCGTCGCAGCGTCGCCTCGCAACGCGCACGCTGGCTGGCGCCGCTGGTGGCGATCGGCTTTACCCTGCTGGTCTGTGCTGCCCTGGTGGCCTGGGCCGGTGCACCGGTGTTGCAGACCTACGGCCTGCTCTTCGAAGGTGCGTTTGGTTCGCGCTTTGCCCTGTCCGAGACGCTGACGCGGGCGATCCCGCTGATCTTCACCGGCTTGTCGGCGGCGGTGGCTTTCCGGGCCCGCCTGTTCAACATCGGCGCCGAAGGCCAGCTGTATGCCGGTGCCCTGGCAGCGGTGGCAGTAGGCGGCCTGCATGGCGGCGAGGGCTTTGCGGCCCCCGATGCGCTGCTCTATGCCGGCATGATCCTCGCTGCGATGGCCGCTGGCGCCCTGTTGCTGCTGATCCCGGCCTGGTTCAAGGCGCGCCTGTCGGTTGATGAGGTGGTCACCACCTTGCTGCTCAATTTCATCGTGCTGCTGTTTGTTTCCGCGATGCTCGACGGACCGATGAAGGACCCTGCCGGCATGGGCTGGCCGCAATCGGTGGCCCTGAAGGGCGAACTCGAATTCGACAAGCTGCTCGACAAGACGCGGCTTCACGCCGGCCTGTGGTGGGCGCTCGGCTCGGTCGCAGTGATCACGCTGATCAACCGCTACACCCGACTGGGCCTGCAGATGCGTGCCGTGGGTGCCAATGCCCAGGCCTCGGCCTTTCTCGGGCTGCCGGTGCGCGCCGTCATCATCAAGACGGCCCTGCTGTCGGGCGCCCTGGCCGGCCTGGCTGGCGTCTCCGAGGTGGCCGGACGCACCAGCTACGTGACCCTCGACATGTCGCCCGGTTACGGCTACACCGGCATCGTCATCGCCATGCTGGCGGCACTGTCCCCGCTCGGCGTGGTGCTGGCGGCGGTCTTTGTGGCCGGCATGCTGGTGGGAGCCGACTCGATGAGCCGGATCGTGGCCGTGCCCACCTATATCGCCGATGTCATCGTCGCGGTCGCCCTGATCGCGATGCTGGTGGCCACCATGCTGACCCAATTCAAAGTGCAATGGACCTCTTCCAGGACATCCTCGAACTGATCGCCACCGCGCCCTTCTGGGTGGCGGTGCTGCGGATTGCCACGCCCCTCATCCTGGGGACGCTCGGCGTGTTGCTGTGCGAGCGGGCGGGGGTGCTCAACCTGGGCATCGAGGGCATCATGGTGGCGGGCGCCTTCTGCGGCTGGCTCACGGTCTATGCCGGCTTTGGCCTGTGGACCGGCGTGCTGGCAGCCGCGGCCACTGGTGCGGTGCTGGGCCTGCTGCATGCGCTGCTCACCGTGCATCTGGCCCTGTCCCAGCATGTGGCGGGGCTGGGGTTGACGATGTTTGCCACCAGCCTGACCTATTACGGTTATCGCGTGGGCTTTCCCAAGGTGAGTGAGCCGCCCACCATCCAGCCCTTTGCCGAGATGCATGGCCTGTGGGACAGCCTGCCCCTGATCGGACCGGTCATTGGTGCCCAGACCCCGATGACGGTGCTGGCCCTGGTGCTGGTGCCTCTGATCGCCTGGCTGCTGTATCGCACGCCGGCCGGCCTGGCGATCCGCATGGTCGGTGAGAACCCGGCAGCGGCCGAGAGTGCGGGCCTGAGCGTGACGGCGGTGCGCACCGGCGCCATCGTGGCCGGATCGGCCTTGATGGGGGTGGCCGGCGCCTTCCTGACCACGGCCGCCTTCAATGCCTTCTTCTTCAACATGATCAATGGCCGTGGCTGGATCTGCGTGGCCCTGGTGGTGTTTGCATCCTGGCGACCGGGCAAGGCCTTGCTCGGGGCCTTGCTGTTCGCCTTCTTCGATGCCTTGCAGTTGCGACTGCAACAATCCTCGGGCGGTGGGGTGCCGTACCAGTTCTACCTGATGCTGCCCTATCTTTTTTCGATCTTCGCGCTGGTGCTGATGTCGCGCAAGGCCGCCTATCCGCAGGCCTTGATGAAGCCGTATATCCGCGGCGAGCGTTAGGGATGCGGTGAACGATTTTCATCGCATCGCTGGGGGCTGGCGTCCGGGCCTCTCCTTTCCTTTTTTATTTTCTCTGGTCACAGGATATTCCGATGAGCAAGGTCACCGACGGCATGGATCGTACCCCGCATCGCGCCTTCATGCGCGCGATGGGGCTGGATGACGGTGATTTCGACAAGCCCCTGATCGGCATCGTCAGCACCCATGGCGAGAACACGCCCTGCTCGATGTCGCTCGGGCCGCAGGCCGATGCGGCCCGGCTCGGTGTGGCGCAGGGCGGCGGCGTGCCGGTGCCCTTCACCACGGTATCGGTCTCCGACGGCGTGTCGATGAATCACAAGGGCATGCGCATGAGCCTGGTGTCGCGCGAACTGATCGCCGATTCGGTCGAGGCGGTGATGCGGGGCCATCTGTATGACGGCCTGGTCGCCTTTGCCGGCTGCGACAAGACCCTGCCCGGCATGATGATGGCCATGGCCCGGCTCAACTGCCCCAGTGTCTTCGTGTATGGCGGTGCCATGCTGCCCGGTCATTGGCGGGGCAAGGACGCGACCATCCTGACCGCCTATGAAGGGGTGGGCGCCGTGCTGGCCGGCCAGATGACCGAGGCCGAGCTGAACGAACTGGAGCATGTCTGCGCGCCGACCGTGGGCTCCTGCCCGGGCCAGTTCACGGCCAATACGATGGCCATGGTGTCCGAGACCCTGGGCCTGGCCCTGCCGGGTTCGGCGATGATGCCGGCGGTCTACAGCGAGCGCCTGGCGCTGGCCCGTGCGGCCGGGCGCCGCGTCACCGAGATCCTGGCCAAGGGCGGACCGCTGCCCCTGGACCTGATCACCCGCAAGTCGCTCGAGAACGCGGCCGCCGCCGTGGCCGCCACCGGCGGCTCCACCAACGCCGGCCTGCACCTGCCGGCGATCGCCCATGAGGCTGGCATCCGCTTCACCCTCGACGATGTGGCCGAGGTCTTTGCCAGAACGCCGCTGATCGCCAGCCTGCAGCCCGGCGGCAAGTACCTGGCGGTCGACCTGTTCCGCGCCGGTGGCGTGGACCGCGTGCTCAAGCCCCTGCTCGATGCCGGCTACCTGCATGGCGACACCCTGAGCCTGGATGGACGCACCCTCAAGGATCGGCTGGCCGGCGTGGCCGGTCCCGATGGCGACATGATCTTCGATCCGGCCACCCCCCTGCATGGCAGTGGCGGCGTGGTGGTGCTGCGCGGCAACCTGGCACCGGAGGGTGCCTTGATCAAGATTGCCGGGCTTGCGTCGCTCCAGTTCACCGGCCCGGCCCGCGTCTTTGAATCCGAGGAACACTGTTACGAGGTCATCAAGTCGCAGCAATATCGTGCCGGCGAGGTGCTGGTGATCCGCAACGAGGGGCCGGCCGGCGGCCCGGGCATGCGCGAGATGCTCGGCGTGACGGCCCTGATCTATGGTCAGGGCATGGGCGAGAAGGTTGCCTTGCTCACCGATGGGCGCTTTTCGGGCGCGACCCGCGGCATGATGATCGGCTATGTCGGCCCGGAAGCCGCCGCGGGCGGCCCGATTGCCTGGTTGCGCGACGGCGATACCGTCCGTATCGATGCAGCCGCCGCGCGCCTGGATGTGCAACTGGACGAGGCCGAACTGCGCCGGCGGCGCGCCGCCTGGGAAGCGGCCCGGGCCGCAGGAGGCCGGGGGGCGGGCGCACTGAACCGCGCCGATGGCGAGCCCCTCAACGGGGTGCTGGAAAAGTATGCGCGGCTGGTCGGACCTGCCCACCTGGGGGCCGTCACGCACAGTGGCCGGCGCTGAGCCGGACGGGCCAGGGGCGCTGCACAGCGCACTGCGAGCGTGCTTTAAGGAATGCCCGTGCTGCTACGGAAACCCACAATATGCATGATGCTTCCAGATGGAAGTAAACCGGCTTGCTTTCCGGCCGTTCAAGGCTAGAATGCGCCCAGCGTGCCGCGTCACGCGCACCCACTGAAAAGATTCAAGAGGAGACCGGAAATGTTGCGTCGTGCCCTGCTCAAGACCTCCCTGGCTGCTGCTGGCCTGGGTTTCGCCCTGTTGCCCCAGTGGGCCGCAGCCCAGACCGTGCTGACCACCTCCAGCTGGGTGCCGCCTTCGCACCTGCTCACCCGCATGCTGGCTGCATGGGGTCAGGAAGTCGAGAAAGTCACCAATGGCCGTGTCAAGGTCCAGATGTTGCCCAAGGCGCCCGCCGCTGCGCCGGGTACCTTTGATGCCGTCCGCGATGGCCTCGTCGATATCGGCTACGTCACCGCCAGCTACACCCCGGCCCGTCATACCCTGCCCAAGCTGGCCGAACTGCCCGGCGGTGGCTCGGATGCGGTCATCAATTCGGTGGCCTACAACCGCATCCACTGGAAGTACCTGCACAAGGCGGGCGAGTACAAGGGCGTCAAGCTGCTCGGCGTGTTCACCCATGGCCCTGGCCAGATGTTCAACACCAAGCGCCCGATCGAGAAGGTCGAAGACCTCAAGGGCATGAAGATCCGCACCGGTGGCGGCATCGCAGAAGAAATGGCGCGCGCCCTGGGGGCTTCGGGCCTGGTCAAGCCGGCGCCGGAATCCTATGAGATCCTCAGCTCGGGCGTTGCCGACGGCGTGTTCTTCCCGCTCGAGTCGATCGTCTCCTTCAAGCTCGACAAGATCGTCAAGTACGCCACCCTGTTCCCGGGCGGCTTCTATGGCTCGTCCTTCGGCTTCTTCATCAACGAAGACAAGTGGAACAAGCTGTCCAAGCAGGACCAGGACGCCATCACCTCGATCTCCGGCGAGTATCTGGCCATCATGGCCGGCAAGGCCTGGAACGAGGGCGACCGTGTTGGCATGGAAGCCATGAAGGCCGCCGGTGTGCAGATTGCGACGGCCACGCCCAGCCTGATCCAGTCGGTCACCGATCGTGCCAAGACGATGGAAACCGAGTGGATCAAGGCCGCCAACGCCAAGGGCATCGATGGTGCCAAGGTGCTCGCCGAGTTCCGCAAGGAAGTCAAGTCGCTCGAAGGCAAGAAGTTCTGAGGCCCGATCATGACGGCCCGTCATTCCTGGCTGGACATCGCGCTGGGCGCGCTGGCAAGCGTCCTTCTGATGTTCATGGTGCTGCTCACCTTTGCCGACGTGATGGGTCGTTATGTGTTCGATGCGCCGATCAAGGGCGGCTTCGAGCTCACTGAGCTGGCCCTGCTGGTGCTGATCTTTGCAGGCCTGCCGCTGGCCTCGCGTGGTGACGAGCATGTCACCATGGACTTCATCGACAAGATCCTCTCGCCCGCCGCGCAGATCATGCTGCAGCGGATCGTGCACCTGCTGTGCGGTGCGCTTATCGTCGGCCTGAGCTGGCTGGTCTACCTGAAGGCCGGCAAGATCATGGACTACGGGGACACCACCGATGTGCTGAAGGTGCCGGTGGGCCCCTTTGTCTATGTGATGGCGCTGATGGTCCTGGTCACCGGCATCATCCATGTGGTCAAGGCCTTCGGGCCGATCTTGCTCAGTCAAGAGTCCTTTGACCCCGACAAGAGCGCCACCACCTGATTCGTTTGCGGGGGCCCCTGAACGGGGCCCTTTTCCATTATTGCGACCGGCGCTGGCCGGCTTGAAAAGACTGTCATGACCATTGCCGTCGTTGCCCTTTTGTTGATGATGCTGCTGGCGCTGGTGCGTATTCCCATCGCCTTCTCGATGGGTATCGTCGGCTTCCTGGGCGTGGCCTACCTGCGTGACTGGAACTTTGCACCGGCCATCGCGATGGCCCAGACCAAGCTCTACGAGACGGGCCGCAACTACACCTTGTCGGTGATTCCGCTGTTCATCCTGATGGGCAACCTGGTCACGCGTGCGGGCATGAGCCAGGAATTGTTCCGCGCGGCCAATGCCTTCGTCGGTCACCTGCGCGGTGGCCTGGCCATGGCGACCGTTGTGGCCTGTGCCGGCTTTGGCGCCATCTGCGGCTCGTCGGTGGCCACCGCTGCCACCATGGCCAAGGTGGCCTACCCGGCCATGCGCAAGATCGGCTACAACGATGAGTTGTCCACCGGCGCAATTGCCGCCGGCGGCACGCTGGGCATCCTGATCCCGCCCTCGACCATCATGGTGATCTACGGCATCATGACCGAAACCAATATCGGCAAGCTGTTTGCTGCCGGTGTCCTGCCGGGCATCTTGGCGGTGCTCCTGCTGTGCCTGGCCGTCCAGTTCATTTGCTGGCGGGATCCGGCCGCCGGCCCGCGCGGCGAGAAGACCAACTGGCTCGAGCGCTGGCAAGCCTTCAAGGGTGTCTGGGGCGTGGTCCTGTTGTTCGCGATCGTGATGGGCGGCATTTACGGCGGCGTCTTCACCGCGATGGAAGGGGCCGGGATCGGCGCCTTTGGTGCCCTGATCTTTGCGCTCGGTCGTCGCGCGCTGACCTGGCCCACGTTCTTTCAGTCCCTGGTCGAATCAGCCCGCACCACGGCCATGCTGTTCACCATCCTGATCGGCGCGCTGATGTTCGCCGAGTTCATCAACTACACCTCGATGCCCCAGGACCTGAAGACCTGGGTGCTCAGCCTGGGCCTGTCACCGCTCTGGGTGATCGCGGCCATCTGCGCCATCTATGTGCTGCTGGGCACCGCGATGGAAGAGCTGTCGATGATCCTTTTGACCGTGCCGATCTTCTTTCCGCTGGTCACGGCGCTGGGCTTTGATCCGATCTGGTTTGGCATCCTGATCGTGGTGGTGGTCGAGATCGGCCTGATCTCGCCGCCGGTGGGCATGAACCTGTTCGTGCTCAATTCACTGCTGCCGCACGTGCCGACCGAGCGCATCTTCCGCGGTGTGCTGCCCTTCATGGTGGCCGATGTCGTCCGCCTGTGCGTGCTGATCGCCTTCCCGATCATCTCGCTTTACCTGCCCAGCCTGATGAAATAGGCGCAGCGCGCTGGTCTCGACGTGGTTCGGCGGACCTGCGCCGCCTCAAGGCCTGTCGCCGGGCGGCACCACTGGGTCGTTCAGCTTGCCGCGCCGTCGGTGCGCCCTGAAGCCTTGCTCCCCGGATCGGCGCCCTCATGCATCGCGATGATGCTGCGCAGGGTCTGCTTCAAGTCGTCGGCCCGCTGCAGCCCGAAGGGCTCGAGGATCCGCATCTCATGTTCCTTGGCCAGCTTGATCAGGCTGTCGACGGTGCGTCGACCCTTGGCGGTGATGCGTACCAAGGTGGCCCGCCGATCGCTCTCGTGAGGGATGCGCTCGACCTGACCGCGGGCCTCCATCCTGTCGAGCAGGCGCGTCGCGGTGGGCTGCTTGATCAGCGCGATACGGGCCAGGCGGGTGACGGTGATGGCGGGGCCGTCAGCCAGGGTGGCCAAGGCGCGCCATTCCGAAACGGTGAAGCCCTTGGCCAGCACGACCTTGTGAAACTCGGAGGAAATCAGGTGGCTGGCCTGCGCCAGAAGGGCGGCCAGATAGTCATCAACGAAGGTGGTGGACGGGCGCTGGCGCGAACTCATTCATTCTCCGGCGACACCGGGTAGATGGCGCGATTGCATGATTTACAATTAATTCCAAATTCATTAAACTGAATCGGAACAACCTCCAGGGGACGAGTTTACATGGACGCAGCGCAGGCAGGTCAGGCAGGCTCGGCAGGGGCGGCCTTGCCGTCTTTCGAACTCGAGGTGTCGGCCGTTCAGGTGATCAATCCGCTGATCCGGGCGTTCCATCTGCGCCGTCCGGGTGGTGCCGACCTGCCCGGATTCGAGGCTGGCGCTCACGTCAAGGTGGCCGTGCGCCTGCCCGACGGTCGCAGCGACTGGCGGCAGTACTCCCTGATCAATTTCAGCACCGATCCGGCTGCGACGCGCTCGCCGCAGGCGTACTGCATCGCCGTGCGCGAGGAGGCTTCCGGTCGGGGCGGCTCGGCCTTCATGCACCGGCAGGTCAAGGTCGGCGACCGGCTTCAGGTGCAGGCGCCGGACAATGACTTTGCGCTGCAGGCCCACCCCGGGACGGTGGTGCTGCTGGCAGGCGGCATCGGGGTGACACCCCTCATCAGCATGGCCGCCACGGCCTTGGCCCAGGCCCGCCCGGTGCGCATGGCCTATGCGGGCCGATCGCTGGGGCTGCTGGCCTATCGTGAACCCCTGCAAGCCTTGCTCGGTGATCGCCTGCACTGTCATGGCGATGCAGAGGCGGGGCGGCTGTTCGATGTGGCCGGCTTTCTGGCCACTTGCCAGGCCCAGGACCACCTCTATGTCTGCGGCCCGCAGGCCATGCTCGATCAGGTGCTGGCCTGTGCCCGCAGCGCGGGCTGGAATGAATCGCGCATTCATTTCGAACTGTTCTCGGCGCCTGCCGTGCAGGAGGGCGATCACGCCTTCGAACTCGTGCTGCTGCAGTCGGGCAAGACCCTGACCGTGCCGCCCGACAAGAGCATCCTGGACTGCATGCTCGAGGCGGGCCTGGATCCGATGTTCGATTGCAAGCGCGGCGAGTGCGGCGTCTGCGCCGCGCCGGTGTTCGAGGGGGAACCCGACCATCGCGACTATGTGCTCAGCGCTGCCGAGAAGAAGGCCAATCAGGTGATCCAGACCTGTGTGTCCCGCTGCAAGGGCACTCGTCTGGTGCTGGATATCTAGTGTGATGATGCGTGTGATGTTTAGTGGGAGGTGGACATGAGTCTTTCGTCTGCAACCGGGCTCGCGACGGGCGGCCGCTGGAGCGCCCAGGACGTGCGCGACATGGTCCGCGACCGTGAGGTGCACAAACGCACCTACACCGATCCGGATGTCTTTGCGCTTGAGATGGAACACCTGTTTGCCAACTGCTGGGTCTATGTCGGCCACGCCAGTCAGGTGCCCAAGGCAGGTGACTTCTACACCACCACCGTCGGTGACCAGCCGGTCGTGATGGTGCGCCAGGCCGATGGCAGCATCAGCGTGCTGCACAACCGGTGCCCGCACAAGGGCGTGCGGGTGGCCGGAGATATCTGCGGCAATACCGGCAAGTTCTTCCGTTGCCCCTATCACGCCTGGACCTTCAGGACTGATGGCAGCCTGCTCTCGATCCCCCTCAAGAAAGGCTACGACGAGACCGGCTTCGAGTCCTGCGAGGGCAGCCAAGGCATGGCGCGAGTCGGTGCCGTACAGGTCTATCGCGAGTTCGTGTTCTGCCGCCTCAACCCGCAGGGCGAGCGCTTCGAGGACTTTTTTGGTGATTCGCTCTCGACGCTGGACAACATGGTCGACCGCTCCCCGGAAGGGCGGCTCGAGGTGGCCGGCGGCGTGCTGCGCTACATGCACCGCTGCAACTGGAAAATGCTGGTCGACAACCAGACCGATACCTGCCATCCGATGGTGGCGCACGAATCCTCGGCCGGCACTGCGGTCAAGGTCTGGCAGGCGGCACCGGCAGGCACGCCCAAGCCGATGGCGGTCGAGCTTTTCGCGCCCTTTGTCAGCCCCTACGAGTTCTTCGAGAAGATGGGCATCCGCATCTGGCGCAACGGTCACGGCCACACCGGCGTGGCCGACTCGATCCATGCGGCCTACTCACCGATCCCCGGTTATCACGAGGCCATGGTCAAGGCCTATGGTGAAGAGCGGACCGTGCAGATCCTCTCCGAGGTGCGTCACAACACCGTGTACTGGCCCAACATCATGGTCAAGGGTCCGATCCAGACCCTGCGCCTGTTCAAGCCGATCGCGGCCGATCGGACCCTCGTCGAGTCCTGGACCTTCCGGCTGGTGGGCGCGCCCGACCAGTTGCTCGAGCGCACCTGCATGTACAACCGCCTGATCAATGCGCCGACCTCGGTGGTTGGCCACGATGATCTGGAAATGTACGAGCGTGCCCAGGAGGGTCTGATGTCGCGCGGCCGTGACTGGGTCAACCTGGCGAGGCTGTATCGCGACGAGGAGCGTGGCCTGACCGATCAGGTCACCAACGGCACCAATGAATGGCAGATGCGCAACCAGTTCCAGGCCTGGGTCAAGTACATCACGGCCAGCATGAAGGAGGCCTGAGATGAGCGGCTTTACTGCCCAGCAACTGATCGATTTCGTCTACGACGAGGCCGACCTGCTGGATCGACGCCAGTTCGCCCAATGGCTCGACCTGTTCGATGAGCAGGGCCACTACTGGATGCCGCTGACCCCCGGCCAGACCGATGCGCGCCTGCAGACCTCGCTGATGCACGAGGACAAACTGCTGCTGGGCATCCGCATCGAGCGGCTGTCGGGTGCGCGGACCTTCTCGGAGCAGCCGGCCACCCGCAGCCACCACCTGCTCCAGCAGCCGCGGGTGATCCGCTGTGATCCGCAAGGCGGCCAGTACCAGGTGCGCACCGCCTTTCACTATGTCGAGACACGCATCGATCGCCAGGAGCTGTTTGCCGGCTGGGCCACCCATGACCTGATCGAGGTCGGCGGCGCACTGAAAATCCTTCTGAAACGGGTGGATCTGGTCAATTGCGATGCCGCCTTCGGTAACATCAGCCTGTTCATGTAGGCATCGGGAAAGCGCACAGGCATGGCAGAACGTTCATTCAAGAAGGAAGTGCAATCCCTGAGGCTGGGGGAGGGCGAGCAGTTCCGCGGCGAGGGCATCCTGGCGGTCACCAAGGCCTTGCTGCAGTCGGGGGTCTCGTATGTGGCCGGTTACCAGGGCGCACCGATCTCGCACCTCATGGATGTGCTCACCGATGCCAACGACATCCTGCAGGAGCTGGGCATCCGCTTCGAGCACTCGGCCTCCGAGGCCACGGCCGCCGCCACGCTGGCCGCCTCGGTGAACTACCCGCTGCGTGGCGCCGTCACCTTCAAGAGCACGGTCGGTACCAATGTGGCGTCCGATGCCCTGGCCAACCTGGCTTCGGGTGGCGTGCAGGGCGGTGCCATGATCATCGTGGGCGAGGACTATGGCGAGGGCTCGAGCATCATGCAGGAGCGCTCGCACGCCTTTGCGATGAAATCGCAGATCTGGCTGCTCGACCCTCGTCCCGACCTGCCCAGCATCGTGCGCATGGTCGAGAAGGGGTTTGAGCTGTCCGAGGCCAGCCACACGCCGGTCATGCTCGAGCTACGCATCCGCGCCTGCCACGTGCACGGCCATTTCACCACCAAGGCCAACAAGCGCGCAAACTTCACGCTCAAGGATGCGCTTGAGGCACCGCGCCGTGACACCAACCGCATTGCCCTGCCGCCGGCCACCTATCTGCACGAGCAGGAGAAGGTGGCGATGCGTTGGCCTGCCGCGCAGCGCTTCATCCAGGCCCACGGCCTGAATGAATTCTTTGACGGCGATGTGGCCGATGCGCGCTTGCAGCGCCTGGGCATCGTGATGCAGGGTGGCATGTACAACGGCGTGCTGCGCGCGCTGCAGTCGCTCGGGCTGGCCGATCTGTGGGGCAACAGCCGCGTGCCGCTGTACGTGCTCAACGTGACCTATCCGCTGGTCGATGATGAATTCAAGCGCTTTTGCGCCGGCAAGGATGCGTTGCTGCTGGTGGAGGAAGGCCAGCCCGATTTCATCGAGCAGAACCTGAACAGCCTGCTGCGCAAGGCCGACCTGCAGACCCGCGTGCATGGCAAGGACCTGCTGCCAATGGCGGGCGAGTACACCGGCGCGGTGCTGCTCAAGGGCGTGCGCACGTTTTTCGAGCGCGAGGGTGTGCTCGAGCGCGAGCGCCGCACCATTCCGATCGCCACACTACCGATCGCCACACCTCCGATCGCCTCGCAGCCATCGGCCGACCAGGCGCCCGATGCGCTGGCTACCCTGGTGCATGGCCGGCCGCCGTCGTTTTGCACCGGATGCCCGGAGCGGCCCATCTTCACCTCGATCAAGCTGCTCGAGCGCGAGATCGGCAAGCACCACATCAGCGCCGACATCGGCTGCCATCTGTTCTCGATCCTGCCGCCCTTCAATCTGGGGGCCACCACCATGGGCTATGGCCTGGGCTGGGCCGGCGCGTCAGCCTTCAATACCGGCGAGACGAGCCGGCGCAGCATCTCGATCATGGGGGATGGCGGCTTCTGGCACAACGGGCTGACCAGTGGCGTGGGCAATGCGGTGTTCAACAAGAGCGATCATCTGCTGGTGGTGGTCGACAATGGTTACTCGGCGGCCACCGGCGGTCAGGACCTGCTGTCCTCGCGTGCCAGCAACGACATCCGGGCCACCCATCATCCGATTGCCCGTGCGGTTCAGGGCGTCGGGGTGAACTGGGTGCGCAGCATCGACCGCACCTACGACCTCAAGCGCATGAAGGCCACGCTGAAGGAGGCCTTGACCACGCCCGAGAAGGGTCCCAAGGTCCTGGTGGCGCAGAGCGAATGCATGCTCAACAAGCAACGCCGCGTCAAGCCGCAGTTCAAGGCGGCGGCTGCGGCCGGTGAGCGTGTGGTGCGCGAGCGCTTCGGCGTCGATGCCGAGACCTGCACCGGGGATCACGCCTGCATCCGGTTGTCGGGTTGCCCCTCGCTGAGCATCAAGGACAATCCGGACCCGCTGCGACGGGATCCGGTCACCACCGTGCTCGACAGTTGCGTCGGCTGCGGCCTGTGTGGCGAGGCCTCGCAGACCGCAGTGCTGTGCCCCTCGTTCTACAAGGCCAGCATCATTCACAATCCGGGCCGCTGGGATCGCTTCCGGCAGCGCCTGCGCAGTGCCGTCACCGGCTGGTTGCAGGCCCGCATCGATCGGCGCCTGGCGGGCCTGCAGGCATGAGCACGCTTGCCTCGAACGGGGCATCCGCACCGCGCCTGTACCGGATCGCCATCCTGGCGATGGGCGGGGAGGGCGGTGGCGTGCTGGCCGACTGGCTGGTGCATCTTGCCGAGGCCCACGGCTTCGTGGCACAGACCACCTCTGTGCCGGGCGTGGCCCAGCGCACCGGTGCCACCATCTACTACGTCGAGTGCGTGGCTGCCGATCCCCGGGGGCGGCATCCCGTGCTCAGCCTGATGCCGGTGCCGGGAGAGGTCGACCTGGTGGTGGCCTCGGAGCTGATGGAGGCGGGGCGCGCCCTGCAACGCGGCCTGGTGACGCCGCAGCTGACCACCCTGATCGCCTCGACCCACCGGGTCTATGCGATGACCGAGAAGATCGCGCTCGGCGATGGCCGGGTCGATGCCGATGCCCTCCTGCAAGCCTGCCGCCGGCAGGCCCGGCAGTTCATCGGGGCCGATTTCGCGCGCCTGGCCGAGGACAAGGGCTCGGTGGTGGGAGCCTGCCTGTTCGGGGCGATAGCCGCCAGCGGCGTGCTGCCTTTCGTCAAGGCCCAGTTCGAGTCGGCAGTGCGCGATTCAGGCGTCGGTGTGGCCAGCAGCCTGGCGGCCTTCGAAGCCGCTTACCAGCAGGCGCAACCCGGGCCTGCCGCACAGGGCACCGTGCCAGCGCTCTCGCCTGAGGCGGCGCTGGCAAAGCTGGGGCCACGCCTTCAGCCACTGGCTGCCCAGGTGCGCCAGTTTCCGGCGTCGGCGATCGCCACCCTGGTTGAAGGCGTACTCAAGTTGGCCGACTACCAGGACGAAGCCTATGCGGCCGATTACCTGCAACGCCTGTCCGGGCTGCGGCCGCAGTTGTCGCCCCATGAGGAGCTGCTCGAGTCCCTGGCCCGGGGCCTGGCGCTGTGGATGTCCTATGAGGACATCGTCCGGGTGGCAGACCTGAAGATCCGCGCGACCCGTTTCCGCAAGGTGGCGCAGGAGGTACGTCTGGAGCAGGGCCAGATGCTCGAGATTCGCGAATACCTGCATCCGCGCATCGAGGAGATCGCCGACAGCCTGCCGGCGGGCCTAGGGCGTTTTCTGCTGCGCAGCCGGCTGGCCCAGGCCTTGCTGCGTCCCCTGCTGGGTGAGGGCAAGGTGCTCGAGAGCAGCAGCCTGCGCGGTTTCCTGCAGCTGTACCTGCTCGCGGCGGCGCGGCCGCTGCGTCGCGGCAGCCTGCGCTTTGCCCATGAGTCGCAGGCCATGCAGGGCTGGATCGACACGGTTTGCATGCTGGCCCGTGACAACCCGGCGCTGGCCCATGCCCTGGCCGATGCGCAGCGCCTGATCAAGGGGTACAGCGACACCCAGCAGCGGGGACGTGCCCATTTTGCGATCGTGCTGGCGGCCGCCGGTGCGCTGCGTGCGGCGCCCGATGGCGCGCACCGGCTGCGCACCCTGATGCAGGCGGCGCTGGCCGATGAAGAGGGTACGGCCCTGGGCCAAGCACTGGCGGCGCAGGGGTTGACGGCGCAGGGGTTGACGGCGCAGGGGTTGACGGGACAGGAGCTGACAGGTTCATGAACCCGCCGCTGCAGGTCGAGGGCATCGAGGTGCGCGTTGAAGGCCAGGGACCCACCCTGGTCATGGTGCATGGCTGGCCAGACACCCTGTCCCTGTGGGACGACACGGTGGCCCACCTGCGCGATCGTTTTCGCTGTGTGCGTTTTACCCTGCCCGGCTTCGATGTGGGCCAGGCGCCGCGTCCGACCCGGCTGCCGGCCATGCTCGCGCTGCTCTCCCGGATCGTCGATACTGTCAGTCCCGATCGGCCGGTGACCCTGGTGCTGCATGACTGGGGCTGCGTCTTTGGCTACCAGTACGCGGCGCGCCATCCGCAGCGGGTGGCCGGAATCGTCGGAGTCGATGTCGGGGATACCTTCTCACGGGCCTATCGCGAGCAACTGCCACTGAAGGCGCGCCTGGGCATCCTGGCCTACCAGGGCTGGCTGGCCCTGGCCAGTGGCCTGGGTCCCCTGGGCGATGCGATGTCACGCCGCCTGGCCGCCCTGATGCAGGTGCCGGTGCCGCGCGAGCGCATCGCGCGCCAGCAGAACTATCCCTATGTCATGGCCTGGACCGGCGGCTTTCGCGAGGCGGTGGATTTCCAGCCTTCCTGCCCGATGCTCTACCTCTATGGCCAGCGCAAGCCCTTCATGTTCCACAGCAAGTCCTGGCTGGTCCGGCTGCGGGCTGCACCGGGTTCGGATGCCCTCGGCCTGCCCTGTGGTCACTGGGTGATGGTGCAGCAGCGCGAGGCCTTCCTGGCGCGGGTGAGGACCTGGCTCGAGGCCCGGGACAGCCTCGGAGCGGCTCAGTGAAAATTGAAGCCGAAGGTGCTCTCCCACTGCGCCACATGCTCGTTCACGACCTCGTGCTCGAACAGCGAGCGCGCGGTCACGCCGTAGTCCAGGATCTCGTCGTCCTGGCCCAGCAGGCGGCCGGGAATCAGGGGCACCTTCAGCTGCAAGGCCAGGGCGACCCGTTTGTGTCCGTTCAGGATGGCCCACTGGCCGCCCACGCGACAGACATCGACGGCCTCGATGTCGCCGGCACGGACATGGTCCTCACCGAAGTGGTCGAGCAGGTGATTGAGCTCCGGCGTGGTGAAGCCGCGCACATGCCTGGTTGGCAACAGGTTCTGGGGGCACAGGAAAAGCTTCGGCATGCCCTTGAAGGCCTGATCGGCCAATGCCATGTCACAGACCTTGTCGGCAATCTGTTCCGGCGTGGCCAGCGAGGTATCGATGACCAGGTCGTAGTTGCGAAGATTGCCCAGCGAGGCGCCGTAGTAGCGCGCGAAGCGGGCCTTCTCGCTCTCGAAGCGCTGGCGCAATTGCTCGACCGCATGCTGACGGTCGGCGTAGCTTTCGTCCTTGCGGTTCTGGGCGTGGACGCGTTGCGCCGCCACCGCCGGCGGGCAGACCAGGAAGACCTTGAGCGAGTGCGGCAGAAAGCGCCAGGCCACCCGCGAGTCGACCACCAGCTTGCGCGAGCCCGCCAGCGAGCGGGTATGCGCATCGATCTTCTCGTCGATGGTCGGGTCGGTCTCGGCCAGCTTGTTCAGCGCCAGCGTCGTCATGCCCATGGATTCGGCCAATTCGCGCTGGATGGCACCGGTGGACAGGTATTGCGAGCCCAGGCGCTCGGTGACCAGGCGGGCGATCGTGGTCTTGCCGCAACCGGGCTCGCCAGTCATCGTGATCTGCAGTTTCATGGTGCGTCGGGGGTTCGGTCAGGGCGCATTGGCTTCAGGCCCGCCTAGTGTACTGTCATTTATCATCGAAGCATGCAAGCGCAATCCCAAACCCCGCCCGACGGCACCGGCCAGGCCGAATACAACCCGATCGAGTGGGCCCTGACCTTCGGAACCGTCTATGCCGGTTTCGCCGACGCGGCGAACCACTTTCCGGATCAGCCGGTGTTCGAGGTCCTGCCCGAGACGGCCGCCGCCTACGGCATCCACGCAGGATCGATGAGCTACCGCCAGTTGTCCGAGCGCATCTGGCACCTGTCCGAGTCCTACTATGCCTGCGGCTTGCAGCATGGTGACCGGGTCGGGCTGCTGTTCGAGAACCGGCCGGTGTTCCTGGAGCACTGGCTGGCGCTGAACCAGCTGGGCGTGTCGATCGTGCCGATCAGCGCCGAGATGCGCATGGCCGAGCTGACCTACCTGATCGGTCACAGCGAGATCCGCATGGCCCTGGCACTGGAGAGCCACCAGGGCCTGCTGCGCGAGGCGGCCGGCCGGGCTGGACGCCAGGTGCCGGTGATCGGGATCGGCGATCCCCTGCCGCAGCTGGGTCAGGGCCATGCCGGCTCCATCGGTCGGCCTTCCATGCCGGGCCTGGACACCGAGTGCGCGTTGCTCTACACCAGCGGCACCACGGGACAGCCCAAGGGCTGCGTGCTGAGCAATGAATACTTCCTGTTTGCCGGCGGCTGGTACCTGGCCCTGGGTGGCCTGTGCACGGTGGGTGAGGGCTGCGAGCGCCTGATCACCCCGCTGCCCCTGAACCACATGAATGCCCTGGCCTGCTCGACGATGGCGATGCTGCTGTCGGGCGGTTGCATCATCCAGCTGGACCGGTTCCATCCCGCCACCTGGTGGCAGAGCGTGCGTCAGTCGCGGGCCACCATCGTCCATTACCTGGGCGTGATGCCCTCGATGCTGATGACCGATGCCGCGCAGGCGTCCGATCGTGATCATCAGGTACGTTTCGGATTCGGCGCGGGGGTCGACAAGCGCCTGCACGCACCCTTCGAGGAACGCTTCGGCTTTCCGCTGATCGAGGCCTGGGCGATGACCGAAACCGGGGTCGGGGCCTGCGTGATTGCGCACCAGGAACCGCGCCACATCGGCAAGGCCTGTTTCGGCAAGCCCGATCCCCGGGTGCAGGTGCGCCTGGTCGATGATGAGGGGCAGGATGTCGCGGTGGGCACGCCCGGCCAGATGCTGGTGCGGGCCGCCGGCGAAAACCCGGCACGCGGTTTTTTCAGGCACTACCTGAAGGACGAGGCGGCCACCGCCGAGGCCTGGCAGGGCGGCTGGTTCCATACCGGTGATGTGGTGCAGGCCGATGAGCAGGGCTATCTGTACTTCATTGATCGCAAGAAGAATGTCATCCGCCGCTCCGGCGAGAACATTGCCGCAGTCGAGGTCGAGACCGTGCTGCGCCGCCACCCGGCCGTCAGGGAGGTGGCTGTGGCGGCGACGCCAGACCCGGTTCGTGGCGACGAGGTGCTGGCCTGTGTCGTGCTCAAGGACGACTGGTTGCAGGGCGGCCCGGAAGGCCTGCCCGCGGCGGCCCTGGCCGAAGTGCTGACGCGCCACTGCCTGTCCGAGCTGGCCTACTTCAAGGCACCGGGCTGGGTCGCCTTCGTGAAGGCCCTGCCCCTGACCCTGACCAACAAGATCCAGCGCGGACAGATGAAGCAGATCGCTGCCGCGCTGCCCGGCCAGCCCGACTGTTTCGATACCCGTGCGCTCAAGAAGCGCGAGGCGCTCTGAGATGGCGCGTGCCGGCTACGAGGGCGTGGCGGTGGCGGTACCCGTATCGGTGCCCTATGTCCGCTACTCGACGCGCGGTGCGCACTGGTTCGTGGCCCGCGCCCTCAAGGCCCTGCTCGATGCCTCGGGCCTGCGCAAGGACGAGATCGACGGCCTGACCATCTCGAGTTTTTCGCTGACCCCGGACACGGCGGTGGGCGTGACCCAGCACATCGGCATGGCACCGCGCTGGCTCGATCACATTCCCATGGGCGGTGCCTCAGGCATCGTCGCGATGCGGCGTGCGGCGCGTGCCATCCAGGCAGGCGATGCCGAGATCATTGCCTGTGTCGGCGCCGATACCAATGCGGTGGATTCCTTCCGCATGTCGCTGGGCAGCTTCAGCAATTTCGCCCGCGATGCCACCTACCCGTATGGCTCCGGTGGTCCGAACTCGATGTTTGCCTTCATCACCTCGCACTACATGCGCAGCACCGGCACGACGCGGGCCGACTTTGGCAAGATCGCGGTCGCCCAGCGCACCAATGCCCTGAAAAATCCGGTGGCCCTTTTCAGGAAGCCGCTCACGCTCGAGGAGTACCTGCAAGCGCGGGCCGTGGCCGATCCCATCCATCTGTTCGACTGCGTGATGCCCTGTGCCGGTGCCGACGCCTTCCTGGTGATGAGCGAGGAACGGGCCCGTCGCATGAAGCTGCCCTGGGCGCGCATCCTGGGCACGATCGAGCGCCACAACGCCTATGCCGAGGACCCGATCATGGTGCGCGGCGGCTGGGTGATGGACCAGGCGCAACTGTACGGGCAGGCCGGACTCGGCCCGCAGGACATGGGCTTTCTGCAGGCCTATGACGATTACCCGGTGATCGTGATGATGCAGCTGGAGGGCATGGGCTTTGCACCGATCGGGCAGGGCAAGGAGTTCGTGCGCAGGCACGAGCTGCACTACGGCGGCAGCTTCCCGGTCAACACCTCGGGAGGGCAGTTGTCGGTCGGACAGGCGGGTGCCTCCGGTGGATTCCTGAACGTGGTCGAGGCGATCCGCCAGCTCTGCGGCCAGGCCGGCGCCCGCCAGATACCGCAGGTGCAGGTCGGTGCGGTCAGCGGCTTCGGCATGGTCACCTACGACCGCTGTGTCTGTACCAGTGGCGCCGTGATGGCGACCGGGGCAAGGGCATGATGGTCAGGCAGTCGCGCCCATGAGCATGCCCCCACCCCCCCGCAGTGCCTGGCCGCAGGAACACCTGTCGCCCTCGGGCGAGCCGTTGGTGCCGCTGGCGCGTGCGCCGCGCAAGAATCCGGTCCTGCGTACCCGTCAGGCGACCCTGCCACCCGGACAGCGTGGCCGCATCGCCCTGGGGCTGACGGCGCATGCCGCGCTCGGCGCGCTGGCCTTGCAGCGTTGTCAGGACTGCCAGGCCTGGCAGTACCCGCCCCGCGAGGCCTGTCATCGCTGCCTGTCGTTGCGCCTGAAGTGGACGCCCCATGAGGGCCGGGGCTGGCTGCTCAGCGATACGGTGCTCCACCACAGCAATGACCTTTACTACCGTGAACGGCTGCCCTGGCGGCTGGGCATGGTGCAGCTGGCCGACGACCCGGCAGCCGGCGCCTCCTCCGATACCGGCGCCGGTCCCGCCCTCATCTGCCATGTGCATGCCGGCGTCGCCGCCCCTGCCGATGCCCGGCCGCAGGCGGTGCGCCTGATTGCGCGTCTCGATAAATCCGGCCAGGCGGTGCTCATCGCCATGCCTCCCCACACGTCTGACGAGAAGGTCCATCTGATGGCCGATGATCCCCAATTGCGTGAAATGACCTGTGATCCGCGTTACCGCAAGGTGCTGGTCAGTGATGCCAAGTCGGCCCTCGGACAGGCGGTGGTCAGGGCCTGCGTCGATGCTGGTGCCGACATCGTCTGGGCCGGTCAGGCCGAGCCCTGGAAGCGCTTTCCCGGCATGGATCAGCTCGACCGGCTCAAGCCGGTCAGCTGGGTGCCCCTGGACCTGACCGATGAGCGTTCGGTCAATGAACTGGCGGCCGAGATCGGTGGCAAGGTCGATATCGTCATCAACACCGCCGAGGTCCATCGCACCTATGGCATCTCGGCCCGACGCGGCACTGATGTGGCCCGCGCCGAGATGGACGTCAACTATCTCGGGCTGCTGCGTCTGGCGCAGGCCTTCGGCCCGGCCCTCAAGGGACGTGCGGCCGATGGCGCCCACAATGCCTGCGCCTGGGTCAATGTGCTGTCGGTATATGCCCTGAGCAATTTCCCGGCCCACGGCACCTACTCGGCGTCCAAGGCTGCGGCGCTGTCCCTGTCCCAGTGCCTGCGTGCCGAGATGCGTCAGGCTGGCATTCGTGTCATCAACCTGTTTCCGGGGCCGATCGACGACGAGTGGAACCAGCAGATGCCACCGCCCAAGCTGGCGCCTGCGGCCCTGGCCTCGGCCATCGTCAAGGCCTTGCGCGATGGCGTCGAGGATGTCTACCCCGGCGACGTTGCCCAGGAGTGGCTGGCCCGCTGGCAGGACAATCCCAAGGTCCTCGAAAAAGAGCTCGGAGCTTGACCATGGCCACACGCAAACCCAAGGCCCTGCCGGCTGCGCAAGTGCTCGCCGCCCTGTCCGGCTTGCTGGGCAATGGTGGCATCCGCGTGGTCGACCTGACGCAGACCCTGACGCCCGACTTTCCGCAGATCGCGTTGCCCCCCGAGATGGGCCAGTGCTGGCCGTTCCGGATCGAGGAAGCCTCGCGCTACGATGAGCGCGGACCGGGCTGGTACTGGAACAACTTTTCCTGCGGCGAGCACACCGGCACCCACTTCGATGCGCCGATCCACTGGGTCTCGGGCCGCGACCTGCCGAACAATGCGGTGGACACGATCCCGGTGCAGCACTTCGTCGCTCCGGCCTGTGTCATCGATTGCTCCAGGCAGGCCAAGGCCGACCCCGACTTCCTGCTCGGCATCAAGCATGTCAAGGCCTGGGAGAAAAAGCACGGCCGCATCCCGCCGGGGTCCTGGGTGTTGATGCGCACCGACTGGTCGCGCCACTGGAGCCGCACGGCCTCGGATGCGGCGGCCACCCGGGCCCAATTGGCGGCGGCTGCCAAGGCCTATCAGAACTTCGATGAGACCGGGCAGCACACGCCGGGGCCGGATGCCGATGTGGTGCGTTTCCTGGTCGAGGAGCGTGATGTGCTGGGCTTTGGCACCGAGGCGATCGGCACCGATGCCGGTCAGGGCTATCACCTCAAGCCGCCGTACCCCTGCCATTACTTCATGCACGGCGCAGGCCGGTATGGCCTGCAGTGCCTGACCAATCTCGACCAGCTCCCGCCCACCGGGGCGGTGCTGGTCTGTCCGCCGCTCAAGATCCAGCAAGGCAGCGGCTCGCCGCTGCGGGTCCTGGCCCTTGTGGATGGCCAATGAGCACCGCACCATGAACCGGATCGCCCTTGTGACCGGCGCCAGTTCCGGCATTGGCCTGGCGGTGACCCAGGACCTGCTGGCACGCGGTCATGCGGTGATCGGTCTGGCGCTCGAGGCGGTCCCGATCCGTCACCCGGCCCTGAACTCGCACATCATCGATCTGGGCGACATGAAGGCCTGTGCCGCGCTGGCGGCGCAATTGTCGGCGCAGCATCGCATCGATACCCTGGTCCACAGCGCTGGCGCGATGCGACCGGCCTTGCTTGCGGACGTTCAGACGGACGACTACGAAGCGCTGGCGCGCCTGCACTGGGGCTGCCTGACGCTATTCCTGCAGGCCGCCCTGCCGGCGATGAAGCAGGCCCGTTTCGGACGCGTGATCTTCATCTCCTCGCGTGCGGCGCTCGGCCTGCAGACCCGCAGCGCCTACTCGGCGACCAAGGCCGGCATGCTCGGACTGGCCCGCACCTGGGCGCTCGAGCTGGCGGGCGATGGCATCACCGTCAATGTGGTGGCGCCGGGACCGATCCGCGGGACGCGCATCTTCCACGAGGTGGTGCCCGCGGGCAGTGATCGCGAGGCGGCCATTGCACGTGGCATTCCGGTGCAGCGCCTGGGCGAGCCGCAGGATGTGGCGCGCGCCGTCGCCTTTTTTGCCGATGCCGACAACGGCTTTGTCACCGGCCAGACGCTTTATGTCTGTGGCGGCGCCAGTGTCGGTTCACTGACCATCTGAAGCGGGGAACATTCATGGACTTGCTGATCACCGGTGCGACCCTGAGCGACGGGCGCAAGGATATAGACCTGGCAGCGCGTGACGGTCACTGGGTCGCGGTGGGGCAGGGCGTGGCCGCGCGCCTGCAGGCCGAACGTGCGCTGCGGCCCGACACCCAGATCATCGATGCGGCCGGGCAGCTGCTCAGCCCGCCCTTTGTGGACGCCCACTTTCACATGGATGCGACCCTCTCGCTCGGACTGCCGCGGCTCAACGAATCCGGCACCCTGCTCGAGGGCATTGCGCTATGGGGAGAACTCAAGCCGCACCTGACCCAGGAGGCCCTGATCGAGCGTGCCCTGCGCTACTGTGACTGGGCCGTGGGCAAGGGGTTGCTCGCGATCCGCTCGCATGTCGATACCTGCGACCCGCGCCTGCTGGCGGTGGAGGCCCTGCTCGAGGTCAAGCGCCGTGTCGCCCCTTACCTGGACCTGCAACTGGTGGCCTTCCCGCAGGATGGCGTGTTGCGATACCAGCCGGCGCGCGACCGTCCGGATTGCCGTGACACGGCCTTCGACCTGCTGAAGAAGGCGCTCGACATGGGGGTCGATGTGGTGGGCGGCATTCCCCACTTCGAGCGCACGATGGCCGATGGCGCCGCCTCGGTGCGGCTGCTGTGCGAAGAAGCCGCCCGGCGCGGCCTGCGGGTCGACATGCATTGCGACGAGACCGATGATCCGATGTCGCGGCATATCGAGACCCTGGCCTTCGAGACCCAGCGTCTGGGCCTGCAGGGCCGGGTCAATGGCTCACACCTGACCTCGATGCATTCGATGGACAACTACTATGTGTCCAAGCTGCTGCCCCTGATGCTCGAGGCGGGCGTCTCGGCAGTGGCCAATCCCCTCATCAACATCACCATCCAGGGGCGCCATGACAGCTACCCCAAGCGTCGCGGCATGACCCGGGTCCCGGAGATGCTGGCACAGGGCATCCCGGTGGCCTTTGGTCACGACTGTGTGATGGATCCCTGGTACAGCCTGGGTTCGGCCGACATGCTCGAGGTGGCCCAGATGGGCCTGCACGTGGCCCAGATGACCGGGCAGCAGGCGATGCGCCAGTGTTTTGCGGCGGTCACCGAGCAGCCGGCCCGCATCCTGGGCTTGCAGGGCTACGGCCTGAAGGTTGGTGATCGCGCTGATGCCGTGCTGCTGCAGGCCCGTGATCCGGTCGAGGCCCTGCGCCTGCGCGCCAACCGGCTTCAGGTGGTTCGTGCCGGACGCGTCATCTCGCACAGCGCACCGGCCCAGGCCTGCCTCCAGTTGCCTGGCCGGCCGGCTTCGGTAGACTGGCGAGCCTGAAGTCCTCGAGGAGTCTCACCCATGCGCCAGGATCCGCGCTTTCCCAACCTGTTCATCGTCGACCATCCGCTGGTGCAGCACAAGCTGAGCTACATGCGTGATGTCGAGACCTCGACCCGCACCTTCCGGCAACTGCTCAAGGAGTTGACCCTGCTGATGGGCTATGAGCTGACCCGTGACCTGCCCCTGGGCACCAAGCGGATCCACACACCGCTTACCGAGATGGATGCCCCGGTGATCGCCGGCAAGAAGATTGCCGTGGTGCCAGTGCTGCGTGCCGGCCTGGGCATGGCCGAAGGCCTGATGGAGCTGATTCCCTCGGCCCGCCAGGGCCATATCGGCCTGTATCGCGGCGAAGACAAGCGCCCGGTCGAGTACTACGTGCGCCTGCCCGAGATCGAAGGCCGCATCTTCATCGTCTGCGATCCGATGCTGGCCACCGGCTTCTCCGGTGCCTACGCGGTGCAGGTGCTGATCGACCGGGGCGTCGATCCGGCCAACATCCGCTTCCTGGCGCTGGTGGCTGCGCCCGAGGGCGTGCAGGCGTTCCATTTGCAACATCCGCAGGTGCCGGTGTACACCGCTGCGCTGGATACTCATCTGAACGAAAATGCCTACATCGTGCCGGGTCTGGGTGATGCCGGTGACCGCATTTTCGGCACCAAACACTGAAAGGATACGGTACCCCTCATGCGTGAGTTCAAGAACCTGGCTGAAATGAAGGCCCTGATCGGGCAGGAAGTCGCGGTCAGCGACTGGATCAAGGTCGATCAGCAACGCATCAACCTGTTCGCCGATGCGACCGGCGATCACCAGTGGATCCACATCGATGCCGAGCGCTCGGCCAAGGGTCCCTTCGGTACCACCATTGCCCACGGGTTCCTGACGCTGTCGATGATCCCTGTGCTGTCGGCCAACGCCATGAAGTGGAGCGACGTCAAGATGGGCGTCAACTATGGCCTGAACAAGGTGCGCTTCACCTCGCCAGTGCCGGTGGACAGCGAACTGCGCGGCCGCTTCAAGCTGGTGAAGATCGAGGACATCGCCAACAACGGTGCCCAGGTCACGATGGAAGTGGTTATCGAGCGCAAGGGCAGCGACAAGCCGGTGTGCATCGCCGAGTCGATTTCCCTGCGCTACTCCTGACGCCCGATGGCATTGCGCGGCTTCGGGCGGCTTCAGGCAGCTTCAGGCGGCGCGTTGCTGGCGCAGGCGCAGGTTCAGCTTGTGAACCTGTTCCAGGGTCGTCTTGACGGCCCTCAGGTCGCGTTCACGTTCGGTGAGCGCGGCCTGCAGTTCATCGTTTCTACCCGCCAGCTCCGCCAGCCTTTCTTCCAGTGAACTGACCACCTGACGCATCTCCGAGGAGCGTTCGGCCTGCACCGAACCCTCGCCGAAGTCGGCCACCGTGCGGGTGTGCACCTCGTCCAGTTCTGCTCTGAGCATCGCGATCTCGCGCAGGCTGCGCGCCTCGACGGCGGCCGCATTGGCCTGCCATGCACGCAACTGCCGGGCGCGCTCCTTGCTGGCGCGCAGGGCGTGCAGGCCCCATCCGAGAAGGACGCCGCAAAGGGCAGCGATCAGCAGGGCAACAATGTTCGGAATCATGAAGTCGGAACCTTGGCTTGCGGGTTGAACGGACGGCACACCACACTAGCGCGCGACGATGACGCGGATCTCGATGCGCTGGTTGCGCAGGCGTCCGGCTTCGGTGTCGTTGTCGGCGATCGGTCTTGACGCACCGTAGCCCCGCACGGTCATGCGGGTGTTGGAGACGCCCTCGCTGCCCAGATAACCGGCCACGGCCTCGGCGCGGCGCTCGCTCAGGCTGCGGTCTGCCTCGGCATTCTCTCCGGGTGCCACATGGGCGCCGATCTCGAAGCGCCAATCCGGCTTGGCCTTCAGGAAGGGCAGGAGCTGGTCCAGGCTGCTCTTTCCCTTCCAGGTGAGAAAGCTGCTGGCGGGTCGGAACTCGGCGGGCCTGGCCTGCAGCATCTCGGCGAGCAATCTGTCGAATTCCTCGGGGAACTCAGGAATGATACGGGTGGCCGGACTGGACCCCTCGTCCTGCAGCATGCCTGGACCCGACGGCGGAATGGCTCCGGGCTCAGGACGCGGCGTGCTTGCAGCCAGTTCTGTGCGATCGCGCAGGGCGCTGGCGGTTGCTGCGGGCGGGCTGCCGTTGGCCTGTGGCCTGACCACTTCACGCACCCGTTCGGCCTGTGACGCCAGGGGGCTGCCCTGAAGTGCGTCGAGGGCACTGCGAGTGCCAGTGACACTCAGATGGAAGGCCGTGTGGATCAACAGGACAAGCATGCCCGTGGCTCCGATCGCGATCGCGCTCCAGGCGATCTGTCGGGTCCGCAGCAGGCTCTTGTCTTCGATCTCGATGTCCATGATGTCCAGAAGATGCTTCACGCCATCGCCTGCCATGTCGATGGATCAGGCGGTCACCCAGGGATTGTCCCCGTACAGGCCTCATTGTCGTGGCAAATCACCCGCTGTCGGTGTTTTTTGTGCGCGCTTCAAGAGGGCAAGCGTGACAAACTTGGCGTTGTCAGTTGACCTGGGACAGGGCCGCGACGGCGGGCTTCTCAGGGCGCTGCGGATCGGCCCGTCTCTGTTGCGTCGGCGGGCCGGGGCACGGTCGACTGCGCCGGGAAGCGATGCTCAGGCCCCACCCTTCTGACGGTGAATCGTTTGCCGGAGCCGGCACTGCGATATTCGATGGCCTGCTCGTTCAGTGCCAGCAGATCGAAGGCATCGCTGCTGTAGGCATTGCCCGGATCGGCACGCTGGGTTTCTTCATTGCGGATCCAGGCGCGTTGCAAGGTGAACAGCACACTGCCGGAGATGCCCCATTGGCCCAACTCGATGCTCTCCTCGACGCTGCCATTGCCCATCTGGCTGCGGTAGTGGGTGCGATAGGTGCCATTGGCCTCTCGCTCGGTGATCCATTGCAGGCGATGACCTTCCTGCGTCGTGGTCTCGCCGTACCAGCGCCCGAGCAAGGCGTTGCGGCGGGCCAGCGGATCAATGGCTGGTGCCAGGCGTTGCAGGCTGGTCATGCCCGGCGGGTTTGCTGTCTGCGCAGCGCTGGCCGCCTGGGCAGGAGAGGGAGCCTGAGCAGATGAGGCTGGCTGGGTCGTCGACGCAGCAGTGGCGGCTGGCTGGGCCTGGACCTGCAGCACGACAAGCGATGACAGGAGTGGCACTGCACGGCACAGGCTGCGCCCCGTATTTCCCATGATCAGGGCGCGAGCCGATCGATCTGCCATGCCCGGGTGCCAGTACCGTCTTTCAGCAGATAGCGGAAACGGTCGTGCAGGCGCGAGCGCCGCCCCTGCCAGAATTCGAACTGCTCGGGGATGACCCGATAGCCGCCCCAGTGTGCCGGACGCGGCGGGTCTTCACCGTATTGCGAACGCAGGTTGTTCTCTCGATCGATCAGGACCTGGCGGTCTGCAATCACCCGGCTCTGGGGAGACGCCAGGGCGCCGTAGCGGCTGGCCAGCGGGCGGATCTTGAAGTAGCTGTCCGACTCTGCCGCCGCCACTTTCTCGACCCGGCCCTCGATGCGCACCTGCCGCTCCAGTTCGAGCCAGTTGAACACAAGGCAGGCATGGGGTCGCGTTGCCAGTTCCTCGCCCTTGCGGCTTTCGTAATTGGTGAAAAAGCTCATGCCCTGGGCATCGAAGCCCTTGAGCAGGACGATGCGGGCCGAGGGGCGAAGATCAGCCGTGACCGTGGCCAGCGTCATGGCATTGGGCTCTGGCACCTGAGCGCGTTGGGCCTGTTCGAACCAGCGCGCAAATTGCTCGATCGGATCAGCCGCCAGGTCTGCGGCGTCGAGGCTGGCCAGTTTGTAGTCGCGCCGCAGGTCGGCGAGGGGGGTAGTTGCATTCATGGGGAAACTCGAGCAGGACAGACGTGGCAGTCGAATGTTCAGTATGCGCCTTCGGCGCACCCGATACTTTACGCCTGCCCGCTTCATGGCGCCCCAACCGGGGTAGGGTGACCCGGCGTCCGGCAGGCATTGCGGCGTGTTTTTCCCGCCTTGAATTCGGTTATGCTTGACTGCATATCGGTGCCACACGCCGGTGTGGCGTCCGGCCCGCGCGGCCCCTGTCGGGCTGCCCATCCGGGTGCCGCTGATCCGCATTCATCCGAGGAGCCTCCATGACGTCTGTTCATTCTGTTTTCAGCCTGCCAGTCCTGATGCGTCGCCTCATGCTGCTGCTTGCCCTGGGGGCCAGTGCCTTGCTGGGCGGCTGTGGCTACAACCAGATGCAGGTCTCCGACGAAGCCACCAAGGCGGCCTGGGCCGAGGTCCTCAATCAGTACAAGCGGCGCGCCGACCTGATTCCGAACCTGGTGGAAAGCGTGAAGGGCTTTGCCCAGCAGGAGAAGGACGTGCTGACCCAGGTGGTCGAGGCCCGCGCCAAGGCGACCCAGATCCAGGTCAACCCTTCCGACCCCGATTCCCTCAAGAAATTCGAGGCGGCCCAGAAGGACATGGGCGGTGCCTTGTCGCGTCTGCTGGTGGTGACCGAGAACTATCCCCAGCTCAAGTCCGATGCCAATTTCCGCGAGTTGCAGGCGCAACTGGAAGGCACCGAGAACCGCATCACGGTGGCGCGCAAACGCTATATCGACAGTGTGTCGGCCTACAACGTGCTGGTGCGTCAGTTTCCCAACAACCTGACCGCAATGGTGTTCGGCTATCAGCCCAAGCCCCAGTTCACGGTTGAAAACGAGGCGGCCATCCAGAATGCGCCGGCCGTCAACTTCGGCAACAAGCCGGCCGGGTCGGGCAAGTGATCGACAGTGTCGGCCTCAAGTCTGCAGCATTTGCCGTCCTGGTGCGCTGCCTGACCGGACGCCGATGATGAACCCGCGCAAACCGTCCGCCAGCCTCTCGTCCGAGGCTGGGGCTCGCCTCTCGCGCAGCGTCGGGGGGCGTTTCTGGCTGCAGGTCGGGTCTCATATCCGGCAGCAGGCCATGGCCTGCCTGCTGCTCGCCTGGTTGGGCTTGCTGCTGCCGCATGGGGCGCTTGCCCAGCCTGTGGTGCCGGTGCCTGCGCTCACCGGCCGCGTGGTCGATCTGACCCAGACCCTGGATGCCAGCCAGCGGGCCGAACTGGCGGGCCAGCTCGAGGCGCTGGAAAAAAGCAAGGGCAGCCAGCTCGTGGTGCTGATCGTGCCGTCCACCCAGCCCGAGGACATCGCCCAGTTCAGCATCCGCGTGGCCGAGGCCTGGAAGATCGGCCGCGCCAGCGTGCCGGGCAAGTCCGGCCAGCGCATCGATGACGGCGTGATCCTGCTGGTGGCCAAGAACGACCGCAAGCTGCGCATTGAGGTCGGCTATGGATTGGAAGGGGCGATCCCCGATGCGATCGCCAAACGCATCATCACCGACAGCATTGCGCCGCGCTTCAAGACCGGCGATTACTACGGCGGCATCAAGGCCGGCGTTGCCGACCTGAGCAAGCTGATCCAGGGCGAGGCCCTGCCAGCACCCGCACCGGTCTGGCAACACGGCCAGGGGGCCGCCAGTGACGCCCCGGACTGGTTGGCGCCGCTGTTTTTCGTGCTCATCCTCGGCTTCATCCTGCGGGCCATCCTGGGCCGCTTCCTGGGTTCTGCGGCAGCGGGTGGGGCGGGCTGGTTCACCGCATCGATGTTTGGCGCACCCGGCGTGCTCGCCGTGGTGGCGGGCCTGGGGGTTTTCCTGTTCCTGCTGATCTTTGTCGGCAATGGGCGGGGCATGGTGCCTCAGGGGCAGCGCAGCTACCGAAGCGGTCCGGTATTTCTGCCCGGTGGTTTCGGTGGCGGCGGCTCCCGTGGCGGTGGCGGCTTCGGTGGCGGCGGATTTGGGGGCGGTGGCGGCGGCTTCGGCGGCGGCGGCGCTTCGGGGGACTGGTAATGCCGCGCTCACGCTCGCGCCCAAAAAGACTATGGCACCACCTGTGGAGCGGTGCTGGCAGCATCAAGTCCTGCTTTGGCGCCCAGGGCTTCGAGCGTATCGAGGCTGCCATTGCAGCCAGTGAGACCCGCCACGGCGCCGAGATCCGTTTCGCGGTCGAGGCCAGTCTGGATGCCGCCTCCCTTTGGCGTCGCGTGACCGCGCGGGAGCGCGCCCATGGGCACTTCTCGCAACTGCGGGTCTGGGATACCGACCAGAACAATGGCATCCTGATCTATGTGCTGCTGGCTGATCATGCCGTTGAAATCCTGGCCGATCGCGAGGCCTTGCGCCGGGTGCCGCAGGCGGTCTGGGATCAGGCATGCGCGACCATGACCCAGGCCTTTGCGGGTGGCGATTTTTCCGGGGGGGTGGTTGCGGCGATCGGGCAACTGTCACCGGCCCTCGAAGCCGCCTTCCCGCGCGGCACCAGCGATCGCGACGAGTTGCCCAATCAGGTCAGCGTGCTCTGAGTCCGGATGGGAGGCGATCAGGCATTCATGGAGCCATGGATGTCCAGCAGCCGACGGGCCTGCTCCGGGGGCAAACGCAGCCCGTAACGACCAGATAGCGCCTGTGCCGCCTGCTCCAGTTGCGACGGGTATTCGCGCGGGCTACGCCAGGCCAGTTCGGCGCGAAAAGCCTCCACTTCCATTCTCAGCCGGTAGGACCGGCTGAGCCAGTAGCGCAGGAAATGAAGGATCAGGCCATTGCGCCAGAACTGGCGGCTATGCACCAGCTCGTGAAGGATGGTGGCTTCATCGGCCAGGTAACGCTGTTGCACGAACACGGCCGGGCCCAGGGAAATACCCACGATGCGGCCCGGAAGCCGGCGCATGCCTACCACCAGCACCGGAAAAGGCAGGCCTTCGGTGCGTCGCCATTGAAAGAGAGGCGGTCGTGTCATGGGCATTGATCACCATGGAGTATGCGTCCGGATCCGAAAGCCTCTTTGACGAGTCGGGAAAGGGATCGCCGCCCGACCATAAAAAAAGGCACCCGAAGGTGCCTTTATGGTCGCCCTGCAACGGGCGGCTGAAGTGCTTACTTGGCGAGGCGGCGGCGAGCCACCAGCGCGGCGGCTACGCCACCCAGACCCACCAGGGCCAGCGAGCCGGGAACCGGTACACAGGAGCCGTTGTTGGTCTGGCCCAGGGTGCCCAGGAAGGTTTTGTAGTCGCTGTAGGTGTTGGGACCCAGTGCGGCGCATTCGAAGCTGACACCGATCATGTCGATCGACACGTCCCAGGCCTTGACCGGGGCGCCGACGAAGGACAGGGCAATGGCACCACCCGAGGCGTAGGAGGAGCTCAGCGTCGCGGGCAGGCCGCTGCCATCGGGGACGGTCACGCCGTTGATGTTGTTGCCCGGGTTGTCGCTGGTGACGGCACGGAATACCAGCTTGCCGTCGGTACCACCGAGGGCCGCGTAGTCGATCGTTGCCGAGTAGGCCAGCGTCCCCGTGAAGTTCGACTCGTTCGGGGTGTTGATGACAAAGCTGCCACCGGACACGTAGGTCTGGACCAGTTCAGCGGCACTCAATGGGGTGATGCTGGTCCAGTTCCAGGCGCCGCCACCCGGGGTAGTCCAGTTGCCCGACAGCGGGACGGGGAACCCGTCGACGTTGAAGTCGTCGAT
>JAPOKJ010000035.1 GCA_029977705.1 Burkholderiales bacterium | reverse complement strand
GCCGGCTCGGCCTTCTCGATGATCCCGGCCGATGCAGCGCGCGACTGCATCAAGGAAAAGGACCTGGGTGAATTCGTCCAGGACAATTTCGGGGAGGTGCTCAACATCCTGTCCCGGCTGTTCAGCCATCTTGAGGAGGGCGCCGAAATGGTCGCCACCGCCACCTACCAGGGCGCCGAGCGACGCAGCCCCAACCGCGCCACCAACGTCACACGGCCCGGCTTTGCCGGCAAGGCACGGGCACAAGGCCCGGCGCCCGCCCGCAGCCCGTCTCTCCGACGAAATGCCATGCCCGCCGCCGGCAAGACTGGCACGGACGACGACGACTGGCAGACTTTCTAAGCCCCGGGGCGCCAGCCGTTCAAGCCGGCACCACCTCCTCGGTGGTCGCCCGACGCAACTCGCGCCGCTCGGAGAAGTCATACCAGCGGCCGCGATGGACGGTGGCGGTGTTGTCCCACATCACCAGGTCACCGACCTGCCAGCGATGCACATGGACAAAGGGTCGCTGGGTGGCGTGCTCGAGAAGATCCATGATCAGCATGCGGCCTTCGGCCAGGGTCATGCCGATGATCTCGCAGGCATGGATACCCACGAACAGGATCTTGCGGCCGGTGCGCGGATCGGTCTGCACCAGGGGCCAGATGGCCGGCTCGATGGCCTTCTGCTGCGCTTCGGTATAGCCGGTGTCCCCCAGCATGAAGCGCGAGTGAAGGGCGTAGTGGACGGCCTTCAGGCCCTGGATGCGTGCCTTCAGCGCTTCGGGCAGGGCGTCATAGGCCATGCGCAGGTCGGCGAACTCGGTCTCGCCGCCCTGGCTGGGGATGACCACCGAATACAGCATCGAGTACTTGGCGCGCGGGTTCTGGAAGCTTGAATCGCTGTGCCACAACTGGTTGGCCACATTGCCCACGATCTTGGCATGGGCGCGCTCGGCGATGGCGCCATCGGCCTTGACATTGGAGATGTCGGCCAATTCATTGTAGGCAAAGCGGTGCGGACCACTGCGGATCTTGCGCAGGCCGACATCGAGCGGCCCCAGGCTTTTTGCAAAGGCGATCTGCTGGTGCTGGTCCAGTGTCTGGCCGCGGAACACCAGGAAGCCGTGCTCGTCCATCGCCCGCTCGACCGCCCGAGCCTGTTCGGGGGTGGGCGGCAGTGACAGGTCGATGTCGCTGACCTGAGCGCCAAAGGGTTGCAGGGGATGCAGTTTCATGGGGTCCTCATTCGATCTTGATGCCGGCGGTGCGAACCACCCCGGACCACTTGGCAATCTCGCCCTGGATCAGGGCGTTGTATTCCTCGGGTCGCGAGCCCACCGGCTCCATGCCCAGGGCCGTCATGCGCTGGCTCAGTTCGGGTGACTGCACGGCCCGTGCCACATCGCTGCTGATCCGGGCCAGCAAGGGGCGCGGCAGCCCTGCCGGCGCGATCACGCCGATAAAGCTCATCGCCGAAAAGCCGGGCAGGCGCTCGGAGATCAGCGGGATCTCCGGGCTGGCGGCTGCCCGCTTCGGACTGGCCAGTGCGATCACCTTGAGGCGGTTGTCCTTGACGAAGGGCATGGCCGAGAACAGCACATCGAAAAGCAGCGGCACCCGTCCGCCGATCACATCCTGCTGCGCCGGCGCACTGCCCTTGTAGGGCACATGCACCATGTCGATGCCGGCCATGTGCTTGAGCATCTCGCCGGCCAGATGCGTGCCGGTACCATTGCCTGGCGTCGCGTAGGACAGCTTGCCGGGGTTGCGGCGCGCGTAGTCGACCAACTCGGCCACGCTGGAAAACGGCTGTGCCGGATGGGCGAACAGCCCGAAATGCGCCTGACCCAGCAGGCTCACCCCGGTCAGGTCCTTGACCGTGTCGTAGGGCAGCTTTGGAAACAGGCTCGGGTTGATCATGTGGGCCGAGATCGCCATCCCCAGCGTGTAGCCATCGGGAGCGGCACGGGCCACGAATTGCGTACCGACCACGGTGCCGGCGCCCGGCTTGTAGTCGATGACCACCGGCTGCTGCCAGATCTGCCGCAACTGTTCGGCCAGCAGGCGCGCCACCGTGTCGGTGGGACCACCGGGCGCAAAGGGCACGATCAGGGTGACCGGGCGGTTCGGGAATTCGGTGCCTTGCGCAGAGGCGGGCCTGAGCGCGCAACCCAGGGCGAGGCCTCCGAGCAGGGCTTTCCTGTGGAAGCTGCGGCGAGTCTTGAGGGTCATGGTCGGCCTGTTCTTGCGATGGCTGGAAATGCGGAAAATCCTACCGCGCCGGGTGCGTCGGCAGGGCTGTTCATCCCGCTTTTGCGCCGCACTGCGATAACGTTCGAAAAGACAGGGCTTGCACAATTCCCCGGAATATCACTTATCATCATCCCAAGAAAAGCATGGATCGGTCACGATCCTGAACACAAAGGAGACCCTCATGAGATTCGGCCCCATCGGCAAGCTGATGCTTGTCTCGTCCCTCGCCTTCGGCGCCCAGTACGCCAGCGCCCAAGGCAAGGAAATCAAGATCGGCGTCGTCTATGACCTCACGGGTGCCCTGGCGGCAGGCGGCTCGAACGCCTCCTACCTGGGTACCAAGTACGCCATCGACATCATCAACGAACGCGGTGGCGTCGAAGGCGTCAAGATCAAGCCGATCTATGTCGATGCCCAGTCCAAACCCGAGGTCGCGATCAACGAGACCGAGCGCCTGATCAACCAGGAAAAGGTCGATGTCATCATGGGCGTGTTCTCCAGCGCCCACTGCGTGCCGATGGCCCAGAAGGCGGATGCCGCCAAGAAGTTCATGTGGGCCAATGTCTGCGTCGCCTCGGCGGTGCTCAAGGACAAGAAGCTGCAGTATGTGTTCCGTCCGCAGGTGCATTCGGACCAGTTCGGGGAGGCCTCCTGCAACTTCCTGAAGGAGCAGACCAAGGCCAAGCTGGGCAAGGAGCCCAAGGACCTGAAGGTTGCGATCATCTACGAGGACGGCCCCTATGGCGCTGGCGTGGCCTCGGGCAATGAGGCCACCTGCAAGTCGGCCGGCATGCAGATCGTGCTCAAGGAAGGCTATTCGGCCACCGCACCCGACCTCTCGCCCCTGGTCACCAAGCTCAAGCGTGCCCGACCGGATGTCATCCTGCATACCGGCTACAACCCCGACATCACCCTGTTCCTGCGCCAGTCCAAGGAGCAGGGCCTGAAGTGGGCAGCCCTGATTGGCCACGGTGCCGGCTATGGCCAGTACGACAAGCTGTATGCCACCTTCAAGGACGATGCCAACCTGATCTACAACGTCGATCCGGTGGCCGCGCAACTGCTCAACCCCGCGTCGCTCAAGCCGGGCCTGGGCGACCTGACCAAGGAGATGGTCAAGCGCTACAAGGCCGATGTGAAGGGTGACGAGATCCCCACGCACGTCTCGATGGGCTTCAACAACGCCTGGGTGTTCTTCAGCGATGTCCTGCCTCGCGCCATCAAGAAGCACGGTGGCTTTGATTCCGAAGCCCTGCGCAAGGCGGCACTCGAGACCGACATCCCGGCAGGCGGCACGATCCAGGGCTATGGCGTCAAGTTCTTCCCCCCGGGCCATCAGATGGCCGGCCAGAACGAGCGGTCCTCGCCGGTGGTGATGCAGTACAACGCCAGCGATACCTACATCGTCTGGCCCTCTGCGATCAAGACCAAGGACGCGGCGCTGCCCCTGCCCAAGGGCCACGCCTACTCGACGCAATAACGTCCTCGCCGGAGAGCCCGTGGCGCAGCCCCTGCTCGCGGTTCGCGAGCTGACCAAGCAATTCGGCGGTTTCACCGCCGTGCATCAGGTGTCCTTCGATCTGGCCCAGGGCGAGATCCTCGGGCTGATCGGGCCCAATGGCTCGGGCAAGAGCACCACCTTCAATGTCATCGCCGGGCTGTACGCGCCGAGTGCCGGCTCGATCCGGCTCGACGGGCAGGAGATCGGTGGTCTGACCGCCAACCAGGTGTGCCAGCACGGACTGGCCCGCACCTTCCAGATTCCGCGGCCGTTCAGGAAGCTGTCCCTGCTCGAGAATGCAGCCCTGGCGGCCTATTACGGCGGACGGGATCGCATCAGCCGCGGCGAGGCCGAAAAGCGCGCCCGCGAGGCCCTCGATCTGCTCGACCTGCCCAGCCATCCCGGGGCCCGCATCGACGGTCTGGGGGCCGCCGGCCTGAAAAAGCTCGAAATGGCGCGCGCCCTGGCCACCCAGCCGCGCATCCTGCTGGCCGACGAAAGCCTGGGCGGCCTCGATGAAAACGAGATGAACCAGGCGGCGGACATGCTCAAGCGCATCCGCGATGAGCGTGGCATCACCATCATCTGGGTCGAGCACATCATGGGCGTACTGATGCGCGTCATCGACCGCTGCCTGGTGCTTGACCATGGCGAGGTCATCGCCCAGGGCAAGCCGGGTGAGGTCACCCGCGATCCGAAGGTGGTCGAGGTCTACCTGGGCTCCGATGCCGAATCGGTGCAGGACCAGATCGCCGCCCAGGATCGCGCGCTGGCCTCGTCCGGCGCCGAGGGCACGCGATCATGACGGCCGCCTCCCCCATGTTGCAGCTGAAGAACATCTCGGCCGGTTATGGCAGCTTCCAGGCCTTGTTCGATGTCTCGCTCGAGGTGCGCGCCGGCGAATCGGTCGCGGTGATCGGCCCCAATGGGGCCGGCAAGACCACCTTGCTGCGGGTCATCTCCAAGCTGATCGAGGCGCGCCAGGGCGAACTCGTCATGGAGGGTCGGGCCTATAACGGCGTGGCCCCCCATGAGGTCATCGGTCTGGGTATTGCCCAGGTACCGGAAGGCCGGCGCCTTTTCCCGCGCCTGACGGTCGAGGACAACCTCAAGATGGGTGCCTTCCTGCCTTCGGCTCGTGCCCGCTATGCTGAGCGCCTGGACATGGTCTACAACCTGTTCCCGCGCATGAAGGAGCGGCGCCTGCAGGCGGCCGGCACCATGTCCGGTGGCGAGCAGCAGATGTGCGCCATCGGCCGTGCCCTGATGAGCGGGCCCAAGTTGCTGCTGCTCGACGAACCCTCGGCCGGGCTGGCACCGGTGGTGGTGCAGTCGATCTTCGAGGTCATCCGCAAGATGAGCGCCGAGGGCTATACCGTGCTGATCGTTGAGCAGAACATCCAGCAGGTGCTCAAGGTCGTGGACCGGGCCTACCTGCTCGAGACCGGCAAGATCCGCAGCAGCGGTCCGGCGGCCGAACTGCTGGCCAGCGACCAGATCCGCAAGGCCTATCTCGGGGTATGAGGCGATGAGTTCCTTCTTCGACATCTTCCTGCTCGAGGCCGTGCTCAACGGCATCCTGCTCGGCGGCCTGTTCGCCCTGCTCTCGCTCGGCCTGAACCTGATCTTCGGCGTGATCGACGTGGTCTGGATCTGCTACGCCGAACTGATCATGGTCGGCATGTACATGATCTGGTGGATGCATGTGTCACAGGGGGCACCGCTGCTGCTGGCCTTTGCGGCTGGCATCGTCTTCGTCGGGCTGCTGGGCGCGCTGATGCACCAGTTCATCATCCGCCCGGTGCTGGCCGCCGATCCGATCAACCAGTTGCTCGTCACCGGCGGGGTGCTGTTCCTGCTGCAGGCCCTGGCCACCGTCGTGTTCGGCGTCGAATTCCGCAGCCTGGGCGTGCGCCTGCCCGGTTTCAACATCGGCGAGATGAACCTGTCGCTGTCGCGCATCATCGCCTTTGGTGTGGCCGTGGTCGCGATCCTGTGTGCCTGGCTTTTCCTGACCCGCACTTTTCTGGGCACGGCCATCCGCGCCATCAGCCAGGACCGCGCCATCATGCCGCTGATGGGTGTCAACCCCGACCGCATCTACCTGCTCACCTCTGCCGTGGGCGGCGCGCTGGCCGGGCTGGCAGCCTGCCTGCTGGTGCTGCAGTACGACGTGCATCCGGCGATCGGCCTGTCCTTCGGTCCGCTCACCTTCCTCATCTGCGTCCTGGGCGGGCTGGGCAACCTGATCGGCGGCTTCATCGCAGCCTTTTTGTTTGCGCAGTTCATTTCGGTGGGCGGCTTCATGTTCCAGATCGAGTGGGGCTATGTGATTGCCTTCGTGTTCTTCATGGCCTTCATGTTCTGGCGCCCTGAAGGCATCCTGGCCAAGCGCCGCTGAACGCAGGGACCTGACCATGAAACGCAATGTCCTGCTGATCGCGTTGCTGGCCCTTCTGGTGATTCCGGCGCTGGGCATCGGCAACTATCCCCTGCACCTGCTGATCATGGGCCTGCTCTGGTCCTACATCTATACCAGCTGGGCCATCATGGGCCGCCTGGGGATGGTGTCCTTCGGGCATGGTGCCTTCCTGGGCTTTGGCGCCTACGGCGTCACCCTGATGTGGAACCTGTTCGGCCTGACGCCCTGGCTGGGACTGCTGGCGGCCGTGGCCGTCACCCTGGTGGTGGCGTTCGTGGTCGGCTATCCGTGTTTCCGTTTCAAGATCGTTGGCCACTACTTTGCGCTGGTGACCCTGGCGCTGTCAGAGGTGGCCCGGCTGGTCATCGTGGCGCTGCGTGAGGCAACCGGTGGCTCGCTGGGCATCACGCCCAAGTCCGCGCTGGCCACCGGCGAGACCGCCTCGCTGGCCGGGCTGCAGTTCTCCAACAAGCTGGTCTGGTTCTACATCATCGTGGCCATGTGGCTGCTGGGTCTGTACATCTGGCACCGCGTCGATCGCAGCATGGGCCGCCTGGCCCTGGAGGCCATCAGCGAGGAAGAGGACGCGGCCGCCTCGATCGGCATCAATGTCACCCGCACCAAGTTGGCGGTCACCCTGCTGTCGGCGGTGATGACCTGCATCGGCGGCGTGCTCTACGCCCAGTACCAGCTCTACATCAATCCCGACACGGTATCGGGCATTGCGGTCTCGCTGCAGATGGTGTTCGGCGTGATTGCGGGCGGCATGTTCGTGATGCTGGGGCCCACCGTGGGCGCCTTCCTGTTGCTCGCCCTGTCCGAGTCCCTGCGCGTGCTGATCGGCAACAAGGTGCTGGGCATCGACCTGACGATTTACGGCCTGCTGCTGATCGTGTTCATCATCTTCATGCCCAAGGGCATCCTGGGCACCCTGCTCGAGCGCAGGAAGGCCTCTCAGTTGTAATACACGATGCCCTGATTCGGTACCTTGAGCAGCAGCAACAGGGAATCGCAATGCCTGGCCAGTTCCTGCTCCGGCATGTCCCTGGCTTCGGCCTGCATCTTGTCGTAGGTGCTGCTGTACTCGGGCGTTCCGACATACGAGCGGTAGTTGCGTTTGGCAAACATCTGGTTGGCCACGGGGCGGACCGACTCGTACTGCGACGCCTTGTCGGGCGAGCGCTTCGAACACAAGGCAATCGACAACTCCATCGATGCCACGAAGACGGCCGGCGCAGGCAGATCGGTTTCGGCCCGCAGGGGACAGGCTGCCGCCAAGGCCATGGCGAAGCAGCCGATGCGTGTGGCCCTCATGGCAGCAACACCTGCTCGATGGCCAGCGAACGCACATCCATCTCGAAGTCCAGCTCCAGGATCGGCGGCTTGCAGACCTGCCAGGTCAGGCCGCCCGGGGTCAGACCTGCCTTCGCGAAGTGGCTGCCCAGCAGGGCATGGAAGTCCTCGGCGGTATAGACCTGGGCCGCCGTCACCCGCGACCATTGGCCGCCCAGGCCGGCGCAGCGCGCCTGCATGGTGTCCAGCACATAGCGCACCTTGTGCGCCAGGCCCGCCGGCGACAGGTCGCCTCGGGCCACGATACCGGCCGGAAACGGCTGATCCTCCGGCCACTCGCCACTGCCTGCCACCACGTAGTCGCGCCCCTGGGCATCACCGGCGGCCGCATCGGGCACGCTATAGCTGAAGGCATGGAACACCGGCTCGCGCGGTGCATCGAATACCGGGCAGACATTGCTGCGTGCCACCGGATTCAGTCCGTCGCGCACCAGGCCCCAGGACTTGAGCACCTCGACATAGCCGATGTTGAAGTCGTGGAATCCGGCAAAGGTGAAGGGCTGCGGGGAGCGCAGCTCGGCGGCGCACAGGGCGGTCAGGGGCAGGCCCCGGCTGCGCAGGTGCGCGGCGATCGCCTCGAAGCCGGCGGCCACCGGCAGGGGGGTCTTCAGACGGACGCGCTCCAGGTGGGCACCGGCCCGGGCGATCACACCCGCGCTGTACGGAAAACCGCCTTCAAGGAAATCGTAATGGCCAGCAACAAAAGGGTGCAAACGTGACATGGCGAGTCCTCGCGGCCTGGCACCCCCGATGGGCGTCATGGCGACCTGATCATACGATGCATCGCCGGTGGCAGGGCTGATCACGCCCACTGGCAGGGCCCTGTGGCATAGTCGCGCCGTTCCCTCATCACCCACCATGGACCGTCGCCAATTCCTGCCGGCCGCTGGCCTGCTGCCCCTCACCCCCTTGGCTGGCTGCCACTTCGGGCCCGACCGCGACCATGACGGACCGCAGGCGCCCCTGCCGGTGGACGTACCCTCCGACCTACCGCCCACGGCGGCCTGGGCCCTCGTGCTTGGCTCGGGCGGGCCGCGCGGGTTCGTCCACGTCGGCGTGCTCAAGGCCCTGGATCAGATCGGCGTGCGACCCAATCTGGTGGTGGGCGCATCGGTGGGCGCACTGGTGGGCGCCTTGTATGCGGCCGGCAAGCCAGCCGATGAGATCGAGTCGCTGGCGATGGCGCTGGGCGTGACCGGATTGGCCCGCCTTGCCGTGGGCGGTGAGGAGCGACTCTCCGGCGCACCCATCGTGGATTTCATCAATCAGCAACTCGGGGGACGGCCCCTGGAGGCCCTGCCGACCCGTTTTCTGCCGGTGGCGATGCGCGCCGAGGACCGCCGTCCGGTCGTCTTTGCGCGGGGCGACGCCGGTATCGCAGTGCAGGCCTGCTGCGCCATCGAGGGGCAATTTACCCCGGTGCGTATCCGCGGCAAGACCTATCTGGATGCGGATCGCGTCACACCGGTGCCCGTGCGGCTGGCGCGGGCGATGGGAGCGGCCAGGGTGCTGAGCGTGGACTGCTCGGCCCACGAAGACCGGGCGCCCGAGGGCGCGCAGTACTACCGTGAGGGCGACCTGCTCAAGCGTCGCCTCACCGAGGCCGATGTGCGCCATGCCGACCTGAACCTGCACCCCTTTTTCGGATACTGGGTCAGCACCTCGGATACTTTCCGGCGCCGTGCCATCGATGCGGGCTATCGCGAAACGATGCAGCGGGCCCCGGAGATTTACCGGATCGCCAGCGGTCACCTCGGCCGGAAATGAGGAGGCCTTGGTGGATTCAACCGCTTACTTGGCGTAGTTGTAGAAGCCGCGGCCGGTCTTGCGGCCGAGCATGCCGGCATCGACCATTTCCTTGAGCAGGGGCGCAGGGCGGTACTTGCTGTCATTGAAGTTGCTGTAGAGCACTTCCATCACCGCCAGTTGCACATCCAGACCGATCAGGTCGCACAGTGCGAGCGGGCCGATCGGATGATTGCAGCCCAGGCGCATGCCGGCGTCGATCTCCTCGGCACTGGCCAGGCCCTCCTGGAGCGCGAAAATGGCCTCGTTGATCATCGGGCAAAGGATGCGATTGACGACGAAACCGGCACTGTTCTTGACGCCGATCGGGGTCTTGCCCAGGGCCTTGGCCATGGCGGCGACGGCATTGACCGTGTCCTCGGAGGTTTTCAGGCCGCGGATCACCTCGACCAGCGCCATTACCGGCACCGGATTGAAAAAGTGCATGCCGACGAACTTGTCGGGCCGCTGCGTTGCGGCAGCCAGCTTGGTGATCGAGATCGATGAGGTATTGGTGGCGATGATGGTCTCGGGCCGGGCGATGGCATCGACCCCCTGCAGGATCTTGACCTTGAGGGCCTCGTTCTCGGTGGCCGCCTCGATGATCAGGTCGGCCGCCACCAGCTCGGAGGTCTGGGTGCTGGTCTTGATGCGGGCGAGCAGGGCTGTCTTGCCCTCCTCGGTCAGCGCGCCTTTCTTGATGGCGCGGTCGAGCGAGCCGGCAATGGTCGCCATGCCCCGGGCCAGGGCGGCGTCGCTGATGTCCTGCATCACGACGGACAGGCCGGCCTGGGCGCAAACCTGCGCGATGCCGTTGCCCATGGTGCCTGCGCCGATGATGCCGATGGTCTGGATGATCATGTGAGATGCCTTCGAAGGGGTGGAGTTCGGATGTCCGCGATTTTAGGGCAAGGCGCCGCAGGGCCGGGACGGGCTGGCCTGGCCCCTTTCCTGCCAGGTGACCCGGCGCGCATTGGCACTGGCCTGCTGGCCCGCATTTTGCTGATAAAGTACAAACCTGATCAGAAGGTGCACCAGCGTGCACCGAATTCATGAGGAGAACGAACGTGAAGATGAGTTTTGCCAAGCGGGCCGCTTCGGCGCTGCTGTTTGCAGCGGCGGCTGCCGGCCTGCAGGCACTGCCGCAGGCCGCCCTGGCCCAGAAAACGCTCACCGTGGTGATGCACTCGGACCTGAAGATCGTCGACCCGATCTGGACGACGGCCTATATCACCCGCAACCACGGCTACATGATTTACGACACCCTGTTCGCGATGGACGCCAAGGGTGAGTACAAGCCGCAAATGGTCGACAAGTGGAGCGTGTCCAAGGACGAGCTGAGCTGGTCCTTCACGCTGCGCGATGGCCTGCTGTTCCACGACGGCAAGCCGGTGACCAGTGATGACGTCATCGCCTCGCTCAAGCGCTGGGCAGCCAAGGACGCACTGGGACAGAAGCTGTGGAGCTTTGTCACCGAGATCAAGGCGGTCAACCCCAAGACCTTCGAGATCAAGCTCAATTCGCCCACCGGCCTGATGCTGATGGCCTTCGGCAAGCCCTCTTCGAACGTGCCCTTCATCATGCCGGCGCGCATCGCGGCCACCTCGCCCAACGAGCAGATCAAGGAATACGTCGGCTCGGGTCCCTTCGTCTTCAAGACCGACGAGTGGAAGCCCGGCGACAAGGCGGTCTATGTCAAGTTCGACAAGTACAAGCCGCGCGCCGAGCCGGTCTCCGGCATGGCTGGTGGCAAGGTCGTGAAAGTCGACCGTGTCGAATGGAAGGTCATCAATGACCAGCAGACCGCGGCCAATGCCCTGGTCAAGGGCGAGGTCGACATCGTCGAGATCCCCTCGCACGACCTGCTGCCGGTCATGGCCAAGAGCGCGGACGTCAAGTTCGTGGATGCCAACCCGCTGGGCAACCAGTTCGTGTTCCGCTTCAACACGACGGCCAAGCCTTTCGACAATGCCAAGATCCGTCAGGCCCTGTTCTATGCCTTCAACCAGGAAGACTTCCTGAAGGCGGTGGTGGGCGATGCCAAGTACTACAAGCTGTGCAAGCCGCTTTTCATCTGCGGTACGCCGCTGGCCAGCGAAGTCGGCATGAAGGACAAGTTCGAGTCCAATATGAAGAAGGCCCGCGAACTGCTGGCCGAGGCCAAGTACGACGGTACCCCTATCGTGTTGTTGCACTCGACCGACCTGGCGGTGCTCACCAACCTGGCCCCGGTGGCCAAGTCCCTGATGGAAAAGGCCGGCTTCAAGGTCGACATGCAGTCGATGGACTGGCAGACCGTGGTGGCCCGCCGTGCCAAGCGCGACCTGCCCTCGCAGGGGGGCTGGCATGCCTTCCTGACCTCCTGGGTGGCGGCCGATGTGCTCAACCCGGTGTCCACCGCCTTCCTGAATTCGTCCTGCGACAAGGCCTTGTTCGGCTGGCCCTGCGACGAGCGCATGGAACTGCTGCGTGACCAGTTTGCCCGCATGGGCGACCCGGGCAAGCAAAAGGCCATCGCCGAAGCGGTGCAGCTGCGCTACCTCGAGTACCCCACCCATGTGAACCTGGGCCAGTGGTATGCCCCGATGGCCATGCGCAAGAACATCGATGGCGTGCCGATCGCCCCGGTGACCGCGTTCTGGAACGTGTCCAAGAAGTAAGTACGACCGCACAACGCACCGGACAACACCATGTGGGCCTACATCGGTCGCCGTCTGCTCGCCACTATTCCGGTCATCCTGATCGTGGCGGTGCTGATCTTCCTGATGCTCCGGCTCACCCCTGGTGATCCCGCGGTCGTCATCGCCGGCCAGTCGGCCACCGAGTCCGAGGTGGCCGAGATTCGCGAGAAGCTCGGCCTGAGCAAGCCGGTGGTGACCCAGTTCTTCATCTGGACCAGCGACATGCTGCGCGGCAATTTCGGGGAATCCTTCTTCTACAAGAAGTCGGTCTCCTCGATGATTGCCGATCGCATCGGGCCGACCGTGGCCCTGGCCACCCTGACCATCCTCATCGCCACCCTGGTGGCGGTGCCATTGGGCACCCTGGCGGCCTGGAAGCAGGGCTCCTGGCTGGATCGGATCGTGATGGGCTTTTCGGTGCTTGGCTTCTCCGTGCCGGCCTTCGTGGTCGGCTATCTGCTGATCTTTTTCTTCTCGATGAAGCTGGACTGGTTTCCGGTGCAGGGCTACAAGCCGCTGTCTGAAGGACTGGGACCCTTTCTTCACCATCTGATCCTGCCGGCCTGCACCCTGGCCATCATCTACGTGGCCCTGATCGCCCGGATGACCCGCACCAGCGTGCTCGAGGTGCTCAACGAAGATTACGTGCGCACCGCCCGGGCCAAGGGCCTGGCGCAATGGAAGGTCGTGGTCGGTCATGCGCTGCGCAACGCTGCCGTGCCCATCGTCACCATCATCGGTATCGGTGTGGCCTTGCTGATCGGTGGCGTGGTCGTCACCGAAAGCGTCTTCAATATCCCTGGCCTGGGGCGTCTGACAGTCGATGCGGTGCTCGCACGCGACTATCCGACGGTGCAGGCGGTGATCATGCTGTTCTCGCTCACCTATGTGGTCATCAACCTGCTGATCGATCTGGCCTATACGGTGCTCGACCCGCGCATCCGCTACTGACCCTGCAGCGATCCCACCGTCCGCCCGCCCGATGCAAAACCAGCCCTCGCTCCTTCGCAAACTGATCAAGTCGCCCAGCGTCCTGATCGGCTTCGTGCTGGTGATCCTGATCGCCCTGATGGGCCTGTCGGCGCCGCTGCTCACCAGCAGCGACCCCAGCGCCATCAACCCCAGCAACCGCAACAAGGTACCGGGTTTCGAGGTCACCGAGCGCGATGACGAAGGCAACAAGATCAACAAGGTGGCCCATTTCGGTACCGACAGCCTGGGTCGCGATGTCTATGCGCGCGTCGTCTATGGCGCGCGGGTTTCTCTGGTGGTCGGCCTGTCGGTGGCCATCATCAGTGTCTTCATCGGCCTGCTCATCGGTCTGGTGTCCGGCTACTTCCGGCGCGTCGATGGCATCGTGATGCGCATCATGGACGGTCTGATGGCCATCCCTGCCATCCTGCTGGCCATTGCGCTGGTGTCCCTGTCCGGTGCCTCGCTGCTGACCGTGATCGTTGCCGTGGCCATCCCCGAAATTCCCCGTGTCGTGCGACTGGTGCGCTCGATCGTGCTCTCGATCCGCGAAGAGCCCTATGTCGAGGCGGCCATCTCGGTGGGCACGCCCACACCCAAGATCCTGTGGCGCCATGTGCTGCCCAACACGATTGCCCCGCTCATCGTGCAGGCCACCTACATCTGTGGTGCTGCCATCCTGGTCGAGGCCATCCTCAGCTTCCTGGGCGTGGGCATTCCCCCCGAAGTGCCCACCTGGGGCAACATCATGGCCGAGGGCCGTTCCAGCTTCCAGCTGTTCCCGCACAACATCCTGTATCCCGGCATCTTCCTGGCCCTGACGGTGCTGGGCATCAACATGCTCGGTGATGGCCTGCGCGACACCATCGATCCGCGCATGTCCAAGAAACTGTGACGCCCATGAACACGCCCGCCGCCGCCACTGCCCCGGTACTCGAGCTGCGCCAGCTGGGGATTGCCTTGCCCAAGGGCGGTGATCGTGCCCATGCGGTCAACAACGTCTCGATCACCGTGGCACCGGGCGAGATCGTGTGCCTGGTCGGCGAGTCGGGTTCCGGCAAGTCGGTGATCGCCTTCTCGGCGATGGGCCTGCTGGCCAAGGCGCTGCCGATCGTCGGTGGCCAGATCATCCTGCAGGGCGAGGACATCACCCGTGCCAGCGAGGCGCGTCTGCGCGAGTTGCGCTGCGTACGCATCGGCATGATCTTCCAGGAGCCTATGACAGCCCTGAACCCGGTCATGACCTGCGGCGACCAGATCGACGAGGTGCTGCGCGAGCATACGCCCCTGGATGCCGCTGCCCGCCGCGCCAAGGTTCTGGCCATGATCGAGCAGGTCCATCTGCCGGATCCGCAGCGCATGTATGCCTCCTACCCGCACCAGCTCTCGGGTGGGCAGCGCCAGCGCATCATGATTGCGATGGCGCTCATTCTCGAGCCCGCGCTGCTGATCGCCGACGAACCCACGACCGCGCTCGATGTCACCACCCAGGCCCAGATCCTCAAGCTGATCCGTGAGTTGCAGACCGAGCGCCAGACCGGCGTGCTCTTCATCACCCATGACTTTGGCGTGGTGGCCGATATTGCGGACAAGGTGGCGGTGCTCAAGTTCGGCGAACTGGTCGAACTCGGCCCCAAGGACGAGATCCTGCGCAACCCGCAGCATGAATACACCCGCATGCTGATTGCCTCGGTGCCCAGCCCGACGCCGCCTGCGCCCAGTGCGGCGCACCTGGCTGCACTGGCCTCGGCACCGGTCGTGCTGCGCACCGAAAACCTGGGCAAGGCCTACAAGACGGACTCCATCTTTGGCGGCAAGCGTACGGTCAACGCGGCGCGCCAGGTCAGCTTCCAGATCCGCAAGGGCGAGACGCTGGGCATCGTGGGCGAGTCTGGCTCCGGCAAGTCCACCGTGGCGCGCTGCATCGCACGCCTGATCGAGCCTTCCGAAGGCGTGATCGCCCTGTCCGGACAGGACATCGCGCAGCGCACGGTGCGCCAGATGCGGGCGCTGCGCCAGAAGGTGCAGATCGTTTTCCAGGATCCGTATCGTTCACTGAACCCGCGCCGCAGCGTGGGCGAGTCCATCATCGAAGGGCCGATGAACTACGGCATGAGCCGCAGCCAGGCGATGGCCGAGGCACGCGAACTGATGAACCTGGTACGCCTGGACCCCGATGCCCTGGATCGTTATCCGCACCAGTTCTCGGGCGGTCAGCGCCAGCGCATCTGCATCGCGCGGGCACTGGCCATGCACCCCGAACTGCTGATCTGCGACGAGGCGGTGTCGGCGCTCGATGTCTCGGTGCAGGCCCAGGTCCTCAAGCTGATCGAGGAACTGCAGGCCAAGCTGAACCTGGCCATCCTGTTCATCACCCACGACCTGCGCGTGGCGGCGCAGATCTGTGACCAGGTGGTCGTGATGTCCAAGGGCGAGATCGTCGAACACGGACCCACGCGCGAGATGTTCGCCAATCCGCAGCATGCCTACACCAAGGCCTTGTTCGAGGCCGCGCCCGGGCGCAGCATGGTGTTTGCCGGCGCGGCCGGCTAGCGCCTGGGTTTTCCAGCCGGCCGAATTCACCCAGCCGGTTCAGCCTGCCTTGCGCATCGATTGCGCCAACCCTTCCAGGCCGCGCGTCGCCAGGGTATCGGCAGCATTGAGGCGGTCGCGGGTTTCCCGGTTCTGACTCAGCTTGCCCTTGCCTTCTATGCGCTCGATCACGACCTCGATCCCGACAATGGCCTTGACCATGGTGTCGATGTACTCCGGTGCCGAATCGCTCATCTTCCAGGGCTTGGGTTCGGCCGCTTCATGGGTTCTCGTCAGGCGCGCCACCACCCCGCGCACGAAGCGTTCATCGTCGCGCACGACCAGACGGCCGTGCACATGCACCACCTCGTAGTTCCAGGTAGGCACCTGGCGGTGCGCCTCATGCTTGCTGGGATACCAGTTGGGCGAGATATAGCCTTCGTTGCCCCGGAAGATCACCATCACCTGGGCTCCGTCGCGGCACTGCTGCCAGACCGGGTTGGCGCGGGCCACATGGGCGGTCAGGATGCCAGGTCCGCCTGCGACCGCCTCGAAATCGAAGGGGATGTGGTTGGCGTCCATGCCGCCCTCCAGGGGCGTGACCAGAATGCCCAGCGGGTGTCGACGGATGATGCCGTGCAGGACTTCGGGATCGGTGATGGCGAAGTGGGCGGGGGTGTACATGATCGTCAGCAAGGGTCGGGCAGGGATGGATGCGATAGTCTGACACAGGCCCGCCGCACGCGCGGTGCAGGCAAGCCGCGCACTCAGGCAGGCCGCCAGCGCTTGAGCAGCAGGGCATTGCTGATCACGCTGACCGAGCTCAGGGCCATCGCCGCACCGGCCACCACCGGGTTCAGGTAACCCATGGCAGCCAGCGGTATGCCGGCCACGTTGTAGGCAAAGGCCCAGAACAGGTTCTGGCGGATCTTCATCACGGTGCGATGCGAGATGTCGAGCGCGGCTGCCACCAGGGCCACATCGCCGCGCATCAGGGTGATACCGGCCGCATGCATGGCCACATCGGTGCCATTGCCCATCGCCATGCCGACATCGGCGGCAGCCAAGGCGGGGGCATCATTGACGCCATCGCCGATCATCGTCACCACATGGGTCTTGCCAAGGGCATCGGGCCCGCGCAGCCTGCCCACCTGTTCCGCCTTGTCGCCAGGCAGCACCTCGGCCATCACCTCGCCCTGCTCGGGTCGCAGGCCCAGGCGACGCGCCATGGCGGTGGCCGCCCCCAGGTTGTCGCCGGAGATCATCACCACGCGCAGGCCGCGCTCGCGCAGGGCCTGCAGCGCCTGTGCCGCGCCGGGCTTGGGTTCGTCACCGAAGGCCATCAGGGCGCGCAGCACCAGGCCCTGGGCGGTGCGCTCGGCCATCGCGGACACGGTCGCACCTTCTGCCTGCAGGGCTTGCGCCTGCGCTGCCCGGGTGCCGAGCGGCACCTTCAGCTCGTCCATCCAGCGCAGGCTGCCGATCAGGAAGCTGCGCACGCCGACCTCGCCATCACTGCCGCGGCCGGGCACGGCCCGCACCTGGTCGGGCGCTTCGATGACCAGGCCTTTCTCGGCGGCGGCCTGTACCACCGCGCGCGCCAGGGGATGCTCGCTGCCGCTTTGCAGACTGGCCGCCATGCGCAGCACATCATCCTGTTCGGCACCCTCGGCCAGTACCAGTTGCGTCAGGCGCGGCTTGCCGGCGGTCAGTGTGCCGGTCTTGTCGAAGGCCACGGTGTCGACGCGATGAGCGATCTCCAGCGCCTGCGCATCCTTGATCAGGATGCCGTGCCTGGCGGCCACACCGGTGCCGGCCATGATCGCCACTGGCGTGGCCAGGCCCAGCGCACAGGGGCAGGCGATGACCAGCACGGCCACTGCATGGATCAAGGCGGTCTCGAAGCCCACGCCCTTCCACAGCCACACTGAAAGGGTCAGCAGTGCTGCCAGCAGCACGGCCGGCACAAAGACCGCGGCGACCTGATCGACCAGGCGTTGGATCGGAGCCTTGGCGGCCTGCGCATTCTCGACCAGCCGGATGATGCGCGAGAGCACGGTCTCGCTGCCGACTGCGCTGACCTGCATCACGATGCGGCCCTCGCCGTTGATTGAGCCTCCAGTCAGGCTGGCGCCCGCCTCCTTGGCCACCGGCAGCGGCTCGCCGCTGAGCATCGACTCATCGACCTGGGTCTGACCCTCGGTCAACAGGCCATCGAGCGGAATGCGCTCCCCGGGCTTGACCACGAGACGGTCGCCCAGCAGCACTTCGGCCACCGGTACATCGACCTCTCCCTGGCGGCCCAGCAGGTGCGCCACATCGGGCCGCAGGGCATGCAGCGCGCGGATGGCCGTCGTGGTCTGGCGCTTGGCGCGTGCCTCCAGCCACTTGCCCAGCATCACCAGGGTGATCACCACCGCCGAGCCCTCGAAATACAGATGCACCATCTCGCCCGGTTCGGCCTGCAGCCACAGCCATACCGACAGGGCCCAGCCGGCGGTGGTGCCGATCGACACCAGCAGGTCCATGTTGCCGGTGAGCGCCTTGAGGGCATGCCAGGCGGCCTTGTAAAAGCGTGCGCCCAGGATGAACTGCACCGGTGTTGCGAGCAGGAATTGCACCCAGGCCGGCAGCATCCAGTGCTTGCCGAACAGGTCGCCCAGCATCGGCAGCACCAGCGGGGCGGACAGCGCCAGACCGATGGCCACCGGTGCAAAGCCGCTCCAGGGCGAGACATCGAGGGCGGCATCCATCTCGCCGCGCGTCATCGGCTCATAGCCGGCGTCACGCACCGCGCGGCGCAGGCGCGCCTCCATCTGATCGCCGGGTTCGAAACGGATGCGCGCCGATTCGGTGGCCAGGTTGACGCTGGCCTCGGAGACGCCGGGCACTTTCTTGAGGGCGCGCTCGACGCGCGAGACGCAGGAGGCACAGGTCATGCCGCCGATGCCCAGTTCGAGCTCGGGTGTGTTGGCGGGGGTTGGGGTCGTCGTCATGGCGGGCATCCAGCAGCATCAGGGGCCGGGCTCGAAGCATCGCATGGATTTCTCCTTGCCCATCCGTCACCCTAAACCTTGCCATCATGGCAAGGTCAAGCCTTTCCGCAACTGTTGCCCGAACGCAAAACAATGCTTGACCCTCCCATGATGGTAAGGTTCAGCATGTCCATGGAGCCGGCCCCGTCGCGCCGGCATTTTCAAGGAGCATGAACATGAAACAAACCTTCACCGTGACCGGCATGACCTGTGGCCATTGCGAGCGCGCCGTCACCCAGGCGGTCAAGCAGACCGATCCCGATGCCCAGGTGCGCATCGACCGCAGCCAGAACCTGGTCGAGGTCGAGTCCGACAAGGCCCGGGCCGATCTGGCCAAGGCGATTGCCGAGGAAGGCTATGCCGTCGCGGCCTGAAGCCGTTGCGGGTGTCGCGCCAGTCACGATCGGCGAGGCCTCGCAGCTGGCGGGCGTCTCGGCCAAGATGCTGCGTTACTACGAGTCACTCGGCCTGCTCGGCCGGGTGACGCGCAGCGGCAGCGGCTATCGCCTGTACAGCCAGGCCGATGTGCACACCCTGCGTTTCATCAAGCGCAGCCGCGACCTGGGCTTTTCGATGGACGAGATCAGCGAACTGGTCAAGCTATGGCAGAACCGTTCCCGCGCCAGCAGTACCGTGCATCGCATTGCCCGGAAGCATGTGGACGAACTCAGTGCCAGGATCGCCGCGATGCAGGCGATGCAGCGCACGCTGCAGAACCTGCTCCATCACTGCCATGGGGATGAGCGGCCCGACTGTCCGATCCTGGACGACCTGGCCGGCGGCAGCGACGTACCGCCGAGCTGCTCGCACGGCCACCCGGGCTGAAGGGGCCGGCGCGGGAAAGGCCGCGCCCCTTTTTCAACAGGCTGACGTGATTACTGCGCCTGCAGGTTGATCGAGCGGGCAATGGCGGCACCGGTGGCCGCTTCCTTCTTGTAGAAGCCATCGAGCTGGCTCAGGCTCAGCGGCTCGGCGATCACGGTGCCGGACGATTCGATGGCCTTGCGCACATCGGCCTGGGCCAGGCCCGCATACACAGCCTTGTGCAGGGCGCCAAGCTGGGCCTCGGGCGTCTTGGCGCTGGCCTGCACACCGATCCAGATCGAGAAGCGATAGTCCTCGAAGCCCTTGGTCAGCCGTGCCGGCGGTACCTTGGGCAGACGTGCCAGGGACTCCTGCGAGGCCACCGCGATGATGCGGATCTGTCCGGCATCGAGCGCGCCGAGCACCGGACCGACCAGGGGTACGACCGCAAAGTCGATCACGCCGCCCATCAGGTCCTTCAGGTAAGGCGCCAGGCCGTTGTAGGGCACATGCAGGCCCTTGGCCGCAGCATTCTGGATCGCCTTTTCAGCAGCCAGGTGATACAGCGAGCCGACACCGGTGGAGCCGAAGCTGAGCGGCTTGTCGGCTTTCCTTGCGAGCGCAACGAATTCCTCGAGCGTGTGGGCCGGCAGGTCCTTGCGGACCGCGATGGCCAGCGGCGTATGGCCGACCAGGGCCGCCATGCGCATGTCCTCGGGCTTGTTCTTTGCCGCCGCCACGCCCAGCGGGGTGTAGATCAGCTCCAGCGGCGAGCCGGCCAGGATGGTATGGCCATCGGGCGTGGCCAGGGCTGCCTTCTGCACGCCCATCGAGCCGCCGACACCGACGACGTTCTCGACAATGACGCGCTGGCCGAGCGCATCCTGCATGCCCTTGGCCACCATGCGGCCGATCACGTCGGAGCCGCCGCCAGGCGGGAAGGCCACGATCATGGTCAGGGGTTTGGACGGGAAGTTGTCGGCGCTGGCGGGGATGGCCAGGGCCAGCAGGGACAAGATGGCGCCACTGGCGCACAACAGGGTTTTCCAGGTCTTCATCACGATTCCTCTCTAAGGGCTGACGGCCAGGATCGAAGCACCGGCCGAGGGTTCATCAACAAGACGTTCATCAACAGCACATCGGGCGATGCGGCGCAGTCGCACCGCATCGAGGGGGCATGTCAGGCCGTGGCCGCCCGGCCCAGGCCGGGCTTGGTCGGCGGCCGGCGGTCCAGCCCGCAGAAGTCGAAGTCGACCTCGGGCGCCAGACCGCTGACGATGCGGGCAATGCTCTTGCCCGAGCCGCAGGCATGGGTCCAGCCCAGGGTGCCGTGCCCGGTGTTCAGGAACAGGTTGGGCACGCGGCTGGCACCGATGATCGGCACATTGCTCGGCGTAGCGGGCCGCAGGCCGGTCCAGAAGCTGGCCTGACTGGTGTCGCCGGCCCCGGGGAACAGTTGCTCGACACGACGCACGATGGCCTCGCAGCGCACCCGGTTCAGGTCGCGGTCGTAGCCATTGAGCTCGGCCGTGCCGGCGATGCGCAGGCGATCGCCGTTCGGGCCGGTCAGACGCGAGAAGACCAGCTTGAACTCGTCATCGGTCAGGCTGACCTGGTGCGCCATCTGCGCATCCTTGACCGGCATGGTCACCGAGTAGCCCTTGGCCGGGTAGATCGGCAGGCGGATGCCCAGCGGCGCGGCATGGATCGGGCTGAGGCTGCCCATCGCCAGCACGTAGGCATCGGCCCGCAGGCGCTGGAAGCGGCCCTCGTTGTCGGTGGCTTCCACATGATCCAGCTGCCCGCCGGCCTCACGCAGGGCAGTCACCGTGTGACTCATCTTGAAGTGAACGCCTGCTTGCATGCAAAGCTTCACCAATTCGCGGGCAAACTGGTTCGCATCGCCCGATTCGTCCTCGGCGGTATAGGTCGCGCCGGCCAGTTGCGAGCGCATGTGACGCAGCGCCGGTTCGATCCGTACCGCCTCGTCGGCGCTGATCACCTGGCGCTCGCAGCCCAGTTCACGCATCTGCTCGGTGGGGCCGAGGGCGCCATCGAACTCCTTTTTCGAGGTGTAAAAGTGCAGGATGCCCTGGGTGCGCTGGGCGTATTGCAGGCCGGTGGCCGCGCGCAATTCGCTGAGCATGCTGCGGCTGTAGGTGCCCAGCTGGACGATCTGGCGGATGTTGTGGCGGGTGCGGGCCGGCGTGCATTCGCGCATGAACTGCAGGCCCCACAGCCATTGGCGCAGGTCCGGGCGCAGGCGGAACAGCAGCGGGGCATCTTCCTTGCCCAGCCAGCGCAGCACCTTCAGCGGCGCGGAAGGATTGGCCCAGGGTTCGGCATGACTGACCGAGATCTGGCCGCCGTTGGCAAAGCTGGTCTCGGCCGCAGGGCTGGCCTGGCGGTCGACGACGGTGACCTCATGGCCGAGTTGGGAAAGATAGTAGGCAGAGCTGACGCCAAGAAGGCCGCTACCCAGAACGAGTACACGCATGGAAACACCTGTGGGTGGGGGCGGTCCGATCGCTCCGTGACGGATGCAGACCGGAACCTTGCCGCTCCCCCTGTCCTCGGTACCTGAGAGATTCACGCCGGATCAGACAGACCCGGTGCTTGCTCCTTCGGCGCACCTTCAGCGTGAAGGTGACTCTCCAGACGGCATTTCAGAACATGCAGTGGTGGTGACCTGAGCGTTTATGGGAGTTTGCGCCTTCGGTGGAGGGGGTGGCACTATGTTGCCTGAGTCCTGCCTCTCTCTCCTGCATGAAAGCACTATATTTCAAGGCATCGGAGGCAACAACCAGCGATCGGGGTAACTGCATTATTTTGCAGTAGCCGCGGTCCGAGCGACGCAGCAGGCTGGGCCTCAGCCCTTCTTGCTCGCCTCGTAGCGTGCCTTGTTCTCGGCATTGGGCGGATACAGGCCCGGCAGGGGCTGGCCCTGCTCGACCTCCTGCATGATCCAGGCCTCCAGTCGTTCCTGCTCCACAGCCTGAGCGATCACCTCATCGAGCAGCGCCGACGGGATCAGCACAGCGCCATCATCGTCCACCACCACCACGTCGCCGGGAAACACCGCCACGCCACCACAGGCAATCGGCTGCTGCCAGGCCACGAAGGTCAGTCCGGCCACGGAAGGAGGGGCGGCGGCCCCGTTGCACCACACCGGCAGGCCGGTGCTGAGTACGCCGGCCAGATCGCGTACCACCCCATCGCTCACCAGGGCGGTGACGCCGCGCTTGACCATGCGGGCACACAGGATGTCGCCAAAGATGCCGGCATCGCTCACGCCCATCGCGTCCACCACTGCGATGCAGCCAGCCGGCATGGCCTCGATCGCCGCACGGGTGGAGATCGGCGAGCCCCAGGATTCGGGAGTGGCCAGGTCCTCACGCGCCGGCACGAAGCGCAGCGTGAAGGCGCGACCCACCAGGCGCTTGCCCCCGGGGCGCAGCGGCCGGGTATTGCGCAGAAAGACGTTGCGCAAGCCCTTCTTGAGCAGCACGGTGGTCAGCGTGGCCGTTGTGACCTTCGACAAGGTGTCGACGATGGCCGGATCGAGGTGCAGGTTGATGTCACTCATGGTGGCGTCATCATAGCGCTTCGCTCCGGCCAGTGCCCTGTCCGCCTGATCATGCGCCGGCCTTGGCAAGCCCAGCGATGACGGCCCGTCAATGAACGATCAAGCAGCCAGCTGCGCCAACCGCTGATCCTGCCGCCGCACCAGGCGCTCGATGTCGGCCAGATCCTGCGGCGACAGTTTCGGGCCCGGCTTGCGGATCGCCGCCGATGCGATCGCACCGCGCCGGGCGAGCAGGTGCTTGCGCACGGCCAGGCCGATGCCGGCCTGCTGCTCGTAGCGGGCCAGTGGCAGGTAGGCATCGAACAGGTCGTGGGCGCGCTCGACATCGCCACTGACATGGGCCTTGCACACATCGACCATCATCTCGGGGTAGGCAAAGCCGGTCATCGCGCCATCGGCGCCGCGGCTCAGCTCCTCGGGCAGGAACAGGCCACCGCCATTGCCGCACAGGATCGACACACGCCGAACCTCGCCGCGCGTGCTGGCGGCCCGCAATGTCGTCAGCTTGGCCAGTCCCGGGCAGTCTTCATGCTTGAGCATCACGCAGCCCGGGGCGTTCTTCAGGATGCGAAGGATCACGCCCGGCGACATCTGCACACCGGTGGACACCGGATGATCCTGCAAGACCCAGGGCACCTGGGTGCCGAGCGTTTCCTGGACCATGTCGAAATAGGCCACGATCTGGTCGTCTGTACGCACCGTGTGCGGCGGTGCGACCATCACGCCTGCCGCGCCCATGGCCATCACGTTGTCGGTGAGTTCGCGCATCGGCGCAAAGCCGGGTGCCGAGGCGCCCACCACCACGGGCACCGCGCCGTTGACGCGACGCAGGACTTGTTGCACGAAGATGCGCGATTCCTCGGCGGTGAGCTTGGTGGCCTCGCCCATGATGCCGAGCACGGTCAGACCGGTGACCCCGCGCTCCAGACAGAAATCGACCATGCGGTCGGTACTGGCCAGATCGAGCGCACCGCTGTCTGTGAAAGGGGTAACGGTGATCAGGTAGACGCCGGTGGCGTTGACATCCAGTGTGTTCATAGTGCCGCGATCATAGCCCTGAAGCCGGTGCCATGCCCGCGCGCGGCCCGTCTCGTGCGGACCTTCCCCAAGCGCTTCAGCGCAGCCTGCGATGGCTCGCGCGGGCCAGGTAAAACCATTCCTTGCCGATCACCGCATTGGCATTCGGAAAGACCACCCGTCCAGCCTGGGGGGCACGGACAGCCTGCTCGGGCTGACCGTTCTGGGCGGCGCGCCAGGCAATGACCTCGCCCTGGGCGATCGCATCAAAGGAGCGCCACGCCTTCTCGAAGCGGTCGCCCTCATGCTGACGGTCGATGACCTCATACAGCTCGAGCACTTCGATGGCGTCGGGACTGTGCACCGCCGGATTGACCAGCGAAGGCAGGGTCTCATAGGCGGCGGCATCGCGCGCCTCGATCATGTCCAGGTGCTGCAGCGCGCGGTGGATGGCGCGATAGGCGACCTCGGGCGCGTGCGGATCGGCATGGTTGCCGCATTCGACGGTGACCGCGATGCCACCCTGCGAGCGCATGTACTCGGTGGTACCCACGCCATAGCTGACCTTGTCGTTGGCGCGCCGGCTGACCCCCAGTGCGAAGGCCGGCATCCAGCCATGCACCACGCGGCGCGGGCCGAGTGCGGCCGCGAAGGCCTCTTCCTCGTCGGCGCGCTGGAAGGGCTCGAGTTCAGCGCGATTGCTCTCCGGACCGACGAAGATGAAGGGATCGCCCTGCGAATTGAACGAATGCAGGTCGAGCAGGACATCGTGGCTGGCGAGCAAGGGCGCCAGCACATTGGCGATGCGGTCTTCGTTGTCATGGGGCACCACGGCCGGACGGAAGTCGCGGTTCAGGTTGCGATCGCCCTCGCGCCGACCCTGGGCGAAAGCCTTGGCATTGGTGACCGGCACGAAGCTGGCCTGGCCACGCTTGAGATGGATCTTGCCCTCGGCGAATTCGGCCAGCACACGCCGGATCGCCTGGGCGCCGCAGGTTTCATTGCCGTGCACCGCGCCGAGCACGATCAGGCGTGGGCCGCGCATCAGGCTGTGGAACTGGACCACTTCCATGCCATAGGGCGCGGTCAGGGCGGCAGGGTGGCCGGCGATATCGGCGGCAGGATGGGTCAGTGAGGCTGTCATGGGGCTTTTATACCACCAAGCGCGAGGGCCGATCTTGACCCTGCTCAAGGGAAGGTCCGCAAAACCTCTCGTGCCCGCGAGAGGTTTCGCGGACCCTGCCAAGGCAAGGCCTCAAACGACCAGCGGCTCTTCCTGCATGGCGGCCACCTGCTCGCGCAGCTCCAGGATGCGGTCCTGCCAGTAGCGCTGCTGGTTGAACCAGGGAAAGGCCGCTGGAAATGCAGGGTCGCTCCAGCGCCGGCCGATCCAGGCGCTGTAGTGGATCAGCCGCAGGGTGCGCAGCGGCTCGAGCAGCCGCAACGCGCGCCGGTCGAAGGGCATGAAGTCCTCGTAGCCGGCCAGCAGACTCGACAATTGCCGTGTCATGTCCGCCCGGTCGCCCGACAGCAGCATCCACAGGTCCTGGATGGCCGGACCGGTACGGGCATCGTCCAGATCGACGAAATGCGGCCCCGGATGCTCGCCATGCTCCGTCCACAGGATGTTGCCGGGATGGCAGTCCCCGTGCAGCCGCAGTCTTGCCACGTCCTGGCACTCGTCCCATGCACGGCTGACACCCTCGAGCGCCTGGTCGACAATGCCGCGCCAGGAGGGCAAGAGGTCGGGCGGCACGAAGTCGTGTTGCAGCAGGAAGTCGCGCGAGTCGTAGCCAAAGCCCTGCGGCTCGATGGCGGGCCGGTGCTCGAAGGACTTGCTGGCTCCGGCGCGATGGATGCGACCGAGGAAACGGCCGATGCGCTCGAGCACGGCGTCGTCGTCGAGTTCGGGGGCGCGGCCGCCGCAGCGCGGATAGACGGCAAAGGCGAAGCCTTCGTGGTGGGCCAGCGTGGACCCCTTGATCACCAGCGGCGCAACCACCGGAATCTCAAGCGCCGACAGTTCACGCGCGAAGGCATGCTCCTCGAGAATTTGCGCCGGACTCCAGCGCTGTGGCCGGTAGAACTTGGTGACCACCGCGCCGCCGTCTTCCAGATAGACGAGGTAGACACGGTTCTCGTAGGAGTTCAGGCTGAGCAGTCGGCCATCGCCGAACAGGTCGACGCTGGCCAGGGCATCGAGGACGCGTTCAGGACCGAGTCTTGAATAGGGGTGCAGGCCCGCCTCGCCGCCGTCTGTGAAGGGCCCGGTGTCGTCCTCGTCATCGGGGTCGACAGGCGTGGCGCTTGAGGCATTGGAGGGCATGCGATCCGTGACGTGGGGGTGAAATTGCAGGGGCGGTACTCCCAAAGTCTACGCTCAATGAAGCCACGCGTCTGAACGGGCAGTCGACCCGGTATGCAAGCTTTTTGGAAGTGACCTATTCGCGCGGCAGATCCACGATGAACAGGTCGCGCTTGCAATGGCGGAAGGTCACATCCTCGATGATGATCCTGTCACGGGGATCGTCGAACCGAAACCCCCGTGCCGTTCGTGTTCTTGCAACCGGCACGAGGTCGGCAAGGGGCGCTCGGGCCAGCCGGACAACGCATTCATTATGTCCCTCGAGCACGCCATTGCGTATCTCGATATTGCGGGCGAAATCGTCGATTTCGATTCCCAGGCCATGGGTCTCGCCGGGCCATCGGTAGCGCCCGACCGTGTGACCCTCCAGATCCAGTATCACGTCGCTGGCACGGATATCGATGATCCGTCCCTCGCCGCGACGGTCCGGCAGATGGAGCCGGCCATAGACGTTTTCCTTCAGGCAGTATCGCCCCGGCTTGGTGATCATGATGGTGGAGATGGGGCTGCCGGAAGGCACCCGCAGCGGCAGGCAGGCCTCGGCCGCTGGCGCGGGTGTCCATGCGAGGATCAGGAAGGGGACAAGCAGTTTCACGGGGGCTAGTTGCATGCGAATGGCTCCAATAGTTCGAGATGCCGGAGGATGTTGGGTTCCCATTGGTTCTGGGGGTCCCCTCTGAGGTCGTCGGATTTGAGGATTGCGCCCGGATATTTCGCCGGGTCCAGGCGATCGAGAAAGGCATGCCGGCAGTTGCTTGAACGGACCGCGTTGTATGTCGGGATGTACGACATGCCGAGGCTTTGGAGAAATCCACTGATGCGGGTGGACTTGAACCTTGCGAATTCTTCAATGGTCCAGTCCTCATTGAAGGCGGTCAGCATGGGCTCCAATTCGTCCCAGGTCGCCTTTGGTCGGGTGCCGAAATCGTTTTGCAGCATGGTGAAGACTTCAAATTCCATGCGCAGGGTTCGCTTCTCGTTGACGTCCCAAGTCACGTTCATCAGCGTGTCCTGGTGGTTGTAGGTCTTGTCCGGGGAATGACCTGGAAATCCTGGCGCAATCACATGGCCGCCCAGCGCTCCGTAAGGCGCATTCTGGTCGTCGCGATGCGCGAAGGTGTCCTGATAGGCGTGAAGAAACTCGCCATACAACTGGGCCTTGATGCAGGGGTTGGGGGCCATCATCGCGTAGCCCTCGAGCGTCGCAAGCTGCGGGTTCGACGGGTTTTGGATGCGTGACTCGATATAGGCCCTGCTCAGGACTGTGGCGGGTCGTGGGTTGGTTGCGCGAGCGCTCACGGGCTGAACCGTCAGGATGTCGTTCGCTGTGGGCGCCGGGTCGTAGCCTGCCTGCGTGAAGTGATAAGCGGCCCGGGCCGCCTTGCTGGTAAACGGTTGCGTATAGGAGTTGTCGTCGATATAGCGATCGGCCTGGGCGATCACAAGGGACTGCCTGTCCGAAAGGCCCGCCACCTTGGCCAGGAAGTAGGTCATGTAGTAATGGACATCTTCCTCGTAGAGACCGAGTGGATCGCTTCGTGCCAGGGGATTGCCTGCCGCATGGCGATAGGCATCGGGTCCGTCCGGATAGCCGAGCGGGTCAGGCTGAAGATAGCGGTGATTGCGCGGATCGTAGCTGCGGTAATGCTGGTGATGCAGGCCGGTTTCTGCATCGAAGTAGTGACCGGGCTGACGAAGGTTCTGGATCCGGTACTTGTCGGCATCGACACGCTGGACCCAGGGATCGCTGTACGGGTCAGCATGCCGGTTGCCACGGCCATGGATATCGCTGAACGCGAGCGGCGTGCCCCGGTGATCCAGATGAAGATAGATCACCCGGCGCCTGCCGGTCGCGTTGTCCGGCTCGTCGCCGGACTCAATCTTGGCAAATGGCCAGGCATGCGCACCGGATCCGTTGCCGTATTCACTCAGGTAAAAGTACTGGCACAGCCATCGGCCCTTGTCATCCAGTTCGGCGACGAGCAGCTCGCCCTGCCATACAAAGTGGCGCGTCGATACGATCCGTTCATGTTCGTCATGGACGATCTTGGTGATGCGCCGCCCCGAACCATCGTAGTGATACTGCGCCACCAGCAGGCCGTCGCGTGACCGTACCTGCTCCAGAAGACCCATCGGGTTGTACTTATAAAGGTGGCGAGCGTCCTGGATGAGGCGACCCCGTCCGTCGCGCGCATCACCGATCATTCTGCGTGGGACCGAGACGCCGCCCGCAGGCGTTGCGGGCGCCGCCTGCCCCTGGGCCAAGGGCGGTCCCACAACCCGCGCCCGGTCCGTCTTGTCATCGTGCGTGCGTGAACCTGTCAGGGCCCCGGCCCCGTCGAATTGATAGCCGACATTGATGATCGAATTGCCCAGGGGGGTGGAGGCTGGCTTGCCGTTTTCGAACTCCGGGATGTCGTCGGCGTAGGGACTCCACAAGGCGCGGCGTGGCGAGGGCCCCTTGCCGTAGTCCAGGGACCAGCTGCTGACCCCGCTGGCCCGCATCGACACCAGCCGTCCGGCACTGTCCCGCTTCAGGGTGGTGATCACGTTGCCTGCCGTGCGCATGCGGACGAGCCCGTCGAAGGGATCGACGCTGATCCAGGACAGGAGTTGCTCGCCGGGCAGCATCCTGTCCAGCAGATGGGCCCAGGTTGAGGCCATGTGGCGGTGTGCCCAGGCCGAGACGGCATGCGCCCAGTCGGGACGCAGGGTCATCGTTTCGGGCGTGCGTCCATGCGCGGCGTCGCTGCGCGCGATGGTCAGCCTTCGCCCATCGATCAACTGGTGCGAGTCGGCAAGCCCTGTGTCCGGATCGAGGTTGTGACGAAACTCGACTGCTTTCGGGAGACTCTTGAAGCGGACCTGCTCTCCCTGCGGTCGGCCGAGGGCATCGAAAAGATGTATCGTGGTCTGATGCTCGTTGCTCATGGTGGCTGGCAGCAGGCCCTCGTAGCGCCAATGAACGCTGGAGATTTCCTCCCCTTTGGGATCGAGTGCAATGCGCCGCAGGATGCGCCCCAGTGCGTCGCGCTCGAAACGGAAGCGGGTGCCGTCGGCATAGGAGATCTCGGTCACCCGATCGGCTGCATCGTGGAGGGCGTGGCGCTCGCCATGATTGGGAAGCTCGGCTTGGACCCACCGGCCGAAGTCGTCATGACGCAGGCCAGGGACCTTGGCATCGCGCGAGGGATGGCGCTGGAGATGATGCAGGGCATGACCTGTCTCCAGCCACCATGAGGGCGTTCCGGAAGGGTCCCGAAGCCATTGGTCCAGGCGGCCGTCAGGATGCAGATGGGCGCTGACCTGGCCCAGGGGATCGCGCCAGAAGTAATGCGCCCGCATCGGCAGGCTCTGGCCCGGCCGAAACAGGCCAAAGGACATCAGCTGCCCTTCGCCGTCGCGTGACCAGCGCGCCCGGTTGCCCAGGTCATCAGACACCTGGCTCAGTCGTCCGGCGGGATCGTAGGCCTGTGTCAGCGGGCGGCCCGCCTCGTCCCAGAGTCGACTGCGATGCCCCAGGGCATCGTGCAGTGCGCGCAGGGTCACCTGGCGCAAGGCTGAAGGCTCATTGCCGCCATTGCTGGCGTTCAGCCGTCCCGAGCGTTCGATCCGCTCGACCTGGTGGGCAATGCGTCCATCGGATGAATACTGCAGCGAGGTGGCGATTTCCCGAAAGCCGTCGTCGATGGTCTGGCGGCTGATACGCCCCGCCTGATCACGTTCGAACCGGGTCTGCACACCGCCCGGTGTGTCGACCCGCTCGATGAACCGGCCTGCGCGATCCCATTGCAGCGTGGTGATGTCGCTGTCCGCAGGCAGGGCGCGAGGTCCATTGGTTAGCGGGCCATCCTGTTGTTGCAGCAGGCTCAGCCCGCCCAGGACCTGATAGGTCCAGGTGCTGCGCCTGGCCAGCGCGAGACCCGCGACCGGTTCATGGCCTCTTTCCTCGATGCTCAGCAACTGGCCACGTCCGTTGTACTCGAAGTGCCATTCGTGTTGTCGGCCCGGCACCACCGAGGGGCGTGCCACCCGTGTCGGTCGCCAGTCCTGCGGGAAGCGCGGCGTGTCCCCGGACGGGTATTCGAAGCGCAGCACCGGGGTTGCAGCCGTTTTTCCTGGGCTGATCGCCGTGCGCTCGTGGGCCAGTACGCGCCCGAGCGCATCGCGGCGAATCACCAGTTGCGACAAGACCTTGCCTGCGGGCATTTGACGCAGGGCCGCCTCGGTGGCCTTGGGGTCGAGGATGACGGGCTGCAGCTGGTCGAGGCCGATCAGTTGCCCCTGGGGATCGAAGTGTTGCCGGATGTTCATCGCACCGCAGCTGGCACAACCGGCGCCGTAGGCCTCGAGGATCCGGGGCTGTCCGGCGACGAGCCGGTGCCGGAACAAGCTGATCTGTCCGTTGCTGTTGCGAAGCACGGTCAGGCCTTCGCTTGCGCTGCGCCCGGCGCGCGCCGGCGTCAGATACTGAAGGCTGACGGTCTCGGCGGCTTGTCGGCGCCAGCGTTCTTCCGCGTCACTGCCGGCCACCTGGCCCGATGCCAGCCCTGATGCCTGTCCTGACACCGGGTGGTTGCCTGCGGTATCCGGCTCGCCTTTCAGACTGCGCACCGCACGGCCCTGCGCGTCGTAGGACCAGGAGGCGAGACGCACATCCATGGCCTTGCCGTCCGAGCCCCGGCCAATCACCTGGATGCCTGTCAGCAGGGCGGGATGACGGCGGTCCTCGTGCAGGTAGCGGCGCTCGATGCCGGCATGGCGGACCGATTGCAGCAGCGCGATCTGCGCCAGCGTCGTCGCGGCGCCGGCGGGGGCGCCATAGCGGTAGTCGTAGACGCCCACCGGCGTGCGCACCGACTGGATGCCGCCAAAGCGGCGCTCATCAAGGGCGCGGGTGTCCTCGAGCAGGGTCATGACGAGCTGGCGGCCTTGCGGGTCGGTGACGCGGGTGATGTCGCCCTTGGCCTCCCGCTCGATCTGCAACTGGTGGCCAGAGGGCGCCTCGATCAGCATCAGCCAGCCGTGGCGGTTGAAATGCCGGCGCAGGCCGGACAGGTCGATCCAGTCGTAGCCGCTGTCGGGGCCTGCGCCGGTGACCCGCAGTTCTCCGGCGGAAGGGTCGGCAGGTGTCCAGGTACTGCCTTGCCCCTGTCCGCTGCGCCGTCTGGTCAGCAACACTTCCCGGCCATCGCCCCGGACCAGCACCAGTTGAGCGTCCCCGCCCGAGGGGTCGAAGCGCAGGCGCCAGTCATAGCTCAGACGCCAGCCGCGGCCGATCATGGTGGGTGCGCCATCGGCCCGTGCCGAGGAACTGTTGTAGTGACGGACCAGTTCGAGGCCCAGCACGCCGGGCAGCGCTGGCATGTCGACCTCGCGCTGGAATTTGTTGCCGGTGGTCACGTCGATGGGGTTGCCCGCCTGCGCCTCGCAGCTGGGCTCGCCGCTGGAGGTGGAGGCCTCGCAGCTGGTGGTCTGTCCGGCAGCCAGGAGGGGCAGTCCCATCAGGGGCAGTCCCCACAGGGGCAGTCTCAGCAGCGCCGCACCCACCGATCGCCTCAGGCCTGCCCGATACCTTTCTGCCTTGCCTTGCCTCGAGTCTGTCCGCGCGCCCATGCCTGTCTCCCTGACGAGGAGACCCATGGTGATGCCCGCCAGGCGGCCCTGGCGAGCATCACTCATTCATGAGGGCTAGGCCATTTGGCCAGGTCTGACAGCCGCACCGGCGGCGTAGGTCTGATGGATGACGCGATCGTCGCCCAGCACGATCAGGCTGAACAGCCACTCGTCCAGTGAACGGGCCAGGCTGCTGCGCCGTTGCAGCAGGGGCGTGGCGCCTGGGTCCAGGGCAATGAAATCGGCTTCCATGCCCACGGCGATATTGCCGACCTGCTGGGACAGGCCCATCGCCCGGGCAGCGCCCAGCGTATGGCGATACCAGAGCTCGGCGGGCGGTAGCGTCTTGCCGCGCATGCGCGCCACTTCGAAGGCGGCCAGCATGGTTCGAAACGGCGAGAACGAACTGCCACCGCCCACGTCGCTGGCAAAGCCGTAGTCGAAGCCGGCTTCGTCTGCCGCCGCAAAGTCGAACAGGCCGCTGCCCAGGAACAGGTTGGAGGTCGGACACACTGCAGCGGCGGCAGCCAGGGCCTTCATGCGTGCGCGATCAGTGGCATCCAGATGGATGCAGTGGGCATAGACGGCGCGCGGCCGCAGCAGTCCGAAGCGCTCGTAGACATCCAGATAGCTGCGCGATTGCGGGTACAGCTCGCGCACCCAGGCGATCTCGTCGTGATTCTCGGCCACATGGGTCTGGATCCATACCCCCTCGTGGCGCGTTGCCAGCTCGCGGGCGCCATGCAACTGGGCGTCGCTGCAGGTCGGGGCAAAACGCGGTGTCAGCGCATAGCCCAGGCGGTCGCGTCCGTGCCAGCGCCGGATCAGGTCTTCTGAGTCGATCAGGCTTTGCTCGGTGTCGTCGCGTACGCCTTCAGGGCTGTTGCGGTCCATCAGGCACTTGCCGGCCACCATGCGCAGGCCGCGGGCCTGACTGGCGGTGAAGAAGGCATCGACCGACGCCGCATGCGAGGTGCAGAACACCAGTCCGGTGGTCACGCCATGCCGCAGCATTTCGTCGAGGAAGATCTCGCTGACGGCGGCGCCATGGGCGGGATCCGAAAAGCGTGTTTCCTGCGGAAAGGTGTGGTTGTTCAGCCAGGGCAGCAGCCCGTCGGCAGGCGAGGCAATCACATCGAGTTGCGGGTAATGCAGGTGGATGTCGACAAAGCCCGGTGCCAGGGTCTTGCCGCGCAGTTCGATGCGCTCGGCATCATGGGGCAGGCTGCTGGTCAATGCCGCAGCCGGTCCGAGGGCCGTGATGCGACCCTCGTCGACCCTTACCATCGCGTCACGATCGAGCCGCGCGATGCCTGCATCATCAAAGCGCAGCAGGTCTGCAAAAAAAGCCTTGGTCTTGCTCAACGGGGTCACTTCCTTCTTGCGGTCGCGGCGTTGCCTTGAAAATGTGCGGATGCGGCGCCCGGGTCACAGGCGCGGCACCTTGCCCTGAACGCCCGCGACATAAAAATCCATGCGGTTGAGCAGCGCGTCGTCCATCGTGCCCGAGGCCTGGCGCTGCCTGCCCTCATTGTCCAGCAAGCGGCCCGAAAAAGGGTGAAAGCGGCCGCTCGCAATCTCTTTTTCGCGGGTCTGCAACCGGGCCGCAAAGTCGGCGGGCACGCGGGCATGCAGGGGGGCCATCCGGATGAAGCCCTCACCGATGCCACCCCACACGCCGGGTGAGGCCGGCTTCCAGGTGCCGGCCAGAACGGCCGAGGCCACCCGCGTGTAATACGCCCCCCAGTGGTGGGTCACCGCCGTCAGATGGCCCTTGGGCGCAAAGCGGCTCATGTCGCTGTGATAGCCCACCGAGAAGCGGCCCTTTTCCTCGGCCGCCTGCACTGTCGCCGTCGAGTCGGTATGGTGGGTGAGCACGTCGGCCCCAAGGTTGATCAGGGTGATGGCCGCTTCGCGCTCCTTGCCGGGATCGAACCAGGTGCTGGTCCAGATGACCCTGACCTGCGCCTGGGGGTTGACCGCCTGCATGCCCAGTGCAAAGGCGTTGATGCCCTGCAGGACTTCGGGGATCGGAAAGGCGGCGACATAGCCTGCCATGCCGCTGCTGCTCATCCGGCCCGCAACCATTCCGGCGAGGTAGCGTCCCTCGTAGAAGCGGGCATTGTAGTGGCCCACATTCGCCGCATGCTTAAAGCCGGTGGCATGCTCGAAGACCACCTTCGGAAACTCACGCGCCACTTTCAGGGTGGGCTCCATGTAGCCGAAACTGGTGGTGAAAATCAGGCCGTGTCCCTGGCTGGCCAGGTCTCGTATGACGCGTTCGGCATCTGGGCCCTCGGGCACCTTCTCGACGTAGCGGCTGATCACCTTGCCGGCCAGGGCCTGGTCCATCTCGAGCTGGCCCCGATGGTGCTGTGTGGTCCAGCCGGCCTCGCCCACCGGGGTAACGTACACAAAGCCGACTTTCAGGGGTTGGGCGCCCTGGGCCCTGGCGGGCAGTGGCAGGCCGGCAGCAAGGCCGGACAGTGGCAGGGAAAGGGTCTTGAGCGCGGTACGTCGCGCAGCGCTGGGCAAGCCGAGGGCATCGGCGCCGAGGTTTTTATACATGGTGTTCCTCTACATGTCCCCAATGAAAAAGGCATCGACCGCCGGGGACAGCGGTCAACGCAGCGCGCACTCTACCCTGTTTTGCCACACCACCTTTTCGACCGGCTGCCCGCCCAAAGAAAAAGCCCGTTGCATGCAGCGAGGCTGCGTGCAACGGGCCCTGGGATCGACCCGCGCGGCGGCGGGCCGGTCGGCCTTGTGGCGCTTACTTGCCCGAGGGGATCTTGCCTTCGACGCCTTTGACGAAGAAGTCGATCTTGCCCTTGAACTCGTCATCGGCCTTGGCGTCCTTGGCCAGACGCTCCTTGCCGGTGTTGTCCACGATCGGGCCGGTGAAGGGCTCGAGGGTGCCCGCCTTGATGGCTTCCTTGATTTCCTTGGCCTTGGCCTGGACGTCGGCCGGGACCGAGTCAGCGATCTTGACCAGGTCGTTCTGGCCTTCCTTCATGCCCCAGCGGGTGATGCCGGTTTTCCAGGAACCATCCATGGCTTCCTTGATCGCCTTGATGTAGTACGGACCCCAGTTGACGATGGCCGAACCCAGGTGGGCTTTGGCGGCGAACGCGCTCATGTCGCTGTCCCAACCGAAGGCGTACTTGCCGTTCTTCTCGGCGGTCTGCAGCACGGCGGTGGAGTCCGTGTTTTGCAGCAGCACGTCAGCGCCCTGATTGATCAGGCTCTGGGCGGCTTCGCTTTCCTTGGGCGGATCAAACCAGGTGCTCACCCAGACGACCTTGGTCTTGATCTTCGGGTTCACGCTCTGGGCACCCAGGGTGTAGGCGTTGATGTTGCGCAGCACTTCGGGGATCGGGAAGGAACCGACGAAGCCCAGGGTGTTGGTCTTGGTCATCTTGCCGGCGATCACGCCTGCCACGTACGCGTCCTGATAGAAACGTGCGTCATAGACGCGCATGTTGTCGGCAGTCTTGTAGCCGGTGGCATGCTCGAACTTGACGTTCGGGAAGTCCTTGGCGACCTTGAGCATCGGCTCCATGTAGCCGAAGCTGGTGGCGAAGATGATCTTGTTGCCTTGCTGGGCCAGGTCACGGAAGACGCGCTCGGCATCGGCACCCTCGGGCACCTTCTCGACGAAGCTGGTCTTGACCTTGTCACCGAATTCGGCCTCGACGGCCTTGCGGGCCAGATCGTGCGCGAAGGTCCAGCCGGCATCGCCCACGGGGCCGACATAGACCCAGGCGGCCTTCAGGGGCTCGGGCTTGGGTGCGGGGGCCGGTGCCGCGGCGGCAGGTGCCGGCGCAGGGGCGGGTTCTTCTTTCTTGCTGCAACCTGCCAGCACGCCAGCGGCCACGATCGCGGCCAGACCCAGGGTGCGAAGCGTGGATCGCTTCAGATATTCAGACATAGACTCTCCTAGCTTGTTTGATGATGACGACGACAAAACGATGAATCCCGGATTCGGCCTCAACTGCCCGGGTAGAAGGGCTTGCCGAGCGAAGCCGGCATGTTAACGCGAATCCATTCGGGGTTCCTGGAAATGAGGGCCAGCACGACGATGGTGGCCAGGTAGGGCAGCATCGCCATGACCTGGCTGGCGATCTGCACGCCCAGACCTTGCAGATGCAATTGAAGCATGGTGACACCACCGAACAGGTAGGCGCCCAACAGCACACGGGTCGGACGCCAGGTGGCGAAGGTGGTCAGGGCCAGCGCGATCCAGCCCCGGCCAGCGGTCATGCCCTCGACCCACAGGGGCGTGTAGACGACGGCCAGATAGGCGCCGGCCAGGCCACAGAGGGCCCCGCCGACCATCACGGCGGCCAGGCGGATCAGGCGCACCTTGTAGCCCAGGGCATGCGCGGATTCAGGCGACTCGCCGATGGCGCGCAGGGTCAGACCGGCCCGCGAGCGATACAGGAACCACACCAGCGCAAAGGTCAGGGCGATGGCGAAGTAGACAAAGGGATGCTGCTTGAACAGGGCCGGCCCCAGCAGCGGGATGTCGGCCAGGCCGGGGATCGCGAAGGCGACCTGGTCGGCCAGTTTCTTGCCCACGTAGGACTCGCCAATGAAGGCCGACAAGCCCGTGCCCAGCAGACTCAGCGCCAGGCCGGTGGCGTACTGGTTGGTGTTCAGCCAGATGACGAGCACACCGAAGAGCACCGAGAACAGGGCGCCTGCCATGGCGCCGCCCATCAGGGCGAAAAGGTCGCTCTGGGTATGGAAGGAAATCGCGAATCCGGCCAGCGCGGCCATCAGCATCATGCCTTCCGCCCCCAGGTTGAGCACACCGGCCCGCTCGTTGATGAGCAGTCCGAGGCCGGCCACGGCCAGCGGGGTACCGGCACTGAGCGTGGCGGCGATCAGCAGGGCGATTTCATTCATGATCTTGTCGGGCTGCAGCCATCAGGGTCTCAGGCGGACACCGTGCGGGCGGCGCGTGTGGTCTTGATGCGGTAGTTGATCAAGGTGTCGCAACCGAGCAGTGCAAACAGCAGCAGCCCCTGGAACACCCCGGTGATGGCATTGGGCAGCCCGAGCCGGGACTGCGCCAGTTCGCCACCGATCAGGAACATCGACAGCAGGACGCTGGCAAAGACGCAGCCGACCGGGTGCAGGCGGCCCAGGAAGGCGACGATGATCGCGGTAAAGCCATAGCCGACCGAGACATGCGGGGTCAGTTGGCCCAGCGGGCCGGTCGCCTCCATGGCGCCAGCCAGCCCGGCCAGCCCACCAGAGATGAGCAGGGCCGTCCACAAGGCCCGGCGATCGGAGAAGCCGGCATAGCGGGCGGCATGGGGCGCCAGGCCTCCGACGCGCAGCTTGAAGCCGGCATGCGTGCGGGCCATGAAGACCCAGACCAGGGCCACGGCCACCAGGGCCATCACGAAACCCCAGTGCAGGCGGCCGGGCGAGAGCAGCTTGGGCATGCTGACGACCGCATCGAAGGTCTTGGTCTGCGGGAAATTGAAGCCCATCGGGTCTTTCCAGGGGCCGAAGACCAGATAGCTGAGCAACAGGTTGGCCACGTATACCAGCATCAGGCTGACCAGGATCTCGCTGGCATTGAAGCGGTCGCGCAGGAGTGCCACGATGCCGGCCCAGACCATGCCGCCCAGCATGCCGGCCAGCAGCACCACGATCATGATCCAGCCGCCCGGATGGCTGCCGGTGGTGGTCACCCACAGGGCCACGCCGCCGCCCGAGATCGCCCCGGCCAGAAACTGGCCTTCGGCGCCGATGTTCCAGACATTGGAGCGATAGCAGATCGACAGGCCCAGCGCGCACAGGATGAGGGGCGTGGCCTTGAGGCCCAGTTCGGTCAGCTGGTAGAGATTCTTGAGGGGTTCATAGAAGAAGGCCGACAAGCCCTTGACCGGATCCTTGCCCAGGCCGACGAACAGCAGGACCGCGATCACCACCGTGATCAGCAGGGCCAGCACCGGCGAGGCATAGGACCAGAAGGTCGACGGGGCGCTGCGTGCTTCAAGCTTGAGCATGGCTTGCCTCACTGCCTGATGCCTGCGGCCCGGCGCCTGCGTCTGCATCCCACAGGCCGCTCATCCATTGTCCGATCAGGTCGACACTGGCCTGCGCGGTTGCGATCGCCGGCGACAGGCGCCCCTTGGCGATCACGTGCATGCGGTCGCAGATCTCGAACAGTTCGTCGAGTTCCTCGGAGATCACGAGCACCGCGCAGCCCTGGTCGCGCAGGGCCAGCAGTTCGGCGCGGATCTGGGCGGCCGCCCCGACATCGACGCCCCAGGTGGGTTGGGCCACGATCAGTACCTTGGGATTGGCGTCGATCTCGCGGCCGACGATGAATTTTTGCAGGTTGCCGCCCGACAGGCTCTTGGCCGCCGCCCCCGGGCCACCGGCCTTGACATTGAAATGCGCAATCAGGCTGCTGGCCTGTCCGCGGATCTGGGGCCAGCGCAGCCAGCCGCCAACCAAGGCCTTGGCCAGGCCTTGCTGGCTGATGCCCTCCGGGCGCGTCAGCACGGTGTTTTCGGCCAGGCTCATGGTGGGCACGGCACCCCGTCCCAAACGCTCTTCGGGAATGAAACGCAGGCCCAGCTGGCGGCGCACATCGGGGTTACGGCCCCCGATCGGCGTGCCAAACAGCCGAACCGCCTCGCGCGCCTCGCGGCCATCTTCTCCGGACAGGCTGGTGAGCAGTTCTTTCTGGCCATTGCCGGAGACCCCGGCGATGCCCAGGATCTCGCCCTGGCGCAGCTCGAATCCGATGTCCTGCAGTTGCACCGAGAAGGCATCGGCCTTGGCCAGGTTCAAGCCCTGCACCGACAGCGCCACCTCGCCCAGCCGGGCCTCGCGATGTTGCAGGTGGGGTGGTTCGGCGCCGATCATCAGGCGCGACAGGCTGGCGTTGCTTTCCTGGCGCGGGTCGACCTCGCCGGTCTTGCGGCCGCCGCGCAGTACCGTGCAGGCCGTACACAGGGCGCGGATTTCGTCGAGCTTGTGGCTGATGTAAAGGATGCTGCAACCGGTATCGGCCAGCTTGCGCAGCGTCACGAACAGCTTCTCGACGGCCTGCGGGGTGAGCACCGACGTGGGTTCATCGAGGATCAGCAGCTTGGGGTCGCTGAGCAGCGCCCGCACGATCTCGACGCGCTGGCGCTCGCCCACCGACAAGGTGTGCACCGGACGCATCGGCTCGAGGTCCAGCCCGTATTCGCGGGCCTTGGCGCTGATGCCTTGGGTGACCTCGGCCAGCGTCTGGCGGCGATCCAGCCCGAGCCAGATGTTCTCGGCCACCGTCAGGGTGTCGAAAAGCGAAAAATGCTGGAACACCATCGCGATGCCGATGGCGCGGGCTTCCTGGGGATTGCGAATGACCACCTCGCGGCCATCGAAGGTGATGGTGCCGCTGTCGGGCCGGGTCGCGCCGTAGATGATCTTCATCAGCGTCGACTTGCCGGCCCCGTTCTCGCCCAGCACGGCATGGATCTGACCGGGCGCCACCTGCAGCGAGATTGCATCGTTGGCCAGCACCGCCGGATAACGCTTGCTGATCTGCTTCAGTTCGAGGCGGGGCGCGGTAGTCAAGGAAGATCGGCCTGGCAGGGTTGAAGAATGACGTCGGTTCCAGATTGCAGCGGCACGGGCCGCAGGTTGGGGCGGTATCGGTTCATGCCTGAGACGCCACCTGCCGCATCATGCGCCGAAGCCACTGGCCGCGCAGCGAACGGTGCGTCCTTTCGTGCTACAGCTGGTAGTAGCGCAGTGGTGGCAGGTTCACCGGACAGGATGCAATCCTAACAGGCAACTGGCCGATGAAGCGCGAGCAGAAGCGCCGCCCCGTGGTGAGAACAAGCAAGCTGTGTGCCACGATCGCCGGGATCAGGCTGAAATGGGCGACCTGCGCGGACAGGTCACGCCGCAGGCCCTGCATCGCCAGCAGTTCGTCGATGACGCCCAGGGCACCCGGGCGCATCGGGGTGGGAGCGATGTGG
>JAPOKJ010000052.1 GCA_029977705.1 Burkholderiales bacterium | reverse complement strand
TTACGGATCCGAGCGCAACAGTGCCGACCGGATCGTCGGGGTGTTCATCACGCTACCCTTTGCCGGCCCGGCGCGGCAGGCGCGACTGGACGAGGCCCGCGCACTGGCCGATGCAGCGGCCCAGCACGAGGCGGCGCTGATCCGCAGGCTGTCGGCCGAGGTGCTGGGCAATGCCCGGTCGGCGCGCGGCGCGCGGCAATCGTCACTCCAGGCTGACGAGGCAGCCGCGGGGCTGCGACGCCATGCCCGCCTGCTGGCCTTGGGTTACGAACTGGGTGAGGGCAGCCTGGCCGAAGTGCTGCTGGCGCGCCGGCAGGCCCTGGAGGCCGAGCAGGCCGCCGTGGTCGCCGTGTTCGAGGCGGCCGAACTTCGCTACCGCCTGCTGCTCGATGCCCACGCCTTGTGGGACTTTGATTGACGCGCGGTATCGGCCTGCGGCGGGTCAGGACCTGGCCTCAGCCCTGTCCCCCGCCGCGCCCTTTCAGGCGGCCGCGTCCAAGGCCTGGCTGAAGTCCGCCAGCAGGTCCTGGCAGGCCTCCAGGCCCACCGACAGCCGGATCAGGCCGTCGGCGATGCCCATCGCCTTGCGGCGCTCGGCGCCCATCTCCCAGTAGATGGTGTAGGCGGCCGGAATGGCCAGGGTACGGGTGTCGGACAGGTGGCTGGACAGGATCACGGTGCGCAGCCGGTTCAGGAAGGCCAGCGGATCGAGGCCCTCGCGCAGCTCGAAGCTGAGCAGGGTGCCAAAGCGCCCGCCGAACAGGCCGGCCGCGCGCTCGTGCTGCGGGTGGCTGCTCAGTCCCGGGTAATACACCTTGCCGATGGCCGGATGGGCCTCCAGAAAGCGTGCCACCTGCAGGGCGCTGTCACATTGTGCGGGCATGCGCAGGCCGAGGGTTTCGGCGCCGACCGAGATGCGATGGGCATCTTCGCCACGCAGCGTGCCGCCCATGTCGCGCAGGCCCTTCTTCTTGATCTGCAGGATGCCCCAGGTGGCGGGCGGACCCTTCTTGTAGCTGTCGTAGATGTGCGGGAAATCGCGCCAGTCGTAGCGGCCGGTATCGGTCACAGAACCGCCCATGGCATGGCCGTGGCCGGCAATCGACTTGGTCAGCGAGTGCACCACCAGACCGGCCCCATGCTCGCCCGGGCGCAACAGGGCGGGCGAGGTCAGCGTGTTGTCCACCACCAGCAGCACCCTGGCCTGCTGGCACAGGGCGCCGATGCCGGCCAGGTCGGCCACCTGGGTGCGCGGGTTGGCGATGGTCTCGGTAAAGACCATGCGGGTCTCGGGCCGCAGGGCCGCCTTGACCGCCTGCGCGTCGGTGACATCGACGAAGCTGAAATCGACGCCGAAGGCCTGCAGGGTCTGGAAGAAGCTGCTGGTATTGCCGAACAGGAACTGGCTGCTCACGACATGGTCACCGCCGCGCAGCAGGCCCAGGAAGATCGCCGAGATGGCGGCCATGCCGGTGGCAAAGCTGGCACTGGCGGTGCCACCCTCGAGCAGGGTGATCTGGTTCTCGAGCGCCGTGGTGGTGGGATTGCCCTGACGGGCATAGATGAATCCGGACTTGCTGCCCTGGAAGACATCGACCAGGTCTTCGGCACGCTCGTAGCTGAAGGTGGCGGAGGTGTGGATCGGCTTGTGGACGGCCCCGTGTTCGGGCCGGGACATACGGTCTGCATGCAACAGGCGCGTCTGCGCCTGCAGGGCAGGAGGGGATTTGGCGTCGCTCATGGCTTGAGGATACCAAAGCAGGAGCGCGCGTCGCCCTGCTGCGGACGGCTGGTCACGCCTGTCGGTGCAGCGCGGCTCAGGGCCGCGAGACGACGGTGAAGTCCGATGCGTGGGCGGACAGCCAGTCGCGCGACAGCTGATCGTCCTGTTGCGCGGGGTGGAAGTCGCCCTTGAAGTAGGTGCGCCAGGGCTTCAGGTTGCTGCTGATCAGGCCGCCTGCGCCGAACAGGAAACGCCAGCCGCTCTTCCAGGTGCGCCAGCGCATCAGCTCGCCATCACGCCACAGGTTGTGGCTGGTCTGGCGCAGCAGGTCCATGAGAAAGAACAGGGTGACCAGACGCATCCAGCGCAGGCGGCGCGTCTCGTCGCCACCCAGGGCCTTGTACAGGTCGAAGGCCGTGCAGCGATGCTCGCTTTCCTCGGAGGCATGCCAGTGCCAGAGCGTGCGCAGCCGCGCCGGGGCGCCCGCCAGCATCTGCGGCCGGGAGAGCAGCCATTCGGCCAGGATGGCGGTCAGGTGTTCGGTGGCTGCGGTGGCTGCCACTGCATGGCGGCAGTTCAGGCGCTCCATGCGCTTGAGACGCGCCCGTGCCCGCACTTCCCAGTGATTGACGTACCCCAGGCGGGTCAGCTGGTCGTTGAACAGGCCGTGCAGGCGGCGGTGGGTCGCTTCCTGGCCGATGAATCCCTGCACTTCGCGGGAAAAGCGGGCCTGCTCCGCCTCGGGCAGGGCCTTGTGGCCGGCGCGAACCGAGTCGATGAAGAACTGTTCGCCCACCGGGAAGCTCATCGACAGGGCATTGAGCAGCGCGCTGCTGAAGGCATCGCCCCCGTTCCAGTGCCGGGGCATGGGCTCGGCGAGATCGATGAGCAGCTTGCGGATGACCAATTCACTCATGGGGCGTATTCCTGGCTGGCCGACCGGATGAACTAGCGGACAGCTTGTGGGATGCTGAGGTGCATTTGATGCTTGGTTGCGTTTTATTATGGCACGGACTCTGCCAATTGTTGCGTTTGTCGGATATTCGGCCGGACGACCGGTGCGCACCATGACAGAATCGGGGCTGGTCCAGCCTGGGCCGCCCGCCACCTGACCATCACCCATCCATCACCCTCCGGAATCCCGACTGAATCCCCACTGAAGTCCCCCATGAACCAGGATGCCCCGCCCCTGCCGGCCACGATGCGCCCCCGCCCCATGGGCCGCGCTGCGCTGCCGGCCGCTTACGGACTGGCCCTCATCCTAGGCCTTGCCAGCGTGCTTTGGGCCTTGCGGGGCCCCTTGCCCGGGGTGGGCGAGGTGCGTGCTGGCCCCTGGGCAGGGAGCAGCCTGACGGGCAGTCCGCAGGCCGACGCCCACACCCGTGCGCGGGTGGCGGCCGAGGGCCTGCTGGCACTGGGCCGCAGCGAGACCATGTACTACGTGGCGCGCCAGGATGATCGGGGTCGTCCGCTGCGCTCGCGCTGCAGCTACCGTGTCGAAGGGCCGGCGCCCGCTGCGCGCTGGTGGAGCCTGACGGCCTACGGCGCCGACCACTACCTGTTCGATGCACCGCAGGGCCGCTACAGCCTGAATGCGCAGGGGCTCACCCTGGATGCCGCCGGCCGCTTTGCGCTGGCCACGGGTGGCCAGGCTTCGCCTGGTTTGCCCTGGTTGCCGACCCCGGGGGATCAGGCGCTCGTGCTGACCCTGCGCCTGTATAACCCCGATGCATCGCTGCAGGCCGACCCCGCCGCCCTGGTGCCACCGGCCATCCAACCGATCGGGGACTGCCCATGAGCCGGCCTGACCGGCGCCGCTGGTCCTGGCGCACGCACCTGGCGCTGGCCCTGCTGGTCCTGGTGCTGGTGCACTGGGCCGGCATCTGGGTGGCGCCCCGGCTGATCATGTTCATGGCCATGCGCCGCATCGAGGCCGCTGGCGCGACAAGCAATCAGGCGTTTCATGCGCCGGCCGTGGATGCCCGCTCGCGCACCATCGTCATGCCCAGTCCGGACATGCTGTATTCCCTGTGCCTGCTCGACCTGTCGCGCGGACCGGTGCGGGTGCGTGCCCAACCGCGCCTGGACAGCTACTGGTCGGTGGCGGTCTATGAGGCCAACAGCGACAATCTTTTCGTGCGCAATGACCGGCAATTGCAGGGGCGTGGCCTCGACCTGTGGCTCAGTGCCCCGGCGCACCGAGCGTTGCCGGTTCCGGACGGCGTGACGCCGGTGTCGATGCCCTCTGCGCGTGGCATAGTATTGCTGAGGGTATTGACCGCAGTGCCCGAGGCACAGCGAGCCCTGCTGGAGCGCGAACGCCGTTCCTTCCAGTGTCAGCCTGCCGATGCCCCGTCCTCCGGACCTTGATCCGCCGTCCCTTGCAGACCATGCCAAAGACCCGTCGCGATCCCGCCTCACCCCCTGGTGATCGCGCCTGTCCGAATCTGCCCGCCACATCGCCAGATGGACGACGTTTGCGCGGCGAGCAAAGCCGCCAGAAGATCGTCGCGGCGCTGACCGGTTTCATTCGCGAAGGGGTGGTGTCGCCGACCGCCGACCAGGTGGCCGAACGGGCCCAGGTGGGCCTGCGCTCGGTGTTCCGTCACTTCCAGGACATGGAGCGCCTGTACCGGGAGATTGCCCTCGAGGTCGACGCCCTGACCCAGCCCTACCTGCAGCGCCGGCTCAAGGCCACCGACTGGGATGAGCGCGTGCTCGAGATGGCCCGCATCCGCTGCGAATTGTTTGAGCGTCTGATGCCTTTCCAGGTCGCCACCCAGGTGCACCGCCACGAGTCGCCGTTTCTTCGCGATGCGCAGCGTCAGGCGGCGCGCCTGCAGCGTGAACTGCTGGCCCATCTGTTGCCGCGTACCCTCGGCAAGGATGCCGCCTGGCTCGATGGCCTGGACCTGCTGATGGGCATCAATGCCTGGCTCAGCCTGCGGCTGGATCAGGCCCTTGCGCCGCCCCAGGCGCAGCGCGCGATGCTGGCAGCAGTCAAGGCGATGCTGGCCGTCAAGCGGTTCTGAGCCCGTTGCAGGCACAGTGGTTTTCACAGGATGTCCCGGCCGAAGCCCCTCCACCATCACTTATCGAAAAGCAAAGATCATGAACATCGGATTCATCGGCCTGGGCGTCATGGGCAACCCCATGTCCACGCACCTGGCACGCGCCGGCCACCGGCTCACCGTGCATGACCTCGACGTCGCGCTGACGCAGCGCCACGCCGCCAGCCTGCCCGGCCAGGCCCGGGCGGCAGGCACCCCCGCCGAGGTGGCGGCCGACAGCGACATCGTGATCACGATGCTGCCCAACGGCCGTGTGGTCCAGGACATCGCGATCGGGCCGGGCGGGCTGATCGAGGGCTTCAGACCCGGGTCGCTGCTGCTGGACACTTCGTCTGCCGAGCCCTGGCTGACCCAGCACACGGCCGCGACGCTGGCGCAAGGACAGGTGGCGATGGTCGATGCGCCGGTATCCGGCGCGCAGTGGGGCGCCCAGGAGGCCAAGCTGGTGTTCATGGTGGGCGCCGCCGCCGACGACCTGGCGCGGGTCCGTCCGCTGCTCGAGGTGATGGGTCACAAGATCCATCACCTGGGCCCTCTGGGGGCGGGCCACACCATGAAGTGCATCAACAACACCATCACCTCGATGACCCTGTCGGCGACGGCCGAGGGGCTGGTGCTGGGCAAGCGCTTCGGGCTGGATCCGGCTGCGATGATCGATGTGCTCAATGACTCGACCGGCGGCTCCTGGATCAGCCAGACCCATTTCAAGCAGCGCGTCATCAATCGCCGCTTCGATGATCCTTTCAAGCTGGCCCTGATGCTCAAGGACATCGGCATTGCGATGGCCTTGTCGCGCCAGGCCGGCCTGTCGACCCCGGTGTTCGGGCTGGGCGAGCAGTTGTGGAGTGCTGCCGCCATTGCTGCCGGCGAGCAGGCCAGCGTCAGTGAACTGGTGCGCTGGGTGGAGAACCAGTCGCGCGTCGCGATCACCGGCAAGGATCAGCCGGCATGAGCGCTTCGGCATGAGCAGGCCTCGCGTCCTGGTGCTGTTCGATCACGACTGGGATCAGATCGGTTTTGCGGCGCATCGTGCGCGTTACGACATCGAGTCGCTGGGCTTTGACCTGTTCTCGTTTCCGAACAATGCCCGCCTGCTGAACTTCTCGATCCGCCGTTTCGTCGAGGGCCTTCAACAGCGCTACAGCGGCGAGTTTGCCGCGGCCCGCCTGTCGGCCGTGATCTCCAACCAGGAGCAGTACGGTGCCCTGGCCGCCGCGATGCTGGCCGAGCGCCTGGGCCTGCCAGGCACGCCGCCCAGCGCGATCGTGCGCCTTCAGCACAAGTATTTCTGCCGCCAATTGATCGGGCAGGTGGCTCCCGAGGCCAATCTGCCGCAGCGCCTGCTGCCCGATGATCCGCGCCGGCTGCCCGAGGCGGGGCTGAGCTTCCCGCTCTTTACCAAGCCGATCAAGGCGGCCTTTTCGGTGCTGGCCCGCGAGGTGGCCGATCTGCCCTCGCTGCAGCGTCACCTGGACTTCGGCCGCTTCGAGGAATTCATCATCCGGCGCCTGATCAGGCCCTTCGACGATGTCGCCTTTGACTACCTGCCCGAGCGCATCGGTGCCTGGCACATGGTGGCCGAGCCGGTCTATCGGGCGCCGCAATTCAATCTGGATGGCTTCGTGGTCAATGGCCAGGCCCACCTGCTCGGGGTGGTCGACGAGATCATGTACCCGGGCACGCAGGCCTTCCTGCGCTTTGCCTATCCCTCGAAGCTGCCCTGGTCGATCCAGCAGCGCGCCTTTGCCGTGGCCCGCAAGGTGCTGGCGGCTGCGGGCTTTTCACACGGCATGTTCAACATGGAGTTCTTCTACTGCGACAGGCGTGACGAGTTGAAGGTGATCGAGTTCAATCCACGTCTGGCCTCGCAACTGGCCGACCTTTACCGCAAGGTGGACGGACGCGACGTCCATGCCATCAACCTGGCCTTGATGAGCGGGGAGGATCCGCTCGCCTTGCCGCGGCTCAGACCCCTGGGCGGTGCGGCGGCCAGTTTCGTGTTCCGCTGCTTTGATGAGCAGGTGCCGCCGGCGCCCGCTGCCCAGGGCCGGGCATGGCTGGCGGTCAATGAACCCGAGGCCATCCTGATGACGTTTCCCAAGAGTGCCCAGGGCCTGCGCCGCGAGCTCAAGTGGCTGGGCAGCCACCGTCATGGCACGCTGAATCTTCACGGCCGGGACGAGCAGGACCTTCGCCAGCGCTACCAACAGGCCTGCAGTGCCCTGGGATGGCCTTCGCCGTATTGAGTGCGCTGCGGCGGCGGCGGGCGCAGGCTGATGTCAGGCCTGTTGCGGACCTGTGCTGGGCCTAGTCCTGATGCATGTCTTCGCTGAGCACGGTGCGCACCCTGACCGGGCGCGCGTCCTCGCGTTGCAGGTTCAGCTTGTGGCACAAGGCATCCAGCCAGGTCTGGTAGCGGTCGCTGTCGCGGCCCCATTCGGCCAGGGCATCGATCAGGCTCAGGCTGTCGTGCAGGGGCAGTCGCGTCAGGTCTTCCAGGGTTTCCGTCCAGGCCGCGGCCTGGAAGACATCCGGGGCGCTGACCGGGCGGTCGATGTCCAGGGCTTCACTGACCTTGTCGAGCTGATTGCGCAGCGTACGTGCCGAAATCGATTCCTCTTCACCAGCCATCTCGCTGGCCACAAACAGGAGCTTGGCCAGGCAGCGGCGCTTGTCCCGATCGGACAGGGGCTCGGGCCGACGCGCCGGGGACTCGTGGGGCTGGATCTTGCCGCGCAACACGCTGAACAGGGTCCAGGCCAGGATGTGGTGGGCCTCTTCGTCGCCGGCCAACGGGTCCTTGAGTGCTTTTTCACCGAGGGCGTCGCGCAGCAGCGCCAGCAGGGTCTGTCGCTGGCCTGCGGGCAACTTGAGCAGCCGGCTGGCGGCCAGGTCGACCAGTTGCAGGCGTGCCTGGACTGGTGCGGCCGAGGTCAGGACTTCAACGAGCAGATTGACGCGGTCATAGTCGCTCTGCGGTTCGTTCACCAGACGCCGGATGACGTAGGCCAGGGAGCCGACCGGCCCGACTGGCGCATACAACCGGTTCAGACCGGCGACCTGCTGTTCGGTGGCATTGCTGCCCAACTCGATCAGCAGGCTGGTCTTGTGCGCCAGACGCAGCAGCTTGCTGGCCTGTGGCCAGGGCAGGGCATCGCCTGTCGGTTCGTGTGCGCCCTCCAGCAGCATCTCCAGGAAGCGGGCCAGTTCACCCAGTTGCTGGCTGTCCGCAAACAGCGGTGCACCGGGCAGCGCGTCATCCTCTTCTTCAAAGCCGGCCTGCACCAGCAACAGGGCCTGCAGCAGCTTGCCGTCTCCACTGGCCAGGCGCGAAAAGCTGCGTTGCCGCGCCCGGTGTGCCAGTTCTTCCTCAGGGTCCAGTGGCAGGGTGCCCGAGGCCTGACCCGTCGCCAGACCGGGGCGCTGACCGAGCAGGCGTCGGCTTGCACGCCGCAGTGCGCTGACCGCACGCTCACCCAGGCTGCTGCCCACCGCCAGGCGGGCACGCAGGTAACTGCTGTACTGATGGTGAAAGTTCAGGCACAGGCCCAGGTAGGCCTGAAGGGGCCCGGCCGCCATGTTGCTGATGCCGGAGGACAGAAAGAGGATGTGGCCATCGCTGCTCGCCAGCATGTCCGTTCGCGTCAGGATCTGGATCGACGGCACGCTTTGCGCGCTCGCCAGGGCCGCTTCTTCGCAGGCCAGATGCAGGGTTTCAGTGGTCAAGGAATCGGTGTCCGGACACAGCCATTCGACAAGACTGAATTGTCTGCGGATTCCGGTACGCCCGGGCGCACGTTCGTAGACCGGCATCCGCCGCATGTCGGGCGGCGCCGGTGCCGTCATCGGCCGGGGCGGGCTACTTTTTCGGTTCTTCCTTGGCGCGCTTCTGGATGTTCTCGAGTTCAGCCTCGCTGATGATCTCGAACACGGTGACCACCTTGGCCACGCCCGAGACCCCGCTGGTGATCTGTGAGGCCCGGCTGGCCTCGCGCTGGGTGACCATGCCCATCAGGTAGACGACACTGGCCTCGGTCACCACCTTGACGGTATTGCCCTGAACGTCCTTGCTCTCGAGCAGGGCGGCCTTGACCTTGGCGGTGATGGCGGTGTCGCTGGCGGCCACACCCAGGCTGGTACGGCCCGAGACCGAGATCTCGTTGTGGATGCTGCGTACATTCTCGATGCGCGAGACGATCTGCTCGGCCAGCTTCTTGTCATTCTCGGAAAGCACCTGACCGGTGAGCAGCACCTTGCGGTTGTAGCTGGTCACGCCGATGCCGCCGAGCTTGCGGTCCGACTCGTTGAGCCGTCCGCTTGCCTTCAGTTCGATCGCCTGGTCATCGGTCTGGGCGCCGTAGGTGCGGCGATCTGCCGTGGCCAGTACACCGACCGCAAAGCCGGTGGCCACCAGCGGGAAGCAGGCTGTCAGCGACAGGGCCGAGCAGGCCAGCGTCGTGGCCAGGATCAGTCGCGACAGGCGGGACATGGCGGGTGCTGCGGGGGCCGGTGAGGTGACGGGGAGGGCGGGCTGGCGGATCATGGGGCTACCTCTTCTAGGAAGGCGTTTCGGCAAAAAAGGCGATGCAGGGAAACGTGGTGAGCGTGAACTGGGCTGTGTTCAGCGACCCCTGCTGCATTGCGGGCATTTCGGGGAGCGTCACACTAGAACGCATTCGCGATCCAGTCGATTCTACCGTCATCGACACGGCCCTCGATGGCGATGACGTCGAAACGCATCGCCGGCCAGGGACGAGCACCAAAGTGTTGCTGCAGAATCCGCAGCGCCTGGCGCCTGAGCCTTTGTTGCTTGCTGAAGGAAATACTTGCAGCAGCACCGCCGAATTGCGTGCTCGAGCGTTGCCGCACTTCGACGAAGACCCATTGGCCGCGGTCCTCGAGCAGCAGGTCGATCTCACCGAGCGGACTCGACAGGTTGCGCCCGATCAGGCGCAGGCCCTGCGCCATAAGATGATCGAGGGCGCGCTGCTCGGCGCGATCGCCGAGATGTTGACGCGGGCTGCGCCGCTGCATGGTGGCGGCTCAGGGCGTCTCAAGGGGTACCAGCACACCGGCGCGGTACTCGGCCAGTGTGGGTTGGCGCTGCACCTGCGCACCGAGGCTGCGATCCAAGCGCAGCCGCCCGGTGACGCCGTCCAGTTCGAAGCGGTTCCTGCCGTTGAGCATCTCGCGGGCGATGCGATAGGCATCGATGCCCAGTGCGTACAGGCGCTGCAATTCCTGGTGGCTGAGGGCGGGTTGCCGCGCATGGGCCATCACGGCAGGCTGTTCGCCCTGCAGCAGCCAAGGCAGGTCGCAGACCCTGTAGCCATCGAGCTCCGGGGTGCGCATGCCGGCCGATTGCGCCAGGTTGCTGGCGGTGATGCCGGTGGACAGCAGCGAGGGCCCGTACAGGGGTGCCTCGCGCGGCAGGCCGGTGCGCACCGCCCGCGCGGTTTCGAGGCTGCTGGCCACGAAGCTCAGGTCGGGCTCGCCACCGGCCAGCAAGTCCTTGAGTTCGCCCCCCAGCCGGGATTCGGTCTCGATGACTTCACCCAGTTGCCCGCCAAGCGCCTTCCAGGCCTCGGCAAAGGCGGCAGCGGCGCGGCGCGGCAGGGGCGCGGCATTGTGGACCACGGCAGCCCGCAGCGGCCGTCCTTGCACGGCGGGCGCATGCAGCGCAAAGGCGATGCGTGCGATGAACTGGGCATCGCTCTCGATGGGCAGCCCGAAGTAGGTGACATTGGAAGGTGCCAGACGTTCGTTCTCGGGCCCGTTCAGCGCGAGGGTCGGCACGCCCAGCTGGCTCAGTTCGGAGAGCTGATCGACATTGCCGCGCGGCAGTGGACCGATGACCAGGTCGTAGCCCTTCTTGTCGATGTCGGCGAAGGCGTTGGCCAGCGCATCGAAGCGCTCATCGACCGGGAACAGGTCCAGGGCCAGGCTTGCACCCTCATGCGTTTGCGCCGCCCTCAGCCCGGCGAGCACCGCCTGGGTGGCCCGCCTGAAGCTGCCGGCCGCGGGCGGCAGGATGACCGCCACCTTGCCTGCTGTTGCGGCCTTCTGGGCCCTGACACGGCTTGCGGATAAGATCGCGGGGACACAAAGGGACAGGCGCGCAAGGGCCTGACGACGCAGCATGGTGGGCATTCGCTCCAGGGCAAGGCGCTCTTCGGGGTGTGGTACACAATACTTGGGGCCCGCCCGGCACCACGACAGGCACCTGACAGCAAGGCAACGCACCCATGGGTTCAGTCCCTTCATCGTTTCACAAAATCCATGTGGTGGCAACGCCGATCGGCCATCTGGATGACCTCACCGAACGGGCCCGCGAGGTCTTGCGGCGTGTCCCGGTCATTGCTGCCGAGGACACCCGCGTCAGCCGCACCCTGCTCGACCACATCGGTGCCCGGGCCCGGCTCATCGCAGTGCATGAGCACAATGAGGCCGCCGCCATCACCCAGTTGTCCCACCTGCTGCGCGAGCATGACGTTGCCCTGATCTGCGACGCCGGTACGCCGGCCATCAGCGATCCCGGCGCGCGCCTGCTGGCCGGGCTGACAGCCCTGGGCATCCAGGCGGTACCGGTCCCCGGCGCCAGTGCGGTGACCGCGCTGATGTCGGTGGCCGGCCTGGGTGATGGACGGTTCCGCTTCGAGGGCTTTCCGGCCACGCGCAGCAAGGCACGTCAGGACCAGCTGCGTGCACTGGCGCGCAGTGAAGTCACCGTGGTCTTTTTCGAGTCCCCGCATCGCATCGAGGCTTTCGCCCAGGACCTGGCCAGTGTGGTCGAGCCGCAAAGGCCGGTGGTGGTGGGCCGTGAACTGACCAAGCGCTTCGAGCAGATCGTCCATGTGCAGGCGGGGGCCTTGCCAGCCTGGCTGGCCAGCGACGAGAACCACCGGCGAGGCGAATTCGTGCTGGCCCTGGGCCCGGCCCCGGCCGCAGCAGCGCCCGCCGAGGCTGCCATCACCGATGTGGCAAGCCTGGGCGCCCTGCCGGTCGAGGCGGCCCAATTGCTGCAGGCTCTGTGTGAGGGCCTGCCGGCAAGCAAGGCTGCCAAGTGGGCCGCCCGCCTGACCGGGCGCAAGGATGTGGACTGGTATCGCCTAGCGAGCGACCACAAACGCCTGTAACCCGCTCTCGCTGCGCAGCCGCTCGATGCTGGCCATGGCCTCGCCGCGATTGCGGAAGGGGCCCAGTTGCAGCTTGAACAACCCGCCCTCGGCGCGCAACACCACCTCGGCGCTGCCGCTGGCCATCATCCAGGGATACTCCTGGGCCAGACGAAGGCGGGTGGCCTCGGCGCTGTCACGGGCACTGAATGCACCCAGCTGCAGGTACAGGCCCGAGCTGCCGGCCCCTGCGGCCGGGCTGATCACAGTCTCGCGGGTGAGTACCAGGGGGGCGGTGTCTGGCGTGCGCTCCGGCAAGGCACTGGTGCCGGTCCCGGCGGCAGCCGGCGCCGGGGCCACTGCCACTTGCGCTGGCGCCGGGCCGTTGCGCGAGGCATGGCGCAGGGGATCGTCGATCAGTTCGACTTCAACCTCGGCGCTGCCGGCATTGACATAGCCCAGCTTGGCCGCGGCCGTCCAGGACAGATCAATGATGCGGTTGTGCAGGAAGGGGCCGCGATCATTGACCCGCACCACCACCGACTTGCCGTTGCGCGGGTTGCTGACCCTCACATAGCTGGGCAGGGGCAGGGTCGGATGGGCGGCAGTCATCGCGTACATGTCATAGCGCTCACCGATCGAGGTCGGCTGGCCGTGGAACTTGCGGCCGTACCAGGATGCGACGCCACGCTCGCGGAAGGGCTTGAGCTGGGTCAGCGGAATGTACTGGACGCCGAACACCGAGTAGGGGCGGTTGGCCCGTGCCGCCAGGGGTTCGGGGCGCGGCTGTGCATCGGCGATGCTGTCGATATCCGGCGGTGTGCCGCCCGGGCCGTCGTCCTGATAAAAGCCGCCCGGACGCCGAGCCGTGTCGGGGGCACCCGGCTTGCGGGCATCGGGAGTGGCGATGGTCGGACCTTCGCCGGAAGGGCTGACCGGCCGGGTAGGGGCGGGCGCGCGAGGCGTGCCGGCACAGGCCTGCAGCAGCGCCAGCAGCACCAGGGTGGCAACTTTTTGCATCAGGCTCGTGCGCGGTGGCATCAGCCTCGTGCGCGGGGTCATCACGCGCAGGGTCGGGGCAAGCAGGTCAGCAGCTCTCATGATGCTCAAAGCGTTTGGGGCAGGGGCGCATCGGCCTGCGCGCCGGCCCACTGCTGGCGGCATCGACGCAGGTAGCGCAGCCCCTCGATGGCGCGTGGTCCGTACCAGGAGCACAGCTCGCCGTCGATCAGATGAACCTGCGGACCTGACACCCGGGCGTGCGCCGAAGGTGCTTCGACCCGGGCCCGATCGACGTCCTGTTGCAGGGCCTTGCGATGCCGCTCGGTGAAGCGGAAAGGCTCCGAGGACAGCAGCAGGTGCGCGCAATCGGCGGCCACCACCTCTTCGGCCGTGAGCACCGGATAGCGGCTGGCGCCGGTCTCGGCGGCGGGCCGGGATGCGAGCCGCGCCGGCAGTGTGTTGCGCAAGCCGGCACTGTCCAGCATGCTGGCGATGTAGGTGTTGTCGGCCACGCTCATCCAGGGATCCTTCCAGATCAGGTAGCGCACCGCGATCTCCTCTTCCATGGCGCGCAGGTCAAGGCTGGCCTGCAATTCTTGGCGCAGCGCCGCTGACATTGTGTCGGCCCGGACGGCCACGCCGTCGATGCCGGCAAAGCATCGCGAGAATTGTTCGAACAGGACCAGGTTGTCGTTCACCGTCAGGGGGTGGGTGACGATCAGCTCGTCCACATGGCGCGACAGCCGCTCGACCAGGGGCGCCTCGTTCTCGTCCTTGTTGACGATCAGGTGGGTGGGCCGCAACGCGAGCAGCGCCGCTTCGTCCACCTGCTTGGTGCCGCCCAGTTTGGGCACGCCGGCCACCTCGGCCGCCGGGTGCACGCAAAAGCCGGTGCGTCCCACCAGGAAAGGGCCCAGGCCGAGCGCAAAGACCAGCTCGGTCAGGCTGGGCACCAGGCTGACGATCCTCGGCGCTGCAGCCATGGACGGGGCCGGCCGCGTCACGCCGCCGGCTTACTTGCCGCCCTTGCGGACCTGGTCGATGAACTGGTCCACCAGACGCAGCGCGGCCCCATTGGAGCCGGCCATCGAGGGCGCGGTGTAGAAGCGGCCGTGCACGGTCAGGGCCGGCACGCCGTCGACGCCATGTTCGGTGGCCAGGTTGGTGGCCTTCTTCATCTTGGTCTTGACGCCGAAGGACTCGAGGGTCTGCTCCATCAGCTTGGCATCGATGCCTTGCTTGGCGGCCCATTCGATGATCTGCTTGTTGCTGTCCAGGCCCAGGCGCTCGACATGGATCGCATGGAAGACCTTGTCATTGAGCTCGGCCGTCTTGCCCAGCGAATCGAGCGCGTAGTACAGCTGCTGGTGCTTTTCCTCACGGAACGGCACATGCACCTTGCGGAAGGCCACATCGGCCGGCTGGCGCTTGAGCCACTCGCGAATGGAAGGCTCGAGGGCGTTGCAGTGCGGGCATCCGTACCAGAAGAACTCGATGACCTCGATCTTGCCCTTGTCGACGTCGGGCGTGCGCTCGGGCTTGATCAGGCGAAACTCGGGCTTGCCGGCGGGCTGGGCCTGCGCGGCGCCGTTCAGGCCGATCATGCCCAGGGCGGTACAGGTCAGGCCGGCATTGAAGCTGCGACGGCGAAGGGAGGTCATCGGGGGTCCTTTTGGGTTTGGCACTGGGCTGCCAACGGAAACGGGGAGGCGGGCAGCGGGGTTTACAGGCGGCGCTTACTTCATCCGGATCACGGTCGATTCGATCCCGTTTTCCGCCAGCTTGGCCTTGGCCTTGTTGACATCCTCGAGCGCCTTGTAGGGGGCCAGACGGACGCGGAACAGGGCCTGGCCATTGACCTCGGCCGCCAGGATGCGGGCTTCATAGCCGGCCAGCGCCAGCTTGGCTTTCATGGCCTCGGCATCTTCCTGGACGCGGAAGGCACCCGCCTGGATGATGTAGGTGGTCTTGTCCTCGGGGCTCTCGGCGCCAGCCGCCGGGGTCGTTGCGGTCGCGGTACCGGCACCCGAGGCAGGGGCTGCCGGTGCGGTCGCAGCCGGCGCCGTCGCCGGTGTCGCGGGCGCTGCAGGCGTGGCCGGTGCGTTCTGTCCGGCCTGCTGGCCATTGCTGAACACGCCACCGAGCACCGAGCCCTGGCCCTCGGCCGGCTTGGCGCTGTCGGCAGCCTTCTCGCCTGCTTTCTCTGCGGCTTTCTCGCCCGCCTTGTCGGCTGCAGGCGGCTTGCTCTTGGCCGCGGTGTTCTGGTTCGGGTCAGGCAGCGGAGCGCCGGCCTTGGGCTCGATCACCTTCTCGTTGCCCTTGCCCGCCTTGCTGACAAACGGGACCGGTGCGTGCGTGATGAAGATCGCCACCACCACCGCCACGCCCAAGCCGGCCACCAGACCGGCCAGGAAGCCGAGCAGCGTGCCCCCGCGCTGCCGCTGCAGCGCGGCGCCATGCGGGTGCGGCAGGGGCGCGGGCCGTTGGGATGCGGTGCTTGTCCACATGATGAACCTTTACATTTTTTCCGGAGCCTGGACACCGATCAAGGCCAGGCCGTTGCGCAGCACCTGGCGCGTCGCCGCCAGCAGGGCGAGACGGGCCGTACGCAGCGCGGTCTCGTCGACCAGGAATCGTTCGGCATTATAGTAAGAATGAAGATCGGCTGCTAAGTCTTTGAGATAAAAGGCGATTGAGTGGGGCGCCAGGTCCTTGCAGGCATTCTCGACCAGTTCCGGCCAGGCGGCCAGGCGATTCATCAAGGCCTGCTCACGGGCGGCGGTCAGGGGCGACAGGTCCACGTTGGCTGTGTCGGCGGGCAGGCCTGTTCCATACTTGTCCGCGGCCTGGGCCAGCACCGAGCAGATGCGGGCATGGGCGTACTGGATGTAGTAGACCGGGTTTTCGTCGCTGCGCGCCAGCGCCAGATCGACATCGAAGGTGTACTCGGTATCGGCCTTGCGCGAGATCAGGAAAAAGCGCACCGCATCGCGGCCGTGCAGCAGCTTTTCGGCATCGGAGGTCCCCGAACCGCTCCACTCGATCAGGTCGCGAAGGCTCACGGTATTGCCCGAGCGCTTGGACATCTTGACCTCTTCGCCGCCCTTCATGACCTTGACCATCTTGTGCAGCACATAGCTGGGATAGCCCTCGGGGATGCCGATGTTCAGGGCCTGCAGTCCGGCGCGCACCCGTGCGATCGTGCCGTGGTGGTCCGAGCCCTGGATGTTGGTGACGCGCGTGAAGCCACGCTGCCATTTGGTCACGTGATAGGCAATGTCGGGCACGAAATAGGTGTAGCCGCCCTCGGACTTGCGCATCACCCGGTCCTTGTCATCGCCAAAGCGGGTCGAGGCAAACCACAGCGCGCCATCCTTTTCGTAGGTGGTGCCAGCCTCACCGAGGGCCCGTACCGTGGCCTCCACCCGCCCTTCGCTGTACAGCGAGGACTCGAGGTAGTAGACGTCGAAATGCAGCCCGAAGGCGTTCAGGTCCTGGTCCTGCTCGTTGCGCAGATAGGCCACGGCGAAGCGCCGGATGGCGTCCAGGTCATTGACATCGCCGCTGGCGGTGACCGGTGCCACCTTGGCGCCACTGACGGTCTTGCCCGCCAGGAAATCCGCCGCAATGTCGGCGATGTACTCGCCGCGATAGCCGTCAGCCGGGAAGGAGGGGTCGTCGGTGGACAGGCCGCGCGCCCGCGCCTGCACGGACAGCGCCAGATTCTCGATCTGCTGACCGGCGTCGTTGTAGTAGAACTCGCGCTGCACCTGCCAGCCATTGGCCTTGAACAGTTCGGCCAGCGAGTCGCCCAGTGCCGCCTGCCGCGCGTGGCCGACGTGCAGGGGGCCGGTGGGGTTGGCCGAGACGAACTCGAGCAGTACCTGGCGACCCTGGCCGCTGGTGTTGCGACCGAAGTCCGGCCCCTGCGCAAAGATGGCGCTGACCACCGCCTGGCGGGCTGCATCGGTCAGGGTCAGGTTGATGAAGCCGGGCCCGGCGATGGCGCTGCTGGCGACGAGTTGCCGGCAGGCCGGATCGCTGTCGATGGCCTGCTGGAAGCGGGTGGCGATGTCGCGCGGGTTGCGTCCCAGGCGCTTGGCCACCTGCAGGGCGGCGGTGCAGGCCACGTCGCCGTGACTGGCCTGCTTGGGCTGCTCGAGTTGCAGCTCGAAGCCCTCGGGAAGGCCGTTGCCGGGCGACAATTCGTCGATGGTGTGCGCCAGCAGTTCGGTGAGTCGGCGCGTCAGCTCTTGTTTCTGGGAAGTCAGCATCAGGCCATTTTACCGGTCGCCCCGTCCACCTCGGCCGAGGCCCGCATTTTTGCGCCTGCTGCCGCGCTGTCGCGCAGGCCCAAGGTAAGCTTGCAGCCAGGAGGAAAGGATGTCCCTGCTGCAACTTGATCACATCGTGATGGCCTGCGCCGACCTTGACCAGGGCGCCGACTGGCTGGCCCGGCGTCTGGGCGTCACCCTGTCACCCGGCGGCCGTCATGCCGGCTTCGGTACCCACAATCGCCTGCTCCAGTTGTGCGGCGGCACCTACCTCGAGCTGATCGCGCCCGATCCCTCGCAGGGTCAGGTCACGCGCCCGCGCCCCTTCGGCCTGGACCAGTATTGCCCGAAGGATCCGCAACTGCTGCACTTCGTGGCCCGCTGCCGGGACCTGGACGCGGTGTTGCCGCAACTGTTCTACAGTCCCGGCCCGGCCCGCACCATGACCCGCGATGCCTTGCGCTGGAAGATCGCCACCGCAGCCGATGGCCGCCTGGCGGCCGGGGGCGTATGTCCGACCCTGATCGAGTGGCCGCCCGGGGTCCATCCCTGCGACCAGCTGCCCCATCAGGGCATCCGGCTGGAGGCCTTGCAGGTGACCGCCGATGCAGGCACGGCGCAATCGCTGGCCGCCCTTTTTGATGACCGGCGCTGCCGTTTCGTTGCCGCCGGGCAGGCCTGGCTGGGCGTCGAACTGCAGACGCCGCTGGGCCGGGTCTTCTTCAATGGTCCCGAAGCGGCAGCGTCCGGGGCATGAGCATGAGCGCAGCGACCACCTCCGCGCCCGCCTTCTCAAGTCTGGCCCAGGTCCTGGCCCACTGGGCGACCCGGCAACCGCAGGCCACGCTCTTTCTGGCACCGGAAACCGGCGCCTCCTGCAGCTATGGCGAGCTGGCGGACCTGACGGCGCGCCTGTCGGCCTGGTTCGATCGCGAAGGCATCGCGCCGGGTGAGCATGTGGCGCTGTACATGCCCAATGGCCTGGGCTGCCTGGCCCTGTTCCTGGCCACGATGTGCGCCGGTCGCGTGATCGCACCCCTGAACCTGCTGGCCCAGCGCTCGCAACTGGCCTATGTCATCGATCACTGCCAGGCCCCCCTGGTGCTGAGCACCGAAGCCCTGGCACCTGCCGTTGCCGAGGCCGCTGCCGGCCTGCAGCGCCGCCTGCGCGTGCTGGCGCTCGACCCGGACCTCCTCGACGGTCCTTGGCAGGCGCTGGCGCCCGCCCTTGCCGCAGTGTCGCGCGAGCCCGATGCCAGTGCCTTGCTGATGTACACCTCGGGTACCACCGGCAAGCCCAAGGGCGCCTACCTGACGCAGGCCAACCTGCTGGCTGCCGCCGGCTCGGTGGCGGCCTGGCATGGCCTGGGGCCTGCCGACCGGGTGCAGTCGGCCCTGCCGATCTATCACATCAATGGCCAGGTCATCGCCACCCTGACACCCTTTGTGTCCGGTGGCTCGATCGTCGCGCCGCGCAAGTTCTCGACCTCCTCCTGGTGGGAGACCGTGCGCCGCTATCAGCCGACCTGGCTGAACATGGTGCCCACCATCATCGCCTACCTGCTCAACGAGGCCACCACTTCCGGGCAGGGGCCGGCCACCGGGCTGGCCGCGAGCCCCGGCCTGCGCTTTGCGCGCAGTGCCTCGGCCCCCTTGCCACCGGAGCATCATCGCGCCTTCGAGGAACGCTTCCATCTCCCGGTGATCGAGGCGATGGGCATGACGGAAACGGCCTCCGTGGTGTTTTGCAATCCGATGCAGGGCCAGCGCAAGATCGGTACGCCCGGCCTGTGTGTCGGCATCGAGGCCCGCGTGGTCGATGATCAGGGACGCACCCTGCCCGATGGCCAGAAGGGGGAGATCTGGCTGCGCGGTCCCAGTGTCATGAAGGGCTACTTCGATGCGCCGGTCCAGACCCGTGAGGCCTTTTCGGGCGATTGGCTGCGCACCGGCGATCTGGGATTTCGCGACAGCGAGGGCTTCTTCTACATCACCGGGCGCCTGAAGGAGCTGATCATCAAGGGCGGCGAGAACATCGCGCCGCGTGAGATCGATGAGGCCTTGCTGCGGCACCCGGCGGTGCTCGAGGCAGCGGCCGTCGGCATTGCCGATCCCAACTATGGTCAGGACATCCTTGCTGCCATCGTGCTCAAGGAGGGGGTGCAGGCCGATGCGGCGCTCGAGCAGCAGTTGCGGGCCTTTTGCCTGGATGAACTGGGCAAGTACAAGACGCCGCGTGAATTCCGCTTCCTGAGCGAATTGCCCAAGGGACCCTCCGGCAAGGTGCAGCGCCTGAAGATTGCCGAGGGCTGAAGCCCGGCCCTCAGGCCTGGTTCGGCGAGAACACCGCGACCGCCTCGCGTGCATCGTCCAGGCGCATCACCTGGCTCTGGCGTGTGGCCGGGTCGATGCAGGTGCTGCGCAGCGTCTCGCGGGCGATGCCGCCCAGTCCCCGGTAGTGATGGGCGCGCAGCTGCTGCGCACCCGCACTTGTCAGCGCCCCCATCAGGTGCCGAAGATGCGGCTCGGAGTAGGCATGGGCGGACAGGATCTCGCCACTGTCGCCTGCCACCCATTCCAGCGCGTAAAGCGGCGGGCGAACCATGTGCACCCGGCCCCCGGCCAGCAGGGGCCGCATCCAGCGCGAGAAGAACATCAGCAGCAAGGCGCCGATGTGGATGCCGTCGGCATCGGGGTCGAACAGCAGCAGCACGCGATCAAAGCGCAGGCTGGCGGGCAGACCCGGGTCGGCGGCCTCGGCACCGTCACCCGCACGGTTACCCGAACGGTCACTTGCAATGGCACCGGTATCGCGCAGCGGCATGCCGAGCGTCAGCGACAGCTGCCGGTACAAGGGATTCTCGAGCACGCGCCCGGCAGGCGCGCGCAGCGCATTGAGCGGCTTGCCCTGCATCGCCAGACTGGCCTGGAAGGAGGGGTTGCGCAGGACCGCAATTGCACCGGCGCCGGACTCGCCCTCGGCCAGGAACAATTCGGCGCCACTGCCCGGGCCATGGACCCGGCAATCATCGAGTCTGGGATGCGGGGTATACGGACGCGACATGGTGGGGCTTGCACGCCGTCTGCAATCGGTCGAGGTGGCCCGGCCCGGGTGCCGTTCAGGCGCGGCGCTCGAGCGCCAGCTTCAGGCCCAGGCCGACCAGCACCGCGCCGCTGCCGCGATAGATCCAGGCGAGCACGGTGGGTCGCCTGCGAAGCCAGCCCGACAACCTTCCGGCAAACCAGCCCACCGGTGCCTTGATCAGGAAGGTGAGGGTTGCGAACACCAGCCCGAGCACGAAGACCGCCAGCGTCGCATGGCGGGCGCCGGCGCCGACGAATTGCGGCAGGAAGGCGAGGTAGAACACCACGATTTTCGGATTGGACAGATTGGACAGCGCACCGTCCAGGAAAAGGCGCAGCGCCGAGCGCTGCGCGCCGGCCTGCAGCTCAAGGGTCGCGGCGCGGGTGCGCACCAGACCGATGCCCAGGTACAGCAGGTAGGCGGCACCGGCCAGCTTCATGGCCAGGAAGGCCCATTCGGAGGTGCGCAGGATCGCACCCAGTCCCAGGGCGGCCAGCATGCTGTGTCCGACCAGTCCGAGCGACACGCCGGCTGCAGTGGCGATACCGGCGGCCGGGCCCTGGGCGATCGAGCGCGACATCACCAGCATCATGTCCTGACCGGGCGTGATGATCACGGCCAGCGAGGCCAGGATGAACAGCCACCAGGCAATGTCCTGCATCTGCTTGCCCCTGCCTGCCGTACCCGTGTTAGAGGCCCAGCAGGGGCAGGCAGCCGGTGGCCCCGAGCCACTCGCGCACCCGTGCCGCGTCAGCGGCCGGCAGGGCCGCATAGCTCTCTCGCAACCATTGCACGCACTTGCCCTGGTAGGGGAAGGGTTGCTGGGTCCAGGCCTGGCCTTCCAGATCGGCGCGCACCTCGCTGGCGCCCTCCTTGAGAGCCTTCAGATTGGCCAGCATCACCGGCACATAGCAACGGCCGATCTCGCGGAGCAGGTCCATCACCGTGGCGGGCAGGGCGGCGGCATCGACCCAGCCTGGCTCGGGCGGCTCCAGGCCGGACAAGTCATCGGCGAGGAAAACCCAGGCATACACGCGGGGCGCCCTGGCCAGCGTCAGCGCGGCCGGTGTCGGGTCGAAATGGGCCAGTTGCGTCAACTGTCCGTAGACCGCGAAATCGCTGCTGCCGGGACGTGCGCCCAGCCAGAACGGATGCTGATGAAGGTGGCGCTCGAAGATGTCCAGGAAGCGCACATAACTGTCCTCGATCAGCTGCGCCGTGGCCGGACTCGAGCCGACATAGCGCAGGCGACTGATCTGGCGATCGGCAAAGGCCTTCTTCATCTCGGCGGCCTGGGCGGGAGGCGCCGTGATGCCGCGCCACAAGGGCAGGATGGTCCCCGACTTGTCGATGTCCTGCGCGTAGTGCCAGCGATAATGAAACATCGCCTTGGTCAGCCATTCGTCACCATAGTCCTCGATCAATTCATCGAGAAAGCGCAGTGCCGGATCAGCGGGGATGACGCTGCGTCCCTGCACCTCGCGCTCGAAGCGGCGGATGATCGGTGTGGAGTCCGTGACGGCTTCGATCTGCCCCTGTGCATTGGGCAGATAAAAGGTGGGCAGCAGTTCCACTTTCGGCTTCGGGAAGCTGCCGTGATCGCCTCTTTGCGAGACGATCAGCCGCAACGGCATCCGCCGGTAGCGCATCACCGCCATCATCTTGCGGGTGTAGGGGGACCCTGGTGCGCCTTTCAGGGGGATGCTGCTGTGCTGGCTCATGGTGCTCACTTCATCGAAGAGGGGTGCAGGCCGGCACGGAAATTTTCCGGTGCCGGGTCGTCCCGTGCGGGAAATGCACTATAGCGGCCGCCCTTGCCGGGCACGGCCGTATCACTCACAAAAAGGACCTCATCATGATTCAAAGCATCGTCGCCACCCTCAAGGCCAAAGCCGGCCAGGAAGCCGACTTCCAGGCCACCGCCCTCAAGCTGGTCGCCGCTGTGCGCGCCAACGAACCCGGCTGCCTGCTGTATGCGCTGAACAAGACCGACGATCCCTCCACCTTCGTCTTCATGGAGCGCTATGCCGACGAGGAAGCCCTGAAGTTTCACCGCACCACCGAGCACTTCAAGACCCTGGGTCGTGCCATGGGCGCCTTCATGGATGGTCCGCCCACCGTCCAGCGCATGGTCGAGTTGGGCTGATTCATGGCCGGGGACGCCAGTCCCCCGCCTTTCATGCAAGGATTGATGACATGCTCGAGCGAGTCGATCGAATGCTGCTGGCGGTACATGACCGCGACGCAGCAGCCCAAACCTTCGAGCGCCTGCTCGGTGCGCAACGCCAGTCGTCGGCCGACAGCGCGGCCCTGCAGGGCCGGGGCCATGTGCTGGCGCTGGGCGAAAGCCAGATCGAGGTCTGGGAGCCCGCCGGGCCCGGCCCGGTGGCCGCGCATCTGGAGCGTTTTGGCGAAGGCCTGATGCATGCCGGTTATGCCAGCACCACCTGGTCCGCGCTGCGCGACCGGCTGCAGGCGCAGGGCGTGCCTTTTGTCGAGGAGGCCGGTCGCCTGTATCTGGCAGCCGCCGACAATCGCGGCTTTCCGATGGTCATCTCTGCCTGGCAGCAGCGAGCACGCGTCGGCCCGGTGAGCTTCTTCTATGAGGCCACCCATGCCCTCGATGATGACTGGCGCGACATCGCAGCCCACCACGCCGGCCGCTTCGGTCTGGATGCGCAGCGCTTCGCACCGATCGATAGTCCGCGCTTCGGCTACGAGGGCACGCTGACCATGTTCGATCCGGTGGCGCGCCTGGACCGCATCGAGCTGTCGCAGACCTTTGCCGGCAAGCCGGGCGCGATGCGTCGCTTTGTCGAGCGCCGCGCTGGCAATGCCCTGTACATGTGCTTCATCGAAGCCCACGACTTCACCGGTTTGCGCGACCGGCTGCTGGCCGGCGGGGCCACCGTCACCGGCCGTGGGGGCGCTGCGGCGCAGGAGCGCGACACCATGTGGGTGCATCCCAGGAATCTGCACGGCATGCTGCTGGGCATCTCGCGCCCCGACTTCGCCTGGATCTGGTCCGGCCAGCCGGACCGGGTTCCCGCCCTTGAGGATTGATCCCATGAGCCAACCCCTGCTGTTTTCCCCGATCACGCTGCGAGGCCTGCAACTGCGCAACCGCGTCGTGGTGGCACCGATGCACCAGTACGCTGCGGTGCAAGGCTTTGCCAATGACTGGCACCTCATGAATGCCGGCCGCTATGGCGCCGGCGGTGCCGGACTGGTGATGATGGAATCGACCAAGGTCGAGCGTCGCGGCTGCGGCACCGTGGGTGATCTCGGACTCTGGGACGATGCCTTCATTCCGGGTTTGCGCCGCATCACCGACCTGGTCCATGGCAGCGGTGCAGCCATCGGGATCCAGCTCGGCCACTCCGGGCGCAAGGCGCGCACCGGCCGGCCCTGGGAAGGGGGCAAGCCCCTGACCGAAGACTGTGGCGTCAGCGACTGGCAGGACTGGGAGCTGGTGGCACCCAGTGCGATTGCGCCCGATGCCGCTTCGCCAGTACCACGGGCCCTGAGCACGGCCGAAGTCGGCGAGGTGGTGGAGGCCTTCGGCCGCGCCGCTGCGCGTGCCGATGCTGCCGGCTTCGACACCGTCGAGATCCATGGCGCCCACGGCTTTCTGGTGCACGAATTTCTCTCGCCCCAGGCGAACCAGCGCACCGACCAGTATGGCGGCAGCGCGGCCAACCGGCGGCGCTTTGCGCTCGAGGTGGCCGAATGCGTGCGTGCCAACCTGCCAGCCCACAAGCCGCTGTTCGTGCGCCTGTCGGTCGATGATGATGCGGGATGGTCGCCCGATGACAGTGTCGTGCTGTCGCGCGAGCTGAAGGCCTGTGGTGTCGATGTCATCGATTGCTCGGCTGGCGGCATGACGGCCCGACCCGTGAGCAGTGCCCCGCTCGGCTATGGTTACCAGGTCCCCTTTGCCCGCAGGATTCGTGCCGAAAGCGGCATCCTGAGCATGGCCGTGGGCCTCATCGTTCATGCCGAGCAGGCCGAGCGCATCCTTGCCGAAGGCGGCGCCGACCTGATCGCGGTAGGCCGTGAAATGCTCTACAACCCGAACTGGGCCATGGATGCTGCCCGCAAGCTCGGTGTCGATGCCGGCTTTACCGCCATCCCCCCGGCGGCCGGCTGGTGGCTGCAAAAGCGCGCCCAGGCGATGCCCACGCTGACCACCTCGACCGGACTCGGTCCGGCCTCATCGGCTACTTGAAGGGATTCGAAAAGCGCGTATCGGCGGCCAGCACAGGGTCGCTGAGCGTGCCCATGAATGCGACCAGGGCGGCAATGTCATTGGCGCTCAGGTTGAGCCTGCGCGGCTGGCCGGTGGCCGGATCGACCAGCCGGTTGTCCAGTGCCGGACCGGCCTGTACGCCAGTGCTGTAGTGCTGCACCACCTGGGTCAGGGTCGTGAAGCGGCCGTCATGCATGAAGGCGCCCGAGGTGGCCACGTTCTTCAGAGACGGTGACTTGAAGACACGGGTCTCGCCGGCGTCCAGGCCATTGCTCTGCGAGTTTGCGGCGAGCGCAAAAGTGGGTGGCACATGGCAGCGGGCGCAGCCCACGCCTCCTTGCGGCGGGCCGAGCAGGAAGAGTACCCGGCCGCGCTCTTCCTGGGCACTGAAGCCGGACAGCGGCAGGCTCAGGCCCTTGTCCCCCAGGGCCGCGTTGTAGACCGCCCCGTAGGCCGTATCCCACCGGCTGTTGGCCGAGATCATGCTGCGCTCATATTGGGTCAGGGCCTTTTGCATGCGCGCCTCGGTGATGTTGCTGTCACCGAAGGCCAGGCGGAACAAGTCCGGGTAATAGCTCAGGCCCTGCATCTTGCTGATCAGGGCGGCCATGCCGCCGTTGCTGGCATCAAAGCCCATCTCGATCGCGTTCTGGATCGGCTGCGTGGACTGGGCCTCCAGGGTTGCGGCGCGACGATCCCAGAAGGCGGTGCCTGGCCTGAAAAAGCGTGCATTGCCCAGGCGCATGGCATGGGCGCTGGTGAACGCGGTCCCCGAGAAGCCCGGGCTCAAGACACGGCCGTCCTCGAAGCCCTTGGCCTGCTGATGGCAGGAGGCACAGGCAATGCTGTCGTTGATGCTCAGCTTCTTGTCGTGGAACAGGACCCGGCCCAGCGTTGCACCGGCGTCGGTGATCAGGTTGCCGGCACTCTGGTTGTCCAGGGCAAGGACATCGGCATCGTAGTGGCGGGGAAGGCCGGGGTTGGCGTAATTGGCCAATGCAGCCAGGTTCAGGTTCAGGCTGGCGGCGGCAAGGCTGGGCATCACCAGCGGTGCAACGGCCGCGGCACTGGCGCCGATGCTGTTGCTGGCACTGACGCTGCAGGTGTAGCTCAGGCCGTTGCTCAGGCCGCTGACGATGATCGGGCTGGCGCTGCCTTGTGCACTGACCGGGGCTGCCGATGGGGCGGTACAGGTGGCCTGATAGCGCTGGATCGGGTCGCCACCGTCACTGGCGGGCGCGTCAAAGCTCACCGCGATGGCCGCATTGTCGGCGCTCACGCTCTTGACGGTGGGCGCCGAGGGCGCGGTCTTGGTCGCGGTAGCGCCGGAACTGCTGCCGGTTCCCGATGAGGAGGAACTGCCCGAGCTCGAGCTGCTGGTGCCCGAGGCGGCAGCAGCGCTGCTGCTGGAGGCCGATGAGGCCTCAGACCCGCCGCCGCCGCAGCCATGCAACAGCAAAAGACCGGCCAGCATGATGCTGGCCAACGATTTGCAGGCCGGCGCCAGGCAGGGCGGCGACGGGCGGGCCAGCGACAGGGCACGAAAGATCTGGATAATGGGGTCAGGGGGTCCCGATCGGGACCCGGTCGTTTGGCGCGTGCGCCGCAGGGCGCGGGGGTCGGAGGCCGCCATTGTCGGCCGACCTCTCGTGCAAGGATTCCTGCAAGGATTCTAGGACCGGCCCTGCACTAGCGGATGCCACTGGTCGGTCGCCGCCGACCCCCGGTCGCGCCAGCCGGCGATTCCAGCAGGTGGCTGCGCAGCAAGGCC
>JAPOKJ010000038.1 GCA_029977705.1 Burkholderiales bacterium | reverse complement strand
GCGCATCTCGATCTCGCCATTGATGCTGGGCAGCTTCAGGCCTTCCATGGCGAAGGCGACCTTGACCGGGTCGGTCGACTTGGTGCGCTTCATGCCCTCAGCCAGCATCTGCAGGCCGGCGTAGGTCTGGGCGGTGTAGAAGTCGTCGTTGAACTTCTTCTTCATGGCATCGACCAGGTGGGCACCGGGGAAGCCAGGCATGTTCGGATGCCAGTTGGCGACGATGCTCACCACGCCCTCGCCCGAGGCGCCCATGGCGGTCGGCACGCCGGTGGTGCCGGCATAGTAGGTGTAGAAGCGAGCCTTCAGGCCGGCGTCCTTGGCGGCCTTGATCATCAGCGCAAGGTCGGCACCCCAGTTGCCGGTCACCACGGTATCGGCACCTGAAGCCTTGATCTTGGCGATGTAGGGGGCAAAGTCCTTGACCTGGCCCAGGGGATGCAGGTCTTCACCGACCACCTGAACATCGGGACGCTTGCGCGCCAGGTCTTTCTTGGCAGCCGCAGCCACCGAACGGCCGAAGGCGTAATCCTGGTTGAGCAGGAAGACCTTCTTGATGTCCTTGTTCTTTTCCATGTAGGAGGTCAGGGCCTCCATCTTCATGTCGCCGTTGATGTCGATGCGGAAATGCCAGAAGCTGCAGCGCTCGTTGGTCAGCGAGGGGTCCACGGCGGCGTAGTTCAGGTAGACGATTTCCTTGCCCGGATTGCGGTCATTGTGCTTCTGGATGGCATCGGCCAGCGCGATCGCCACGCCCGATCCGTTGCCCTGCACCACATAACGGATGCCCGAGTCGATGATCTGCTTGAGCACCGTCAGGCTTTCCTGGGGACTGCCCTTGCCATCAAAAGGCACCATCTCGAACTTGGGACCACCGGCCCAGTTCTTTTCATTGGCGTAGTCGGCCGAGGTCTGCCAGGCACGCAACTGGTTCTGGCCGACCGGGGCGAAGGGCCCGGAGAGCGGATCGATGAAAGCGATCTTGACGGTCTGGGCCTGGGCAACAGCGCCGAAGCTGGCGGCCAGGGAAACCGCCAGGGTGGTGGCAAGGGTCTTGAAGGTCATGAGTGTCTCCTCTTTGGGGGTGAAGCGCGCCTCTCCCCGTCGTGGCGGGTTCGAGAAGGCATCGGCGGAGAATCATACCCGAAAGAAGCGCCACGTCGACATGCCCCTAAAGAGCGCCGAGGTGCTCCCTCGCAGGGGCTTGCTTCAGGCCCCGGGAAGCCGGTAATCCCTGAATTGCTCACGCAGCCGGGTCTTGAGAATCTTTCCGGTCGCGCCCAGCGGAATCGCCTCGACGAACTGCACGTCATCCGGTGTCCACCACTTGGCGATCTTGCCTTCGTAAAAGGCGATCAGCTCCTCCCGGGTGACCTGCATGCCGGGCTTGCTGACCACCACCAGCAAGGGGCGCTCATCCCATTTGGGATGCGCCACGCCGATCACGGCGGCATTGGCCACCGCCGGATGGGCCATGGCCAGATTTTCCAGATCGATGGTGCTGATCCACTCGCCACCGGACTTGATGACATCCTTGCTGCGGTCGGTGATCTGCATGAACCCGTCACTGTCAATGGTGGCGACATCGCCGGTGGGGAACCAGCCCTGCCCCTGCTCGTCGTTGACCAGCGGGTTGCCGCCATCGCCCTTGAAGTATTCTCGGATCACCCAGGGCCCGCGTACCAGCAGGTTGCCATAGGTCGTGCCATCCCAGGGCAGTTCCACGCCGGCGTCATCAACGATCTTCATGTCCACGCCGAAGATCACATGGCCCTGCTTCTCGAGCAGTTTCTGCTGGATCTGGGCCGGCGCATCCAGGTGCTTGTTCTGCAGGCGGCTCAGGGTGCCCAGCGGCGACAGTTCGGTCATGCCCCAGGCATGGATGACATCGACCCCGAATTGCTCGCGGAAGGTCTTGATCATCGCGGGCGGGCAGGCCGAACCGCCGATCACGGTTCGTGTAAAGCTGGAAAAGCGCAGCTGGTTCGACTGCACATGCGCCAGCAGGCCCAGCCACACTGTCGGCACACCGGCCGAATAGGTCACCTTTTCGGCCTCGAACAATTCGTACAGCGACTTGCCATCGAGCTGGGCGCCGGGGAAGACCAGCTTGGCGCCCACCAGCGGTGCGGTGTAGGGAATGCCCCAGGCATTGACATGGAACATCGGTACCACCGGCAGGATGGCATCGCGGGCCGAGCAGTTCATGGCATCGGGCAGCGCCGCACCGTAGGCGTGCAGCACCGAGGAGCGGTGCGAATACAGCGCGCCCTTCGGATTGCCGGTCGTGCCCGAGGTGTAGCACAGGCCGACCGCGCTGCGCTCGTCCAGCTGCGGCCACTGCCAGTCACTGCGGCCAGACGCCAGGAAGCGCTCGTAATTCATCAGGGACAGCCTGCTGTCGGGCTGCTGCGCCTCATCGATCATGGCGATGAAGCCCTTGATGCCCGGACACAGCGGTGCAATCGCCTCCACGATCGGCAGGAAACTCACATCAAAGGCCAGGTAGCTATCCTGCGCATGGTTGGCGATCCAGGCAATCTGCTCCGGATGCAGGCGCGGGTTGATGGTGTGGATCACCGCGCCCATGCCACCGACGGCGTAGTACAGCTCCATGTGCCGATAGCCGTTCCAGGCCAGGGTGGCAATGCGATCGCCTTGTACGACGCCGGCCCGCTCGAAGGCCGACGCCAGCTGACGGGCACGCCGCTCCTGGTCGCGGTAGGTGTAGCGGTGGATATCCCCTTCCAAGCGTCGTGACACCACCTGGACATCACCGAAGTGACGGGCCGCATGGCGCAGGATCGAAGAGGTGAGCAAGGGCATGTCCATCATCAGGCCGTGCATGGCGGGAACTCCTGGCAGATTGAAAGGGGAATCAGGGGGCGGAAAGGACAATCATGGGGATGGCCCGAATAGGCCGGACGGGGCCTGCCAGGGCATGAAAAAAGGGCGGGCCCCTTCAGGCTCCGCCCTTGCTGTGTGCCGTCCTGTCTCGAGGGCGGCCTCGCCTGGCGGCGGCAGCTTACTTCTTGACCTTCTCGAGCATCTTGAAGATGGTCTTGTTCGAGCCCTTGAACAGGCGCTTGAGCGACTTGGGAAGGCAACGACGCTCGAGCGTGTTGCGGCGGGTGCGGGAACGTTCAGCCATGGAAAAACTCCGATTGGGGTCGACTCTGGTCGACGAGGGGTGATTTGGGAATAAAATGGCAGCCGACTGTCGCGCCGCGCCAAACCCAGCATTATATAAAAAATGAAGCTTCTGCTCGATTTTCTCCCGATTGTGCTCTTTTTTGTCGCCTTCAAGATGTATGACATCTATGTGGCGACAGGCGTGGCCATCGCCGCCAGCCTGCTGCAGATCGGCTACATGCTGGCCCGGCGTCACAAGGTCGAAGCCATGCAGTGGGCCAGCCTGGCCATCATTGCCGTCTTTGGCGGGGCCACCCTGATGCTGCGCGACGAAACTTTCGTCAAGTGGAAGCCCACCGTGCTGTACCTGCTGATGGGTCTGGGCCTGCTGGTCAGCCGCTATGGTTTCGGGCGCAACGGCATCCGCTCCCTGATGGGCAAGCAACTGCAATTGCCCGACGCGATCTGGGACCGCGCCAATGCCCTTTGGGTGCTGTTCTTTCTGGTCATGGCGGGCCTGAACCTGTGGGTGGCCTACGGGTTCTCGACCGACACCTGGGTCAACTTCAAGATGTTTGGCACCACCGCCCTGACCCTGGTCTTCATCATCGGCCAGGCCTTGTACCTGGGTCGCTACAGCGTCCAGGAGCAGGAAACCATCCAGGGCGATGGCCAGCCGGAGCCTCCGCCCGGGCCTGGAAAAGCCGATTGAAAAGAATCCGATCAATGGCCGGATCCGGGGCCCTGCCCTGGCATGGCCTCGTGTATGATGCGCTGCGAATTCGGTCGCCGCTGTCCTGCGGGCACTGCCCAGGCGGCTGCCACGACCGATCTCACCTCCCTGAATCCCCGGAACTCCCATGAAAAAACCTTCTTTCGCGGTGGCCTTGGTAGCCTCGCTGACGATCGGCCTGAGCAGCGGCGTGCTGGCCCAGGACAAGAAGGCCGAGGCCAAGGCCGAGGCCAAGGCAGACGCCAAGGCCGCAGCGCCTGCCGCTTCGGCCGGCAATGCGGCGATTGTCAACAACAAGCCGATCCCCAAGAAGCAGTTGGACGAGTTCATGGCGGCCCTGGCCGCCCAGGGCCGCCCCGAGACCCCCGAGCTTCGCAAGCAGGCCCTCGAGGACCTGATCAATCGCGAAATCTTCGTGCAGGAAGCTGAAAAGCGCGGTCTGGCACGCAGCCCCGACGTCACCAAGCAGCTCGAGAACTTCAAGCGCGAACTGATGATCCGCGCCCTGCTGACGCAATATGTCCAGCAAAATCCGGTGACCGATGCCGAGATCAAGGCCACCTATGACAAGCTGGCCGGAAGCTCCAACGGGCAGAAGGAATACCGCGCCCGCCACATCCTGGTGGAGAAGGAAGACGCCGCCAAGGCCATCATCGAGCAGCTCAAGAAGGGCGCCAAGTTCGAGGACCTGGCCAAGCAGTCCAAGGACCCGGGTTCGGCCGCCAATGGTGGTGACCTGGACTGGAACGGCCCGGGCACCTTCGTGCCGGAGTTTTCCCAGGCCATGGTCAAGCTCGAGAAGGGCAAGTTCACCGACACGCCGGTCAAGACCCAGTTTGGCTACCACGTGATCCGCCTGGATGACGTTCGTGACAGCAAGCCGCCGGCACTGGATCAGGTCAAGCCCCAGATCCAGCAGCGCCTGCAGCAGGAGCGCGTGCAGGCCCTGATCAAGCAGTTGCGCGACAAGGCCGACATCAAGTAATCAGTCGTCCTCGAAGCGGACTTCGATGCCGCCCAGCGCTGGCCGCTCCCCTTCCAGGGACGATGCGGCCCGCCCGGCGGCATTGTCTTTTTCGGCCTCGATCCGGGCCTTGCGCTCGCGCCGGCGACCGGCAAAGAAATCGCTCAGGGTCTGACCACAGGCCTGCTCGAGAACCCCTGCCACCACCTCGGTGTGGTGATTCAGGCGGGTTTCGGCAAACAGGTCGGTGATCGAACCGGCACAGCCGGTCTTGGGGTCGCGGGCGCCGAACACCAGGCGCCGCAGGCGTGCATGCTGGATGGCGCCGGCACACATCGCACAGGGCTCGAGCGTCACGTAGAGTTCGCAGTCCACGAGGCGGTAGTTGCCCAGCAGTTCAGCAGCCGCGCGAATGGCCCGGATCTCCGCGTGGGCGGTCGGATCATGCATGCCGATCGGATGGTTGAAGCCGGTGGCCAGCACCTTTCCCTCGCGGATGATGACGGCACCGACCGGCACCTCGCCCAGGATGGCGGCATTGTGGGCCTGGTCGAGCGCCAGCCGCATCATGGCCTCGTCGCGGATGCGGGCAGGCATCAGCGGGGTACCTGTATCCATCGGACCTGTCTTGTTTGTCACGGTGATCGGGCGGCAAGCCTCGGGAACATCTGTTGCAGGAATGATCCGCCCGGCGGGTCGTCGGGCGGAACCCGGGCGATGATAGCGCCCTTGAGGAGAATCGGACATGGCAAGGATGGGCATCAGGCTGCGCGGCCTGCTGGGGGCGATGCTGGGCATGGCATGGGTGCAAGCCTGCCTCTCCGCCTCGGTGGCGCCGGTGGCGGCCGAGAACGGCATGGTGGTCAGCGCCCAGCATCTGGCCACCAAGGTCGGGGTGGCGGTCCTGCGCGAAGGCGGCAATGCGATTGATGCCGCGGTGGCGGTCGGCTATGCCCTGGCGGTGGTCTACCCGGCGGCCGGCAATCTGGGCGGTGGCGGCTTCATGACCCTGCAACTGGCCGACGGGCGCAACACCTTCATCGACTTTCGCGAGAAGGCACCGCTGGCGGCGCACCGTGACATGTACCTGGACCGCGAAGGCCGTGTCATTCCAGGCGCCAGCACCGAGGGCTGGGGCGCTGTCGGTGTGCCCGGCACCGTGGCCGGCATGGAATATGCCCGCCAGCGTTATGGCCGGCTGGATCGGGGCCGCCTGATCGAACCGGCCATCCGGCTGGCCGAGGAAGGGTTCGAACTCGATGCCGGCGATGTCGAAATGCTCGCCTTCGGCGCCGCCGGCCTGCGCAAGGATGCCACCAGTGCGGCCATCTTCCTCAGGGACGGAAAGGCGCCCGAGGCCGGCGATCGACTGGTGCAAAAGGACCTGGCGGCCACCTTGCGTGCCATCCGTGCCCAGGGCCCGGCCGGCTTTTACGCCGGACCGGTCAGCCGGGCCATCGTGGCCGCCAGCCAGGCGGGCAAGGGCTTTCTGGCCCAGGCCGACTTTGACCAGTACCAGGTGCGCGAGCGCGTGCCCATCAGCTGCAACTATCGCGGCTACCTGATCGTCTCGGCCCCTCCCCCCAGCTCAGGCGGGGTGGTGCTGTGCGAGATCCTGAACATCCTGGAGGGCTATCCGCTCCGGGACTGGGGCTTTCGCTCGGCCCGCGCCGTGCACCATCAGATCGAGGCCATGCGTCATGCCTATGCCGACCGCAATGCGTTCCTGGGCGATCCCGATTTCGTCCGCAACCCGGTGGCGCAATTGACCGACAAGGCCTATGCCGCCCAGGTGCGGGCCCGCATTTCACCCACCCAGGCCGGCGATTCGCGGGCCATCCGTCCCGGGCCTGAAACCCGCGAGGGCAGCAACACCACCCATTATTCGATCGTCGATCGCGATGGCAACATCGCCTCGGTCACCTACACCCTGAATGAATGGTTCGGGGCCCGCGTGATGGCGCCCGGCACCGGTGTGCTGATGAACAACGAGATGGACGATTTCACCGTCAAGCCCGGGGTACCCAATGCCTATGGCCTGGTGCAGGGTGTGGCCAACGGGATCGAACCGGGCAAGCGCCCGCTCAGTTCGATGAGCCCGACCATCGTCAGCAAGGAGGGCAAGGCCCTGATGGTGCTGGGCACGCCCGGCGGCAGCCGCATCATCACCGCGGTGCTGCACACCTTGATCAATGTCATCGATTACGGCATGAACATCCAGGAAGCGGTCGATGCGCCGCGCTTTCACCAGCAATGGCTGCCCGAGACCACCGCCGCAGAGCCCTGGGCCCTGAGCCCCGATACGGTCGAGCGCCTGCAGGCGATGGGCCACCGCCTGACGGGCCGCCAACCCGCCAACCATGTGGCGGCAATCCTGATCGGCGCGCCCTCCCTGGAGGGCAAGCCGGTGGGCAGGAACCGCTTTTACGGCGCCAATGATCCGCGCCGGCATACAGGGCTGGCCCTGGGCTGGTAGCAATCCTGCCTCGCGCGGGCAGCGGACCGCAAATGTGTAGCAGTTGTGGCAGACAACGCGCCACTTTTGCACTAGCATGACGCCACGCCTGCGCAACGGGGCGGCCCCCTGCGATCGCCGGGCCGGCCCCGCCCTGCGACGCACGAAACCACGGAGACCCCCATGAGCCCCCAGCAGCAACAGCGGCTTGCGCAAGCGCGCGAACTGGCCTTCTCGATGCCCCTCGAGCAGATCAACCCGGCCGACCCGCCCCGTTTTGTCGACGACACCATCGGCCCCTTCTTCGAGCGCCTGCGTCGCGATGCGCCGGTGCACCGAAGCCACAGCCCGATCTTCGGCGATTACTGGTCGGTGTGCAGCTACCAGGACATCATGAAGGTCGATACCAATCATCAGGCCTTCTCCTCGGACTGGTCACTGGGCGGCATCACCATCACCGACCAGCCGGCCGAAGAAAAGCTGCCGATGTTCATCGCGATGGACCCGCCCAAGCATGACGACCAGCGCAAGGCGGTGCAGCCCATCGTGGCCCCGGACAACCTGTCCAAGATGGAGAGCCTGATCCGCGAGCGCACCTGCAAGGTCCTGGACGGCCTGCCCCGCGACGAGACCTTCAACTGGGTGGACCGGGTATCGATCGAGCTGACCACCCTGATGCTGGCCACCCTGTTCGACTTCCCGCTCGAGGACCGGCGCCTGCTGACCTACTGGTCCGATATCGCCACCGCCAATCCCAAGTTCAATCCCAATGCCCCGTCGCCCGAGCAGCGCATGGCCGAATTGGGCAAGATGGCGGGCTATTTCATGAAGCTGTGGAACGAACGTGCCGGCCAGCCGCCACGCTCGGACCTGGTGTCGATGCTGGCCCATGGCGCCGCAACTCGCAACATGGAGCCCAAGGAGTTCATGGGCAACCTGGTCCTGCTCATCGTTGGTGGCAATGACACCACCCGCAATTCCATGACCGGCGGCCTGCTGGCCCTGAGCGAGAATCCGGCCGAGTACGCCAAGCTGCGCGCCAATCCGGCCCTGATCGACAGCATGGTGCCCGAGATCATCCGCTGGCAGACGCCCCTGGCCCACATGCGCCGCACCGCGGTCCAGGACATCGAGCTGAACGGCCAGCAGATCAGGAAGGGCGACAAGGTGGTGATGTGGTACCTGTCGGGCAATCGTGACAGTGCGGCCATCCCCGAGGCGGACCGCTTCATCATCGACCGCGCCCGCCCGCGCCAGCACCTGTCCTTCGGCTTTGGCATCCATCGCTGCGTCGGCAACCGCCTGGCCGAGATGCAGTTGCGCATCCTCTGGGAAGAAATCCTCAAGCGCTTTGCGACCATCGAAGTGGTCGGCGAGCCGGCCCGGGTGCCCTCCTCGTTCGTGCGTGGCTATACCGACCTGCAGGTGCGCATTCCCTCGTAAGGCGGGCGCGCGTGGCCCTGTGAAGGTCGCCCGGCAGGCCCAATGCGGGCCGGTCCGTGAGGCCCTGTGGCCCGTTCAGCGCTGCGGCGCAGCCTCGAGGGCGGGTGTCCCCGACGCCATCAGGCGGGGCGAGGCATGGTGGCTGAGTACCCGCCAGCCCCGAGCATCCTGCAACCAGGTCTGCGTGAAGCGCATGGCAATCGGTGCCAGTTCGTCGACCTCGAAGAACGCGACCGCCGCCACCGCCAGGATATCGGGCAGCGGTCTCGAGGCCTGCACCTGTTCGAAGCGCACCCTGCGGATGCGGCGCGGCGCCAGGCTGCCGAAGTAGCTTGCCACCCCGTCGCGACCGCAGAACAGCTCCGGCCTGGAGCCGTACATTGCAGCGTCCTCGCGGTACAGCGGCGGCATGGCTGCAGGATCATTGAGGGCAAAGGCACGCGCCCAAGCCTCGAGCAGGGCCTGGGCCAGCAATGCCGGCTCATGCGGCAAGCCTGCCGTCGTCGCTTGCCCGGTCCTGTGTGCGGTCCCGTTTGGGGTCCCTCTTGTGGTCCCTTGCGCAGTCCCTGGTGTCGTCGCATCCATGTGTCTGATCTCCCGGGGTCGAGCATGCCACAGCCGGGCAGGATTGGGCGCGCCCCTCGCCGCAGGTGGGCGAGCCACGCTAAAATGGAAGGCTATGAGCAAAATCCTCCTCTCCCTGCCCAAGGGCGAACGTGTCGGCATCGCCTTTTCCGGCGGCCTGGACACCTCCGCCGCCCTTGCCTGGATGCGCGACAAGGGCGCCATCCCCTACGCCTACACCGCCAATCTTGCCCAGCCGGACGAGTCCGACTACGAAGACATCGCCCGCCGCGCCCGTGCCTATGGCGCCGAGAATGCGCGCCTGATCGATTGCCGCGAGGCCCTGGTCCACGAGGGGCTGGTGGCGCTGCAATGCGGCGCCTTCCACATCAGCAGTGCCGGCCGCACCTACTTCAACACCACGCCGCTGGGCCGCGCCGTGACCGGCACGGTGCTGGTCAAGGCGATGCAGGAAGACGACGTCCACATCTGGGGCGACGGCTCGACCTACAAGGGCAATGACATCGAGCGCTTCTACCGCTACGGCCTGATGGCCAATCCCTCGCTGCGCGTCTACAAGCCCTGGCTCGACCAGGACTTCGTGCGCGAGCTGGGCGGGCGCAAGGAAATGAGCGCCTGGCTCAATGCGCACGGCTTTGACTACAAGATGAGCAGCGAGAAGGCCTACTCGACCGACTCCAACATCTGGGGGGCCACCCATGAGGCCAAGGACCTCGAGTTCCTGAACAAGGGCCTGAGCATTGTCAACCCGATCATGTCGGTCAAGCACTGGGACCCGAGCGTCGTCATCAAGCCCGAAGAAGTCACCATCACCTTCGAACAGGGCTTCCCGGTGGCCATCAACGGCCAGCACTGGGAGAGCAAGGTCGATCTGGTCATGGAGGCCAACCGCATCGGCGGCCGGCATGGCCTGGGCATCTCGGACCAGATCGAGAACCGCATCATCGAGGCCAAGAGCCGGGGCATCTACGAGGCACCCGGCATGGCCCTGCTGTACATCGCCTACGAGCGCCTGATTGCCGGCATCCACAACGAAGGCACCATCGACAACTACCGCACCCTGGGCCGCAAGCTGGGCCGCCAGCTCTACGAAGGTCGCTGGTTCGACCCGCAAAGCCTGATGCTGCGCGACACCCTGCAAAAATGGGTCGGCAGCGCGATTTCCGGCGAGGTGGTGATCGAATTGCGCCGCGGCGACGATTACAGCCTGCTCGACACGCGCAGCGACAACCTCACCTACCATCCCGAGCGCCTGTCGATGGAGAAGGTCGATGGCGAGGCCTTCTCGCCGCTGGATCGCATCGGGCAATTGCAGATGCGCAACCTGGACATCCTGGACTCACGCGCCAAGCTGGCCTCCTATGCCGGCATGGGCGTGCTGCCTGCCGACACCAGCGCAGCCGGCCTGCTCGAGGACAAATCGCAGGAGCGCAAGGGCGACTGAGCAAGGCACGTCGCCCTTTCGCGGGTCTTGCCCCGGCCATCGCTGCAGCCAACGCGCAAGCCATGACGCCCGACGCAAGCCTGCACGATGCCCCTCAGCTGATCGGCCTGAGCGTGGCGCTGGGCATTGGGCTGCTGGTGGGCGCCGAGCGCGAGCGGCGCAAGCGCGAGGGGCCGGACCGGCAGGCGGCCGGCATCCGCACTTTTGCGCTGGCCTCGGTGGCTGCGGCGGTGGCCCATCTGCTGGCCGGTCCGTGGATGCTCGCCCTGGTCGTGCTCCTGGTGGGTATCGGCGCCTGGGTCGCCTACGCCTCAGCCCAGCGCAAGCGCAGGGCAGCCGATCATGATCCCGGCACGACCACGGAGGTGGCCCTGATCCTGACGACGCTGCTGGGCGGCCTGGCCATGCGCGACGCGACCCTGGCGGCCGGACTGGCAGCCCTGATGGCCTTGCTGCTGTTCTCCCGGCAGGGGCTGCACCACCTGGTCCTGCGGGTCCTCAGTGAGCAGGAAATGCGCGACATCCTGGTGTTTGCCGGCGTCGCCCTGATCCTGTGGCCGCTCAGTCCCGACCGCTACCTCGGCCCCTTCGATGCCCTCAATCCCCAGGCCCTGGTGCGATTGCTCGTGCTGGTGATGGGCATCAATGCCATCGGTTACGTGGCCGTGCGGGCCCTGGGTCCGCAGCAGGGCTTGCCGCTGGCCGGCTTTGCGGCCGGCTTCATTTCGAGCACCGCGACGATTCATGCCATGGGGCAGCGCGGCCGCCGTCAGCCAGACCTGCTCGGCCCTGCCGTGGCTGGCGCCATCCTGTCCTCGGTCGCCACATTCTTCCAGCTCGCCCTGGTGCTGTGGGCCCTGCATCCACCGCTGCTGCAGTCCCTGGCCGGCCCGTTGATGGCTGGCACTGCTGCGGCCGTACTGTATGCCCTGCCCTTCCTTTTTCGGGACAGCGGCAAGCTGGCCCTCGATGGTCAGTCTCCCCCGGGACAGGCCTTCGACCTGAAGGCCGCCCTGGGCTTTGCGCTGATCATGGCGGCCGTGCTGGTGGTGTCGGCTGGCCTGAATGCCTGGCTGGGTCAGGCCGGACTGCTCGTGGGCGCCGCCGTCGCAGGGCTGGCCGATGCCCATGCCAACGCCGCTTCTGCCGCGACCCTGGTGGTCAACGCCAAGCTGGCGCTGGATGATGCCCGCATGCCGGTCCTGGTGGGCCTGAGCAGCAATGCCTTGATGAAGGCCCTGGTTGCCTGGCGCTCGGGCGGCGCTCCCTTTGCCAGGCGCATCGTGCCCGGCCTGGCACTGGTCCTTGCAGCGCTCTGGCTGGGTGTCTGGCTGGGCTGAAGCCACGCGGCCCATAGACCCGCCTGCCCGGGTCGCGCCTGTCCTGTCCGGGCCGCCGCCGGTCGGGCCGGACCTGCCAGACAGCCCTCCCGAAGGTTAATTGGCTATTCCCGGGGGACTGACGCGTGCGCCAGCCTCTCAAGTTCATTCTGAAGATACCGATGCCCATCCATCCGGTATTGATGAAACCCAAGGTGAAGGCATGAATAAAAAAGTCGTCGTGGCAGTGGCAGGTGTGACGGGACTGGCGCTCAGCGCCTGGCTCGGCAGCAGTTTTTTGGCGGGGCAACGCGCCGAAACCAGTCTTCAGGCGCTCAAGGCTGCGCCCAAGACGCAGGGTGGCGGGTTGCGATTGGCCAATCTGACGCATGAACGCGGCCTGCTCAGCTCCAAAGGTCAGGCCGAATTGGTCTTCGAGCCCGGCTGCTCGGCAGAACCGGGCGCCGACAAGGCGATCTCGGTGCGCGTCGACTACACCATGTCGCACCTGGTCATGCCCACCAGCGCCACCCGCTTTGACTGGAAGGCCGCACCGCTGGGCGCAACGGCCGACGAATTCAAGGCCATCTTCGGATCGGCCAGCCCGCTGGCCGGCACCGGTTCGGTCGCGCTCGACGGGGCCCTGCGCACCGAGATGGCGCTGCCTGAGGTGAATTACCAGCGCTCGGGCGAAGCCTTCCAGATCGCTCCGTCCAAGGGCTTTCTCACCGTCAACGGCCAGGCGCTGGCCTTCGGCTGGAAGGTGGACCGTGTGGTCACCCGGGGTCACGGCGAAGCGATGGAACTCAAGGACGTCGCGCTCGACATGGAGTTGAAGAACCGCCATCTGGGAACCGGCTGGATGCGCCTGGGTGCCGAGCAGGTCAGCCTCGGCATGGGAACCCTCGAAGGCCTGTCGGTGCGATCCGATGCCAGCGAAAGCGGCGACCGGCTCAATGTCACTGTCACGCCGGCCGTACGCCGTGTCAAGGCCTCTGGCGTCGAGCTGACCGACCTGGCCATGGAAATCGCCCTCAAGGGCATGGACACGCGCAGTGTCGAAACCCTCAGCAAGCTGTTCGAGGACAGCTGCGGCATGAAGAGCCTGACCGCCGAGGAAGCCCGCAAGGCGCGCGAAGCCGCCATCCGCCTGGTGGCGCGCGGCCTGTCGGTCGGCATCCCCAAGATCAGCGGCAAATCGGCCGATGGCAGCATCAGCGGCCAATTCATGGTCGAGCTGGCCGAGTCCAAGGATGGCAAGCCTTCGATCGCCCGCCAGCTCAAGTCCAATGGCCAGATCGAAGTCACTGGCAAGCTGATCACCGCCGAGCAGCGCGAGATGGCCATCAAGATGGGCTTTGCCGTGGCCAAGGGCGCCGGCCTGATGAGCGGATTCGAATACCAGAACGGCCTGTTGAAGGTCAATGAGCGTTCCCAGGATGCGAGCGCTTTCCTGGCTGGCCTGCAATCCGCTGATCAGAAGCTGGAGGAACTGATCGCCAGCCTGGGTCAGGCGCCGACCGAGATGGCCCGTGCACCGGCCAAGGCCCCGGCAGAGGCTCCCGCTCCTGCCCCCGCCGAAGCACCGGCGCAGGCGCCGGCCGAAGCGCCTGCCGTGACCCTCGTCAATGCCCCGGCGCAGGCGCCTGCAGTGGCGCCGGCAGCCGCCCCGGCCCAAGCCCCGGCAGCAGCCCCTGCGGTGGCGGTGGCCTGCAGCGCCCTGCCTGGCTGTGTCCAGCAGGTCCTGGCCGCTGGCCGTGCCCGCAACATCGACGAGGTGCGCAAGCTTGCCGGCCTGATCGACAGCCTGCCCAAGCCTGATCAGGGCAACCGCGCCGTCTCGCGCCAGCTCAACACCGCAGGCATCGAGGCACTGAAGCGTGAAGACGCCGCCGAAGCGGTCGCCAAGCTGGGGCAAGCCCTCAAGGAGAATCCGCGCGATGTCGAGATCGCCGGCAATCTGGGCTTTGCCCTGGTCAAGGCCGGTGAGCCGGTGAAAGCGATCGAGGTGCTGCAGGCCGCCCTGGTCCTGGATCCGCGTCGCAGCTCCACCTGGACGCCGCTGGCCGAGGCCTATGCCCTGGCGGGCCGCGCTGATGACGCGCGCTCGGCCCTGTGGGTGTCCTTCCAGTGGTCAGGCAATCGCGACAAGTCGCTGGCCTTCTACCAGGACCGTGCGACCCGCGAGACCCGCGCGCCGCTGCAGGCCTTGTACCAGCATATGTCCACGGTGGCCCTCCAGCAGATGGCCTTGCCGAACTGATCCGGTACGGCAACGGGCTCCCTGCCCGGCCGCACCACTGAAGCGGCATCCTGGCTCGCCCGGATGCCTGCCTGGGGCCTTGCAGGCCCCGCTTTGCTTTGGCGGACAAACTTTCCGCCTCACCCTGCCTCGAGGGGACGGCTTCTGAGGTGCCCGTGACCCGGCCATGCCCGCGAAAATGCTCAGCGACGCAGCAGCCCGACAAACACCATCCTGAGAACCTGGTACCAGCAGATCAGCGCGGCCGGCGCCGACAGCAGCAAGGGGACGGGCAGCAGACCCAGGCCATCGGGGTTGGGGTGGAACCACATGGTGATGCCGCCATAGCCAGCAGGCTGGAAAAGAGCGCCCCGGCAAGGCTCTTAATGAAGATCGCGAACAGCGCCACAAGGCCGGATGGCCGGTCGTGCGAACGTGGTGACGCGACCACGCTGCGTCCTTTGTGCGCGCATCTGGCGATCCGGAAACCGCCTTTGCCCGAGATCCAGCCCCATGCCCGCCAGAGACCGGCGCGAGGCATTGGATTGCAATGGGATGAGGCCTGCAAGCCCCCTGCCGCGCGCCTGTATTGGTCCCCATGCCCTCGACGCAGACGGGCACTATTTTCCAGGGGGATGACATGAAAAACAATGGGCCTGCTGGCCACGCTTGCAGGCCTGGCGCTTGCGCTGACCCAGGTTGCCATACCTCCAGCCTGCCCACCGGCTTTGCCAAGGTGCTCGTCACCGACGACAACGCGCTTCATGATTCCGCAGTTGCCCAAGGCCGCCTACAAGGTCTGGGTGCGCAGCTACGGACTCGTTGATTCTCCCAAGGTCGATGCCCGGCCCGGTCAGAGCCTGCAATTCAAGGCCGTGCCGGCACCGGTGAAAAGGGCAACGGCATCAGCCCGAACATGACCGGCGGCGGGCTCCCCTGCGCTGGTCGATCGCCCACCTGAACGATGCATCGCCCGCCAGCCTGCGCCGCATGCAGGCGCTCGGCATCGGATGGCTGGTGCAGAACGCCGGCTACTTCCAAGGCGAATTCACGGGCCTGCTCCAGGCCGGCGCCGACTCAGGCGCGCGAATCAGGCCATAGAAAGGACAGCGGCCGCTGGCGCAGGCGCTGCCAGAGTGCGCGGCGAATCACGGAACGATCGGCCACCGGCACACTGCGCGCCCGCAGCGCCACCATGAAGGCCAGGGCAAAACTGACGCCCACATTGATTGCCCCAGTGACCAGGATACCGGCCACGCACCACCAGAACGCGCTCTCGTGCAGCAAGGGCATGCCCAGCGCCCCCAGTGTGGCGCCCAGTTGTCCGGTCGACAGGGTGACGTGGCGCACTTCCAGATGCGGGCCGACGAAATCAATCAGCACTGGCATCAGGCCGAGCATCATGCCCAGTGAGATATTGCCGGCCAGACCCGACACATGGTTACGGCACCAGGCCGACCAGCGTTGGGCCCGCGCCGATCCCAGACGCGCCACGATGCGCGGATTCCAGGCAATCGCGCTGTCGAGCCGGCGCAACACAAACCAGTTCTCGGCCCAACCGGCAACCAGCGAGCTGAAAAAGAGCAGGACTCCGGTCACGGCGGCATAAAGAGCGGTCGGTCCGAGCAAGGTGATGGACTCGAGCACATGTTCGGCATCATGGTCATCGACCAGCGCCTTTCCGAACAGGAAGCTGAAGGCGATCTGGATCGCAAAGGCGACAGGAAAGCAGACCAGCAGGTTGCCCAGGATACCGGTCATCTGCGATCGGATCAGGTGCACCACTTCGTCGACAAAGCCCTGCACCGGCGCATCCTCGCGCCTGGACCCAGGACGCACCTCGGCCAGCTTGATGGCCATGGCCGGCGCGGTCATGGCCGGCTGCTTGGTGGCCACGGTCCAGTGCAGGAGCATGATCACCACGAAGCTCAGGGCATAGTTCACGCCCGCCCAGAAGCCCGTCCAGAAGTCGCTCAGCTCGAGCCCCATCACGGCGAACTTGCCAAACGTGGTAAGGGCGATGATGGCCCCGCCGCCTGCGGCCGCCCTGAGCATCCAGCGATGCTCGGCAATCGTGCGGGTGATGTAGTGCTCGCCGCTCTCGGCGCTGCGCTCGGCAATCTGGCGCGCCAGCAAGGTGCCATGCGCGCCCAGCAAGGCCCGGATGCCCTGTCGGTGCTCGACCTCGGCCAACAGGCGGCACAGCAGCCTGAGCATCTGCTGGGGGCTGGCGCCTGACACGATGCAATCGAGCAGGTGTCCGATGCGCATCGTACGGGCGCGCAGCTGATCGACCTCGAAGACGATCTGCAAGGACACCCCGTATTCCTCGAGGTGGCGCGACACCCCGGCGGCCGCCTCGCGGCAGTGCGCCAGTTGCGTGCGCAACTCCATGACTGCAGAGGCCAGGGCCGCCTGCGCGTCCGTATCCTGCGCCGCCAGGGCCAGGCTCCTGACCTGCTCGGCCGATGCGGCCAGCGGCCCGAACGGGTCCTGCGCAAGCGCCTGTGGATCCATCCGCAGGCGCAGGGCAGCAGAAAAACCGGCCGCGCGCACCGCGCTGCACAGGAAGGTCAGCGCCTGGGTCAGGGCGCTCATGGCCAGTCCGGAGGGCCAGAGCGCCGCAAGCTTGGTGGCCGTTTCCCCGTCCAGGCGCTCGAGCCAGGCGGCGTCCTCCGGGCGCATCAGCAGCTGGAACAATTCGGCAGCATTGCGCGTATCAGGTGTGCGGGGCAGCAACTTGGCGCGAATACGCTCGGCCAGCTCGCTGCCCAGCGAGGCCCGTGGCGCAAAGCCCAGATCACTGAACAGCGCGACCCCATCGACATCGGCGGCAAAGGCGGCCAGCAAACCCTGTACCGCGGACTGCTGCTGGGGGTCCTGATCGAGCAGCTGGCAGAAATGGCGCAGTCGCAAGACCGGCGTGGGGCTGGATGAGGCCGACGCATCGGCCATGTCCGTATCCGGGGCGCTGTAGCGCACCCACTCGAAAAGGCGGGCCAGCCACAGGTTGCGCTCAGGCCGTGACTGGGCGCCCGATGCAGCCTGCACCAGTGAGACGATGTCCTGCATCAGCGGCATCCTTCAGGACGCGCCAGAACCAAGACCACCAACGCCACCATCATGCACCTCATAAGGGCCCCCGGAAACGCGCCACCCCCGGATCTTACCAACGACCCGCACAACATCAGTCCATCGAGCGTCCCCGGTGGACTCGCCTTGCGCCCAGGCTCGGCGGCAAAGCCGGCACACGAAGCCGTGTAAGCCCGCCGGGCGGCTGGCCGACACGGCAGCATGTTGACCAATCACCCGCAATGGCTCCTCAGCGTCATGCTGTTGGGGATACTGGCCCATCCTGCGACGGCCCAGACGGGCGGCCAGACCGATGCCAGCCTGGTCGGCAGCTGGCAGGTCGAGGATGTCGACCGGCAGGGCGTGCTGGACCGGGCCCGGCTCAGCCTGAGCTTCAGCAAGGAGGGACGGCTCTCCGGATCGAGCGGCTGCAATGCGCTGGCTGGCAGCTTCAGCCTCGACCGGTCGAGCCTCAGGATTGGCCCCGTCGCGGGAACGCGCAAGATGTGCGCCTCTGAGGCACTGATGAATCAGGAACAGCGCCTGCTGCGCAGCCTGCAAGGCATCGACACGCTGACCTGGACCAGTGATGGCGCCGCCGTCCTGAGCGGGCCGCAGGGACGCAGCATCACCTTGCGCCGGGACTAGAGCATCCAGTCGATCGGCAGCGTCGACATCACCCCCACGCCAAAGCGCGAGAACCAGGTGGCGCCAGGGTCCGAGGCATGGCGCTGCTCGCCGGCATCCGTCCTTTCGATCCAGGTCATGCCCTTGCCATCCGGACGCAGCTGCACCTCGTAGGCGAGCTGGGCCACCGCCGTGTCAAAAAACTGGGCCAGCATCCGGGTCTGGGATGGGGAGTCGATGACCAGCCCCATCTCGGTATTCAGTCGCGCCGAGCGCTGGTCGAAGTTGAAGGAGCCCACGAACAGCCGTTGGCTGTCGACGCCGAAGGTCTTGGCGTGCAGGGCGGCAGACCCGCTCGAACCGAAGCCGGGCTTGTCCTCGCGCCGGGAGCGCCTGGGGATCACTCCAGTCGGCTTCATCTCGTAAAGCACCACGCCGGCACGCAGCAGGTCAAGGCGGCGCTTGGCATAGCCGGCAAACACGGTGGCCGACTCGGAGGAGGCCAGGGAATTGGTCAGCACCCGGACCTTCACGCCGCTGCGGGCCAGTCCCACCAGCGCCGCCGTGCCCTCATCCCCTGGCACGAAATAGGGAGAGATCAGATCCAGTGATTTCTGGGGCGTGCCCATGGCCCGCACCAGTTTCGGAAACAGCAGCACATCGGGCTGTTCGGTGGTGGCCAGTGTCTTGGCCGGATCATCCGAGAGCAACTGGGCCCGCGTCCACTCCAGGCTGAGTCGGCCCTCGAGCAGGTCGTTCAGCAGCCGCGTGGTCCGGACCGCCTCGATGAAGGCGCGCGATTCCGGGTCCTTGGCGACGGTCGCAAACCGCTCCTTGAGTTCACCCTCGCCGCCCGCCCGTGCGGCGCCCACGATGAGGGCCGCCGGATAGGCGGAGGCACTGTTCCAGAACAGGTCGAAGGTCCTGGAGACCTCGAGCACGGCCGGCCCCACCGCCATCACATCGAAATCCGCAAAGACGATGCCGCTGCCGGCGTCGAAGTACTCGTTGCCGACATTGCGCCCACCGACCACGCTCACCTGATTGTCGGCGGTGAAGGACTTGTTGTGCATGCGCCGGTTCAGGCGCGTGAAGTCCGACAGGAACCCGACCCAGCGGCTGCCGCGCTGCAGGAAGGGGTTGTACAGGCGCACCTCGATGTTCGGATGCGCATCGAGGGTGGCAATGATCGAATCGAGCCCGCCGGTATTCATGTCATCGAGCAAGAGGCGCACCCTTACCCCGCGCTCGGCCGCTTGCCAGAGCGCTTCAAACATCAGCGACCCGACCTGATCGGCATTCCAGATGTAGTACTGCACGTCCAGTGACTTGTCGGCGCTGGCGGCCAGCAGGATGCGGGCCGCAAAGGCATCATGACCCATGGCAAGCGGATGAATCCCCGTCTTGCCTGGATTGGCCGCCAGACTCGATGCGGCGGCCTTGCCCAGCCGCGTGCCGGCAGTGTCCGACAGGGCCGTCGAGGCGATCCGCCCGTCCAGCGAGGGCAGGCTTCCGCAGCCCACGCCCAGCGCGGCGAGCAGCAGGAAACACAGCAACCATAAACGCTTCATGTGCACTTGCGAATCTTCCACAATTGGAACCCCGTGAAGTCTAACCGAGGCGATTGAATCCTGCGTGACAGCCCGACCTCCTGCTCCGGGCGACGCAGCGGTCGCAGGCCTTGCGCAGGATCAGGCGCGGCCGCTTGACGCAGGATCGGGCACCCGATTAGTGTCCCTGCCGCCTTCACCATTGCATTGCACGCAGGCCATGATTCAGCACCGCATTCTCCCTTTCGCCGGGTCCGGCGCCACAAGCTCGCCGCACCCGGGGTCTGCAACCCTGGCCGACCCCGCGCTGCCGGCACGCCGTGTCCTGCTGCAAGGCGGTCTGGGGCTCACAGCCACGGCCCTGCTGCCCGGCTGCATGACCGCGCCCGCTCGGCGCCTGCCGCCGATCGATGCCGCTGGGCTGCAGGCCCTGGTACCTGCCAGGAACACCCTGCCCGGCATCCGCGAGCTCGATGAACTGACCCGCCACATGGCAGCGGCTGGGATGGCGGTTGAGCGCATCGGAACCAGCCGGGGTGGCCGCCCGATCCATCTCATCTCGCCGCCGGCCCGCGGCCGCCTGAACGCCCTGGTGATTGGAACGCCCCATCCGAACGAGCCGATCGGTGGCCTGAGCCTGATGACCCTGCTCGAGATGCTGCGCAATCGCCATCCGCTGCTCGAGCAGTTGCCGTTTCGCTGGCACTTCATTCCCTCGATCGATCCGGACGGGCTCGCCTTGAACGATGCCTGGCTGAACACGCCCGGCGACTTTCGGGCTTATGCCCGTGGCTTCTTCCGCCCTGCCTTTGCCGATCAGGCCGAATACAGCTTCCCGCTGCAGACCGCAGGCTACCGTTTCGAGCGCACCACCTCCGAAACCCGGGCCTGGATGTCGGTGATCGACCGTCTTCGTCCCGAGCTGATGGTGTCGCTGCACAACGCCGACCTCGGAGGTGTCTTCACGGTGCTGAGCAAGCCGCAACGGGCCCTGGCCGCGGACCTGTCGCGCATTGCCGGCGCCCATGGCATTGCGCTGGACGAGGATGGCGACCCCTATGCCGAACTCCAGAAACTGGCGCCCGGGGTCTTCCTGGCCGAGGACCTGGTGGCCATGGTCGAGCAGGCGCCGCAGGCCTGGCCGGCAGGCAATTCCAGCAGCGGCTATTCGGCACGCTACGGCACCCTGACCCTGATCCCCGAGGTGCCCCTGTGGCAGGAAACCGTGGTCGAGGGGCAGCGGCTCTCGAGCGACACCGCCAAGGGTCTGTCCGGCGTGTATGAATCGAGCCTCGCCCTGGTCGAACGGGCCAAGGCGCTCGCGGCCACCACCGATGGCTCCGATCTGCTGATGAATTCGATCCTCGAGGGCGCACCCACCCTGAAAAAGCTGCTGGCCGCCCATTCGCAACAACCGCCCACCCTGATGCCGGCCACCCGCGTCAACGGCCAGCGCCGCATCCTGCGCATGCTGCCGCTGCGGACGCTTGGCGTCCTGGATCGCTGGTGCCGTCTTCAAGCGGACAATGCCGGCGGCGCCGATCGGCGGCAGGCCCTGGAACGACTGGGTCGCGAGACCTCCGGGCTCATGACGAGCCTGCTGGCCGACGAATCGCTCACCGCCGGCATGATCGCCACCCCGCCGCGCGTTGCCGCGGCAGCACAGGTGCATGCCGCGCTGGGCGCCGCGATGGCGGTCGCCGGATGAGGGCTGGCCTGCGCTTTTCAGTCCTGCTTGGGACTCTGGCCCTGTCACTGTCGGCCTGCGCACCACTGTCGCCGGCGATCGGCGACATGACGCGCGCCTACTCGGAATCCATCGAGATTCACGAGCGCAACCAGATCCTGAAGAACATCCTGCGCTCGGGTGACGACATGTCGATGAGCTTTCAGACGGTACCCACGATCGTCGGGACCGGCCTGCTCGAGGGCAATGCCAGCCTGTCCGGCATGCTGGCCGGCAGCTTCCTGGACGGTGCCTCGGCGAGCGGTTCACTCAAGAGCTCCCGCAGCTTCAACTTCACGCTGGCCTCGCTCGACAACGAAAAGTTCACCAGCGCTTTCCTGCGGGACATTCCCCTCGAAACCATCAATGTCTTCTCGTCGGGAGACTTCGACCGGCAAGTGCTGCTCACCCTGGTGTTGCAGAGCATCACGCTGAACCCCGGACGCCCTGGCGCCGAGCGCCTGCTCAACAATGCCCAGGACCGGGAAGCCTTTGGCCGCTTCCAGGCGACGGTCGCAAACCTGGTGGCGGCAGGCCTGAGAACGGAGGTTGTCCAGCGACTGACCCCGATCGGCACCGACCTGTCCCGGGACGAACTGCTCAGGCATTACTACAACGCCCCCCTGGGCCAGTCACCGGATGTGCGGGTCATGCAATTGGGCAGCGCACAAACCTCCCCGAGCTTCAGATTGGTACGGGTGAGCCGTGCCACGCGTTTCTGCCTGTCCACCGCGCAGTACGAGACCCTGACCGGGCTGAAGCTGCCCGCAGCGCTCAATTGCCGGCCGGCGGGCCTGGGCTGGCTGGCCTCGGGCTCTGAACTGCTCGTCGGTGAAAGCCTCCACCCGGAGGCGCAAGGCGAAGTCCTCAACTTCAACATCCGCTCCACGCGTGACGTCTATCGTTTCGTGGGACTGCTCGCACGAGTGCAGGATGGGGTGCAGGCCTGGCAGCCCAGGGTGCGCCTGAGCAAGCCCGATGCCGCCCAAAGCGCGGGTGATCATCCGCTCATCGTCGTCCACAAGGGCGCGCCGCCGCCCGGCGTGCGCGTGCTGGCAGTGGCCGAGCACATGGGATCGACTTACCACGTGCCCTATGATGAGGCCGGCCTGTCGCGCAGGGTCTTCGAATACCTGTCCCTGCTGCTGTCGACCAGCATGGTCAAGGACGCCATCCCGACCTCGCCGGGCATTCTGATTCGTTGAACGGATCCATCCGCAATCCCTTTCGCCAGGACACCGACATGACGACCCAAGACACCTGCGCCGCCAAGCCCCTGACGGGGGGGTGCCTGTGTGGTGCCCTGCGCTACGAACTGACTGCGCCCGTGACGGCCCTGGTGGCCTGCTACTGCGCGGACTGCCGGCGCGCCAGTGGCACCGCTGCAAGCATCAACACCCGGGTGCCGGCCAGCGCCTTCAGGCTGGTGCGTGGCAAGACGCGGATGTTCGCCAAGGCCGCCGACAGCGGCCGGCCGCTCGAGCGCCACTTTTGCGGCGATTGCGGCAGCCCGATCTACACCCGCCATGCGGACGATCAGCAGTTGTTGATCCTGAAAGTGGGCAGTCTCGATCAGCAGCAAGGCCTGTCGCTGGCCGCAAGCATCTGGACCGCCAGCGCCGCGCCCTGGGCGCTCATCGATCGGAACCAGCCCTGCTATCCGGCCGGGCGGCCGGCACCGCCACCCGCCTAACGGGCGGCATTCTCCGCGCACAGCTTCAGGTTGGTGCGCGCTGCCCTCAATACCGAAAGCCATTGATCGGCATCGGAGGGCGGCAGCTTGTTGCGGATCTCGCGGTCACTGGTCTGGGCATCCGCTCGCAGGGGCTCGAGCACGCGCCGGCAGGCCCCAGGATCGCCAAGGCGGTATTGGGTGACCGCCAGGTCGTTGCGGATCCAGCCGGTCTCCACCCAGCCCAGGGATGCCGCACAGGCGGCAAGCATCGGTTCAAGTGCGGCGCGTGCCGCCTCGAAGGCCTTGAGATCGTAGTGGCGCTTGAACTCAGCCCGGGTTCGCTTGATGGCGCTTGGCGTGCAGCTGGCCGAGGTCACCCGATAAAGCCCCTCGAAGCCGGCCCGCGCGCCACAAAAGTGACGGCAGTTCGATGCATCGGCGCTGGCGACCTCGATCCCATTGACCCCGGGCCTGAAAATAAGGCGGCAGCTTTGCCCGGGCTCGAGCGTCGGCAGCTCGGCCAGCCCATCGCGCATCTGGCCGTCAAGCGCACACTGATGGCCATTGGCGCCGGTGGCCCTGATATCAAAGGCCAACGCCCCCGAAGGCGCAGGCTTGATGCGCAGCCGACCCCACCCCCCTTCAGCGACGTATTCGCCAGGGCTCAGGCCCGGCGGGTTGGCGGCTGCGGCGAGCGACCATGGGGTGGACAGCGACAGCAGCACTACCAGCGCCCAGGCGCCAGAAAAGGTTCCAAGCCTCAATGTTTGCTCCCGGGTGATGCATGGGCCGCCCCGTGCAACCCCGCGCGCCATCGAGCAAGCGCGACGCGGCTGTAATGTACCAAAGAACCCTTGCCAGCTTTCCCACCGCAGGCTGCCAGATGGCGTGACAGGAGGCGGTGAGGCCCTCCGGCCGCACAGCCTGCAAAGAGCATGAGCAAGTCGTTCAGCTCAGCGGCATGAGCCTGCGCGGGACACCTACTCCCACTCAATCGTCGCCGGCGGCTTGCTCGAGATGTCGTAGGTGACGCGGTTGATGCCGCGTACTTCGTTGATGATGCGCGAGGACACCTTCTTGAGCAGCGCATAGGGCAGCTCGGCCCAGTCCGCGGTCATGAAATCGCTGGTCTGGACGGCGCGCAGCGCCACCACGTAGTCGTAGGTGCGGCCATCGCCCATCACGCCCACTGACTTGACCGGCAGGAACACCGCAAAGGCCTGCGAGGTCTTGTCGTACCAGCTGATGCCATCGAAGTCCTTGTGGGCCCACAGTTCCTGGATGAAGATGTCATCGGCGCGGCGCAGCAGGTCGGCGTACTCGCGTTTGACTTCACCCAGGATGCGCACGCCCAGGCCCGGGCCTGGGAAGGGATGGCGATACACCATCTCGCGCGGCATGCCCAGGGCCACACCCAGTTCGCGCACCTCGTCCTTGAACAGTTCGCGCAGCGGCTCGAGCAGCTTGAGGCCGAGCGTGGCCGGCAAGCCACCCACGTTGTGGTGGCTCTTGATGGTGACCGCCTTCTTGGTCTTGGCGCCGCCCGATTCGATCACGTCCGGGTAGATGGTGCCCTGGGCCAGCCACTTGGGGGCATGCTGGCCGTCGGCCTTGAGCTTGGCAGCCTCGGCCTGGAATACCTCGACAAATTCGCGACCGATGATCTTGCGCTTTTGCTCGGGATCGCTGACGCCCTTGAGGTGGCCGAGGAACTGCTCGCTGGCATCGACCGCGATCACGCGGGCATGCAGCCGGCCCACGAACATCTCCTTGACCATGTTCGCCTCGTTCAGGCGCAACAGCCCGTGGTCGACGAAGACGCAGGTGAGCTGGTCGCCGATCGCACGATGGATCAGGGCCGCGGCCACCGAGGAGTCGACCCCGCCCGACAGGCCGAGCAGCACGTGATCGCTGCCCACCTGCTCGCGAATGCGGGCCACCGCCTCATCGATGTAATTGCCCATGATCCAGTCGCCGCCACAGGCGCAGATGTCGCGCACGAAGCGGTGCAGGATGCGTGAACCCTGCAGGGTATGGGTGACTTCCGGGTGGAACTGGATGGCGTAGAAGCCGCGTGCCTCGTCGGCCATGCCGGCGATCGGGCAGGACGGGGTCGAGGCCATCAGCTTGAAGCCGGGCGGCAGCTCGGTGACCTTGTCGCCGTGGCTCATCCACACCTTGAGCATGCCGTGCCCTTCGGCGGTGGCGAAGTCCTGGATGCCATCGAACAGGCGGGTATGGCCCCGGGCGCGCACCTCGGCATAGCCGAATTCGCGCTGCGCCATGCCATCGACGACATGGGCCGGTTCGACCTTGCCGCCCAGTTGCTGGGCCATGGTCTGCATGCCATAGCAGATGCCCAGCACCGGCACACCGAGCTCGAACACCACGGCTGGCGCCTTGTCAGTGGCCTCTTCGTAGGCACTGGCATGGCTGCCGGACAGGATGATGCCCTTGCCGCCCTGCTTTTTCACGAAGTCGCTGATGAAGGTTTCGCTGACATCGCAGGGATGGATCTCGCAATAGACCCGTGCCTCGCGCACGCGGCGGGCAATGAGCTGGGTGACCTGCGACCCGAAGTCCAGGATCAGGATCTTGTCATGCATGATGTCAGCCGCTCAGTCGGCGCGGTAATTGGGTGCTTCCTTGACGATCTGCACGTCATGGACATGGGACTCGCGCATGCCGGCCGAGGTGATCTGGACAAACTCGGCGTTCTCGCGCAGCGCCTCGATGTTGGCACAGCCCAGGTAGCCCATGCTCGAGCGCAGGCCGCCGCACAGCTGGAACAGGATTGGCCCCAGGGTTCCCTTGTAGGGCACACGGCCCTCGATGCCTTCGGGCACCAGCTTGTCGGCATTGTTGGCCGAGTCCTGGAAATAACGGTCGGCCGCGCCGTCCTGCATCGCGCCCAGCGAACCCATGCCGCGATAGCTCTTGTAGGAGCGCCCCTGGTACAGGATGACCTCGCCCGGCGCCTCTTCGGTACCGGCGAACATCGAGCCCATCATGACGGTGTGGGCCCCGGCGGCAATCGCCTTGGAGACATCGCCGGAGTAGCGGATGCCGCCATCGGCAATCGCCGGCACGCCGGTGCCGTTGAGCGCCGTGGTGACGTCGTAGATGGCGGTAATCTGCGGCACGCCCACGCCCGCCACGATGCGGGTGGTGCAGATCGATCCCGGGCCGATGCCGACCTTTACCGCATCGGCGCCGGCCTCGACCAGGGCCAGGGCCGCCTCGGCGGTGGCGATATTGCCGCCAATGACCTGGATGCCGTACTCGGCCTTGATCATGCGCACGCGGTCGATCACACCCTTGCTGTGGCCGTGGGCGGTATCGACGACGATGGCATCCACCCCGGCGCGGATCAGGCGTTCGACGCGCTCATCGGTGTCGGGCCCGACGCCGACGGCCGCGGCCACGCGCAGCTTGCCCTTGCCATCCTTGCTGGCATTGGGATGCTCGGTCGCCTTGAGAATGTCCTTGACCGTGACCAGGCCCTTGAGCGCAAAGCCCTCGCCCAGCACCAGCACCCGCTCGAGGCGGTGCTTGTGCATCAAGGCCTGGGCCTCGTCGAGGCTGGCCCCTTCGGGCACGGTCACCAGCTTGCTTTGCGGCGTCATGATGTTGCGCACCGGCTCGTCGAGCCGGTCCTCAAAGCGCAGGTCGCGGTTGGTGACGATGCCCATGACCTGGCCATCGCGCACCACCGGCAAGCCCGAGATGCGGTGCTGGCGGGTCAGCGTGAGCACGTCGCGGATGCTCATGTCGGGGTCGATGGTGATCGGGTCCGAGACCATGCCCGACTCGTAGCGCTTGACGCGCGAGACCTCGAGGGCCTGCTCGGCCGGCGACATGTTCTTGTGGACCACCCCGATCCCGCCCTCCTGGGCCATGACGATGGCCAGGCGCGATTCGGTCACCGTATCCATGGCGGCCGACACCAGCGGTATGTTCAGGGGTATGTCGCGCGTCAGGCGCGTTCTGAGGGAGGTATCTTTGGGAAGAACTTCAGAATAGGCCGGCTTGAGCAGCACATCGTCAAAGGTGAGCGCCTTGACGGGCCCTTGAGCGGTGAGTCGCATGGACATCCTCGGGCAAAGCGACATTATACGGGAGCAGGCGCCAGCCCCTTCCGGAGGACGGCAGCGACCACCGGTCGCCGCCGCCGGGCCAGGCGATGCGGCGCTGGCCAGAATGCGGGGTAACGGGGCCGATTGCGCCTAGCCCACGGTCGAGGAGGCTTTTCGGGCGCCTGTCCGGTACCCCGACCGTCCCAGGAACCGGAGAACCCCATGACCCCATCCGCACGCACCCGCTTTGCCGCCACCCTGCCCCTGAAGGCAGCGCTGGTCGGCCTGCTGCTGTCGGCCGGCGCCGTCCAGGCCCAGTACCAATGGCGCGACGCCAATGGCCAGTTGATCGTCTCGGATCAGCCGCCGCCGGCCAGCGTCAAGCCCTCACAGATCATCAAGGCGGTGCCGATGCCGGCGCCAGCGCCGGCAGTGCCCCCAGCCAGCAATGCGAAGACCCCCCAGGCCAAACCTGCAGGTCCACAAAGCGCGGCCGACAAGGACCTCGCCTTCCGCAAGCGCCAGCAGGAAAAGGCCGAGGCCGAGAAATCGAGCGCCGAAAAGCAGGCGGCGGCAGCCCAGAAAGCCAAGTACTGCGAACAATTGGGCGAGCGACTGCAAACCTTGGAGAGCGGTATCCGCATCCAGCAGGTCAACAAGAACGGAGAAGCCGCCGCCATGGAGGGCGGCCAGCGAGAACAGGCGACCTCCGAGGCGCGTCGCGATTACCGGACCAACTGCAGGAGCTGAGGCCCCCTCAAGGGCTTTTCAGTCCTGCGGACCACGGGCGCCGGGATGACTCCGGTTGTACGGATTGCGGCTGCGGGCCCGCACCGCCTTGACGCGCGCGGCACGCTCGGCCCTCACATCCAGCTGGATCGCCGCCAGCAGTTCGATCCGGTCCCCGCCTGACAGCACCTCGTCGGCATGCAGGCTTCGGCCATGGCTGGCGGCCCGCAGGCGCCCCTGATCAAAGGCCTCGCGCAAGTCTTGCGGCATCTGCTCGAGCGCCCTTCGGCAGGTCATCTTTGGCTGCCAGGGCAAAGAGTGGCTGACCACCCTGCCCCGGGCCTCATCCCACCACAGCACTTCCAGCATCGGCGAAGACGCTGCATCCGCCATGTCAGGCCCCATAGCGTCGCTCGGCCTCGAGTACGAAGGCATCGACAAATCCGCCGGCAATCTGGTCGAAGACCGGTGCGATCGCCAGGCCCAGCAGGCGGCTGGAGAACTCGTAACGCAATTCGAAATTCACACGGCAGGCATCGGTCGCCAGCGGCTTGAAGGCCCATTGGCCCTGCAATTCCGAGAAAGGTCCCTCTTCGAGATTCAGGAGGATCTGGGTGGGACGCGACTGCGCATTGCGGGTGGTAAAGCTTTGCTGCAGGCCCTTGAAGCGGATCTGCACCGCCGCCTTGACCAGACTGTCCGAGACCCGCTCGACGCGCGTGCCGCCGCACCAGGGCAGGAACTGCGGGTAGCCCTCGACGTCATCGACCAGGTCGAACATCTGTTCGGCACTGAAGGGCAGCAGCAATTGTTTCTGGACAGCGGGCATCGGAATCGGACCTTGGGCCGGGGTGCGACTGTTAGAATCGGCCGGCACCATGAGTATTATCGACAATCGGAAAGCGTTCCACGACTATTTTATCGAGGAACGCCATGAGGCCGGACTGGTCCTTGAGGGCTGGGAGGTCAAGGCGATCCGCGCCGGCCGGGCCAACATCAAGGAAGCCTACGTCATCATCCGCAACGGCGAATTGTGGCTGCTGGGTTCGCACATCAGTCCGCTGGCCGAGGCCTCCAAGCACGTCAACCCCGATCCCGTCCGCACCCGCAAGCTGTTGCTCAAGCTGGCCGATATCCACAAGCTGATCGGCAAGGTGGAGCGCGCCGGCTATACCCTGGTGCCGCTCAATTTCCATTTCAACAAGGGCTTCATCAAGCTCGAAATCGGACTGGCCAAGGGCAAGAAGCAATACGACAAGCGCGCCACCGAGAAGGAGCGCGAGTGGAAGCGCGATCATCAGCGCATCATGAAGGCGGGCCTGAAGGAGCGCGGCTAACCCAGCCAGCGCCGCTGCCTGACCCGGGTGAGCAGTTCACGGAACGAACGCTGCCCGGCAGGCAGGCGGGCCTGCAAGGCCAGATACAGTTGTGCCGCCATCAGGGCATCCAGGCTGGCCACATGACGCTCCTGTTCCGGAACACCGCCGCAGGTTTTCAACCAGCCCTCCAGGGACTGCCCCTGTGCAGGGGCCTGCGGATGACATTGCGGCGCCAGCACGGCCAGGTCGAGCCAGTCGGCGGACAGGCGCTGCCCCAGATGCTGTCGCCAGGCCCGGCGCAGGAAGTCGCGATCGAATCCGGCATGCCAGGCCACCAGCGGGGCCCCAGCCAGAAAGTCCCGAAAGCGTGCCAGGGTGGTCGCCGGGTCGCCGCCCTTGAGCTGGGCCTCGGCACCGATCTGGTGGATCAGGATGTTGTCGCGGGCGCTGACCAAAGGGCCCTGCAGCACCGCCTCGAAGCTGTCGGACAGATCGATCAATGCCCCACGTATGGCAACCGCGCCGATCGCAATGATGTGGTCGCGGCGGCTGTCCAGGCCACTGGTTTCCAGGTCGAGCACGACGACCCGCTCGGCAAGGGGGCGATGGGGCATCGGTTGCCTCAGGGATAGTCGAGCGCCAGCCGCTGCTGCAGCTTGCGCGCCTGGCGGAAGGCCTCCTTGAGGATGCGCCGCTCCAGATCCGACAACTCGCTGACCTGGATCTCGTTGGGATTGCCCTCGCTCATTTGGGCGGGCAGGCTCAGGGCTGGCCAGGCCAGCCCGACCCGGGATTCGGGCTCGGCCTGGGCCAGGGCGCGATGCTGCACGCGCAGCCGCTGCTGCTGGATGAAGAGGAAGGCATCGATCCAGTTGCGGCAATCGGCGGCATCGGCATGCCCGCCCTGCGCCAGGGCCTCGAAGCGTGCCACCGTGCCGGTCTGCAACAGGCCATGGGCCAGCGCCAGCACGCGCGCGGCATCGACGAAACAGGCCGTGCCCTTGAGCTTCAGGTCGATGCGTTCGGGCTCGGGGCCAAGCAGGCTGTTGAACAGCCCTCCCGTCCAGGTGGCTGGCGGCGAAAACATCAGGGCCGAATCACTCATCTGCTTGAGAAAGCGCGGTTGCCCGGCGGCCTGCGCGACCACCTCCTGACGCAAGGTTTCGCACAGGTCGGCACGACCGAACAACGGACGAAAATCAAAACAGGTCTTGGCCAACAGCAGGGCCTGCGGCGAACCGCTGTCGATCCAGCGCCGAAAGCGCTCCCGCCACTGCTGCCGGCTCAGGCATAACTCGGGCTCGCGCGCCATCATCTGACCCTTGCACAGGGGATAGCCGCAGGCCGCCAGGGTCTCGTTGACCTGTGCGGCCATCTCGAGCAGGCGCGGCTTGAGGGCCTCGAAGCCATCCTCGATCAGCAAGGCATTGTCCTGGTCGGTAGCAATCGTCTGCTCTTCGCGTCCCTCGCTGCCCAGGGCCAGCCAGCACCAGTGATCCAGGGCCACGCCTTGGGCCTGGGCGCTGTGCAGGATGATGCGCTGGGTCAATCGGTCATTGAGCCGGCTGACCAGCCCGGTGATCAGTCCGGCCGCCAGCCCCTGTCCGACCAGTACCCGCGACCAGGCCTGAATGTCGCGCGCCACAGCCTGGAATTCCTCGAGGCGCCCTGCCCGCTGGATCGCCTGGTTGATGGCACTGACGCCACGACCTTGCAGGGAGAACAGGTCACGCTCGGTCACCAGGCCGAGCAGGCGCCCCTGCGCGACGATCGGAATGTGGCGCTGTGACAGTGCCGCCATCTGTAGCAAGGCCTGCCCGGCCGGCGTCTCCGGCGGCAGGCACAGCATCGAGCGGGTCATCACCTGGCTGATTGGGGTCTCGAGCGGCAGGCGCGGCAACAGCACCCGCGCCAGCAAGTCCTTCTCGGTCAGGATGCCTGCCGGCGCACCGGCCTCATCGACGATCACCACCGAGCCGACATGGCGTTCATGCATCAGGCCCAGGGCATCGGCCAGGGACTGATGCAACGGCACGGTCACCACGGGCGAGCGCATCACCTGCGACAGGGGCACGCCGGCCAGGGTGCGCTGGGCGTTGAGGCGGGCAAATTCGGCCTGGTAAGCCTCGCGGGCCAGGTCGATCAGGGCGGCCATGCGGCGGGTACAGAAGTCGGCGAAGACCGGGCTCAGTGCGCGCATCTGGTCGAAGTCTTCCGGGCGCATGCTCCAGCAGAACACGTCACCCACGGCACTGTAGGTGTTGACGACCGGACGCCGGGCACTGAGCGCGCCCACCGGAAACACCTCGCCGGGCGTCAACTGCATCTGGCGGCGCCCTTCGACCAGCCCGCTCTTGATGATGTAGAGCGCCTGCGGCACCCCGTCGTCCGGACCGCACAGCCTCTCGCCATGGGGAAAATAGGCCAGCTTCAGCATGGCCGCAAAGGCGTCCAGGTGCGGCCCTTCCATCTGCGCGAAAGGCGGAAAGCGTTGCAGAAAGGCGCGCGCGGCGGCGCGAAGGCTGGGCGAACTCATGGACAAAGGCAGAGCCGGTCGGCGGGCGCGCGGCAAGGCCCGCGCCGCGCAGCCGTCACAGCGAGGGCTAATCGTTCTGGCGCGGCTTGATCACCGACAGTGCGGTGGCCACCATGGCCGGAAGGTCCGCCATGTTGCTGGGCACGATCATGGTGTTGTTGGTCTTGGCCATGTTGCCAAAGGCTGCCACATAGCGCTCGGCCACCTGCAGGTTGACGGCATCCAGGCCGCCCGGCGAGCGGATCGCCTCGGCAATCTTGACAATGGCCTTGGACTGGGCGTCGGCCACCGCCGTGATGGCACTGGCCTCACCCATGGCACGATTGACCTCGGCCTGGCGCTCGCCCTCTGAGCGGGCGATGTTGGCCTCGCGTTCACCGGCGGCCAGGTTGATCTGCTCCTGGCGACGACCTTCTGATTCGGCGATGCGGGCGCGCTTTTCGCGCTCAGCGGTGATCTGGGCCTGCATCGAGCGCAGGATCTCGGCCGGCGGGGTCAGGTCCTTGATCTCGTAACGCAACACCTTGACCCCCCAGTTCAGTGCCGCGCTGTCCAGCGCCGAGACGATCTCCGAGTTGATCATGTCGCGCTCCTCGAAGGTCTTGTCCAGTTCCATCCGGCCGAGCACCGAACGCAAGGTGGTCTGGGCCAGCTGCGTGATGGCCACGATGTAATTGCTGGTGCCGTAGGAGGCCCGCATTGGGTCGGTGACCTGGAAATACAGCACGCCGTCCACCGTCAGCTGGGTGTTGTCCTTGGTGATGCACACCTGGCTGGGCACATCCATCGGGATTTCCTTCAGGGAATGCTTGTAGGCCACCCGGTCGATGAAGGGGATCAGGAAATTGAGCCCGGGCAGCAAGGTGCGGTGGTACTTGCCCAGGCGCTCGACGATCCAGGCATTTTGCTGGGGGGTGACCTTCAGGCCCTGCGATACGAAGATAACGGCTAGGACGAGGATGACGACACTGATGATTTCCATCGTTGGGATTCCTTGCAGGGGCTCAGCCAGGCTGGGCCGGTTGGACGATCAGGCGATTGCCACGCATCGAGACGATCCGGTAGCGGCCTGGCGCCGGGCTCTGGCCCTCGGCCAGCGTACCGTCGAATTCGACCGCCCAGTTGGCTCCCCGGTAGTCGGTGTGACCGACGGCGCCCTTCCAATGGCGGACCTCGACGATCTCACCGACATCCAGGCCGGCACTGGCCGGCGCTTCGGTTTTCTTGCGCGCACGCAGCCAGGCCCAGCCCGCCAGCGACAGGACAGCCGCAGCGATCAGTTGCGGCGCGAGCCCGAAGCCGGACTTGGCGACCAGGCTGGCGGCCAGCGCGGACACCGCAAGCACCAGCAGGTAGAAGGTGCCAGTCATGACCTCGGCCACGCCCAGCACCCCGGCAATCACCCACCACCAGGCATAGTCCTGCATCTCGCCTCCTCAAATCGGGTGTCGCCCGCCGCGGCCACCCTTGCGACGTTTCCGGCGCTGGCCGAACCCTTGCCCCAATCATAAGGCAATCCGGGTCAACAAAATCGATCCGGCAGGCGTTGAATTCCCCTGGGCAGCCTGCTCCGGAATTGTGATCTTTCGCATTTCCGGCTAGCATGCGCCTCGTTGCGAAGCTCGCAAACAGGACAACTGGCCGAAAGACCGGAACATACCGGGGCACGCCGTTGACTTCAAACCCTATGGAGTGACATCAATGAATCTCAAAATCGTAAGCCTCGCCGTGGCAGGCGCGTTTGCCATCGGTGCCGGCTCGGCCAGCGCCCAGGAAGTGGTCAAGATCGGCCATGTCGGCCCCCTGACCGGCGGCATCGCCCACCTGGGCAAGGACAATGAATTTGGTGCCAAGATGGCGATCGAGGCCCTCAACGCCAAGAAAGTCAAGATCGGTGGCAAGGAAGTCAAATTCGAACTGCTGTCCGAAGATGACGCGGCCGATCCCAAGCAGGGTACCGCCGCCGCCCAGAAACTGGTCGATGCCAAGGTCAATGGCGTGATCGGTCACCTGAATTCCGGCACCACCATCCCGGCCTCCAAGATCTACCACGATGCCGGCATCGCCCAGATCTCTCCCTCGGCCACCAACCCCAAGTACACCCAGCAAGGCTTCAAGACTGCCTTCCGCGTGGTCGCCAATGACGGCCAACTGGGTGGCACCCTGGGCCGCTACGCGGTCAAGGAACTCAAGGGCAAGGCCATCGCCGTGATCGATGACCGTACCGCCTACGGCCAGGGCGTGGCGGATGAATTCGAAAAGGCCGTCAAGGCTGCCGGCGGCAAGATCGTCGGTCGTGAATTCACCAACGACAAGGCCACTGACTTCAACGCCATCCTGACCAAGCTCAAGGGCAAGAAGCCTGATGTCGTCTTCTTCGGCGGCATGGACGCCGTGGCTGGCCCGATGCTGCGCCAGATGAAGCAACTGGCGATCAACGCCAAGTTCATGGGCGGCGACGGCATCTGCACCGGCGAGCTGGCCAAGCTGGCGGGCGATGCCATGGCCGATGGTCAGGTGATCTGCGCCGAAGCCGGTGGTGTCACCAAGGAAAAGGCCGCCGACATGGACAAGTTCAAGGCCGACTTCAAGGCCAAGTTCAACACCGACGTCCAGATCTACGCCCCCTACGTGTATGACGCCGTCAACGTGATGGTGGCTGCAATGGTCAAGGCCAACTCGGCCGACCCGAAGAAGTATCTGCCTGAACTGGCCAAGATCAACTACGACGGTGTGACCGGCAAGATCGCCTTCGATGCCAAGGGCGACATCAAGAACGGTGCACTGACCCTGTACACCTACAAGGGTGGCAAGCGCGACCAGATGATGGTCGTCAAGTAAGCCTCAGGGCGCTTGAAACAAGAAAGGCACCCTTGGGTGCCTTTTTTGTTGCCGATGGCGAGCGCGCGCGACCTCTGCCACCAGCGCTGCGCCGGGTCCCGGCGCAGGCTCAGCCTCAGCCCGCCGCCAGTCGCTGCCAGGTATCGACCACGGTATCCGGATTGAGCGAGATTGAGCTGATGCCCAGTTCCATCAGCCATTGCGCCAGGTCCGGATGATCCGAGGGGCCCTGACCGCAGATGCCGACATACTTGCCCGCCTCGCGGCAGGCCTTGATCGACATCTCCAGCATCGCCTTGACCGCCGGGTCACGCTCATCGAAGCCCTCGGCCACCAGGCCCGAGTCCCGGTCCAGCCCCAGCGTGAGCTGGGTCATGTCGTTCGAGCCGATCGAAAAGCCATCGAAGTGCTGCAGGAAGTCGCGCGCCAGGATGGCATTGGAGGGCAGCTCGCACATCATGATGACCTTCAGGGCGGTGGCCGGATCGTTGTCCTGCATCATGCCGCGCTTGAGGCCATGGGCCGCCAGCAGGTCAACGACGCCCTTGGCCTCGGCCACGGTGCGCACGAAGGGCACCATCAGCTGCACATTGGTCAGCCCCATGGTCTCGCGCACCCGCTTCATGGCCTCGCACTCGAGCTCGAAGCACTCCTTGAAGCTGCCCGCCAGGTAACGGGCGGCCCCACGGAAACCGAGCATCGGATTTTCTTCCTCAGGCTCATAGCGGGCACCGCCGATCAGCTTGCGGTACTCGTTGGACTTGAAGTCCGACAGGCGCACGATCACCGGCTTGGGCCAGAAGGCCGCCGCAATGGTGGCCACTCCTTCGGCCACCCGCTGCACATAGAACTGGCGCGGCGTGTCGTGACCCCGGGCCACGCTCTCGACCGCCTTGCGCAGGTCGGCATCGACGTTCGGATAGTCGAGGATGGCGCGCGGATGGATGCCAATATTGTTGTTGATGATGAATTCGAGGCGGGCCAACCCGACACCGTCGTTGGGCAACTGGGCAAAGTCGAAGGCCAGCTGCGGGTTGCCCACATTCATCATGATCTTGACGGGCAGCGGCGGCATGGCACCGCTTTCGACATCGGTGACCTCGGTCTCGAGCATGCCGTCGTAGATGAAACCGGTATCGCCCTCGGCGCAGGAGACCGTGACCAGGGACCCGTTGCTCAGCGCCTGCGTGGCATCGCCACAGCCGACCACCGCCGGAATGCCCAACTCGCGCGCAATGATCGCCGCATGGCAGGTGCGGCCGCCGCGGTTGGTCACGATGGCCGAGGCCCGCTTCATCACCGGTTCCCAATTGGGGTCGGTCATGTCGGTGACCAGCACATCACCGGCCTGCACCTGATCCATCTGGCTGGCATCCTTGACGATGCGTACCCGTCCCGCGCCGATCTTCTGGCCGATGGCACGACCGCTGGCCAGTACCTCCGAGGAGCCCTTGAGCTTGAAGCGCTGCTGTCGGCCCTCGCCGGCCTGGGACTTGACCGTCTCGGGGCGGGCCTGCAGGATGTACAGCTTGCCATCGCGGCCATCGCGGCCCCATTCGATATCCATCGGGCGACCGTAGTGGCGCTCGATGATCACCGCATAACGGGCCAGTTCGACGACATCGGCATCGGTGAGCGAGTAGCGGTTGCGCAGGTCGGCCGGCGTGTCTTCGGTATGCACCGAGCGCCCCACCGAGGATTCCGGCCCGCTGTGGCCCGCCTGCGGATCGGCAAACACCATGCGGATCAGCTTGGAGCCCATCTGACGCCGGATGATTGGAAACTTGCCCGCTGCCAGCATCGGCTTGTGCACGTAGAACTCATCGGGGTTGACCGCGCCCTGCACCACCGTCTCGCCCAGCCCGTAAGAGCTGGTGATGAAGACGACATCTGGAAAACCCGACTCGGTATCGATTGTG
>JAPOKJ010000077.1 GCA_029977705.1 Burkholderiales bacterium | reverse complement strand
GCCGGCTGTGCTGCTGCTGGCAACGCTGCTGCTGACAGTGCTGCTGCTGACAGTGCCGCTGGCGCTGGGGGCAAGAATGCTCAGGGCCTTGTTGTTCAGGTTCAGCCCGGCGTTGCTGCCCGCGGCCGGGGCACTGGCCACCGTCGTCACTGCGGGCCGGGCCAGCGCCACGGCGCTGACCGGGGCGGTGCCCACACTCGCTGCGGCCGTCATGGCATCGAGGCGGGGCGTGGCGGCGGGCACTGCGCGGGCGGCCGCCAGCGTGCTTTCGCCAGCGGCGACCGGGCTGAGCTTGTCCGTGCCAGCCTTGTCGGTACCCGTCTTGTCGGTGCCCGTCCTGTCCTGCGTGACCTTGTCCTGCGCAGTCTTGTCCGTGCTGCCACTGCTGCGCGCAGCCGTGCTCTCCGCCGGCTTGGTCGGGGCCAGGCTTTGCGGGGTCAGGGCGGGACGCTCGGGGGTGATGACCGGTGCGCTGGTGGCACTGCTGGCACGGGCTGCCTGGCCGGTCGGCAGTTCGAGGGCGCCGGCACTGTTCCTGACCACAATTCGCCCCTCGGTCACATGGGCGAGCAGGCCGGCCCGCGTGCCGGGAGGACAGGTGGGCTCACAGACGGTTTCCACCAGGGTGAACACGGTGCCGCGGATACCGATGGTGGCGGTCGGGGTCTTGATGCGGTAGTCCTCGTGGTTGCGCTTGCCGATCGCACCCGAGGCGGCGCGCAGCGCACCGCGCAGCAGTTCGAAGAAGCCGCGCTGGCCTTGTTGTCCGAAGGCGTACTCCTCGATGCGAAACTCGGTGCCCGGTTGCAGCGAGACCAGACCGGCATCAGAGAAACGCAGCTGCACCCGGCCGTCGGCGCCGGTACGGATCAGGTCGCCCTGGCGCACGCTGGCCGCCAGGGTCAGCGCCTGGGTCTGACCGGCGCGCAGCAGGCTCACCTGACCACTGAGGGCCAGCACGATGCCATCGGCAGGCGGGGGCGTTGTTTCGGAGACTGCGCCGCCGGGCGGCGACGGCAAGCCCGGTTGGGCCTGGGCCACACCCGTGAGCATCATCAGCAGGCACAGCAGTGCGGCCAGATGCAGCGCCAGCGCCGTCGCGGGACGGAGCCCGCGGACGCGCGCGTATGCCTGGGCGCAAGGCGCCAGAGCGAGGGTGGGCATGAGAGGGCTTTTCAGAACTTATATCGGATGCTCACTCTCCACTGGCTGCGCTGGTAATCGTTGGGTTGCAGACTCGAACGGTTCCTTGTCCAGGTCACGTCCTGCATCAGCACCCACTGCTTGCCGAGGGCTCGTTCGGCCCCCAGTCGGAATTCGGTCTGGCGATCTTCGCGGCGCACGCCAAACAGGGCGTCGCTGCCATCGAAGTGCCGTTGTTCAAAAGAGGCCGACACCTGGCCGGTCCACTGGGCGTTCAGGCTGCGGCTGAGCAGCACCCGGACACCGGCAAAGTCATAGCTCAAGTTCTCGGTGCGCGCGCTCTCGCGACCACCGTACAGGGAGGCCAGGGCGATGAAATTGCTGCGTGCTGCGATCACCCGTGCGCCACTCAGCCCGGCTGTCAGGCGGCGGGCATCGCGGCTGTCCAGCCCCGGAAATCCCATGTCGAACGCCTGCGCAAAGAAACCCCACTGGATCGCGCCGGCCTGGGCCGCGTCCGGTTCGAATTGCGCCTGTGCAGCCAGCCCCGTCGCGCGACGGAAGGCTTTGCCATCCAGATGCAGATCCTGGGTTTGTGCAAGCACGGTGTACTGGGCTCTTTCGATTTGCAGTTTCAGTCCGGTGGACAACTCCACCTGGCTTTGGGACAGGGCCGAGGCGCCGGGGTAGCTGCGAGCGGAAAATCTCAGGCCGCTCGTCCAGCTCACCCGGCCACTGATCGGCACCAGCACTTCCACCGCGCCCGACACCCCCCAGAAGGGACTGGGATTGGGGGTCGAAGTGGCCAGGGGAAGCACCCGGGTACCGTCAGCCAACACCCAGCTTGCGCTGGATGTGCCGTAGTTGGCATTGGAATCGTGACCGATGTCACTTTCAATGTGTCCCCGCCAAACGGTCTTGTCAGCCTCCTGACGGCGGGTCTGCTCGCGCTGGATCAGGTCCAGATAGCCCGAAATGATGCGCCGCGCCTGGGCCGGGATTTCCTGCGCGGCCACAGTCTGAAACTCGCGCCGGGCATTTTCGGGCTCCTGGGCCTTCAGGTAGGCGCGTGCGATCTCGGCGCGCGCCTGCAGGAAATCGGGCTGGTTGATCAGCACCCGCTCCAGGTGCAGGATGGCCTCGGCCGGGTAGCCGGTATCGAGCGCGGCCAGTCCCAGCAGGTAGTCGAAGGCCACGATGCCGATGAAGCGGTGTTCCTCGCGCTTGAGCCTCTCGTAGGCGGCGCGCGTCTCGCCTGCCTCGAGCGTGGCCCGTGCCTCTTGCAGCAACCGCTCCAGGCCAATGGCGGGGCTGTCCCGACTGGCGGGCATGGCCTGCGCCCGGGCCGTACCGGCCAGCGGCGGCAAGACCATCGGGCCCATCAGGGCCATCAGGGCCAGGACGGTCAGCAGGGTCTGCCTTGACTGCGGCGCCATCGGGGTCAGTGGCCGGTGCTGCGGCGCCGGGCGGCCCTCAGGCCGGACCCTCCAGCATCGGCTCGCCGCGCAGCGAGTGGGCAAAGGCCTGGGTGATGCGCACCCGCAGCATCTGGCCGATCAGGGCCGGATCCCCCTTGAAGTTGACGATCCGGTTGTTGCCGGTGCGGCCCGACAGCTCGCTGCTGTCCTTCTTGGACAGGCCCTCGACCAGGATCAGTTGCTCGCTGCCCTGCATGCTCTGGTTGATCGCCTGCGAGTGGCTCTCGATCAGTGCCTGCAAGGCGGTCAGGCGCGCCACCTTGGTCTCGTGGCTGACATCGTCGGGCAAATCGGCGGCAGGCGTGCCCGGACGCCGGCTGTAGATGAAGCTGAAGCTCTGGTCGAAATGGACGTCGCGCACCAGTTGCATCGTCTTTTCGAAATCGGCCTCGGTCTCGCCGGGATAGCCGACGATGAAATCGCTCGAGATGCAAATGTCGGGACGTACCTGGCGCAGCCGCCGGATGATGGCCTTGTACTCGAGCGCGGTATAGCCACGCTTCATCGCCGAGAGGATGCGATCGGCCCCCGATTGCACCGGCAGGTGCACATGGTCCGGAAGCTTGGGCAGGCGGCCGAAGGCCTCGATCAGGCGCGGGCCGAATTCGCGCGGATGCGAGGTGGTGAAGCGGATGCGTTCGACCCCCGGAATCTCGTGCACATGCTCGAGCAGCATCGTGAAATCGGCCGTCGCCGGAGGCTGTCCCGGCTCGGTCGGCAAGGCGCCCAGGTAGGCATTGACGTTCTGTCCGAGCAGCACGATCTCGCGCACGCCCTGCAGGGCCAGCTCGGCCACCTCGGTGAGCACATCCTCGAAGGGGCGCGAGACTTCCTCGCCCCGGGTATAGGGCACGACACAGAACGAGCAGTACTTGCTGCAGCCTTCCATGATCGAGACGAAGGCCGTGCCGCCTTCCACGCGGGCTGGCGGCAGGTGATCGAATTTCTCGATCTCGGGAAAGCTGATGTCGACCTGGGCCCGACCCTGGCGGGCCCGCTTTTCGATCAGGTCGGGCAGGCGGTGCAGGGTCTGGGGGCCGAACACCACATCGACATAAGGCGCGCGCCTGACGATGGACTCGCCCTCCTGGCTGGCCACGCAGCCGCCCACGCCGATGATCATGCCGGGCTTGCCGCGCTTGATGTCCCGGGCCCGGCCCAGGTCCGAGAACACTTTCTCGGAGGCTTTCTCGCGAACCGAGCAGGTGTTGAACAGGACGATGTCGGCCTCCTCGATGCGGCTGACCTTCTCGGCGCCCTCGCTGGCGCCGAGCACATCGAGCATCTTGTCCGAGTCGTACTCGTTCATCTGGCAGCCATAGGTCTTGACGAAGACCTTGCGCCTGCGGGGAAGGGAGGGGTCGTGGCTCATGGGTAGGGTCTCAGCGCCGGCGGGCCGCTTCATCGCGGGCGATCTGCAATTCGGCCTCATTGAGCAGCCAGGCACGGCGGATGGCGCCGGTGCTGTCCAGTTCGTAGCGCACGAGCAGGGTTTGTCCATAGACGCCGGAGGGCACCAGGATGCGGTTCTCGGTGTCCAGCAGTTGTCCGGCCGCCGAAAAACGCGTGGCCTGGCCATCGAGGCTGGCCTCCGGGAAAAATCCGATCACCAGTTCGCCCAGCCTTGAGGCAGCCGGAAAATTGCGGGTGCCATCGATGCCGGTGGCCGGTACGCTTTGGGCATGGGCCTGTCGGCCCGTCCACAAGGCCAGGGCCCCGCAGCCGAGCGCAAGTGCCGCACGCCGTGCCGGCAGGGCGGGCGGTCGGGATGGGGCGGACAGGGGCAGGGGCATGGTCATGGGGCTGTTGCGCGCGCAGTGTACAACGCGGCGGCCCGGCCAGCGTTGCGGGCGCGCCATGGCCCTACCCGATGTCCGGGATGCCCGGCCCGTCCGGCATGGTGGGGATGCCCGGCCCATCCAGCATGGCCAGAGTGCCTGCCCTGCCAGCATGCGGTGCAAGCTTGTGTAGAGTAGCGGCAGGCCCGCCCCCCGGGTCGCCTCGTCACTTCGACCCATCTCATGAAAAGCTCCAAAGGGCGCACCAACGATCCGCAGCGAACCATGGCCGACATCATCGAGGTCGGCACGCGCGAGTTTGCCGAAAAGGGCCTGGCCGGCGCCCGCATCGACGTCATTGCCCAGGCCATGCAGACCTCCAAGCGGATGATCTACTACTACTTTGGCAGCAAGGAGGGCTTGTACATCGCCGTGCTCGAGGCCGCCTACCGGCGCATCCGCTCGATCGAGGCCGACCTGCATCTGGACGACCTGTCGCCGGAGGCGGCGCTGCGCAAGCTGGTGGCCTTCACGGTCGAGTACCAGCAGTCCCACCCCGATTTCATCCGGTTGGTGGCCTCCGAGAACATCCAGCGCGGCCAATACCTGGCGCAGAGCAAGGAGATCCAGAAATTGAACGTGCCGGCCATCGAGGGACTGCGCCGCGTCTATGAGCGCGGGGTGGCCGAAGGGGTGTTCCGGCCGGGCCTGGACCCGGTCGATCTGCACATGTCTATCAGTGCGCTGTCGGTCTTCAATGTCGCCAACCGGCACAGCTTCTCGCTGATTTTCAAGCACGATTTCGACAGCCCGGCAGCGCGTCGCAAGCGCCGTGACAACATCGTCGAGATGCTGGTGCGCTTCGTGCTCAAGCCGCCCGCCTGAACCGGTAGCGCATCGGTCGCGTCGACCATTCTCGGGCTGATCTTGCCAATAATGTACCAAATGGTACATAATCGTTCTCTCTGCCCACGCGCTGCAGGCCGGCCGGCCGTGCGCCCCTCAGGAGTGTGCCCATGACGGCGACCGCATCCAACCGAGAAGCCTTGCCCGAGTTGCCCAACCCGATCGGCCTGGACGGCATCGAGTTCATCGAGTACGCCACCCTGCGTCCGCAGGCGCTGGGCCAGGCACTCGAGAAAATGGGCTTCAGGCCGGTGGCCCGCCACCGCTCCCGGGAGGTCATCCTGTACCGGCAGGGCAGCATGAACCTGATCATCAATGCCCAGCCCGACGATGCACGTGTCAGCGCGACGGCCGCCGGTCACCCGGTCATCTCGGCCGTGGCCTTTCGGGTGCAGGATGCCCGGGCAGCCCAGGCCCGCTGTCTGCAACTTGGGGCCTGGGAAGGCCCGAGCCATGCCCAGGCCATGGAGCTGAACATCCCTTCGATCCATGGTCCTGGCGGCAGCCGCTTCTACTTCATCGACCGTTATCGCGAGTTTTCGATCTTCGACATCGATTTCGTGCTGATCCCGACCGTCGATCCGCATCCGCCGGCCCTCGCCGGCATGGCCTATTTCGGCCTCGTGCAATACATCGGTGTGGACCGCAGCGAGGACTGGATCGCCTTCTACGAGCACATGCTCGGCTTTGCCCTGATCCCCGACGAGGAGCGCTTTGGCATCCTGCCGCGCGGCAAGCTGATGCGCAGTCCCTGCCGACGCTTCCTGTGGCAGCTGGTGGAGCCGGATCGTCGCGTCGAATTCACCGACGCTCCCGAGACCTTGCAGCGCATCGGCATCGGTGTGCCTGACGTCGCGCAAGCGGTCCAGGCCCTGAAGGCGCGCGGGGTGAGCTTTGTCGAGGCGGCTCACCTGCACCCGGACGACCGGGGGGCGCTGACCCAGGGCTTGCTGGGGTCGCTGTCGTTCGAACTCGTCCACCAGGCTTGAGGAGCATCGCCATGGACCTGATCGACGGCTTCGGGATGGACACCATCACGATGGCAGGCTCCCTTGAATCGAAACTGGCCGCAATGAAGGCGGCCGGCTTTGCCCAGGTCATGCTCAGCGCCCGCGATCTGGTCGGCCATCCCGGTGGCGTGCAGGCGGCCGTTGCGTGTGTCAAGGCCAGCGGCCTGCGCACGACAGGATTTCAGGTGCTGCGCGATTTCGAGGGGCTGTCCGGCCACCTGCACGATTACAAGGTCGAGATCGCCAAGGCGATGCTGCAGATGTGCGAGGCCCTCGATTGCAGGGTGCTGCTGGCCTGTTCCTCGACGTCGCGCCATGCCACCCAGGATCCGGATCTGATCGCCGGGGATCTTCGCAAGCTGGCCATGCTGGCCCTGCCACTGGGCATCCGGATTGCCTATGAAGGGCTGTCCTGGGGCCGGACCATCAACGAATTCACGAGCGCCTGGGACGTGATCCTGCGCGCCGATTGCCCGAACCTGGGCCTGGGCCTGGATTCCTTCCATGTCTTTGCGGCAAAGACGCCGCTTGATGCGATCGACACACTCGAGCCGGAGCGGATCTTTCTGGTGCAGTTGTCCGATTTCATGTGGAACGAGACCCCGACCTTCGAGGAGCGCATGACCACCGCGCGGACCTTCCGGGTCTTTCCAGGCGAGGGGGTTCACAGCGACGCACTGGCCGATCTCGTGCTGCGCCTGCATCGCCAGGGCTACCGCGGGGACTACAGCTTCGAAGTGTTCAACGACGACTACCAGCAATTGCCCCTGCCGATGGTGGCCCAGCGCGCACGGCGCAGTGCCCTCTGGCTGAGCGAGGACGTCCTGCACCGGCCCAGGCCCCTGCCCGTGGGTCTGCGGCCAGCGATGCCGCGGGCTGGCTGAACCCGCCCGCTGCCCGCCCGGGGCGGCGGGTCAAAGCGGATTTCACGCGCCTGCCGGGGTGGCGGCGCGGCTATCATCTAGCCATCCCCCTGACGCGGAGCACCCCATCCCATGAGCAAGAAGCCCTACGAAAGCCTGCGCAGTGCGCGCTGGTTCGCCCCCGATGACCTGCGCTCCTTCGGACATCGCTCGCGTGTGATGCAACTGGGCTACGGCCCCGAGGACTGGGTCGGCAAGCCGGTGATCGGCATCCTGAACACCTGGAGCGACATCAATCCCTGCCACGGTCATTTCAAGCAGCGCGTCGAGGACGTCAAGCGCGGCATCCTGCAGGCCGGGGGCTTTCCGGTCGAATTGCCGGCGATCTCGCTGTCCGAGCCTATCGTCAAGCCCACCACCATGCTGTATCGCAACCTGCTGGCCATCGAGGCCGAGGAACTCATCCGCAGCCATCCGATCGATGGCGTGGTGATGATGGGCGGCTGCGACAAGACCACCCCGGGTCTGGTGATGGGCGCCACCAGTGCCGGTGTGCCGATGATCTTCATGCCGGCCGGCCCGATGCTCAGCGGCAACTGGAAGGGTGAAAAGCTGGGGTCGGGTTCGGACACCTGGAAATACTGGGACGAGCGCCGCGCCGGCAACATCACCCCGGCCCAGTGGCTGGAAGTGGAAGGCGGCATCTCGCGCAGCGCCGGTCACTGCATGACGATGGGCACGGCCAGCACCATGACCGGCATCGCCGAAGCCTGTGGCCTGACCCTGCCCGGTGCGTCCTCGATTCCGGCGGTCGATTCCAACCACCAGCGCATGGCGGCCGCCTGTGGCCGGCGTGCCGTCGAGATGGTCTGGGAAGACCTGACCCCGGCCCGCCTGTTCAGCAAGGCCTCGTTCCTCAATGGCATCACCATTGCGATGGCGATGGGTTGCTCGACCAATGCCATCATCCACCTGGTGGCCATGTCGCGGCGCGCCGGTGCCCACTGTGCGATCGACCTGGCGGACTTTGATGCCGCCAGCCGCAAGGTGCCGGTGATCGCCAACATCCGGCCCAGCGGCAAGACCTACCTGATGGAAGACTTCTACTATGCCGGCGGCATGCTGGGCATGATGAGCCGCCTGCGCGACCATCTCCTGCTCCATGCAATGACGGTCACCGGCAAGAGCCTGGGCGAGAACATCCTGCACGGCGAGGTGCACAACGACGACGTCATCCGCACGCTCGAGAACCCGATCTATGCCGAGGGCGCGCTGGCGGTACTCAAGGGCAACCTGGCCCCCGATGGCTGCGTCATCAAGCCCAGTGCCTGTGCCCCGCAATACCTCAAGCACACCGGTCCGGCACTGGTGTTCGATGATTATCCGAGCATGAAGAAGGCGGTCGATGACCCCGACCTGGAGGTCACCGCCGACCACATCCTGATCCTGCGCAATGCCGGCCCGCAGGGCGGACCGGGCATGCCCGAGTGGGGCATGCTGCCGATCCCCACCAAGCTGGTCAAGCAGGGCGTGCGCGACATGCTGCGCATCTCCGATTCGCGCATGAGCGGAACCAGCTATGGCGCCTGCATCCTGCATGTGGCGCCCGAGTCCTATGTGGGCGGTCCGCTCGGCCTGGTCAAGACCGGTGACCTGATCACCGTGGACGTGCCGCGCCGTCGCATCCACCTGGAGGTCAGCGACGAAGAGCTGGCCCGCCGCAAGGCCGCCTGGGTCCAGCCGCAAAAGCGCTTTGAGCGCGGCTACGGCTGGATGTTCAGCAAGCACATCATGCAGGCCGACCAGGGCTGCGACTTCGATTATCTCGAGACCAGCTTCGGCAAGCCGGTGGCCGAACCCGACATCTTCTGAGGCCTCAGTCCCGGCCCGCCTCGATGATGGCCTTGGCCAGCACCGGCGGGTTGCTGAACCAGATCTCGTGGCTGCCCGGGCATTCGATCAGGCGGAACAGGCCGAGCCGCTCGGACAGGCGCGGATGCCAGGGCGTGCTGTGCGGCATGGCTGCATCCTGCTGGCAGTTGAGGTAGGACTTGCCCAGCATGACCTCGGCCATCGGCTTGCTCAATGCGATCTTGTCGGTGAAGGTCTTGTAGGGATGGGGATTCAGTTGCGCGTAGGCCGACTGGGCCAGGGCCAGGTCGGCATCATTGATGAAGGCTTCGCGCCAGACCTCGAAGGGCAGCATCACGGCATTGTGGTTGGCGCCGGCGATCGCATCGAACATGCCGATGTAGTGCGGCGGCACCATGTCGTTGAGGCTTTCGCCCGGCTGCGGCACGAAGGCGTTCACGTATACCAGACGCTTCAGGCGCCCCGGGATCCGGTCGGCCACGCCTGAGATCAGCATGCCGCCATAGCTGTGCCCGACCAGGCGCACCTCGGTCAGGTTTTTTTCCTCGATGAATGCGACGATCGAATCGATGGCGTCCTGCAGCCCGATGCGGCTGCGATCATCGCCGGCGCGATTGCCCGCCGCCGTCGGGCAAAGGACGGTGTGCCCGGCCTTGCGGATGTGTTCGGCAACGGCTTCCAGCTCACGGCCGGTGTGCCAGGCGCCATGGACAAGAACATAGGTGTCAGCCATGAAAGTCTCCTCGTGTTTTGGGGTCGGAACAGCAGCCGCGGCCTTGCCACCGGTGGCCGGAGGTTGAGCCCGCGGACGCTGGTCCTCAGTGTAGCGGCCGGGGGCCGCAAGCGGTCAAGGCCGCAGACCGAAGCGAGCCATCACGAGGGGCCGCGCGGCGTGCTGCGCCTTCAGCGCCGGGGCGCGGCGCGCTGCGCCTTCAGCGTCGGGGCTCGGCGAGCTTGTCGGGCACCTTGTCGGCCACATCCAGATCCTGGCCGGCCAGGGCCACCAGGCGCTCGAAGGCTTCGGCGTCGCCCCACTCATGGACCATGAGCAGGGCCAGCTTGACCAGGAACACCTCGCTTCGGGGGCCCGCCTGGTCGATGGCCTGCGCCAGGGTGTCGTAGGCGCTTTCCATCTTGGCAACGGTTGATGGGGTCATGATGGTTGTCCGGTGAGGGGGCTCATGCCTGGGCGGTGGCCTGGCGCATCGCCAGGTCCAGCCGTTCGGGTGTGACTGCCAGCCAGCGCGCGCAGACGTGCTGGTCGGGTCGCAGCAGATACGCAGCGCCAGAGCGATGCACGCCAAAGCGTGCCCAGACCCGGCCCTGCGGATCGTCGATGTCACCGCCGCGCCCGACCCGCAACAGGTCCAGCCCGACCGACTGCCAGGCGGCCACACGCTCGCGCAGCGGCTGCGGCGCCGATGCCTCATGGCTGAACCAGAGCAGGCAAAAGCGTGTCAGCGAGTGGTCCATCAGGTAATGCTCCGGGCCCAGCCGCACATTGGGGATGACCACGCCATCGGCCGGCCCCTGGGTGAACAGGGCATTGTCATCCTCGGGGCTGTTCAGGCTCGAGTGCAGGTATTCATGGGGGCGCGAGGTGCGCCAATGCAGCAGCGGCCGGATGAAGGGCTGGGTCAGGGCCAGGGACAGCGTGGCATCGCGCAACAGGCGGTAGCCGGCGCTGGGCGGCGTCATGAAGCGGGTGCTCTTGCCGGCTTCCTCGATGATCTCGCGGGCAGCGCCGACGCGCTCCTCGGTATAGCTGTCGAGCAGGCGGCGCGGGGCCGAGCCCTTGACCACGGCGGCCAGTTTCCAGGCCAGGTTCTGACCATCCTGCCAGCCGGTGTTGGCGCCGCGCACCCCGAAGATGGGCAGCATGTGGGCGGCATCGCCACAGTACAGCACATGGCCGTTCACATAGTCGGGCAGGGTCAGGGCGCGCGCCGAATAGACCGAGCACCAGTCCAGTTCCCAGGGCGTGCCGGCCGCGCCGATGCAGGCCAGCTGCGCATCGATGCGGGCCTTCAGCGAGGCCATCGACTGGGCCTGCTCCGGGTCCTCGCCCGGGGGCAGCTGATAATCGAAGCGCCAGATGCCGCCGGTCTCGCGGTGCATCAGCACGGTGTTGCCGCGGTTCCAGGGTGGATCGAAGAAGGCCAGGCGCTCGGTGGGCAAGGGCAGATCGATGCGGATGTCGGCAATCACGAAGCGGCCCTCGTAACTGGCCCCTTCCATCTTGAGTGCCTGCAGGCTGCGGATCGGTGAGCGGGCACCATCGCAGGCCACCAGCCAGTCGGCCTGCAGCCGGTACTCGCCCTGTGGCGTGTCGACGCCGATGAGCACGCCCGCCCCGCCCTCCTGCACATCCACCACCTTGTGGCCCCAGCGCAGGTCGATCAGGGGTTCGCCCGTCACCTGCTCGACCATGCCTTGCTCGAGGTAGGGCTGCTGCAGGTTGATCATCGGATGGAAGCGCTCGTCGTCGCTGTGCGGCGCCTCCATGCGGAACACCTTGTGCCCGCGATAGAAGGAGTTGCCAAAGCGCCAGGGCAGCCCGCGCGCCGTGACCGCCTTGTCGGCGCCGACCTGCTGCAGGATTTCCATCGAGCGCCGCGTGAAGGCGATCGCCCGGCTGCCATGCGAGACCTGCTGCTCGGCCTCGAGCATCACCACGGCCACCCCGTGGCGGGCCAGGTCCAGCGCCAGGGCCAGCCCGATCGGACCGGCGCCGGCAATGGCCACGGTGCAGCGGTCCTGGCCGCTGGCCGGCCGTGGCGCGGCCGGATAGACCTGGTAGTCGAAGTAGATCGAATGGCGCGGGGCAGTGTCGGGCTGGTGCATGGCGGGTTCGGTTGCAGGCGCCTGGCCGGCTTTGCAAACGGGTTGCGAAGGGGGGTGGCGAAGGGGGTGGCGAAGGCTGTTGTAGAAGCTTGCAAATTAGTTGCGGTCGCAACCATTATGAGGGCCGCCGCAGCGGGCGTCAAGCCTGCCCGGGCGGGATGAGCGGGGGCGGCTTTCGGGCCGCGCCGGAAAATGGCATGATGTGCCGACCCGTTCAGCCCGGACTGCCGCGAGCGGCTCCTCGTTCGTCCTTCGCCCGTCCCTTTGTCATGCCCAAATCCGACGCCGCCCTGCCTGCCCTCGACCGGTTCTTCACCTACCGCCTGCACCGCATCAACAAGATCAGCGACAAGACCTCGGCGCTGGCCTACCCGGCCGCGCTGGGCATCACGCTGGGCGAGGGCCGTTGCCTGGCGGCAATCGGCCAGTTCGAGCCGATGTCGGTGCAGGACCTGGCCACGCTGGCCAACCTGGACAAGGCCAATGCCAGCCGCGCGGCCGATGCCCTGGCGCGCCAGGGCCTGGTCGAGAAGGGCCCCAATGCCCAGGACGGGCGCAGCCTGGTGCTGCGACTCACCCCCAGCGGCCGGCGCACCTGGCGCAAGACCATCGCCTTCATCGAGCAGCGCAACCAGGACATCTTTGGCGCCCTCAGTGCCAGCGAGCGCAAGGCCTTCGACAAGGCGCTCGACAAGGTGCTGGCGCACCTGACCGAGCCGCGCGAATAGGCTGCGCGAGCATGCCTTGCGAACAGGCCACGCGCCGGGCGCCTGCAACCCGCCTTTCCACTTTCTGCGAGCCCAACCCATGGCCCTGACCCCCGCCACCCGCGCCAAACTCAAGACCGTCTCGACCGCCACCCTGTGCTCGGCCCTGTACAAGCGTGGCCTGCGCAACCAGTTCATCCAGGAAGTCCGGCCCCTGAACCCGGACCTGGGCAACATGGTCGGCGAGGCCTTCACGCTGCGCTACATGCCGGCGCGCGAGGACCTGAACCCGATGAGCGTGTTCACCAACCGCGCCCACCCCCAGCGCAAGGCGGTCGAGGAATGTCCGCCGGGGGCGGTGTTCGTGATGGACAGTCGCAAGGACGCACGCGCCGCCTCGGCCGGCTCGATCCTCATCACCCGCCTGATGGTGCGCGGCGTCGCCGGTGTGGTCACCGACGGCGGCTTTCGTGATTCACCCGAGATCGCGCGGCTGGGCATTCCCGCCTACCACCAGCGCCCTTCGGCGCCGACCAACATCACCCTGCATCAGGCCATCGACATCAATGTGCCGATCGGTTGCGGCGATGCGCCGGTGTTTCCGGGCGATGTGATCGTGGGCGATGGCGAGGGCGTGGTGGTGATCCCGGCCGCGATGGCCGACGAGATCGCCGACGAGGCGGTCCAGATGACCGCCTTCGAAGATTTCGTCGCCGAGCAGGTGCTCAAGGGCCGTTCGATCCTGGGCCTTTACCCGCCCACGGATCCGCAGTCCCAGGCCGATTTCGAGGTGTGGCGCAAGGCTAGTGTGGTGTGCCGTAAATAACTCATCTACGGCACACCACACTAGGAGGCGTTGAGCCTTACTCCGGCTTGATCTTCGCGGTCTTGATCACCTGCACCCAGCGCTCGAGCTCGTCCTTGACGAAGGCGCTGTAGTGCTGCGCACCGGTGGGCGGCACCACGAAGCCCACCGATTCCAGGCGGTTGCGGAAAGAGGGCGACTGCAGCACCTGCACCATGGCCGCTTCCAGCTTGTCGGTCACCGCCTTGGGCGTGCCCTTTTGCACCGACAGGCCCGACCATGACAAGGCCTCGAAGCCCGGCAGGCCGGACTCGGCCACCGTCGGCACGTCCGGGTAGAGCGGATTGCGCTTGAGGCTGGTGACCGCGAGCGGCCGCATCCGGCCGGTCTTGACATGCGGCAGGGCCACGTCCTGATTGATGAACATCATCGGGATCTCGTTGGCCAGGATGGCATTGAGCAAGGGACCACCGCCCCGGTACGGAATGCCGACGATGGCCAGCGGCTTGCATTCCTGCTTGTTCTTCGGACCGCTGCAGGCAGCCGCGCTTTGCTTGAACAGTTCCATCGCCATGTGGCCGCTGGCGGCATGGGTGTAGCCGTAGTCCAGCTTGCCCGGGTTGGCGCGCGCAAACTCGACCACATCCTTCATGGTCTTGAAGGGCGTGTTCGGGTGCACCACCAGCACATTCGGCCCCGAGTGGATCTGGGAGATATGGATGAAATCGGTGATCGAGTTGTACTTGATGTTCGGATCCAGCCCGTGCGCCACCGCGTTCTGGCCAACCCCGGTCATGATCAGGGTGTAGCCATCGGCCGGGGCACGCACGCCGCGCTCGGCACCGATCACGCCACCGGCGCCGCCGATGTTCTCGACCACCACCGGTTGCTTGAAGATCTTGCCCAGCTCGTCGGCGGTCAACCGCGCCATCACGTCGCTGGTGCCCCCGGGCGGAAAAGGCACGATGAACTTGAGCGGCTTGCTGGGGTAGTCGGCCTGGGCCAGCGCCATCTGGGACAGCAGGGCCAGGGCTGCGGCGCCGAGCAGGTTCATCAAGCCCTGCAGGTTCATCAGGCGAAGGCGTTTCATCGGGCGGTCTCCTTGGATCATTTTGTTCGTACAGGGGTGATTCTGAGGCATCAGGCCGGCACACGCTGCTGCAGCGGCCACCATTGCGGCAGCAGCCGCTTGATCTCGGGCCGGCCAAAGCGCTCATCGAGCAGCACGATGGCCCCGCGATCCTGGGGTGTGCGGATCACCCGGCCGGCGGCCTGCACCACCTTTTGCAGGCCCGGGAACAGGTAGGTGTAATCGTAGCCCTGTCCCAGGCGCTGCTCCAGACGCTCGCGCATCTGCTCGTTCACCGGATTGATCTGCGGCAGCCCCAGGGTGGCAATGAAGGCGCCGATCAGTCGCGAGCCGGGCAGGTCGATGCCCTCGCCAAAGGCGCCGCCCAGCACCGCAAAGCCGATGCCCTGGCCCTGCGGCACGAAGCGGGCAATGAAGTCCTGCCGATCGGCCTCGCTCATGCCGCGCGTCTGGCGCCATTGCACGATGTCCGGATGCGCCTGGGTAAAGGCCTCGGCCGCCTGCTGCAGGTAGTCGAAGCTGCTGAAAAAAGCCAGGTAGTTGCCCGGCTGCTGACGGTACTGCTGGGCCATCACCTGCACCAGGGCCGGCAGCGAGGCCTGGCGATGCTGGTAGCGCGTGCTCAGGTGACGCGCCAGCTGCACCTGCAACTGGTCGGCCGCAAACGGCGAGGGCACCTCGAAGAAGATGCAGTCCTCGGGCAGGCCCAGCAGGTCGATCTGAAACTGCGGCGGGCTGAGCGTGGCCGAGAACAGCACCGCCGCATGGGCGGCCTTCCAGCGCGGCGCCAGCATCGGTGCCGGGATCACATTGCGAAGGCAGATGCTCGACAAGCGGCTGCGCCCGCCCGCGCCAGCGCGCCCCGGCAGAAAGGACGCCTTGCCGGCCTGTTCCGGCAGGCGCGTGACATCAAACAGGCTGTGCTCGCCATGCAGCTCGGCCAGCTTCAGAAAGTGCAGCAGATCGAAGTACACCGCCTGCAGCGCCGGCTCCACCGCGGTCGGGTGTTCGCTGAACCACTCCGACAGGCTGGCCGCCAGCTTTTGCAGCGCCATCATCAAGTCCTCGGGAGGCTCGGCACTGACCGCATAGTCCTGCACCTGCGCGCGGCTCAGCGCGTTCCAGCAGGTGCCCACCTTCTGGAAGGCCGACTTCAGTCCGGCAGGGGCCTGCCGCGCAAAAGGCTTGAAGGCCTGTTGCGAAAGGCTGCAGGTATACATCTGGCGGGCGCGATCGATCAGGTTGTGGGCCTCGTCCACCAGCAGGCTCACCCGCCAGCCCTCGGCCAGCGTCAGGCCATGCCAGCCGGCATTCAGGTCGAAGAAATGGTTGTAGTCGCCCACCGCCACATCGGCCCAGCGCAGCATCTCGCTCCCCAGGTAGTACGGGCAGATCGCATGACGGGAGGCCACCTCGCGCAAGGCCTCGCGGTCCATCGGAAACCGCGACAGCATTGCTTCGCGCGCCTGGGGCAGACGATCATAAAAGCCCTGGGCCAGCGGGCAGGACTCGCCGTGGCAGGCCTTGTCCGGATGCTCGCAGGCCTTGTCGCGGGCCAGGATCTCGATCACCCGCAGAGGTACCCCATCGGCCTGCGCAGGCAAGGCCTCGAAGCCCTGGCCCAGACGTTCCAGCGATTCAAGCGCCAGTTGCCGCCCGGGTGTCTTGGCGGTCAGGTAGAACAGCTTGTCGATGGCCTGGGCGGGCATCGCCTTGAGTACCGGAAACACCGTGCCGATCGTCTTGCCGATACCCGTTGGCGCCTGGATCAGCAGCTTGCGCGCCCCTACCTGGGCGCGGTACACCGCCTCGGCCAGCTCGCGCTGACCGGCACGAAAGCGGGCATGCGGAAACGACAAACGCGACAAGGCCTCGTCGCGACGCAGACGATGCGCCGCTTCCAGTTGAGCCCAGCCGATGTAGCGCGCGCACAGCGACTCGAAGAAGGCCTGCAGCGCGCTGGCACTGTGCATCTCGCGCAGCACCGTCTCGCGCTGCGTACCGACATCAAAATAGACCAGGGCCACCTCGATCTCGTGCAGGCCCTCGAACTGGCACAGCAGGTGACCATAGACACGCGCCTGTGCCCAGTGCAGGGCGCGATGGTTCTCGGGCTGGCGTTGCAGCGCGCCCCGGTGCGTCTTGACCTCATCGATGCGGCGCGCGACAGGATCGTAACCATCGGCGCGGCCGCGTACCTGCAGGATGCGGCCCTGCCCATCGCGGTACTGGCCCTCCAGGCTGACCTCGGCGCGATAGCCTGCGCTGCGCCGGCTTGCCACCGTCTGGTGGCCCGCGATGCCTTCCTGGGCCGTGGGGCTGGGCGTAAAGCGAAGGTCCAGGTCGCCCCGCTTGGCGGTGAACTCGCACAGGGTGCGCACCGGCACGAGCCACTGGCCTGGCACGGCGTCGGCGGCGCGATCGGGGACGGGGGCAGTGGGCTCGGGCATGGGGGGATTTTGCCTGAGGTGGTGGGGGATGGAGGCTTCAGAAATGGGACTCTTTCGCCGACGATTCCCTTCAGGGTGCAGTTGAAAAGTTTTTTTCGCGCAGGTGTTCAAGCT
>JAPOKJ010000079.1 GCA_029977705.1 Burkholderiales bacterium | reverse complement strand
GCAGCCTTTTTTGCGCTGAGCAATCGCATGGCCAATCTCAGTGGCATGATGCCCAATGAAGAGTTCTACCTGATGGGCCGGGTTCCCAGGCAAAAGGCCTGAGCGTCGCGGGCGGCGGGTCGGTGCCCGCCGCAGCCCTCAGACGGCCTGGCGTGAAATCAGCCAGACCCCGACGCAGATGAAGGCGATGCCAGCCCACCCACCCATGTTCAGTTGCTCGCCCAGCCAGTAGCGCGCGATCAGGGCATTGACGATGTAGCCGATCGAGAGCATCGGATAGGCGACGGTCACCGGGACGCGCGACAAGGCGGCAATCCAGACCACGACGCTGATGCCATAAAAGGCGAAACCGAGCAGGAAGGGCCATTGGCCCAGGATTCGTGTGGCCGTCTCCAGGGCTGCATCGGGCGTGAAGCGCAGGTCGCCAGCCCGATTGGTGCCTGCCTTGAGCAGCAGTTGGGCGAAGGCATTCAGAAGTACGCCAGTCAGGATCAGTGCAAAGCTGAGGGCATTCATCGGGACATTCCAGGGAGCTTGGGATCGGCCAGGGCGGGGCAGGGCGCAGGGAGCATGGGCGACGTCGGCGCCCCGTCATCGTCTCGGGGTAGAATCGCGGCCCATGAGTGCCCATTCTAACCACGGCGCGATCCCGGCGCTGACGCTGGCAGCCCTTGGCATCGTCTATGGCGACATCGGAACCAGTCCGCTGTACGCCTTCAAGGAGGCCTTCAATGGCGGGCATGCGATCCCCCTGACGGCCGGCAACGTGTATGGCGTGCTCTCGATGATGTTCTGGGCGGTCATGATCATCGTCGCGATCAAGTATGTCGTGATCATGCTGCGCTTTGACAACAAGGGCGACGGCGGGGTCCTGGCCCTGCTGTCCTACTCCGTCAGTGTGCTGCGCGAGCGACCAAAATTGGCCTGGGCAGTCACGGTGCTGGGCGCTTTTTCCGCCTCGATGTTCTATGGCGATGCGGTCATCACCCCGGCCATGACGGTGCTGTCAGCGGTCGAGGGCATCAATGTCGTGTCCCGTAAGTTCGAGGGCTATACGGTCATCATCGCGCTGGTCATCCTGATTGGCCTGTTTGCCTTCCAGCGCAAGGGCACGGCCCGGGTCGGTGCCTTGTTCGGCCCGATCATGGTGGTCTGGTTCGCGACGCTCGCGATCCTGGGCTTGGTCAGCATCGCCCGTACACCCGAGATCCTGCGCGCCTTGTCGCCGCTGTATGCCATCGAATTCACGATGGCCAATCCCCATCTGGCCTTCATCGCCTCCTCGGCGGTATTCCTGTGCCTGACGGGCGCCGAGGCGCTGTACGCCGATATGGGCCACTTCGGCCCCAAGCCGGTTCGCATCGCCTGGTTTTCCATGGTGATGCCCTCGCTTATGCTCAATTATTTCGGCCAGGGTGCGCTCGTGCTGCGCCAGCCCGAGGCGGTCAAGAATCCCTTCTACCTGCTGGCGCCTGAAGTCCTGCTGATCCCGCTGGTGGTGCTTGCCACCGCTGCTGCGGTCATTGCCTCCCAGGCGACCATTTCCGGCGCCTTCTCGGCCACCCAGCAGGCCTCGCGCCTGAACCTGCTGCCGCGCCTGCTGATCCGCCACACCTCGGATACCGCCCAGGGCCAGATCTACATCCCGATTGTCAACTGGATCCTGCTGGTGCTGGTGGTGGTGCTGGTGCTGGGCTTCCAGAGCTCGGAGAAGCTGGCCGCCGCCTATGGCATCGCCGTGGCTGGAGACCTCGTGATCAGCAGCATCATCGTCCTGATCACGCTGGCCCTGATGCGCGGCACCCGGCATTATGGTTTGCTGCTGTTCTTTGTGTTCGCCCTGGCCCTCGAGTCGGTGTTCCTGATCGCAAATGCCCGCAAGATTCCCGAGGGCGGCTGGTTCCCGCTGGTGCTGTCAGTGGTCATCGTGACGGTATTCCTGACCTGGCGCGTCGGCATGGAGTCGATGCGCGCCAAGAAAGATGCCTTTCCCAAGGGAGGCATCGATGGCCTTTGCCTGCCGCTCGATGATGTGCCGCGCGTACCGGGCAATGCGATCTTCTTCAGCTCCAGCAAGGGCGGTTGTCCGAGTGCGTTCCTGCACAACCTCAAGCACAACAAGGTGGTGCATGAGCAGACGGCCTTCCTGACCGTCATCTTCGAGGATTCGCCTCGCATCGAGGACCGCGAGCGGGTCGAGGTCACGAAAGGGGAGAACGGCATTTACGGCATCGTGGCCCGGGTGGGCTACCGCGAGGATCCCGATATCGCGCTCATTCTCCAGTTGGCCGAGCAGCAGGGCGTCAGCTTCGACATGGAGGACACCTCGTTCTTCACCAGCAAGCCCACGGTGGTGCCCCAGGATACGGGCGGACTCTTCGCCTGGAGAAAATCCTTGTTCCGCTGGATGCTGCAAAGTTCGACCTCGGTGGCCAGCTATTTCAGGCTGCCGCCGAACCGGGTCGTCGAACTCGGAGCCCAACTGGCCATATGACTGCAGCCCTGGCAGGTCCGCGATGGCGGTCCTGAACTGGTTGCCGTCATTGAACCTTTGCCTTTGCAAGCGGTGGTCTCCGGACCGGCCGGCTTGTTTGTTTTTCAGTAGTTGCATGTGAGCATGGCCACCAAGACGACGCAATACAGTGAAGCTTCCATACGGGTGCTCAAGGGCCTGGAGCCTGTCAAGCAGCGCCCGGGCATGTATACCCGCACCGATCACCCGCTGCACATCATCCAGGAGGTGCTCGACAACGCGGCCGATGAAGCACTGGCCGGGCATTGCCGTCACATTCAGGTCATCCAGCACAGCGATGGCAGCATCTCGGTCGAGGATGACGGGCGCGGCATTCCGGTGGGCCTTCACCCGCAGGAGCAGGTGCCGGTCGTCGAGATCGTGTTCACCCGGCTGCATGCCGGTGGCAAGTTCGACAAGGCCTCGGGCGGCGCCTACAGTTTTTCTGGCGGCCTGCATGGCGTGGGTGTGTCGGTGACCAATGCGCTGTCACGCCGGCTCGAGGTGACCGTCTGGCGGGAGGGGGGCGTCCACCAGATCGTTTTTGCCGAAGGCGAGGTCATCAAGCCCCTGAGCTCCCAGCCAGCGCAAAAGGGTGACAAGAAAAGCGGGACCCGGGTTCGCTGCTGGCCTAACCCGAAATACTTCGACGCCCCGGCCTTTCCGCTGGCCGAGTTGCACCACCTGTTGCGCGCCAAGGCCGTGCTGCTGGGGGGGCTGACGGTGCACTACCTGGACGAGAAAAGTGGCAAGAGCCAGTCCTGGCAGTACAAGGAGGGACTGCGCAGCTACCTGACCGAGGCCCTGGCCAGTGCCAGCGCCAGCGAGCCGCTGATCCCCTTGTTCGAAGGTGAGCAGTACATGGACGCGCAGCACGATACCTTCGCAGAGGGTGAGGGCGCCCAGTGGGTGGTGGCCTTCAACGAGGAGGGTGGACTGCTGCGCGAGTCTTATGTGAACCTGATCTCGACCTCGGCCGGCGGTACCCATGAGTCGGGCCTGCGCGAGGGCTTGTTCATGGCTGTCAAGGGGTTCATCGAGATCCATAACCTCTTGCCCAAGGGCGTCAAGCTGCTGCCCGAGGATGTCTTTGCCCGCGCCAGTTTCGTGCTGTCGGCCAAGGTGCTCGATCCCCAGTTCCAGGGGCAGGTCAAGGAGCGGCTCAACTCGCGCGATGCGCTCAGGCTGGTTTCCGGGGTGGTGAGGCCGATGCTCGAGTTGTGGCTCAACCAGCATGTCGATTACGGCAAGCGCCTGGCCGAACTGGTCATCCGCCAGGCCCAGGCGCGCAGCCGGGCCCTGCAGAAGGTGGAGAAGAAGAAGAGCTCCGGCGTGGCAGTCCTGCCGGGCAAACTGACCGATTGCGAATCGAGCGACATTACCCGCAACGAGGTCTTCCTGGTGGAGGGTGACTCTGCCGGAGGCTCGGCCAAGATGGGCCGTGACAAGGAATTCCAGGCCATCCTGCCGCTGCGCGGCAAGGTGCTCAACAGCTGGGAGACCGAGCGCGATCGGCTCTTTGCCAACACCGAGATTCATGACATCGCGGTGGCAATCGGTGTCGATCCGCACGGACCCGACGACGAACCGAACCTGTCGCAACTGCGCTATGGCCGCATCTGCATACTCTCCGATGCCGATGTCGATGGTTCGCACATCCAGGTGCTCCTGCTGACGCTGTTCTATCGGCACTTTCCAAAGCTGGTCGAGCGCGGTCATGTCTACATTGCCAAGCCGCCGCTGTTTCGGGTCGATGTCCCCGCCCAGGGCAAACGGCCGATCCGCAAGCTGTATTGCCTGGATGAGGGCGAGCTCAGGCATGTCGAGGACAAGCTGCGCAAGGAGGGGGTGCGCGAAGGACTGTGGTCGATCTCGCGGTTCAAGGGTCTGGGCGAGATGAATGCCGAGCAGCTGTGGGAGACCACCATGAATCCCGAGACCCGGCGCTTCCTGCAGGTGGGCTATGGCGCCGTCGATCCGCTGCGCACCCAGGAGCGCTTCACGATGCTGATGGGGCGCAATGAGGCCGCATCGCGACGGTCGTGGATCGAGGCGCGCGGCAACGAGGCCGAGGTGGATGTATGACGACTGACGATCTTTTTGCATCGCTGCCGGCTGAAACCGGTGGTGAGGGGGTGAGCCTGGCCGACTATGCCGAGCGTGCCTATCTCGAGTACGCCGTGTCGGTGGTCAAGGGCCGGGCCCTGCCCGATGTGGCCGATGGTCAGAAGCCGGTGCAGCGGCGCATCCTGTTCGCAATGAACGAGATGGGGCTGGGCGCCACTGCCAAGCCGGTCAAGTCGGCTCGCGTGGTGGGCGATGTGCTGGGCAAATATCATCCCCATGGCGATGTCGCCGCCTATGAGGCTCTGGTACGGATGGCCCAGTCCTTCTCACTGCGCTATCCGCTGATCGATGGCCAGGGCAACTTCGGCTCGCGCGACGGCGATGGCGCGGCCGCGATGCGTTACACCGAGGCCCGCCTGACCCGCCATGCCGAGTTGCTGCTCTCGGAAATCGATGCCGGCACGGTGGACTTTCGCCCCAACTATGATGGCTCGCAGCAGGAGCCGGTGCAATTGCCCGCGCGCCTGCCCATGGTGCTGCTCAATGGCGCCTCGGGCATCGCCGTGGGTCTGGCCACGGAGATCCCCTCCCACAACCTGCGCGAGGTGGCGCAGGCGGCGGTCCTGGTGATGCGCAATCCCAAGGTGGGCATCGATGAGGTGCTCGCGGTGATGCCGGGTCCGGACTATCCCGGCGGTGCCCAGATCATCAGCGCCGCCTCGGACATCCGCGATATCTACGCCAGTGGTCGCGGCAGCCTGAAGGTCCGTGCACGGGCCCATTTCGAGGACCTGGCGCGTGGCCAATGGCAATGGGTCATCGACGAGTTGCCGCCCGGCGTGTCCTCCCAGAAGGTGATGGAGGAAATCGAGGAACTGACCAACCCCAAGGTCAAGACGGGCAAGAAGGCGCTCAGTGCCGATCAACTGCAGCTCAAGCAAAGCCTGCTGGCCGTGCTCGATGTGGCGCGCGATGAGTCGGGCAAGGAATCGGCGGTGCGGCTGGTCTTCGAGCCCAAGACCTCGCGCGTCGAGCGCGACCAGTTCGTCAACACCCTGCTGGCGCATACCAGCCTCGAGAGCAGCGCGCCGATCAACCTGGTCAGCATTGGACTGGATGGGCGTCCGAGGCAGAAGCCCTTGCTCGAGATGCTGGCCGAGTGGTGCGAGTTCCGTCTGACCACGGTGGAGCGTCGCATCCGTCATCGCCTGGGCAAAGTCGATGATCGCATCCACATCCTCGAGGGACGGCAGACGGTCCTGCTGAACATCCACGAGGTGATCCGCATCATCCGCGAGTCCGAGGAACCGAAGCCGGCCTTGATTCAGGCCTTCCGGCTCTCCGACCGCCAGGCCGAAGACATTCTCGAGATCCGTCTGCGTCAGCTGGCAAGACTGGAGGCAATCAAGATCGAGCAGGAGCTCAAGAGCCTTCGTGCCGAAAAGGCCGACATCGAACACCTGCTGGGCAATCCCGCTGCGCTCAAGCGCTCGGTGATCAGGGAAATCGAATCCGACGCCAAACACTATGGGGATGACCGCCGGACCCTGATCGAGACCGCGGTCAAGGCCAGTGCAGAGGTCCGCGTGCCCGAGGAACCGGTGACGGTCATCATCTCCGAGAAGGGTTGGGTGCGCGCCCGCCAGGGCCACGGCGTCGACGTCACGCAATTGGGCTTCAAGAGCGGGGATGCCTTCTACGGCGCCTTCGAGGTCATGACCACGGATCCCGTGATTGCGGTCGGGACCAACGGCCGCGTCTATGCCATGACTGCGGCCCAGCTGCCATCGGCACGCGGCGATGGCCAGCCCATCACCTCGTTCTTCGAAGTCGAAGCGGGGACCCGGATCGAGCATGTTTTCGCAGCGCCTGAAGACAGCGGCGTGTTGTTCTCCAGCCGGCAGGGCATGGGCCTTCAATGCCAGGTCAGGGACCTGGTCGCACGCACCCGACAGGGCAAGAGTTTCTTCACGCTCGATGAGAAAGACACGGTCTGCCGTCCTGCGCTGTTCAGCCCTGCGATGAAGCGGGTCATGTGCCTGACCGATGATGGCAAGACCCTGAACTTCCTGCTCGAGGAGGTCAAGCCGCTCAAGAATGGTGGCCGGGGCGTGATTCTGGTCGCCCTCGACAAGGGCGATAGCCTGGCCCAGGCCCTGGCCTATGAGGACGCCTTCAGTGCGCCCTCGATCCGGGTGCAGGGTCAGGGCCGTGGCGGCAAGGCCGTGGACAAGACATATTCGGCGCGGGTGCTGCAGGAGTACGCGGCTGCGCGCGCCCGCAAGGGCAAGTACATCGAGCCCCGTGTCAAGAACGGACGGCTCGGATTTTCAAGGGAGTAGCGGTTCATGAATTCGCCTGAGCAACCGGTCCTGTTCGACACCCTGGCCACCGACAAGGGCTTCCTGATCGGTCGCGCCACGCTCAATCGGCCCAAGGCCCTCAATGCCCTGAACCTGCAGATGTGCGAGATGCTGCTGCGCCAGTTGCGTAGCTGGGCCTCGGACACCTCGATCGTGGCCGTCCTGCTCGAGGGGGCCGGCGAGAAGGGGTTCTGTGCCGGCGGTGATGTGGCCGAAGTCGCGCGTCAGGTGCGCGCCGGCGGGCCGCAGCGCTATGTGTTTGGCGACCAGTTCTTTGAGGTCGAGTACCAGCTGGACTTGCTGATCCACGAGTACCCCAAGCCGATCGTGGCCTGGTCCCATGGCGTGTGCATGGGGGGCGGGGTCGGCCTGACCGTCGGCTGCAGCCATCGCGTCGTGGCCGACCAATCGCGCATTGCGATGCCCGAGATCCATATCGGCCTGTTTCCTGATGTGGGCGGCGGTTACTTCCTGAACCGTGTGCCCGGCGGGGCGGGGCGGGTTCTGGCACTGACCGGCATGATCATCAACGAGGCCGATGCCTTGTTTGCCGGCCTGGCCGACTTCTTCGTGCCGATGGAGGCCAAGGAGTTGCTCCTGAAGTCGCTGCAGTCCCTGGACTGGCTGGCACCGGATGCGCCGGTACAGACCGATCGCAATCACGACCGGGTCACGCGGGCGCTGCTCAGCATGCACCGCCGTTACAAGGCAGGCCTTCCGACCGCGCACCTGCAGCAGTACTACGATGCGATCCGCTTCATTGCCGCCCAGCCCGGCGTGACGGCCCTGCGCGATGCGCTGCTGGTGGCCGCCCAGGAGGACCCGTTCTTCAAGGCAGCGGCGGCCAGTCTGGCCGCAGGCTCGCCGACCGCGGCGCACGTCAGCGACGAGTACCTGCGGCGCTGCAAGCGCTTGTCCCTGCGCGAGGTGCTGGCGCTCGACCTGGTGCTGGCCAAGGCCTATCAGCGCCACCATGATTTTCCCGAAGGGGTACGTGCCTTGCTGATCGACAAGGATCGCAAGCCGCAATGGTCGCCAGCCTTGTTTGAGCAGGTCACGCCCGCCCTCGTCGAGGCGCATTTTCGCTGATCCCGCGTGATCGGCGTGGTGCCCAGGGTCAGGCCGCAGGCAGGCGCCGGATGAACCAGACCAGGCCCACCACGAGCAGTGCCACGCCCCAGGTATCGGCGCTGGCGTACTCTCCGTTGATGGCAGCTGAAAATATCAGTGTCAGGAACAACTGCAGCAATTGCACCTGCGACACCCTTGCCACGCCGGCGCGCGCCATGCCGCCGTACCAGAAGAGAAAGCCCAGCAACTGGCTGAACACGGTGAGATAGCCAAAGCCGAGCCAGGCACTGAGCGGCACCTTCGCCAGGTTCAGGTCCAGACTGAGCCCTACAAAAATCGGCAGGCTCAGGGGCAAGCCGAACACCAGCGCCCACGCGATGGTCTGCCATCCGCCCAGTGAGCGTGAGAGCTTGCCACCGGAGGCATAGCCCAAAGCACTGCTCGCCACCGCCAGCAGCAGATACCCGTCCGCCCAGCCGGGACGACCCTGGCTGTGGATCAGCGCATAGCCGAGCACCAGCGCTGCGCCCACTGCCGCACAGGCCCAAAAGGCCCGCGGCAGGCGTTCGCCACCTTGCCAGGCGCCCACCATGGCGGTGGCGATGGGCAGCAAGCCCAGCACGACAGCGCCATGGGAGGCATCGACCCGCTGCATCGCCAGGGAGGTGAACAGGGGAAAGCCGAACACCACCCCGACCATGACACCCATCAGCAACCGGGCCTGCGAGGCGGCTGGCCGCACCTGACGCGTGAGCAGGAGGATCGGCAGGGCCAGCAGTGCCGCCACCACCACCCGACCCAGTGCAACCCACACCGGATCGAGACCGGCCACGGCCAGTCGTGTGGCCGGCAAGGTCAGGGCAAAGATCAATACGCCAATGAAGCCGTAGGCCATGCGTCAGCGCCTTGCCAAGGTCCGTCGACGAGCCAGGAGCATCACTGGCCCACCAGCCATGCCGCGGTCGCGAGCAGGGACAGGCCAAGCAGCCGGTTGAAGGTCTGCAGGCGACGTCCCACCTGCAGCCAGTTGCGGATGCTGCTGCCCAGCCAGGCCCAGATGTAGACGGCGGTGATCACGCAGGCCCAGAATGTGCCCAGGATCAGGGCGGCCTTGAGCCAGAAGGAGGATGTCATGCCCTGATAGGCGCCCAGCGTGCCCGTGATCAGCAGCCAGGCCTTGGGATTGGACACCTGCATCAGGGCAGATCCCAGGATGCTGGGCCGGCGCACATAGCCGGGTTCTTCATCCAGCGAAGCGCCTGCCCGCAGGAATTGCCAGCCCAGCCAGACCAGGTAGGCAATGCCCGCTGCCTTGAGCGCGACGCCGGCCAGTGGCCAGCGCTGGAGCAGGTCGAGCGTTCCGAGCAGGCCCAGCATCATCAGGATGCCCAGCCCCAGGCAGATGCCCAGGGCGTGGCGCCAGACCGAGCGTGGTCCGTGATGGATGCCCAGGGCCAGCGCCAGGGAGCAGTTCGGTCCCGGCGTGATCGAGCCGACCCAGGCAAACCAGGCGAAGGCGAGATAGAGCGGAAGATTCAGTGTCGTGTTCATGGAGCGTCATGGGACAGTAGCCCGCAGTGTACCCGGGGCACCAGTTCAGTTACAGTACAGTTTACGAATTAATGGCCTAACTGTACTGGTCTTTCTGCCGTGCCGCCTTGCGCCTCCGGGCGGGCTGATCGCGCAGACGCCACTGGCCCCTGGAGCCCGCGTTGAACGATCCCTCGCTGTCCTTTCTGTCGCCTGATGATGAGACTGCTGGCGCCGCCACCCTGGTCGAGCGCATCGTCGCCTGGCATGTGCGTCGCATCGACGATCGCCTGCTGCGTCCGGGCAGCAAGCTGGCCTCGATCCGCCAGTTCGCCGACCAGCATCGCGTGTCGCGCTTCACGGTGGTCGAGGCCTATGACCGCCTGATCGCACGCGGCTACATCGAATCGCGGCGCGGCTCGGGTTTCTATGTGCGCGAGCGCGCTGCCCCGTCCGGTCTTGCCGTTGTCCGCAGCTGGGCGGATGCGCCGCAGGGCCAGATCGACGTGGTCTGGTTGTTGCGCAACATGTTCAAACGCCTGCCTGCCCAGGACATGCCGGGGGGCGGCGTGCTGCCGCCCGACTGGCTCGACGAGGCACTGGTGACGTCGAGCCTGCGGGCCCTGAGCCGGCAATCCGGGGCGGGCCTGCTCGACTACGGGCCGCCTCAGGGCTACCTGCCCCTTCGCCAGCAATTGCAGCTGAAACTGGCCGAGGCGGAAATTCAGGCCGGCCCGGAGCAGATCCTGCTCACCAATGGCGTGACCCAGGCCCTGGACCTGATCGCCCAGCATTTCATCAGGCCCGGCGATACCGTACTGGTCGAGGAGCCCTCCTGGTTCCTGCTGTTCGGGCGCATCAACCTGCTCGGTGCCCGCATCCTGGGGGTGCCGCGTCGCGCCGATGGGCCGGACCTGGCGGTGCTCGAGGCCCTGGCGCGCGAGCATCGGCCCAAGCTGTTCATCACGACGGCGGTGTTGCACAACCCGACCAGTTCCTCGATGAGCGCGGCCAAGGCCTTCCAGGTGCTTCGCCTGGCACAGACCCATGGATTCACCATCGTCGAGGACGACATCTATTCCGACCTGCACCCGGGTGCCAGCATCCAGGCCTGCACACGACTGGCGGCCCTGGATCAGTTGCAGCATGTGATCTACCTGGGTGGGTTCTCCAAGACCCTGGCCGCCAATCTGCGGGTCGGCTTCCTGGCGGCCTCTCCCGAGCTGACCCGCCAGCTGACCGACCTGAAGATGCTGGTCGGCCTGACCACCTCGGAGCTGGGGGAGAGGATCGTCTACCGGGTGCTCTCCGAAGGCCAGTACCGCCGCCATCTGGTACGCCTGCGCCAGCAGCTGAACCAGGGCCGGGAAGCGCTCATCGAGCGACTCGAGGGTCTGGGCATGGAGATCTTTGCCACACCGCAGGTCGGCATGTTTCTCTGGGCGCGCTGCGACCTGGATACCAATGCCCTGGCCCGGTCGATGCTGGACAAGGGCTTTCTGCTGGCGCCGGGCAGTCTTTTCCTGCCCGACCAGCGACCCAGTCAATGGATGCGCTTCAATGTCGCCACCAGCCTGAACCCGCGCATGTGGCTGGCCCTGGGGCAGCTCTTGAAATCCCGCCAAAAGCCCCCAGTTGACGCGCGGAGTGCGCTATGAGCGCCGCCCGCCTTGCTGGCAAATGGCCCGCCTTGCAGCGCCTCCCGGTGCCGGCAAGGCCTGGCCCGCAACACCTGTTTCCCGCTTTCGATTGAGGACCTTATGACGACCGCGACCGCCAAACAGACCATGGGCTTCCAGACGGAGGTCAAGCAGCTGCTGCAGCTGATGATTCATTCCCTTTACAGCAACCATGAGATCTTCCTGCGCGAGCTGGTCTCCAACGCCTCGGACGCCTGTGACAAGCTGCGCTACGAGGCGCTGGCCCAGAGCGAGCTGTACGAGGGTGATGGCGACCTCAGGATCCGCATCAGCACAGACGAGGCCGCCCGCACGCTGACCATCAGTGACAACGGCATCGGCATGTCACGCGAAGAGGTGATCGACAACCTGGGCACGATCGCCCGCTCGGGCACCAAGGAATTCTTCGGCAAGCTGTCGGGTGACCAGGCCCGCGATTCGCAGCTGATCGGTCAGTTTGGCGTCGGTTTCTACTCGGCTTTCATCGTCGCCGACAAAGTCACCGTGGTCACGCGCCGTGCGGGTCTGCCAGCCGGGCAGGGCGTGCGCTGGGAGTCCGATGGCAGCGGCGAGTTTTCGGTCGAGACAGTGGACAAGTCCGGCCGCGGTACGGAGGTCACCTTGCATCTGCGCAAGAGCGCGGCGGCAGACGACGGTCCGGATTTCGACAACCTGCTGCAGGATTTCAGCCTGCGCAGCATCATCTCGAAATACTCCGACCACATCTCGCTGCCGATCGAAATGCGCAAGCGCGAGTGGGACAGCGAGGCCAAGGGCTGGAAGGTTCACGACGAATGGGAGGCCGTCAACAAGGCCAGTGCGCTGTGGGCGCGCAGCCGCAACGAGATCGAGCCGGCCCAGTACCAGGACTTCTACAAGAACCTGACCGGGGATGGCCAGGACGCGCTGGCCTACAGCCACAACCGCATCGAGGGGCGTACCGAGTACACGCAGCTGCTGTTCATTCCGTCCACCGCACCCTATGACATCCACGACCGGGAAAACCGCCGTGGCCTGAAGCTGTATGTCAAGCGGGTCTTCATCATGGACGATGCCCAGCAGCTGATGCCGGTGTACCTGCGTTTTGTCCGCGGCATCATCGACTCGGCCGATCTGCCGCTCAATGTGTCGCGTGAAATCCTGCAGGAGTCCCGCGATGTCAAGGCGATACGGGAAGGCAGCACCAAGCGCGTCCTGGGCATGCTCGAGGATCTCGCCGAAAACGACAAGGACAAGTATTCCCTGTTCTGGAAGGCCTTCGGTCAGGTGCTCAAGGAGGGCCTGGGTGAAGATTTCAGCAATGCCGAGCGCATCCAGAAGTTGCTGCGTTTTGCCAGCACACAAGGCCAGGGCGACGAGGCCAGTGTCAGCCTTCAGGACTATCTCGGGCGCATGAAGGAAGGCCAGGACAAGATCTATTACGTGACCGCCGAAAACCTCAAGACCGCGCGCATGAGCCCGCATCTGGAAGGCTTTGCCAAGAAGGGCATCGAGGTCCTGCTGCTCACTGACCGGGTCGACGAATGGATGCTGTCCTACCTGAACAGCTTTGAGGGCAAGGAGTTGCAGTCGGTGGCCCGCGGCCAGGCCGATCTGGACAAGCTGGAGGACGAGACCGACAAGCAGCAGGCCCAGGAAAGCGATGTCCGCTTCAAGGAGACCCTCGAGGCCATCAAGGCGGCGCTCGGCGATCAGGTCAAGGACGTCCGCCTGTCCCGACGCCTGACCGAATCGGCCTCCTGCCTGGTCTCGGACGATGGTGACATCAGCGCGAACCTGGAGCGACTGCTCAAGCAGGCGGGCCAGAAGACGCCGGAGCGCAAGCCCATCCTTGAGCTCAATGCCGCCCATCCCATCCTGCAGAAGATCAGCAGCGAAATCGGCCAGGACGGTGCCCGTACCGGCGACTGGGCCAGCCTCCTGTTTGACCAGGCGGTGCTGGCCGAGGGCGGGCAATTGGCCGAACCCGCACTTTTCGTCAAGCGACTGAACGACATGCTGCTCAAGCTGGGCGTGGCGTGACCGACCCGGACATCACCCTGTCCGAGTCGCAGGGCATCCGTTACCTGCATTTCGGCACCCCCTGGATCCAGGGGGCGATGCGCATCCGGCGGCCCTGGGACATCGTCATCGACTATGTCGCGCTGATGCAGTCCTGGCTGCTCTTCATCGAGCCGCCCCGCCGCCTGCTCCAGATCGGCCTGGGCGCGGGTGCATTGAGCAAGCATGCCTATCGCTACCTGCCGGACACCCGCCTGACGGTGCTGGAGGCCAGTGCCAGCGTGGCGGCAGCAGCGCGCCAGTATTTTGCACTGCCGGTCAATGACTCGCGCCTGCAGGTGCTTATCGGGGACGGCGGTGAATTCATCGCGCAGCCCGTCCGCAAGCCCTGGGGCGTGATCCAGGTCGACGTCTACGATCAGGAGGCGAGGGGGCCGGTGCTCGAGTCGGCTGCCTTCTATCAGGCCTGCGCCGATGCGCTCGCCGATCCCGGCATTTTCTGTGTCAACCTGTTTGGCGAACCCGAGACCTATCCGCACAACCTGGCCCGCATCCAGGAGGCGTTCCAGGGGCGCATCCTGCAGTGGCCCGCAGTCGATGCCGGCAACATCGTCGTGCTCGGATTCAAGGGGCCGCCGCTGTCGGTGAGCTGGGCGGATCTGCAGGCCCGGGCCCAGGTGCTCGAGAAGGCCTACGACCTGCCCGCCAGGGCCTGGCTGCGCAGCCTCAAAAACCATCCCGCTCGCTCGCGCGCATCGACCACTCATCTGACCATCTGACGACGCATCGTCGGTGCGCCGGACAATGGGGGAATGAACGCCCCTTCAGTTCCGCAGGCGGTCGTCAAGACCACCGCCGAGCAATCTCCGAAGAATCTCGTGAGTCTGGCGCCCGGTGGGCGGCGCCGTCGCCCGCTCGCCCGGCACGGGGAGCGTCTGAGCGTGGCGGGCCTGCTCGAGCCCCTGGTGGCCGACGGCCTGATGCGGGCGGAGGATGCCCGTTCGGTGGGAAGCCAGCTGAGCGTAACCAGCGCCCAGCATGCCCTGATCTCGCTGGCCCAGCGGGGCCTGACCGATCCGTCCAATGGCAAGCGCCTCGACCTTGACCGGCTTTCCGAGTGGGTGGCGGAGCGCTGTGGGGTGCCGTTCTATCGCATCGATCCGCTGAAGATCAACTTTGCGCGCCTGGCCGATTTCATGTCGAGCCAGTACGCCAGCCGCTTCCGGATCCTGCCACTCGATCTTCGTGGCAATGAACTGTGGATCGGCACCTCCGAACCCTATGAATTGGGTTGGCTGCAGGAGTTCAGCGCCGCCACGCGGATGCAGATCCAGCCGGTGATGGTCAATCCGCAGGATTTGAACCGCTTCATCGGCGAGTTCTTCACCCTGGCCCAGTCAGTGAAGGCGGCCCGTCAATCGGCCCAGCCGGGATCGGGTCAGAATTTCGAACAGCTTGTCGAGATGGGGCGGTCGGGCAAGAGCTTCGATGCCAATGACTCGCATATCGTCAACATCGTCGAATGGCTCTGGCAGTACGCCTTCGAGCAGGGGGCCAGCGACATCCACCTGGAGCCGCGCCGTGAGGCGGGCATCGTCCGCTTCCGCATCGACGGCGTGATGCATCGGGTCTACCAGGTGCCACCCTCGGTGCTCACTGCAATGACCAGCCGCATCAAGCTGCTCGGTCGCATGGACATCATCGAGAAGCGGCGTCCGCAGGACGGCCGCATCAAGACGCGCATGCCGGGGGGCGATGAGGTCGAGTTGCGCCTGGCCACCTTGCCCACCGCCTTCGGCGAAAAGCTGGTGATGCGAATCTTCGATCCCGGTGTGCTGCTGCGCGATTTCGCTGGCCTCGGCTTTTCGGCGCGGGAGTTGGCAACCTGGCAGCAGTGGGTGCAGAGGCCAAACGGCATCGTGCTGGTCACGGGGCCCACCGGCTCGGGCAAGACAACCACGCTCTACACGACGCTCAAGACCCTGGCCACCGACGAGGTCAATGTCTGCACGGTCGAGGACCCGATCGAGATGATCGAGCCCAGCTTCAACCAGATGCAGATCCAGGAAGGCATCGACATCGGCTTTGCGGAGGGCGTCCGGGCGCTGATGCGACAGGACCCGGACATCATCATGATCGGCGAGATCCGGGACAAGGCCACGGCCGACATGGCGGTACAAGCCTCGCTGACCGGCCACCTGGTGCTCTCGACGCTGCACACCAACGATGCCCCGGCGGCGCTCACCCGCCTGATCGATCTGGGCGTGCCGGCCTACATGCTCAATGCCACCTTGCTGGGCGTCCTCGGCCAGCGGTTGGTGCGCACGCTGTGCTCCGGGTGCAAGCAGCCCGACGATTCGCTCGGCGATGAAGCCTGGGCCAGCCTGCTGGGGCCTTTCAAACGGGCCAAGCCGGAGCGGGTGTATCGGCCGGTCGGATGCCTGGCCTGTCGCATGACGGGCTACAAGGGGCGTGTCGGCATCTATGAAATGCTCGAGATCGATGCCACGATGCGCGATGCCATGCAGGGCAGCAGCAGCCTGAGCACGGTGCGCAAGACCGCCCTGGCGCAGGGCTGGCGGCCCTTGCGCCTGTCGGGGGCGATCAAGATTGCCGAGGGTGTGACCACCCTCGAGGAAGTGATGAAGGCGGCGCCTTCGCTGGACTGAGGCTGCGCGCCTATTTGGACAATTCGCGCATGGCCTTTTCAAGGCCGGCCAGGGTCACCGGATACATCCGGTTGGACATCAGCTGCTTGACCACCGCGATCGACTGGCGATATTCCCAGACACCCTCGGGCTCAGGATTGAGCCAGGCGAACTTGGGGAAGCGCTCGACCAGACGACGCAGCCACTCGGCACCCGGCTCCTCGTTGTTGTATTCCACGCTGCCGCCAGGCTGCAGGATCTCGTAGGGGCTCATCGTCGCATCGCCCACGAAGATCAGCCGGTAGTCGGCGTTGTATTTGCGCAGGATGTCCCAGGTGGCAAAGCGCTCGGCGTGGCGGCGCTTGTTGTTCTTCCACAGGAAGTCATAGACGCAGTTGTGGAAGTAGTAGAACTCCAGGTGCTTGAATTCGGTCTTGGCGGCCGAGAACAACTCCTCGGTCTGCTTGATGTGGTCGTCCATCGTGCCGCCAACATCGAGCAGCATCAGCACCTTGATGGTGTTGTGGCGCTCAGGCACCATCTTGATGTCGAGATAGCCGGCGTTGCGGGCTGTTGAGGCCACGGTGTCATCGAGATCGAGCTCTTCCTCCGCGCCTTCCCGTGCGAACTTGCGCAAGCGGCGCAGGGCCACCTTGATGTTGCGCGTACCCAGCTCGACCTGGTCATCGTAGTCGCGGTAGGCGCGCTGTTCCCAGACCTTGACGGCCGTGCGGTTGCCGGCCGAGGGGCCACCGACCCGCACACCCTCCGGGTTGAAGCCGCCATTGCCAAAGGGTGAGGTGCCATTGGTGCCGATCCACTTGTTGCCGCCCTCATGGCGCTCCTTCTGCTCCTCGAGCAGCTTTTTCAGGCGCTCCATCAGCTTGTCCAGGCCCCCCAGGGACTCGATCGCGGCCTTTTCCTCGGCAGTGAACTCCCGCTGCATCTGGCGCTTGAGCCATTCGAGCGGCACATTGATGTCAACGCCCTCGAGGGCGGTGATGCCCTTGAAATAGACCCCGAAGGCGCGATCGAATTTGTCGAACAGGCGTTCGTCCTTGACCATGATCGAGCGCGACAGGATGTAGAAGTCGTCGATCGAATGGCTGATTACGTCTTCCTTGAGGGCTTCG
>JAPOKJ010000076.1 GCA_029977705.1 Burkholderiales bacterium | reverse complement strand
TCGAGCAGGGTGAGCATCAGCAGCGTCATCAGCGAGGAGCGGGCAATGCCCTGCATGACCAGGCCCACGATCAGCCAGGGGCCGGAGACGACCTGCAGGAACAGGCTCGCCGCGAGCGAGGCGCAGCACAGGCCGAGCAGGATCTTCATGCGCCGCCGGGGAGTGGCCAGCCGCGGAATCAGCAGCGAGCCCGCAATGCCGATGACGGTGGGCAAGGCCGCCCAGTAACCCGCTTCGACGATGGGCAGCCCATGGCTGCGCAGCAACTCGGGCAACCAGTTGTTCAGGCCGTGATTGAAGGCGAACACGCCCAGGGCCATCAGCAGCACGACCTGGATGGCGCGGGTGCCGGCCAGCTCGCGCATGATCGGGCCCTGCGGCATCGCGGGCGCGGCGCTCTCTCCGGGCTTGAGCACTGGTGAAGCGGCTTTGCCGATGAACAGCCAGATCAGCGCGGCCATCGCGGCAAAGGTGGCCCACAGCAGCATGACCGAACGCCACTGGCCATTGAAAAAGGGCAGCAGCACCGAATGCGTCATGGTCAGGCCGATCACGCCGCCGATGGACGGACCGGTCATGTAGATGCCCATCGCAAAGCCACGGTCGCTGCCGGTAAACAGTTGCGAGACGACCTTGGGTGCACCGGAGGAGACGACCGGTCCGCCCAGGCCGAACAGGGCGACGGCCGCCATCAGGGTCCAGTAGTCCGTGGCCAGGGCGCGACCCAGGGCCGACAAGGCCAGCATCAGGCCGCCCAGGAACAGGGCGCGATGGCCCCCCAGCCGGTCGAGCAGGATGCCGCCGGGCATGGCGGCGAAGATGTAGGTCAGCTGCCAGGCCCCCATCACGCTGCCCATCTCGGCATGGCTGATGTTCAGCTGCTTTTCGATGAGCAGGACCAGGGGCGCAATGCTGCCCGCGATCAGGCCGAAGGCGGTATAGATCAGCCACAGGCCTGCGAGCATCCACCAGCGGTTCATGAGGGACGTCGCCGGTTCATGAGATCCGCGGGGCGCCTTCTCCGACGAACTGGTCGCGCAACACCCGCTTGAGCACCTTGCCGGTGGCATTGCGCGGCAGGGCCTCGACAATGGCCAGTTGCTGCGGAATCTTGAAGCGTGCCAGGCGCGACTCGCAATGCACCTGCACGGCCACCTGGTCGAGCGTGGTGCCCGGCTTGAGCGCCACCACGGCCAGGCCGACCTCGCCCCAGCGCTCGCTGGGCACCCCGATGATGGCGGCCTCGGCCACCTGGGGCAGCTGGTACAGCACGTTCTCGACTTCGGCCGGGTAGACGTTTTCGCCGCCCGAGATGTACATGTCCTTCCAGCGGTCGACGATGTAGACGAAGCCTTCCTCGTCGGTGCGGGCGGCGTCACCCGTCTTGAGCCAGCGGCCTTCGAAACTGTTTTTCGTGGCCTCGGGCTTGTTCCAGTAGCCCGGGGTGATATGCGGGCCGGCGACCCACAGCTCGCCGATCTCGTTGGGTCCGCAATCCTTGCCTTCGTCGTTGACGATGCGCATCTCGGTGTGCAACAAGGCCTTGCCGGTGGAGCCGATCTTGCGCAGCGCCTCGCTGGGTTCCAGGAAGATGGCGGCCGGACTGGTTTCGGTCATGCCAAAGCCCTGCAGCATGGTGACGCCGCGCTCGGCCCAGGTCTGCATGATGGTCAGGGCGCAGGGCGCACCGCCGACGCCGGCAATGCGCAGCCGCGACAGGTCGGTGGTGGCAAAGTCGGGATGCTGCATCATGAACTGGTAGGGCGCGGGCACACCGAAGAAATGGGTGATGCCTTGCGCCGGATCGCCGATCACGCGCAGCGCCTGGCCCGGATCGAAGGTCCTGACCAGCACCACGGTACCACCGGCATGCAGCACCGGATTGCTGTAGCAGTTCAGGCCGCCGGTGTGAAACAGCGGCAGCACGTTCAGGTGCACGGTATCCAGCCCGATGCCGGCCGGAATGCCCAGGTTGACGCAGTTCCAGAAGTTCATGCCGTGGGTGATCATCGCGCCCTTGGGATGACCGGTGGTGCCCGAGGTGTACATGATGGTGATGACGTCATCATGGGTGAGCACCAGGGGCTCGGCCTTCTGGCCATCGAAGGCCGTCATGACGGCTTCGTAGGGATTGGCCGGGTCGGCGGCATCGATGCGCAGCAAGGTGCCGATGCCGCAACGCGTTTTCAGTTCCGAGGCCGCATCGGCAAAGCTGGCATCGTGCACCAGGATCTTTGGCGAGCTGTCATTGAGGATGTAGTCGAGCTCGTTGACGGTCAGGCGCCAGTTGAGCAGCACCGCAATCGCGCCGGTGCGGGCGCAGGCAAATTGCAGGTCGAAATACTCGACGCCGTTGTGGGCCAGCACCGCCACGCGATCGCCCCGTTGCACGCCGATCGAGCGCAGGTAGGCGGCCATGGCATCGATGCGCCGGTCGAGCTGCGCATAGGTGAAGCGTCGCGAGGTCCCCAGGTCGCGCACCGCTTCCTTGCCCGGGCGGCTGTCGGCGTGATGGCGGATCCAGTCGTAGGCACGCACCGCGCCATGGCCGGTGGGGCGCGGTGAGCGCAGTGCCGCCTGCTCGGCGGGGTCGGGCGTGTAGGCAGTGGTCAGATCGGCCATGGGTCAGGTTCCTGGGGATGCCGGTCGGATGGGAAGGCGCCCCGCCGGGGTCGCCGGGGTCGCCGGGGGTGGCAGGGATTTTCGCATGCCGATTCTTTCGTCCGAGGCTTCTGGTTCAGTCCGAGGGCCTGTTTCCCGTGTGACAAGTTGCGCGGACGACAGCACGATGAGGTTTGTTGTCATACTTACGGACTGAGGGTCGGACGCTACCGCGTTTTCTTTGACCACCAGGAGGCTGTGCACATCGTGCTGATTGAAGAAGTGAAAATCCGAAATGAACGCACGTACTGATTTCCAGGTGATTGTTGGCCGTGACGGAAAGCCAGCGTTCGTCGTCGTGCCCTATGAAGTCTTCAAGCGCTTGAATCCTCGATTTGGCAAAGGATCGGTACCCAATGCCGTCGTCAATCGCGCCTTCGACAAGGGCGTGTCTCCGATGGCGGCCTGGCGGGAGCAATTGCACCTGACCCAGGCTGAAGTGGCCTCACGCCTTGGCATCACGCAGGCGGCTTACGCCCAGATGGAGCGCTCGGTCAAGCCTCGCAAGGCGACTCTGGAAAAAGTGTCGCAGGCTATGGGCCTCGAGGTCGATCAGTTGCGCTGGTAGCGCAGCCATGCAACGCGGCACAAGGAAGCGGAAAGCCTATGACGGCTTCCACCCCTTCGGTACCCGTGCCCGTTCGATGCGGGCCCGATCGCAGACGGCATCGGCCATGCCCGAGAAATCGATGCGACCAAAGTCATTGGCCCGCGCCAGGCTGTAGGACTCGAACACCGCCGCACCCACCGGCATCGGTACCTTGACGGCATGGGCCGCGCCCATGATCAGGCCCAGGTCCTTGTGGGCCAGATCGATGGTGAATCCCGGCGTGGTGTCACCGGCCAGCACCTTGTTGGCAAAGTTCATGCGCAACTGGCCATTGTTGGCCGAGGTGCCGAGCAGCACATCGAGCGATTTGGCCAGGTCCAGCCCGAAGCGCTGTGACAGCGCGATGGCCTCGGCATTGACCTGCGTGAGCGTGATGGCCACATAGTTGTTGACCAGCTTGGTACGCCCACCGGTACCGACTGCGCCGCAGTGATACACCGTGGTGCCCATGGCATCGAGCAGGGGCTTGACGCGCGCAAAGTCGGCATCGCTGGCCCCGACCATGAACAGGCACTCACCGCGGTCGGCATGCTCGGCCAGCCGCCCGACTGGCGCATCGACCAGGCTCATGCCGTGCTGCAGGGCGGCGGCCTGCAGCCGGTCGGTGGCCAGCGGGTCGATGGTGCTCATGTCCATCAGCACGCTGCCCTTGGCGGCGTTGGCAAAGATGCCATCCGGGCCCAGCGCCACCTGTTCGACTTCGACCGAGGTGGGCAGCATGGTGATCACCACCGCACACTGGCGCGCCATCTGCGCCACCGATTCGCCCGCCTGGGCACCAAGCGCCACCAGTTCCTGCACCGGTGCCGGGTTGATGTCGAGCACCACCAGCCTGAAGCCCTTCCTGATCAGGTTGGCGGCCATCGGCTTGCCCATGCGGCCCAGGCCGATGAAACCGATGGGTTTGGAAGGGGTGTCGGACATGAGGGTCTCGCTGCTTGAAAGGGGTGAGGGGCGATCTTACGGGCAGGCGGGTCGTGCGGGGCTGGGGCGTGCCGCTGGTGGCCATTGGGTGTCGCTTGAGGCTGAATGCCGATCCTTTGGGCTGAGCCGACGGACTGTGTCGACCATGGATCAGGTGACTTGGGCGGGCGACGATGGGTGACTGCTGCACGGCCCAGGTTGAGGTCGGCGCTTGCTTTATTTTGTCTATACAATAAAATGACCACATGGCATGAACCCAAGCGACAGGCCAACCTCGCGTTGCACGGGCTTGACTTCGCGGGCTGTGAGCGGATCTGGGACGGCTTCACCATCACGCGGGAGGACCGTCGCGCTCATTACGGTGAGGTTCGCCTGGTCTGCTTCGGTGTGATCGATACGTCGCATGTGGTCCTGGTCTATACCGAACGCCCCACTGGTCCCCACATCATTTCCCTGCGAAAAGCCGTCAAACATGAAATCGCTTACTACCGCAAGATTGCCCACCAAGCCGACGCAAGAGACCCTCGATCCCGACAATCCCCCTTGGACTGAATCGATGTTGGGTCCGGCGGTGCTTCGGCGTGGCCGTGGCCCGCAGCTTGCACCGGTCAAGGTGCTAACCTCGATACGCCTGGATGCCGAGGTCATCTCCTACTTCAAGTCTCAAGGACCCGGCTATCAGTCCCGCATCAATGACGTCTTGAAACGTGAGGTCAAGCGGGCACTCGCGAGACGCTAGCCAGGTTCGTCGCCGCCCGCCGCCTATGATGCGGTCAACCTCGAGGACCTCTGTCATGACGACCGCCCCACCCCTTGTGCCTGCCTGGCAGGAAAGCATCTTCTCCGTGTTGAAGGCCGGTGGCGTACGCCAGGTGGCCTATGTGCCCGATGCCGGCCATGCCCACGTGATCCGGCGCGTGCAAGCCGACCCCGACATGCGCGACATCGTGCTCACCACGGAAGAGGAGGGCGTGGCCCTGGCTGCCGGCGCTTGGCTGGGGGGGCAGCGTGCGGTGCTGCTGATGCAAAGCAGCGGTGTGGGCAATTGCATCAACATGCTGTCGCTGATGCAAAGCTGTCAGTTCCCGTTCCTGACCCTGGTCACCATGCGTGGCGAATATGCCGAGTTCAATCCCTGGCAATGCCCGATGGGCGAGGCCACACCGAAGGCGCTGGAATTGATGGGCCTGAAGGTGTTGCGCGCCTCGGAGGCCGACGAGGTCGAGGACCTGGTGGGCGCGGCACTCGATGCGGCCTTTGAAGGGGGCCAGCGGGTGGCGGTGCTGTTGTCACAGCGGCTGATCGGACGCAAGAAATGGGTGGCCAAATGAGTACAGCCGCAATGAGCACGAACGCAATGAGCACGACCGCAACGAACGCAACGATCGATCGCCGCGACTTCGTGGCCCGCCTGCTGCAGGCCTGTCCGCAGGCCCTGGTGGTGACGGGGCTGGGTTCGCCCACCTACGATGTCTTTGCCTCGGGCGACAGCGACCGCTACTTCTACCTGTGGGGCGCGATGGGCGGTGCGGTGTCGATCGGTCTGGGCCTGGCCCTGGCGCAGCCCAGTCGGCCGGTGCTGGTGATCACCGGTGATGGCGAGGCCTTGATGGGCATGGGCAGTCTGGCCACGGCCGCGGCGCAAAGGCCTGACAACCTGGCCATCGTGGTGCTGGACAACGGTCACTTCGGCGAGACCGGCATGCAGCGCAGCCACAGCAGCATGGGCACGCGCATGGCACAGGTCGCGCAGGCCTGCGGCATTGCCCAGGCGCGCGAGGTGATGGCCATCGACGAGGTGGGAGAGGTGGCCGCGACGGTGAATGCCTGTGCCGGCATCAGCTTTGCGCAGGTGCACATCAGGCGCGAGGAGGTGCCGCGCGCACTGCCTTCGCGCGATGGCACGCTGGTGAAAAACCGCTTCCGGATCGGGCTGGGACTGGGGACGTTCTGACGGCGCCGCCGCCGCCGTGCCGACTTGTGAAAGCGGCGCCGCCCCGGATCAACGCCCCTGGAACACCGGCTTGCGTTTTTCGACGAAGGCGCGCACGGCCTCGCGATGGTCTTCGGTGGCGGCGGCCTCGGTGATGCCCTGGGCCTCGTGGATGAGCGCCGTATCGAAGTCGATCTGTCCGGCTTCATCCAGATTGCGTTTGATCAGTCGCAGGGCCACGGCCGGGCCTTCGGCAATCTGCCGCGCCAGTGCAAAGGCCTGGGCCTGCAACTGATCATCGGGAACGACGCGATTGAACAGGCCGATGCGTTCGGCCCGCGCCGAATCGACGCGGTCGGAGGTGAACATCATTTCGCGGGCGATGGCCGAACCGACGGTGCGGGTGAGCAGCCAGGCGATGCCGTAGTCGCCTGACAGGCCAACCTTGGAGTAACCGGCGCTGACGAAGGCCGATTGCGCCGCGATGCGGATGTCGCAGGCAAGGGCGATGGCCAGGCCGGCGCCGGCGGCTGCGCCCGGCAGGGCGGCAATGGTGGGCTTGCTGACCGAGGTCAGGGCGCCGGTGAGGCGGCGCTGGCGATCGATCAGGTCGTCGGTGCGCTCCTGCGGGGTCATGGTGTTTTTCTTGCTGTTGGCGCCCATGCCCTTGACATCGCCCCCGGCGCAGAACGCGGTGCCCGCGCCGGTGATCAGCAAGGCCCCGACGCGCTCATCCGCGCCGCGCTCCTTGATCATGGTGCGCAGGGCCGGTGTCAGGAAATCGGACAGGGCGTTGCGGGCATCGGGCCGGTTCAGGGTGATGATGGCCACGCGCTCGCGAATCTCGCACAGCAGTTGGTCGGTGCCCGTGTCGATGGTGATGGCGCTCATGGCGGCTCCCGGAAAGTGATTGGTGGATCGGTCCGGACGCGATGTCAGGGCCATGCGACCGATGGTAATGAGGCGCGTGCCGCTTTTCGCGGGGCGTGCCGTTTTCGGTGGCCGCGGCTTTTCGCAGGGGCCGCACCCGCTGCGCTGGGTATCATCGCGGCCATGGCCCGCCTGCCCACCATTGCCTATTACGTGTCCGGTCATGGCTATGGCCATGCCAGCCGCGCCGCCCGCATCATCCAGGCCCTGGCCCAGGCCGGGTGCTGCGCGCAGGTGCAGGTGCGCACGCAGGCACCGGCCTGGCTGTTCCGCTCGCAGGGTGCGCTGCCCCAGGGGCTGTCGCCGGCGCAGGTCGATGTCGGTGTGGTCGAGCACGATGCCCGCCGCATCGATGCGCCGGCCACGGTGGCGGCACTGGCGCATTTCATGCAGGGCTACGACCAGCTCCTCGAGCGCGAGTGTGCCTGGCTGCGCGCGCAGGCTGTCGACCTGGTCCTGGCCGATGCCAGCTTTGTGGCCGGTGAGGCGGCGCACCGGCTTGGGCTGCCCAGTGCCGTGATCAGCAACTTCCTGTGGGACTGGATCTATGACGATCCGATGTTCGCGGCCCCGGGGCTTGCCGTGCTGAACGCCCGGGTGCGGCAGGCCTACGGTCATTTCGATGCCTTCCTGCGGCTGCCCTTTCATCACGACAGCACCAGCATCGCACGGGTGCAGGACCTGCCCGTGGTCAGCGCGGTGCGGACGATGGATGATGCTGCCGTCGCCCGTGCCCTGGGCATTGACCGGCGCCACTGGCGCTCGGTGGTGCTGTTCAGTTACCGCGGCGCACTGTCGGCGCAGGCCTGTGCCCGCCTGTCGCGCGACCACCCCGGCACCCTGTTCCTGTGGGCGGCCCCGCTGCCCACGGGGGCAGCAGATCTTCCCAATCTGATGCCGACGCCGGATGGTGCGGTCGTGTCGTTTCAGGACCTGGTCGGCTTTGCCGATGCGGTGGTGGCCAAGCTGGGCTATGGCACGGTGGCCGCCTGCGCGGTCGAGGGCAAGCGCCTGCTGTGGGCCGATCGCATGGGCTATGCCGAGGATGCGCCGCTGGCCGAGGGTGCGCGCCAGTGGTGCCAGGGACGGACCATCGATGGCGAGGACTTCGAGCAGGGCCGCTGGCGCGAGGCCTTGCAGGCCTTGCTGGCCATGCCTTCATCAGCCCTGCGGCCAGCCCCGGAGGGCGCTGCCGGGGCGGTACCTTCGATCATGGCCTTGTTGTAGGGGCTCGTTACAGGGCCTTGTTGCAGGGCCTTACATCAAGGCCTTTCTACTCGGGCGTGACGCCCGCCTCGCGCACCAGCCGCGTCCAGCGCGCGACATCGTTGCGCACCAGGGTCTCGGCCTGCGCCGCGCTCAGCCGCAGCGGTTGTCCACCGTTGCGACGGAACTTGTCAACCACTTCCGGCAGGGCGGCGACCTTGCCCAATTCGCTGCGCAGGCGCTCCAGGACCGGTGCCGGTACGGCCGCCGGTGCAAACAGTCCGAACCAGCTTTGCATGTCGAGCTGGGCCACGCCGGTCTCGGTGACGGTGGGCACCTGCGGGTGATAGTCGAGCCGCTCGAGTGAAGAGACAGCCAGCGGCTTGACGCGCTGCGCATCGATCTGCACCTTGGCCGTGGGCGACAGGTCAAAGAGCAGGTCGACCCGACCGCCGAGCAGATCCTGATACGCCTGTTGCGCGCCGCGATAGGGCACGTGCACAAGCCTGACCCGGGCCTGCTGGAACAGCACGGCACTGGCCACATGCTGGCCCGAGCCATTGCCGGCCGAGGCGTAGGTGAAGGCACCGGGCTTGTCGCGTGCCTGACGGATGAGGTCCTCGAGGCTTTGCACCGGCAAGTCCTTGCGGGCGATCAGGGTGTAGGCATAGGCCACCGCCAGGCCGACCGGTTTGAAGTCGCGCAGCGGATCGTAGGACAGCTTCGGGTACAGGCCCGGATTGATGGCGATGTTGGACAGGCCACCGAGCAGCAGGGTGTAACCATCCGGCGCGGCCTTGGCGACCGCCTCGGTGCCCACCAGGGTGCCCGAGCCCGGCCGGTTCTCGACCAGCACCGGCTGGCCCAGGGCGTTGCCCAGGGGTTCGGCCAGGATGCGGGCCACGGTGTCGAAACCCCCGCCCGGGGGCTGCGGGACGATGATGCGAAGGGGCTGCGAGGGAAAGGGCGCGGCCTGCGCGAAGGCCCGCCCCGGCCAGGTTCCGAGGGCTGCGCCGCCCAGTGCGAGGGCGCGCAGGCTGTGGCGTCTGGACGGGCTCGATGCGCTCATGGGTGCGTCTCCAGGGTGATCAAAGGATGGGTGCCAGCAGGCGCGCCACGCTGGCCATCATGCGCCGCATCGGCCGGCGCACGCCGCGTTGCGGATCGACGCGCCGGGTACGGGTGAGGTCCTGCTCGAACAGCCCGGCCAGCCGGGTCGTGGTGTCGCGGTCGTAGATGGCGGCAATCACCTCGAAGTTCAGGCGAAAGCTGCGATTGTCCAGATTGGCCGTGCCGACAACGGCCAGGTCATCGTCGACCACCATGGTCTTGGCGTGGATCATCTGGCGCTGGTATTCGAACACCGGCACGCCATGGGCGGCGGCTTCATCGGCGAAGGTGGAGGCGGCTGCCGTGACCAGTCGCGAATCGCCCACCTGCGGCACGATGATGCGCACGTCGACGCCGCGCGCGGCGGCCGTGATCAGGGCCAGCATGATCGGTTCGTCGGGGACGAAGTAGGGTGTCGTGATCCACACGCGCTGGCGTGCCGTGGCGATGGCCGCAAAGTAAAAGCGCTGGATGTCGGGGGTGGGCTCGTCGGGACCCGAGTCGATGATCTGTACCCAGGGCCCGTCGCCTTGCGGCGGTTCGGGAAACCACTGCGCGGCTTCACGCTCGAGGCTGCGGCGCGCGGCCTCGCCCCGGTCACCGGAGACGGACTCGTTGCCGGCAAACAGCCAGTCCTCGAGAAACACCACCTGCAGGTCCTGGGCCGGTGCCCCGCTGAAACCCAGATGGGTATCGCGCCAGGCCTTGCTGCCCGAGGACAGGGCCGAGTTGCCGGCACTGACATTGATGCCGCCGGTGAAGGCGTGCAGGCCATCGACGATGACGATCTTGCGGTGGGTGCGAAAGTTGAGCTTGCCCGGCTTCATCCTGAACAGCCGTGGCGGATTGAACTGGCGCAGCTCGCCACCGGCCGCCAGCAAGGGCGCCCAGAAGCGGGCCTTGGCATTGGCCGAGCCCAGGGCATCGACCAGCATGCGCACCTTGACCCCGGCACGGGCCCGCTCGACCAGCGCATCGCGGATGCGCGTGCCAACCGCGTCGGGCTCGAAGATGTAGTACTCCAGGTGCACCTGCGAGCGCGCCGCGGCAATGGCTTGCACGATGGCCTCGTAGGTCTGGTCGCCATTGTCATACAGGGCCAGCCACTGGCAGGCCCGCGGCGGTCCGTCACCGGAAGCACTGCCAAGGCGGGCCAGGGAACCGAGCCGGGTGTGACCGGCCAGCCGGGGCGGCAACGGGTCGTGCGCCCCCGGTGCAAACCGCGCCGCCTGGCTGCGCGCCAGCACGCGACGCATGCGGCGGCGCTTGAGCTTGCGCGGACCAAAGAAAAAATACACCAGGGCCCCGATGAAGGGCAGGCTCATGAACGCGATGATCCAGGCCAGCGTGGTGTTGGGCGGGCGGCGCTGCTGCAGGATGAACAGCACCGCCGCCACGATCCACAGCCCATACAGGGCGACCCACAGCTGGGGCGGCAGGGCGAGCCAGAACTCGCGCAGGGCGGCCATCAGGGCTTGCATCGGGGCGGCGCTTGGTGAGGGATCCGGCCCCGCGCTGCGATCAGCTCTCTGCGGTGAAGCCGACTTTCTTGATCAAGGGTCCCCAGCGGTCGAACTCGGTCTTCATGCTGCGACCCATGTCCTCGGGGCTGCCGCCATAGGGCAGCAGGCCGACGACGGACAGCGCATCGATGACCGACTTGTCCTTGATCGCGGCATTGATGGCGGCATTGGCCTGGGCGACCACTTGGGCCGGTACCTTGGCATGGGCACAAAAGCCGAACCATTCCTCGACGGTGAACTCGGGGAAACCTTGTTCAGCGAAGGTGGCGACTTCGGGCACGAAGGGCGAGCGCCCCTTGCCCGAGGTGGCGATGATGCGCAGCTTGCCGGCCTTGTGATTGGCCAGGAAGTCGCCGTGGGGAGTGAACATGGCAGCGATCTGGCCGCCGACCACATCGGTGATGCCGGGCACCGAACCGCGATAGGCCACATGGCGCATCTCGACGCCATTGTTGATCCCGAGCAGGGCGCCGATGAAGTGCGGTGTGGAGCCGGCCGCGGGCGAGCCATAGCTGGCATCCTTGGGATTGGCCTTGGCCCAGGCCAGGAAGCCCTTCACGTCCTTGACCGAGGCCGGCACCATCGGGCCGACCGCCAGGCCGTGATAAATCATCGAGGCGGTGCCGACGGGGACGAATTCCTTGAACGGATCGTAGGACAGCTTGCTGTAGATGTGCGGATACAGCGACAGGGCCGAGAAGGGCGTCAGCGCGAGGGCCGAGCCATCGGTGGGCGCGGTCTTGAGCGATTCGAGGGCGATGCGGCCACCGGCGCCCGGCTTGTTCTCGACGACGGCCGAGGTCTTGGAGTAGGGCGTGCCAGCGAACTTTTCACCGGTGCGGCGGGCGCAGATGTCGCCCGCGCTGCCGGCCGGGAAGCCGTAGAAGATCTTGACCTGTTCGATGGCCTGCGCGAAGGCGCTGGAATGGCCCAGCGCGCCAAGCACGGCGGCGCCAGCCGAGGCCTGAAGGAAGTCACGTCGTTGCATGCTCATGTCTGTCTCCTGGGATGGGGGCTTGATGCGGCCCGGCCGGTGATTGCCCGACCTGGAAAAGCCGTAATCGTATCTGAAGACCAGGCCCTGCGAGCATCGGCCCGGACCACCGCCGGTCGGGACGGCATTGGGCAGCGCCGCGCGCGGCGATAGATTGCCACGATGACACATTTTCAAGCCTGTGCAGCGCTCTGGGCCCTGCTCGCTGCGGCGCCGGCCCTGGCCCAGGTCTACAAATGCGAGCAGGCCGGCAAGGTCAGCTACAGCGATTCGCCCTGCCCCGGAGCGGGCGCGGCCTCGCGTCCATTGCCCTTGAAGGTCGATGCCTCACCGACGCTGGGCGAGTCCAGCGATGTCAGGGTCCGCCATTACGACGTCAACGGGCTGACCCATCAGGAAGTGGTCCGCTCGATCGCGGCCAGAGGGCCCAAGGGCTTCCACGCCCTGGCCACCTGGAAGCCCAGTTACCAGTTCTGGAGCACGCGCGAAGGCAGCCAGTGCCGTGTCTCGCGCGTCCAGCTGCACCTGGAGGCCGACATCCTGATGCCGCGCTGGGTGGATGCCGCCCGCGCCCCGGCCGAGCTGGTGCGGCGCTGGGACAGGCACTACGCCGCGCTGATGCTGCATGAGCAAGGCCACATCCAGCATGGCCGTGAGTTCGGCGTGATCGCACGCAAGGCGATCATGGGCCTGCCGCCCGTGCCCTGCGAGGAGATCCAGGCGCGGGTCCAGCGCCTGTTTGCCGAGCTGTCGCGCGACTACGGCGATCGCGATGCGGACTACGATCGCCGTACCAACCACGGCCAGACGCAGGGCGCCGTGTTCTGATCCCTGGGACGACCGGCTGCGCGGCGACGCCAGGCCAGCAGGCCCATGGCTGATACCCCGGACGGCTCAGAAGAACGGGTAGGGGCCGTCCTGTTCGTCCAGGTTGACGACATGGCTGACCAGCCCTTGCGCCGAATCCCAGCGATGCAGCGCATAGCCGGTCGGGCCGGCGTGGGACGCAGGCCGGGCTTGCGGATACAGGCGCAGGTCGATCTCGGTGGCGGTGCTCGGTGCACTGAAGGCGAGTGTGCCACCCCAGCGGCGCAGCATCACGCGATGCACATGGCCGCACAGCAGGGCCTGGACCTGCGGATGTTGTCTCACCAGGTACTCGAGCCCCTCGGTGTCGAAGCACCGGTAAGCGTCCAGATAGCCGATGCCGCTGACAAAGGGCGGATGGTGCATCAGCAGCAAGGTGGGCTGTTGCGGCCGTGCCTGCAAGGTGGCGCCCAGCCAGGCCAGATCTTCGCCGCGGATCTGGCCATGGTGTTGCCCCGGAACGGTGGCATCCAGGGCGACGATGCGCATGGCGCCGGCATCGACCGCAAAGTGAAGCGGCCCCTGCCGGGGCAGGTGGGCATGGTCGGCAAAGCAGTGGCGGAACTGCTCGCGGTCATCGTGATTGCCGGGCAGGGCCAGCAGCGGCATGGCCAGGCCGTCGAGGATCTCACGGGCATGCAGCAGCTCATCCATGTGCCCCTCATCGCCCAGATCGCCGGTGAGCAGGACCCATTCGGGACGCGGCTGCAGCGCGTTGATATGGGCCACCGCCCGGCGCAGGCGCTGCGCCGAGTCGATGAGGTCCTTGTACAGCCGGCCCTTGGGCCGGATGTGGATGTCGGACAGCTGCGCGATCAGCATGGCCTCAGAGGCGGCCCGGTGCCCAGCCGATCACGTCGCTCAGCGGCCGGGTGAACCGATGGCCACCGGTCGCACGGCCGCGCCGGCCGCGCCTTTTTCAAGCACCGGCAGCACCATCGTGCAGGAGGTCCACACCTTGTCCTTGGCCAGGGTATCGAGCTTGGCGTTCTCGATGTGGTGGATGCCCAGCTGCGTCAGCATGTGGTGATGAATGGCAAAGGGCAGGCCCTCCGGCGTGCCCGGTGCCGGTGCGGCCTTGCCTTGCAGCATGCCATCGGCGACGCTGTCGATGAAGGGCGTGTCCAGACCGATCGCGACGATGCGCTTGCTGCCCAGGTACTGGGCGGCGTCATAGCCCAGGCCGGGTGCGGCGGTGTAGTACTTCTTGTCGGTGTCGGGATCCTTCCAGTAGTCGCCCCAGCCGGTGTGGATGTAGACGATGTCACCGGGCTGGATGCCGCGCTTGCCCAGGCCCTGGGCCTTGAGCATGGCCTCGATGTGCGCCTTGGTGACGACCTCGCCGGCCTTCATCGGCTGGCCCTTGCCGACCACGGCCTTGGCATCGAGCAGGATGGCGGTGGTGATCAGCGGCGGGATCTTTTCGATGCCCAGCTTCAAGAGCGGCGAGTCGGGCGTGGGCTTGACGTCCTTCTGGGTGTAGCCGCCGTAGTACTGGCCCAGGTCGGCCGGCGGTGCGCCCTTGCCATCCCAGGCACTGGGCAGGTGGGCAAAGTGGCCCAGCGCATCGATCTGCGTACCCTGCTGGCCAGGCTCGTCGCCTTCGTTGTAGGTCTCGCTGTTGAACGAGTGCTTGGTGCCGGGCAGCACCGCGCTGGGCTTGGGCTTGGCCACATGCGGGCCGGCAAAGGGCGACAGCGGCATGGTGTTGGAGCGCATCTGCGACAGCTCGTACGAGCGCGCCTTGCCATTGGACAGATACGGTGCGCAGCGCGCCCAGGTGGCCGGGCCGATCGCATTGGCCATGCCCCGCTCGTCACCGGGGGGCCAGGGGGGTGAGGCCACATCGCGGGCCAGGGCGGCACTGCTTGCGGCGAGGGCGAGGGCGAGGGCAATCGTCTGCGGAACGAGACGGGGGGTGGAGCGCACGGCAAAGCTCATGGGTGGGGTCCTCTGATGATCGGGGTCGGGGATACGGGTGCATCGCATCTGCATGGACGATAGACGCGACGCGCCCGTCGCGCAAGTCGCATGCCACTGGCACCGCATCGCGGCGCGGCCCCTTCGATGCGATCCGGCCCCTCGATTGCGGTATCCTGCTTGCTCGTTCCCGATCGCCTTTTCATGCCCACCATGCGCGCCCCGTCCACCCCGAAGCCGGCCAAGGCAGACCCCAGCGGGCAGGTCGTGGGGCAGGCCCCTGCACGGCTGCGGCGCGATCCCCTGCGCACCCAGGCGCGCATCCTCGAGGCGGCCCGCACCGAATTTGCCAGCCATGGTCTGGGCGGGGCGCGTGTCGACCGCATTGCCGACGAGGCGGGCGTGAACAAGCGCATGCTGTACCACTACTTCGGCAACAAGGACGACCTGTTCCTGGCGGTGCTGGAGGCGGCCTATGCCGACATCCGCAGCGCCGAGGTGGCCCTGCATTTGTCGGAGGTCGATCCGCCCGAGGCGATCCGCCGTCTGGTGCGCTTTACCTGGGACTACTACCTGGCCCATCCCGAGTTCCTGAACCTGCTCAACAGTGCCAACCTGCACAAGGCGCGCCACCTGGAGAAGTCGGCCAAGGTGCGCACGATGCATTCGCCGTTCGTGGCGATGATCGAGGAGATCCTGGCCCGCGGGCGCAAGTCGGGGGTGTTCAGGGCCGGCGTCGATCCGGTGCAGCTGTATGTGTCGATCGCGGCGCTGTCGTACTTTTACCTGGGCAACAGCCACACCCTGGGTGCGATCTTTGGCCGCGACCTGCTCAGCCCGCGCGCCAAGGCCGAGCGGCTGGCGCACATGACCGAGCTGGTGCTCGGCTACCTGTTCAAGACCTGAGCGGTCGGGCCTGCGCGGCCTCTGCCACGCAGGCGCAGGGCCGCTCAGCTGGCGAGGCCTTCGTACAGGTCCCGACCCTTTGCCAGGGCCCGGATCTTGCCGTCGGCGATCGAGCGCTGCAGCATCCAGAAGCCGCAATCCGGGTGGATATAGCTGACGCGTCCGGCGCCGAGCAGTTTCTCGGCCCGCTCGATCGAGCGCGCGACATGGTCGGCCGATTCCACCTCGGTGGCCTTGATGTCGATCACGCCGAGTCCGAATCCGATCTTCTTGTCCAGCTGCTTGAACACCTGCAGCTCCTCGAGTGGCCGATGGGCGCACTCGAGAATGACGTGATCGGTGTGCAGCGCATTGAGGTACTTGATCAGGTTGTCCCAGTTGCCCTTCTGCACGCTCTGGCCACCGTAGTTGCCGAAGCACAGGTGGACGGCGGGCGTGGTCTTGACCGCATCGAGCACCCGGTTGAGCGAGGAGGCGGCCCACTCCCACTCTTCCGAGTGGCCCGGAAGATTGGCCTCATCGAGCTGGATGACATCGGCCTCCAGGTACTTGACCTGCTCGGCCAGCACATCGGCGATCGCATGGGCCAGCTCGGGCGTGTCCTTGTAGTGCTTGTTGATGACGGTCTTGGCCAGCATGTGCGGGCCGGTGACCGTGAACTTGAAGGGCTTGCTGGCCAGGGCATGGGCGCGGCGGCAGGCGGCCACCAGGTCGAGGGTGCCACTGCCCAGGGCGCCTTCTACGACACCGGGCGGACGGGTACGAAAGCCCATGCCGGGGGCGGTGCGGTATTCCATCAGGTCGGCAAAACCCATGCGCCAGCGGACCCCGGACATCGGCCGCACGAAGTACTCGATCATGCCGTTGGTTTCGGGATGGTTGATGTCGAAGCGATACAGCTCGCCGTCGCAGACGACATCGACACCGGCCTGCTCCTGGGTATTGATGACCACCCGCGTGGCGTCGATCAGCGCCTGTTCGGAAGGCGCGGCCACCAACCAGGCAGGAACCGGATACGATCCGACGACGGTGGTTTTGATGCGGGCCATGCGATGCTCCTTTGTCTGGGGGTGTGCCGGAAATCCTAGCATAAGTAACCGTCAGGTTACATATGGTTTGTTTCGAAATCCCTGATGTTTTCCGCTGCGCGGTGCAAGGCTCGTGCTTCCCCTGAAAGAGTTGCGTGGCGGGCGGCGCCGGCTTGACAAGCCGGAGGCCGGCCGACTATGCTGTAACCGCCTAGTTACTTGTAATTTTCAAGGCTCATGAAATCACGCTTGTCGCGCGCGCTGGGCTCGCCCTGGATCCGGCCCTTCCTGATGATGGTGGTCCTGCTGCTGCTGTGGGACCTGGCCATCCGCCTGTTCAACATCCCGCCCTACCTGGTGCCCAAGCCGATGGATGTCGTCGGCCAGCTGGTCAAGGAATGGCCGATGCTGCTCGAACAGGCCGCGCCCACCACCTGGGCCACGCTGGGCGGCTTTGCCGCCTCGGTGCTGGTCGGGGTGCCGGTGGCGATGCTGATCGCCTACTCGCCGGTGATCGAAAGTTTCGTCTATCCGCTGCTGGTCTTTTCGCAGTCGGTGCCCAAGATCGCGGTCGCGCCCCTGTTCGTGGTCTGGTTCGGCTTCGGCATCATTCCCAAGATCATTGCCGCCTTCCTGCTCGGCTTTTTCCCGGTGGTGGTGTCCACCGTGATGGGCTTCAAGTCGCTCGAGCGTGACATGATCGACCTGGCCCGCTCGATGGGCAGCTCGCGCTGGCAGATGTTCTTCAAGATCAGCCTGCCGCAGCCCCTGCCGGCGATCTTCTCCGG
>JAPOKJ010000064.1 GCA_029977705.1 Burkholderiales bacterium | reverse complement strand
CGCGACGGTATTGGAGGGGAGCGGACATGGTGCCTTTCGGGGAGGTCGGTTGTTTCGTTTGGGAAAATCCGGGGGCGCCAGTTGAAAGGGGGAGCCACGCTCCCCCTTGTCAGAGCCGTGTGAGGGCGTCAGGCAGCCAGGGTCTCGAGGGCCTTGGCGAACTTGTTGGCGTGCGAGCGCTCGGCCTTGGCCAAGGTCTCGAACCAGTCGGCGATTTCTTCGAAGCCTTCTTCGCGGGCCGACTTGGCCATGCCCGGGTACATGTCGGTGTACTCGTGGGTCTCGCCGGCGACCGCCGACTTCAGGTTGTTGGCCGACGAACCGATCGGCAGGCCGGTGGCCGGATCACCGACTTCGGCCAGGTAGTCGAGGTGGCCATGGGCGTGGCCGGTCTCGCCTTCCGCGGTCGAGCGGAACAGGGCTGCAACTTCGGGTTGACCTTCCACGTCCGCCTTGTTTGCGAAGTACAGATAACGACGGTTGGCCTGGCTCTCGCCGGCGAAGGCGTCTTTCAGGTTCTGATGGGTCTTGGTGCCTTTCAGACTGGGCATGGAATTCTCCTGGTGCAATCGGGGATTGTGAGGGTTGAACACGCGGTTTCGGCCCGCAGGCCGACCGGGACGAACGATAGCAAAAACCAACGGCCCAGACCTAATTGATTAAATGAATCTCTCCGATTGCCCCGTCCTATGGGCCCCCCGACCCCCCGGACCCCCCCCCCCGTGCGCGGCCAAGCCGATACGATCGCTCAGGCCGTCAGGGGCAGGAGCAGTTGCGCCTCCAGGCCGCTGCCCAGGGCAGGAGCCCCCAGCCGGAGGCTGCCGCCATGCCGGGTAACGATCCGTTCGACGATGGCCAGGCCCAGGCCAGCCCCTTCGTGCATGCCGCGTGCCTCGTCCAGCCGCATGAAGGGCTTGGTCAGGCTGTCCAGTTTCTCGGCAGGGACCCCGGGGCCGTGGTCGCGGACGGTGATCTGCACCTGCTCGGGCAGTCGCGGTCCGCGGCTGATGCGCCGTGCGGTCAGCGTCACCCGGGCCTGCCGATCCCCCGAGGCGCGGCCATAGCGGCGGGCGTTTTCGATCAGGGTGCCCACCATGCGGTCAAGGTCGGTGGCATTGCCGTCCCAATGCAGGCCGGGTTCGATCTCTGCGCTCAATATCGGGCCGTCCTCCGCGCTGCTGCCGGGAACGGGCGCGGCCAGTCGCTGGGCCATCGCCTGCAGGCGCTCGGACAGGGCCACGTCTTCGCGCTCGGTGCTGCGACCCGCCCGGGCGTAGTCCATGAACTGGGCCACGATCTGATTGATGCGCTCGATGTCATCGGCCATCGCCTGGCGCTGTTCCTCAGGCAGCGGTGCCATCTCGATTTCCATCCGCAGGCGCGTCAGCGGGGTGCGGATATCGTGTGAGATGCCCGCCAGCGCCAGGGTACGGTCGGCTTCCAGTTGCCCCAGATCTCGGGTCATTTGGTTGAAGCGCCGGTTCACGGCCGCGATCTCGCTGGCCAGATCCTCGCGCAGGGGAGGCGGGTTGCGCCCCTCGCCCAGTGCGGTGATGGCTTGTGACAGGTTGGCCAGGGGCCGGTTGACCAGACCACTCATCGCCGTCGTGCCAACCAGGGCGAACAAGGCCAGTGCCGCCAGCACGGTGAGCACCGGCAGGTCCTTCTGGCGAGACAGCCGTTGCTCGGGCAGGACCAGCCAGTAGCGGTCACCCTCGATGACGAAGCTTACCCACAGCCCGCGCTGCTGATTGACCTGGGTCGCCAGCACGGTCTCGGCGCCGAGCAGCTTGCGCACTGCCTCCTCGATGCGCTGCCGGTTGTGGGCGGGCAGCCAGGCCTGTACCTGATCGTTGTCCTCGAGAGGGACGATGCGCACACCTTCCTCCCGTTGCAGGTCGGCGAGCAGGTCGCGGCGCTTGTTGGGTTGTGCAGTGATCAGGGCATTGCGCGTCAGGTTGACGGCCGATGCCAGTTCCCAGGCCAGGTTTTGTTCGGGAGGCGTGGGATCCAGCTGGCGCAGCAAGCCCAAGCCGAGCGCCATGCTGAGCAGCAGCAGCAGGGCAATCAGCAGGAAGGTGCGCCAGAACAGGCTGATGCGCAGGGCCATCGTGCGATGGCCTCAGCGCACAGGGCGGCGGTGGGCGTGGCGTTCGCTCACTGGCCGTCCGGGATGAATACATAGCCCACACCCCAGACCGTCTGCAGGTAGCGTGGCTGGGCCGGGTCTTCCTCGATCAGCTTGCGCAGGCGCGAGATCTGCACATCGAGGCTGCGATCGAAGGCCCCGAATTCGCGGCCGCGCGCCAGTTGCATCAGCTTGTCACGTGAAAGCGGCATGCGCATGTGCTGGACCAGTACCTTCAGCACACCAAACTCGCCGCTGGTCAGTGTGACCGGCTCGCCGTTCTTGCGCAGCGCCCGTGTCGCCAGGTTCAGCTCGAAGGGGCCGAAGCTGACCTGCTCCGGCTGGGCAGAGGGAGAGCCGGGCAGGGCCTGGCTGGGCTGGCGCCGCAGGATCGCATGGATGCGGGCCAGCAGTTCGCGCGGATTGAAGGGTTTGGCCAGATAGTCATCCGCGCCGACCTCCAGGCCGACGATGCGGTCCACGTCCTCGCCTTTGGCGGTCAGCATGATGATCGGGGTCTGGTCGCGCGCGCCGCGCAACCGGCGCACCACCGACAGGCCGTCTTCGCCCGGCATCATCAGGTCGAGCACGATCAGGTCATAAGCGCTTTTTTGAAGCAGCCGGTTCATGGTCAGGCTGTCGGCGGCCAGGCTGACCTCGAACTGGTTGTCCGTCAGGTAGCGGTTGAGCAGTTCGCGCAGTCTCAGGTCGTCGTCGACCACCAGGATTTTTTTCATGTCAGAGCAGGCAAGGAATTGAGGGTATTGTCGTGACGGGTCGGATCTGCCCATGTCAGGCCCGGGGGTGCATGCTTCGTGTACTTTACTGGCGCGCGACTGACGCGGCAATGCAGGATGCCCCAGGGGGTTACAGCTGGTTACAAGGCTTACCCCATGACGCTGCCCAGCGCGCCGGCGGTCCGCCTACAATAGCGCATCATGCAAGCAAGACGCTCCGCCCTGGGCAAGCCGTCGGCAGGTTCGTGTCTGTCGGCTGTCCTGCTGTGCCTCGTCCTCCAGGACGCCTGGGCTCATTCGCCGCATGAGCGCCTCAACCCCGATGAGCGTCATCGCCTGCGCCAGGAATTGCGCCTGCACTCCGGCGATCCCAGAAACCACGGCATGCAGGGGCCTGCCCTCAACAACGCCGCGCCGCCTCAGGGACCCGCCATTCCGCAGGGCTATCCCGCCCCTGCCGGCCTGACGCCGGGGCCCGGGCGCATGAGTCCCGAGGACCGCCGCGCCCTGCGCCAGCAGTTGCGCGAGCAGTACGACCGGGGCGAAGGGCCCGGCCGGCCTCTGGTGCCGCGTCCGGGCTCCTCGATGCCGCCGTATTCGCCCAACGGGCCCTAACCCGCGCCCGGTCCTGGCTCTCCCCTCCTGGTGCCGCCCCTTGGCTGGCCTCATGCCCAAGCCGCGCCGCGTGACGGCCGCCAATCCGCGATAATCCGGGATTGACCTTCCCGAGCCCTGTTGTCCGATGCGCCTGCTTGCCCTCTCGTGTGACCCTTCAGGAATTGAAGTTGCCGCCGCGCAATGGCCGGATGATTCGGCACCCTGGCAGGTCGCCGGAGACGTCGGCGACCGTCCCGGGGCGCCTGCAGCGGCCATGACTGAAGCGCCTGCGCCCAGGCATCTGGTCTGCGTGCGACGCCCTGGCTCTGCGTCGGTGAGCGACCTGATGCTCGAGCTGGTGCGCGAGGTGCTGGACCATCTGGCAGCGTTGAACGGGTTCCCTGCGGAGCAGGCCCGGCCAGAGTTGGCCGGCCGGTTGCTCGATGGCCTGGTCTTCAATGCCGGTCCCGGCGGGTTCACGGCGGTTCGGGGGGCCTGCGCCATGGCGCAGGGACTCGCCATGGGCTGGGGCAAGCCCCTGGCCGCGGTCTCCAGCCTGGAGGCTTGGGCCGAACCCCTGCTGCATCAGCCCCTGCAGGCGTCGTTGCCGTCGGACGCGGGCGACGGGCCAGCCCTGGTCCTGGTGCTGCTCGATGCCCGGATGGGGGAGGTCTATGCGGGGCTGTTTCGTCGTACGCCGCACAGCACCGCAGCGGCGCTGCACGCGCTGGGCGATGCCGTCCTGGCCCCGGACGCGGTACAGGGCTGGGTCAGCATGCTGGCCGGGGGCTCGCTGCCGGATCAGGCGCGGATCCTGGTGGGCGACCTGTCCCAGGCGCACCCGCTGCTGCTGGCGCGTCTGCAGGAGGAAGGCTGGCGCTTCATGCCTGCCGAGGCCCTGAGCGCGCTGGACCTGCTGCATGTCGCCTATCGGCATCGTGCGCAGCGTTTTCAGGATCCGGCGCTGGCCGCCCCGATCTATGTCCGCAACAAGGTGGCCCTCAACGCGCACGAGCAGCAGGCCCTGCGCGATCGCAACCATGCGGCGCGCCGCTGAGGAGACCGGCTTGAGCTGGCAGGCACCCGCGCTTCGGCAGACTGGCCCTGAAGCCCTCGATCCGACCGGCCGCGTCGGCGATATCTGGCTGCGCAAGGCCCTGGCGCAGGATCTCGAGGCCATCGGCCACAACGAACAGGCGGCCTACGCCTTTCCCTGGACGCGGGGCAATTTCGACGACGCGCTGGCAGCCGGCTACGACCTCTGGTGCCTGGCGTCTGCCGACGGACTGATCGGTCATGCCGCGCTGATGTGGTCGCCCGATGAGGTCCACCTGCTCAACATCACCATCGCGCCGTCCCGACAGGGCCGGGGGCTGGGGCGTGCCCTGCTGCGCTGGTTGTGCCGCGATGCCCTGGCCAGGGGTGCCGGTAGGATGCTGCTCGAGGTTCGCCCCAGCAATGCGGTGGCCATGGCCCTCTACGAGCAGGAAGGTTTTGCCTGCATCGGCCTGCGCAAGGGCTATTACCCCTCATGGAATAATTCGCGCGAGGATGCCCGTGTCTACGTCCGGGTACTGACCGACCCATTCCCTTCATGACCGATTCACCCCCCGATCCCTTGCCGCCTGATGAACAGGCCCTGCGCGCCAAGCGCATGCGCGCCTACACCGAGCTCGGGCTCGGGCTGGCACTCAGGCCAAGGCTTGCGCCTACCGGGGCATCGCCCGGGGCCGAGTCCCCCGACGTCATTGCGGCGCCAGTGCCCGAGCCGGTGACCAGGTCGGTACCCGAGCCAGTGACCAGGCCGGTGACGATGCTCGCCGCCCCCCGCCCCTCGAGGCCCGCCGATGCCCTTGCCGATCTCGAGCAACTGGCCGCCGAGGTGGCCGATTGCCAAGGTTGCGGCCTGTGCACGACGCGGCGCCAGACAGTCTTTGCGGCCGGCAATCCGTTGGCTGAGTTGGCCATCGTTGGCGAGGCGCCCGGCGCCGAGGAGGATCGCAGCGGGCAGGCCTTCGTCGGCAATGCCGGAAAATTGCTCGACAGCATGTTGGCCAGTCTGGGCCTGAACCGCCAGGAGCATGCCTACATCTGCAATGTGATCAAGTGCCGCCCGCCCGACAACCGCGATCCGGCGCCCGAGGAAGTGGCCAGCTGTGAACCCTTTCTACAGCGGCAGCTGGGTCTGGTGCGGCCGCGTGTGATCTTGGTCCTGGGCCGCCATGCTGCCCAGGCCCTGCTGCGCACCGAGTCCAGCATCGCGAGCCTGCGCGGACGCATCCATGCCTATGAGGTGGAGGGACGGCAGGTACCGGTGGTGGTGACGTATCACCCGGCCTATCTGCTGCGCAACCTGGGCGACAAGGCCAAGGCCTGGGCCGACCTGTGCCTGCTCGAGTCGGAGCGGCAGAGGATCGGCAGCGAGCGCTGAGCGGGCCCTTCAGGCCCGTTCAGGCCGCGCAGTCCCGTTCAGGCGCGTTCAGTCCCGTGGCTCAGTGCTTGCCCTCTCCGATCAGGGCGACCGAGTCGAGCACGCGCTGGTTGGCCTCATGGCGCCGGATCACCAGCAGCATCGAGGCGGCCACGAACAGACCGAACATGATGATGATGGCGTTGATCGGCAGGTTCCAGTGGATCAGCAGCGCGTATAGCGCCAGCATCAGCAGGATGTTCAGGTTTTCGTTGAAGTTCTGCACGGCGATCGAATGACCGGCGCTCATCAGCACATGGCCGCGATGCTGCAGCAGGGCATTCATCGGCACCACAAAAAAGCCCGCCATGCCGCCGATCAGCACCAGCATCGGCAAGGCAAAGCCCTGTGAATTGACCAGGGTCATCAGGGGGACGAAGGCACCCATTGCCACACCGAACTTGATGACATTGAGTGAGCGCTTGAGCGGAATGATGCGCGCGGCGACCACGGCACCCACGGCAATGCCCACCGCCACCACCCCCTGCAGCTTGGCCGCCTGATCAAGCGGCAGGTGCAGGTGGGACTTGGCCCATTCGAGCACGATGAACTGCAGGGTGGCACCGGCGCCCCAGAACAAGGTGGTGACCGCCAGCGAAATCTGGCCGAGCTTGTCACGCCAGAGGGTGAGATTGCATTCCCAGAAATCCTTGAGCAGGCGGACCGGATGGCGCTCCTGGTGGGCGTAGCGGGCGCCGGTGTCCGGTATGCGCGCGTTGAACAGGGCAGCAATGATGTAGAAGAGCATGATCACCAGCACGGCCGCCTCGCCCCGGGTGTCGATACCGGTCTGGACGATGGGCAGGTCGAAGCCGAGCAGCATGCTGGACATGCGCGGGCCCACCAGAAAGCCCCCCAGCACCACGCCCAGGATGATCGAGGCGACGGTCGTGCCCTCGATCCAGCCGTTGGCCGCCACCAGTTTTTCGGGCGGAAGCAACTCGGTCAGGATGCCGTACTTGGCAGGCGAGTAGGCCGCCGCACCAAAGCCCACGACGGCGTAGGCCAGCAGGGGGTGGAGGGTGAACAGCATCAGGGTGCAACCGACCAGCTTGATGCCATTGGTGATCAGCATCACCTTGCCCTTGGGCATCGAATCGGCGAACGCGCCGACGAAGGGCGCCAGCACCACATAGGACACGGTGAAGAACAGCTTGAGCATGGGCTTCATCCATTCCGGCGCATGCGCGTCGACCAGCAGCGCAATCGCGGCGATCAGGAGCGCATTGTCGGCCAGCGACGAGAAGAACTGCGCCGCCATGATGGTGTAGAAACCCTTTTTCATCCGCGCGGAGATTACACTATCTGAATGACCGGGCGGGTTTGATGCGCGGCTGTTTGTTCAAGAAAGTTCACAAGTTTCCTATTTGTTCCGTCCATGCCGCGTCCGATTCACGCTGAAATCCATCTCGCAGCCCTGCGCCACAATCTTCATGTTGCAAGGCAGCATGCTTCGGGTGCCAAGGTTTGGGCGGTCGTCAAGGCCAATGCTTACGGCCATGGCCTTTTGAGCTGCCGAACGGCGTTCGAGGAGGCAGACGGCCTGGCACTTGTCGAGTTCGACCAGGCCGAACGGCTGCGACAGGCCGGTTACCGTGGCCGGCTGATGATGATCGAAGGCGCTTTCGATGCCCACGACCTGCGGCTGGCCTTCGAGCGGCAGCTGTCGCTCGTGATCCACCATGAAGAGCAGTTGCTGCAACTGGAGTCGTTCTGGCGCGCCCTGGCGCTGCAGGGACATGCCCCGGGCCGCCTCGACCTGCTGCTCAAGTTCAACAGTGGCATGAACCGGCTGGGCTTTGGTCATGCCGGCTTTCGGGCGGCGCGCGAGCGCCTGCGGCGCTTGCCGGCCACCGCCAGCCTGACCCTCATGACCCATTTCGCCGATGCTGACGTGCCTGGCGGTGCCGACGAGGCCTTGCTGCGCTTCCAGTCTGCCTGCGAGGGCTTCGATGAAGCGCGTTCGCTGGCCAACTCAGCGGCCACCCTGTGTCTGCCGCAGACTCATGCGCAGTGGGTGCGTCCGGGCATCATGCTTTACGGGGCCACGCCTTTTGCGCCAGACGATGCCACACGCTCGGCCGCGGCCCTGGGCCTGCGGCCGGCGATGCGCCTGTGCTCGGAACTGATCGCGGTGCAGCACCTGGCGCCGGGTGATGCGGTGGGCTACGGATCGACTTATCGTGCCTCGCGGGCGATGCGCATCGGTGTGGTGGCCTGCGGCTATGCCGATGGCTACCCGCGCCATGCCCCCAGCGGTACACCGGTCATGGTCGCAGGCCGGCGCGCGCGTACCGTCGGAAGGGTTGCGATGGACATGTTGATGGTCGATCTGCAGGGCATCGACGAGGCCGGCCCTGGCTCACCGGTACAACTGTGGGGGGACGCCCTGAGCATCGATGAGGTCGCCGCCCACGCCGGCACGATCGGCTACGAGCTGATGTGCGCCCTGGCGCCACGCGTGCCGCAGCGCCACATTTCCTGAGCGCAGGGGCAACAACTTGGCCAAGGGGAAAACCCAGTACATCTGCAGCGCCTGCGGCGGCGTCAGTGCCAAGTGGGCGGGCCAATGCCCCCACTGCCAGTCATGGAATTGCCTCAACGAAGGCTTTGCCGAAACCGGTGCTGGCGGACAGCATCGCTACCAGTCCCTGGCGCCCAGCCAGGCGGTGCAGCGCCTGTCGAGCATCCTGCCCGAGCAGGTCCAGCGCATCGGTACCGGCAGCGACGAGTTCGACCGGGTGCTGGGCGGTGGCCTGGTGATGGGGTCGGTGGTCCTGATCGGGGGCGACCCCGGCATCGGCAAGTCGACGCTGCTGCTGCAGGCGCTGGCGGCGATGGGCCAGCAGGGGCGGGCGCTTTATGTGAGCGGCGAGGAGTCGGCCGCCCAGGTTGCCTTGCGTGCCAAGCGGCTGGGACTGGAGGACATCGCGGTCGACCTGTTTGCCGAGATCGAGCTCGAACGCATCATGAGCCTGATCGAGCAGCAGCGGCCCGATGTCGTGGTGGTCGATTCGATCCAGACCCTTTATTCCTCGCAGATGCAATCGGCACCGGGCTCGGTTGCCCAGGTGCGCGAGTGCGCGGCGCAATTGACGCGGCTGGCCAAGCAGATCGGCTGTGCGGTGGTGATGATCGGTCATGTGACCAAGGAAGGCACGATTGCCGGCCCGCGCGTGCTCGAACACATCGTCGATGCGGTGCTGTATTTCGAGGGCGACACCCAGAGCACCTACAGGCTGGTTCGGGCCTTCAAGAACCGCTTTGGTGCGGTCAATGAACTGGGCGTATTCGCGATGACGGATCGCGGCCTGCGCGGCGTCAGCAACCCCTCGGCGCTGTTCCTGTCCCATCATGAAAAGCAGGTGCCGGGCGCCTGCGTCCTGGTGACCCAGGAAGGCAGCCGGCCTTTGCTGGTCGAGGTGCAGGCACTGGTCGACCAGGCCCATTCGCCTAACCCGCGGCGTCTGGCGGTGGGTCTTGATCCGGCGCGCCTGGCCATGCTGCTGGCGGTGCTGCACCGTCATGCCGGCATCGCCTGCTTCGATCAGGATGTCTTTCTGAACGCGGTCGGGGGCGTGCGCATCAATGAGCCGGCGGCCGACCTGGCGGTGCTGCTGGCCGTGGTCTCATCCATGAAGAACCGGCCGCTGCCCAAGGGCTTGGCCGTGTTCGGCGAGGTCGGTCTGGCCGGTGAGATCCGTCCGGCGCCGCGCGGTCAGGAGCGGCTTCGCGAAGCGGCCAAGCTTGGTTTCGGCCGCATCCTGGCGCCGACTGGCAACCTGCCCAAAAAAGGCATTGAAGGCCTGGAGATCATCGGCCTGGATCGCATCGATCAGGCGCTGTCGGCAGCCTGGGACTGAGGCCGCGGACAGCGGCTGGCCGAGTAGGCGGCCTGTACCCGGCAGGCACTGCCCGCCTCAGGCCTGCAAGGCCCGGACGATGGCGTGCGCTGCCAGAAGGCCGCTTCTGACGGCAGACTCCAGGGTGGCCGGGTAGCGCGAGTAGGTATAGTCCCCCGCCAATGCGATCGGCCCGATGCCGTCCGGGCTCCCGGCAGACGGCAACAGCAAGTCCTTCGCCTCGAAGCGCGGCCGTGACGGCGCGCAGCGGATGGTGGCCCGCTTTTCGGTGATGGCACGCCAGGCCTGGGGTCTGGGCAGACCGGTCTGGCGTTGCACCTGGTCGGCAATGTTGCGGCATAGCGGTTCGGTGTCGACATGGGCCAGGCGACCCCGCGCGCTGACCACCACCGCCGCCACATGGATGCCCCCCTCGAAGCCACGGTCAAACAACCATTGCCCCCAGGCCTGTTCGGCGGGAGCCTCGCGCAGCAGCAAGGGGCTGGGCCAGTGGCGCGAGGGAAAGCGGCCCGCGAGGGATTCCGGCCAGGCCAGGTAGACCGTGGTGATCGATTCGTACTCGAAGGCCGACAGCGTCTGCACCCATGTTGGCACAACGGGTGCCAGCAGTTGCGCGGCCGCAGGCGGTGGCACCGCCAGCACCCAGGCCCGGGCCGGCCATTGATCGAGCGCCCGGATCGTTTGACGAAGCTGCAGCTTGCCACCCAGATGGCTGAAGGCCCGGCACACCGGATCCACGAAATACGAGGACAGGTCGTCCTGCGGCAGGAGATAGTCGCTGGCCTTGCTGCCGGCAGGTCCGGACGGCCCCTCCTGCCCGTCCTGCTGCAGCAGACTGTCGCGCAGCACCTGCACAAAGGTGCGGGCGCAGGCCTGCTCGAGCCCGGTGTTCAGGGCCGATACGCACAGTGGATCCCACAGGCGCGACACCAGCTCGGCCGGCTGGCGGCTCTGCGCCATCAGCCATTGCACGTTGCGGCCTTCGAGCAGGGCATCGTCGGCCCGACGCAGCCAGGCCTCGAGACGTCCGAAGGCCAGCTTGTCGCGCCAACCCAGCCCGCGCGCCAACAACAGGCCGAGCGCGGTCCCCGCCTGCGGCAGCAAGCGCCAGGGCCAGTGCTGGTCGGCCCAGGCCTGGCGCCTGAAATCGAGACCATCGACCGAGCGCAGACGAAAGGGCTGCAGCGTTTCGGCAGGCGCGGTCTGGCCGAGGATTTCGTGGGCCCGGGCGCGTACGGCGCGGGTCTGGTCATAGCCGCCGATCAGCAGGTGCTGGCCGTTGTCGAGGCGGCGTTGCACGCCCAGAAGCTCGAGCGTCAGTGCCCGCGCGCGTCCGCCCGCCTGGGGGGCGGCATCGAACAGTTGGACGGGCAACCCCCGCTGTGCCAGCGCCAGGGCGGCGCTAAGACCGGCCCATCCGGCACCGACGACAGCGACCGGTCGGTCCGCAGGCGAGAGGGTCATCGGTCGGGTGTCCGGGGCTCAGCGCTCGGTCATGGCCTGCGCCCGCCGACGGCTTGCGGCCGCGCCGTGACGAAGGTTTTCCACGCCAGCCAGAGCTTGCGGATCGGGGTCAGTGAGGTGCGCTGGTGCAGCACCTGGAAACCGTCGCGCTCGATTTCATCGAGCAGGGGGCTGTAGATGGCCGCCATCATCAGGCCAGGGCGCTGGCTGCGGCGGTCAGCCGCTGGCAACAGGGCATAGGCCTGGCGGTACAGTTCGCGGGCCCGTTCCGTCTGGAAGGCCATCAGCGCCTGAAACCGGTCCGAGTAGGTGCCTGCGAGAATTTCATGGGCGGGCACCTTGAAGCGCTGCAACTCGTCGATCGGCAGGTAGATGCGCCCCCGACGGGCGTCCTCGCCGACATCGCGGATGATGTTGGTCATCTGGAAGGCATGACCCAATTGCCGCGCGTACTCGAGCGTCGCCTCCTGGCTGCGACCAAAGATCTCGCTGGCCATCAGGCCGACCACGCCGGCCACGCGCTCGCAGTAAAGGGACAGTCCCGGGTAGTCCAGGTAGCGCGTCTGCTCCAGATCCATCTCCATGCCGTCGATCACCGCCAGCATGTTCGCCTGCGTGATGTTGAAGGGGACCAGGCAGGGCGCCAGGGCCTTGGATACCGGGTGTTCACCCTCGCCGCGAAACAGTCGCAGGACCTCGTCGCGCCACCAGGCGATCCGGTTGCGGGCAATGGCCGGGTCGCTTGGTTCGTCCACCGCGTCATCGACCTCGCGGCAAAAGGCATACAGCGCCGTGATTGCCTCGCGCCGGGGCGCAGGCAGGAACAGGAAGCTGTAATAGAAGCTGGAGCCGCTGGCGGCCGCTTTTTGCTGGCAGTATTGTTGGGGCGTCATCCGCGTCGGGGCCAGGACAGGTCTTGCGTGGTGGCGCGCCGCGGCCTCACCGGGATCGGTCTCGGACCGGGCCGCCGCAGGGCAGGGCGCTCAAGCGCGCAAGAATAGCCGAAACAGTGCCGGCAGGTGGCGCAGTCCGAGCTTGGGCCGGGCGGCAAAAGGGTCAAAGCGGCCCTGGCGCAACAGATCGAGCACCTGCTGGCCGCCGGCGCAGATGGCGCGAAGCTCCAGCGACAGCCGAAGGGGTACGGTGGGGATCAGTGCTGCACCGCGCTGCAGCAAGGTCTCGCTGTAGGCATGGAAGCCGGCAATGGCCTCACGCAGGCGGCGCGCGCCCGGATCGTCGCCAATCCCGCCAGCGGTCAGGGCCGCGCTGAGGGCTTGTTCCAGTTCGGCTGGCGCCAGACCACAGTCCCGGGCCAGAGAAAGGGGCAGGTAAATGCGCCCGCGCGACCAGTCGATGGCCATGTCCTGACAGAAGTTGATCAACTGCAGGGCGCTGCACAAGGCATCGGCACGGGCCAGGCGTTCGCCACTGGCCAGATCCAGCCCGGTCTGCGAGGCAAACAACTGCAGCATCAGCTGGCCCACCGGGTCTGCCGAGCGGTGGCAGTAGTCCAGCAGTCCCGACCAGTCGTCGTACCGGTGCTGGATGACATCCTGACTGAAGGCGCTGAGCAGGCGGTGAAAGCAGTCGATATCGAGCCGGTGCGCAGCCATGTGGGGACGCAGGGCGGCAACCAGCGGATGGTCGGTGTGCCCCTCGAGCGCCTCATCGAGGATTCGCAACGCCGCAAGGCGTTCGTCGGCCGTCGCCTCGCCCTCATCGGCCAGATCATCGGCATGGCGGGCAAAACGGTAAATTGCACTGACCGCAGGCCTGAGCCCACGGGGCACCAGCCAGGATCCGACCGGAAAGTTCTCGTAATGCGATGTGGAATCGAGCATGCACACCTCGTTGGCGAGGGTCCGACCGGCGCTCGCCGGCTTGGTAATTTGACGGAATCCCGATATATTAATGACTGACTGGTTAGTAATAATATCCTACAACAGTAGATCTCCCTCGATCGCTCGCCGCGCGAAGCGGCCGGGACCGATCGCCTCGACAGGTTGTGTCTGATGTATTTCATGCTCCCCAGGCGTCTGAGCGTTGGCCGCACGCGCGCCTCGGCTACTGCGCTGTTTGCGCTGGCCGCCTTGATTCCCCTTTTGAATGGCTGTTCCCGTGAGGCCCCGGCCCCGAAGGTCGAACTGCCGCGACCTGTGCGCATCCAGACCGTCGGAGACGCAACCGCACCAGCCGTTGCCCTGAGTACCCTGAACCTGCCGGGCGAGATCCGCGCCCGCGTCGAGTCGCGGCTGGGCTTTCAGGTCCCCGGCAAGCTGGCCCAGCGCCTGGTCAAGACCGGCGACCCGGTCAGCGCCGGCCAGGTCCTGGCCCGACTGGACCCTCAGGATGCAGCGCCGGCCCTGGCCGCTGCCCAGGCCCAGCTCGAGGCGGCACGGACCGACCTGAAGCTGGCCCAGACCGAATTGCGCCGCATCCAGGAACTGGTTGAAAAGAATTTTGTCAGCAAGGCCCAGCTCGACCGCCAGCAGGCAAGCGTCGATGCAGCCCTTTCCCGCCAGCAGGCCGCCGAGGCCCAGGTGCGACAGGCGCGCAACGGCGTCGACTTTCAGACCCTGGTCGCGGACAGCGCCGGCATCATCACCGGGGTCGAGGCCGAAGTCGGCCAGGTCCTGGGGGCGGGCACGCCGGTCTACCGGCTGGCCAGGAACAACGAGCGGGAGTTGCTGATCAACGTGCCTGAGACCGAATTGGCGGCAGCGCGTGGCGTGCAGCGATGGAAGGTGTTGATGCCCGCATTGGGCAACCGGGCCCTGGAAGGGCAGCTTCGTGAACTGACGCCACTGGCCGATGCGGCCTCGCGTACCTACCCGATGCGTATCACGCTCAAGGGTGACCTGGCTGGCGTCGAGATGGGCATGACGGCCCATGCGGTGGCGCCGCGACCGGATGGTGCCCAAATCAGTGCGGCTGTGGCCCTGCCGATCGGGGCCATCTTCGGGACCGACAAGCAGCCGGGCGTGTGGGTGGTCGGCGCTGACAACACAGTCAAGCTGGTGCCGGTCGAGATTGGCGGCATGAATGAGGAGCTGGTCTACGTGAAGGCCGGGCTGTCCAGCGGCCAGAAGGTGGTGACTGCGGGCGCCAACCTGCTCAAGGCGGGCCAGCAGGTACGCATCGAGGGCGCGTCCTCGCTCAAGGCAGGGGGCCGCTGATGGTGGCCGGACCCGAGGACGCCGGACCGCAGGGTCGCGGCAGTGCAGCGCACGGCTGGAACCTGTCGGCGGCCTCGCTCAGGTTTCCCCAGATCACCTTGTTCCTGCTGATCGCGGTCGCGATTGTCGGTGTCATGTCCTTCAATCGCCTGGGGCAGCGCGAGGATCCGGACTTCACCTTCCGGGCAATGGTGGTCCGCACGATTTATCCGGGCGCGACCTCGGAACAGGTGGACCAGCAGGTCACCGACAAGATCGAGCGCAAGCTTCAAGAAGTGCCTTACTTCAAGGCCACCCGCAGCTATTCGCGTCCGGGCGAGTCCCTGACCGTGCTCGAACTGCTCGATACCGCGCCCGCCAAGGAGGTGCCCGGGATCTGGTACCAGGTGCGCAAGAAGATCGGCGATGTCCGCAATACCTTGCCGGCCGAGGCGATCGGCCCCTTCTTCAATGACGAATTCGGTGACGTTTTCGGCTCGATCTATGCCTTTACCGGCGACGGATTCACGCTCGAGGAGTTGCGCCAGCGGGTCGAGTCGGTGCGCCAGGAGATCCTGCGCCTGCCCAACGTGCAGAAGGTCGAGCTTTTTGGGGTGCAGGACCAGAAGATCTTCGTCGAGCTTTCTCCGGCCACCCTGGCCAATCTGGGCACCGATGTGGCCCGCATCTCCGAGCAGTTGCAGGCGCAGAACATCATTACCCCGGCCGGCGCCTTCCAGGGCTCGAGCCGCACGGTGCCCCTGCGCATCACCGGCCAGTTCGATTCGGTCGAGCAGGTCAGCGCGCTCAAGCTGAACATCAACGGGCGCGTGGTGCGTCTGGGCGATGCTGCCCGCGTCTATCGCGCCAGCATCGATCCGCCGGTCTACACGATGCGCTTCGGGGGCCGTCAGGCGATCGGGCTGGGCGTATCGATGGTGGGCAATGGCGATGTGCTCAAGCTGGGCGATGACCTCGATGAGACCATGGCCCGGCTCAAGCAGGACATGCCGGTCGGACTCGAGTTTTCGAAAGTCTCTGACCAGCCCCGCATCGTGCGCAATGCGGTGGGCCTTTTCATGCGTTCCCTGCTCGAGGCGGTCGCGATCGTGCTGGTGGTGAGCTTTCTCAGTCTCGGAGTGAGGGCGGGTGCGGTGGTGGCGCTGACCATTCCGCTGGTGCTGGCGGCGACCTTCATCCTGATGAAATTCTTCGGCATCGACCTGCACCGCATCTCGACCGGTGCGCTGGTGATTGCGCTGGGCCTGCTCGTCGATGATGCAATGATTGCCATCGAGATGATGGCGCGCAAGATCGAGGAGGGCTGGGACCGCTTCCGGGCAGCCACCTTCGCCTACAGCAGCACGGCCTTCCCCATGCTCACAGGCACCCTGATCACTGCGGCGGGCTTCCTGCCGATTGCCACTGCCAAGTCATCGACCGGCGAGTACACCCTGGCCATTTTCCAGGTGGTCACGATCGCGCTGCTGGTCTCCTGGGTCGCGGCAGTGGCGGCGACCCCCTTCATCGGCTACTACCTGCTCAAGGCCAAGCCGGAGGCGGTCCACCATGAAGTGTTCGACACCCGCTTCTACAAAGCCCTGCGCCGGCTGATCGATGCCTGCATGCGGCGCCGCTGGTTGACCATCCTGGCCACTGTTGCCGCCTTTGTGCTCGGTGGCATCGGCATGGGCATGACCGAGAAACAGTTCTTCCCGTCCTCGGATCGCGCAGAGATCCTGATCGAGATGTGGCTGCCCGAGGGCTCGAGCTACCAGGCCTCGGAGGTGGAAGCGCGGCGCATGGAGCAGGTGCTGGCCAAGGATCCCGACATCTCGACCTATGTGGCCTATGTCGGCAACGGCTCGCCACGCTATTACCTCTCGCTCGACCAGCAGCTGTTCCGGCCGAACTTCGTGCAGTTTGTGGTGCTGACCCGGGACGTGGCCGGGCGGGACCGCGCCATCAAGCGCCTGCGCGCCGTGCTCGATCGTGATTTCGTCGGGCTGCGTGCGCGTGCCTTCCGCACGCCCCTGGGCCCGCCGGTGGCTTATCCGGTGCAATTCCGTGTCAGCGGACCGGAGGTGGCCACCCTCAAGCGGATCGGCGAGCAGGTCGCACAGGTGGTGGCGGCAGACCCGGGCACCCTGGATACGCATGCCGACTGGGGTGACCAGACGCTGGCGCTGCGCGTCGATGTCGATCAGGCCAAGGCGCGTGCCCTCGGACTGACCACGGCGCAGGTCTCGCGTACGCTCGGTGCGACCATTTCCGGCGCCACCATCGGCACCTTCCGCGAAAAGGACCAGCTCATCGATGTGGTGATGCGTGCGCCGCCAGCGGAGCGGGCCTCGATCGCCCAGTTGGCCAACCTTCAGATCCAGACCGGTCTGGGCAAGTCGGTACCGCTGTCCCAGGTGGCGACCATCAGCCAGGTGCTCGAGGAGCCCATCCTGTGGCGTCGCAGCCGGGTACCGGTGCTGATGGTGCGCGCCGAGATCCTGGAGGGCTTGCAGGCGCCTGATGTGGCCTTGCGCATCGACCCGCAAATGAACAAGCTGCGCAGCCAGTTGCCGCCCGGCTACCGGGTCGAGGTCGCCGGTCCCGCCGAGGACAATACCAAGGCCCAGGAGTCGATTGGTGCCGGCATGCCGATGACGGTGATGCTGGTCGTGCTGCTCCTGATGCTGCAATTGCGCAAGTTCTCGCTGACCGCCATGGTGCTGCTGACGGCGCCGCTGGGCATCGTCGGGGTGGCGGCCGCCCTGCTGGCGTCGGGCCGCCCCTTCGGTTTTGTCGCGATGCTGGGCGCGATCGCGCTGTGGGGCATGATCATGCGCAATACGGTCATCCTGGTCGAGCAGATCCGCCAGGACATCGAGGCCGGCACCGATCGCTGGATTGCGGTCCGGGAATCGGCCGTGCGGCGCTTCCGGCCGATCGTGCTGACGGCCGCCGCGGCCGTGCTGGCGATGGTGCCGCTGTCGCGCGATGTGCTGTGGGGGCCGATGGCCTTTGCCATCATGGGCGGCCTGATCGTGGCCACCGTCCTGACCATGCTGTTCGTGCCCGCCCTGTATGTGGCCTGGTACCGGGTTAGCAAGGCCTGAGGCCGGTCTGGCGCTCGGGCCTATAATGTCGGGTTTTCGCGGCCGTGGCGAAATTGGTAGACGCAACAGGTTTAGGTCCTGTCGGTGGCAACACTGTGGAGGTTCGAGTCCTCTCGGCCGCACCAGCTCCGCCCGGCAAGGCCAGTGCTTTCGTGAGCATCGCTTGAGGACCAGCGATGGGCCTGCAGGCCGCGGCCGGTTCCCCCCATTCTCATCCAACATTTGACGGTTATGGCAACACAATTGGAAGTGGTTAGCGCCCTCGAGCGCAAGGTGGCTCTGAACATCAACCTGGCCGACATCGAAAAAGATGTCAGCGCGCGCCTGCAAAAGCTCAGCCGCGAGGTCAAGATGCCGGGCTTCCGGCCCGGCAAGGTGCCGATGCGGATGGTGGCCCAGTCCTATGGCGCGCAGGTCCAGTCCGAGGTGATGGGCGATGCCGTCTCCAAGGCCTTCAGCGATGCAGTCGCCGAGCACAAGCTCAAGGTGGCCGGCCAGCCGAGCATCGACAATGGCGAGAATGCCCCCGAAGGCACTGTGGCCTTTGTCGCCCGTTTCGAGGTCTATCCCGACATCGCTGTGGCGCCGGCCGACAGCCTGGAAGTCGAGCGCGCCGCCTGCACCGTCAGCGATGCCGAGATCGACAAGACCCTTGAAATCCTGCGCAAGCAGCGTGTCACCTGGCAGGACGCCGGTCGCGCCGCCCAGGACGGCGACCGCGTCACCATGGATTTCACCGGCACCCTCGAGGGTGTCGAATTCCAGGGCGGCAAGGCCGAGGACTTCCCCTTCGTGCTCGGCGAGGGTCGCATGCTGCCTGACTTCGAAACCGGCACCCGTGGCGCCAGCGCTGGCGAGGCGCGCAGCTTCGATGTCAAGTTCCCTGACGACTACGGCTCCAAGGATCTGGCCGGCAAGACCGCCCAGTTCGCCGTCACCATCAAGAAGGTCGAGGCGCCGCAGCTGCCGGCCGTCGATGCCGAGTTCGCAAAGCAACTGGGCGTGGCCGATGGCGACATGGACAAGATGCGCGCCGACATCCGCGCCAACCTGGAGCGGGAAGTCGGCCAGCGTGTCCGCGCCCGCAACAAGAACAACGTCATGGATGCGCTGGCCAAGCTGGCCAGCTTCGAGCTGCCCAAGGCCCTGGTCGAGGGTGAGAGCCAGGTGCTGGCCGAGCGCGCCAAGGCGGACTTCGCCCAGCGCGGCATGGATGTGAGCAACATGCCGATCCCGCCGGAAGCCTTCAAGGAGAGCGCCGAGAAGCGTGTGCGTCTGGGGCTGCTGGTGTCCGAGATCGTGCAGGCCCAGAAGCTGCAGGCCAAGCCCGACCAGATCCGCAAGCAGATCGAGGAATTCTCCTCGGCCTACGAGAACCCGGCCGAACTGATGCGCTACTACTTCTCGAACAAGGAGCAGCTGGCCCAGGTCGAGGCGATCGTGGTCGAGCAGAATGTCGTCGACTGGGTCTACGGTCAGGCAAAAGTGACCGACAAGGCGATTGCATTTGACGAATTGATGGCGCAGCAGTAGCGTTTTCCCGATACCTTCTCAAGGACCCCGACATGACCCGTAACAGCCTGCTCGAAGATCTCGTCAATGCCCACCTGGCCGGCATGCCTGGCGGCGCGTCCGCCATGGCTGGCCAGCCGGACACCAAGGCCCTGGGCATGGTGCCGATCGTCATCGAGCAAAGCGGTCGCGGCGAGCGCGCCTACGACATTTATTCGCGCCTGCTGCGTGAACGGGTCATCTTCCTGGTCGGCCCGGTGATGGACCAGAGTGCCAACCTGGTGGTGGCCCAGTTGCTGTTCCTCGAATCCGAGAATCCTGACAAGGACATCTCCCTGTACATCAACTCGCCGGGCGGTTCTGTGTCGGCCGGCTTGTCGATGTACGACACCATGCAGTTCATCAAGCCCGATGTCAGCACGCTGTGCATGGGCCTGGCTGCCAGCATGGGTGCCTTCCTGTTGGCGGCAGGCGCCAAGGGCAAGCGTTTCTCGCTGCCCAACTCGCGCATCATGATCCACCAGCCCTCGGGCGGCGCCCAGGGCCAGGCCAGCGATATCGAGATCCAGGCCAAGGAAATCCTTTACCTGCGTGAGCGCCTGAACCGGATTCTGGCCGATGCCACCGGCCAGGACATCGAGAAGATCGCCCGTGATACCGACCGCGACAATTTCATGTCGGCGGACGAGGCGGTCACTTATGGTTTAATAGACAAAGTGATGACCCAGCGATAGGCTTTTTGGCCTTGTCGCAGCCCGAGAAAACCGCCCGGCACCCACTCAATGGCTGACAAAAAAGGCTCCAGCGAAAAGCTTCTCTACTGTTCCTTTTGCGGCAAGAGCCAGCACGAGGTACGCAAACTGATCGCCGGACCCTCGGTGTTCATCTGCGATGAATGCATCGAACTGTGCAACGACATCATTCGCGACGAAACCCAGGGGGACACCCCGGGCGTTGCGGGGGCAGGCAAACCGGGCGGGTTGCCCACGCCTGCCGAGATCTGCGCCATCCTGGACCAGTACGTGATCGGCCAGGAGGCCGCCAAACGCTCCCTGTCGGTCGCGGTTTACAACCACTACAAGCGTCTGCGCCATCGCGGCAAGAAGGACGATGTTGAACTGTCCAAGAGCAACATCCTGCTGGTCGGTCCTACCGGCTCCGGCAAGACGCTGCTGGCCCAGACCCTGGCCCGCCTGCTCGATGTGCCCTTCGTGATCGCTGATGCGACCACGCTGACCGAAGCAGGCTATGTGGGCGAGGACGTCGAGAACATCATCCAGAAGCTGTTGCCGCCCAAAATTTGCTTCGGCTAAAGGTTAAATTCAGATCTTAATAGCACGCTGTTT
>JAPOKJ010000085.1 GCA_029977705.1 Burkholderiales bacterium | reverse complement strand
GCCGGCGGCCAAGCAAATGGAAGGCGATCGGCCTACGCCCGCCAGTTCCTGCAGCTGATGGACAAGCCCGATGTCGACCTGATCGAGGGCCTGTCCCCGGCCATCTCGATCGAGCAGAAGGCCACCAGTCACAACCCGCGCTCCACGGTGGGCACCGTCACCGAAATCCACGACTACCTGCGCCTGCTCTATGCGCGTGCCGGTACGCCGTACTGCCCGGATCATCCCGAGCATGTACTGGAGGCCCAGACCGTGTCCCAGATGGTCGATGCCGTGATGGCGATGCCGCCCGAGAGCAAGATCATGATCCTCTCGCCGGTGGTGAGCAGCCGCAAGGGCGAACAAAGCGATCTGTTCGACGACCTGCAGGCGCAGGGCTTCGTCCGGGTGCGAATCCGCACCGAGGGCAAGAGCCACCACGCCGACATCATCGAGCTGGGCGATGAGCCGCCCAAACTGGTCAAGAACCAGAAGCACAGCGTCGATGTGGTGATCGACCGCATCAAGACCGGCGGCGACATCAAGCAACGGCTGGCCGATTCATTCGAGACGGCGCTGCGCCTGTCGGAGGGCCGGGCCATCGTCCTCGACATGGACAGCGGTCATGAAACCCTGTTCTCGAACAAGTACGCCTGCCCGGTGTGCAGCCACGCGCTGCCCGAACTCGAGCCGCGCCTGTTTTCCTTCAACAATCCGATCGGTGCCTGCCCGGAATGTGATGGCCTGGGGCAGGTCCAGTTCTTCGACCCGAAGCGGGTGGTCCAGTTTCCCAGCCTCAGTCTGGCCTCAGGCGCGATCAAGGGCTGGGACCGGCGTAACCAGTTCTACTTCCAGATGCTGCAAAGCCTGGCGGCATTTTTCAAGTTCGACATCGAGTCGGCCTTCGAGGATCTGGGCGAGCGTGCCCGTCATGTGATTCTTCATGGCTCGGGCGCCGAGAAGCTGCCCTTTACCTATCTGTCCGAATCCGGGCGCATGACCACCCGTACCGAGGCCTTCGAGGGCATCCTGCCGAATCTGGCACGGCGCTACAAGGAGACCGACTCGGCCGCGGTGCGCGAAGAGCTGTCCAAGTACCTGAATCACCAGACCTGCCCGACCTGCTCGGGCACGCGCCTGCGCGTGGATGCACGCTCGGTGCGCCTGGGCAGGCGGGGCCAGGACGTGCCGATCTGGACGGTGTCGTCCTGGACGCTCAAGCAAGCCCTGCAATGGTTCGGCGCGCTGCAACTGGAGGGCAACAAGCAGGTGATCGGGGACCGCATTGCCCGCGAAATCGTCTCGCGACTGACCTTCCTGAACAATGTCGGTCTCGAATACCTGTCCCTGGACCGCTCCGCCGAAACCCTGTCGGGCGGCGAGTCGCAGCGCATCCGGCTCGCCTCGCAGATCGGCTCCGGCCTGACCGGTGTGATGTACGTGCTCGATGAGCCCTCGATCGGCCTGCACCAGCGCGACAACGATCGCCTGATCGATACCCTCAAGCACCTGCGTGACATCGGCAACACCGTCCTGGTGGTCGAGCACGACGAGGACGCGATCCTGGCGGCCGATCATGTCGTCGACATGGGCCTGGGCGCTGGCGTGCACGGCGGTCGGGTCATCGCCGAAGGCACACCGGCACAGATTGCCGCGCACGAGGAGTCGCTGACCGGCCGCTACCTGGCGCGGGCGCTGCGCATCGAGGTGCCGAAAAAGCGCGCCCAACCCGGCGAACAGGTGCTGCGGGTCATCGGCGCACGCGGCAACAACCTCAAGTCGGTGACGGTCGATTTCCCGGTCGGGCTCTTCATCTGCGTGACCGGGGTCTCCGGATCGGGCAAGTCGACCCTGGTCAACGAGACCCTTTACACCGCTGCCGCGCGCAAGATCTACCGCGCGCATGCCGAGCCGGCCGAGCACGAAAGCATCGAGGGGCTGGAGCACTTCGACAAAGTGATCAATGTCGACCAGAGCCCGATTGGCCGAACCCCGCGTTCCAACCCGGCCACCTACACAGGCCTGTTCACCACCATCCGTGAGCTGTTTGCCGAGACGCCGACCGCCAAGGAGCGCGGCTACGGACCTGGGCGCTTCTCCTTCAATGTGCGTGGCGGACGCTGCGAGACCTGCGAAGGCGACGGCATGATCAAGGTCGAGATGCATTTCCTGCCGGACGTCTACGTGGCCTGCGATACCTGCAAGGGCAAGCGCTACAACCGCGAGACCCTCGAGGTCCAGTACAAGGGACGCAATATCGCCGAAGTGCTGGACATGACCGTCGAGGCGGCAGCCGACTCCTTCAGTGCCGTGCCCCTGATCCACCGCAAGCTGCAGACCCTGCTCGATGTCGGCCTGGGCTACATCCGGCTGGGCCAGTCGGCCACTACCCTGTCAGGGGGCGAGGCACAGCGCGTCAAGCTGGCCGAGGAGCTGAGCAAGCGCGATACCGGCCGCACCCTCTACATCCTGGACGAACCCACCACCGGCCTGCACTTCCACGACATCGCACTGCTGCTCAAGGTCCTCAATACCTTGCGCGAGCATGGCAATACCGTAGTGGTCATCGAACACAACCTGGATGTCATCAAGACCGCCGACTGGATCATCGACCTGGGTCCCGAAGGCGGAGGGGGTGGCGGGGTGATCGTGGCCTGCGGTCCCCCCGAACAGATCGCAAAGAATCCGGACAGTCACACCGGCCGTTATCTGGCCAAGGCCCTCAACGACAAGGCGCCGCGCGCATCATGACAACCAAAGACACGCCCTTGCTGCCCCAGCCCGGCAATCGCCTGCTGATAGGCCTGCGTCCGAGCCCTGACCTCGACCCGCTCGATCGACAGTTGCTGCGTAGCCTGCAGCCGGCCGGCGTGGTCCTGTTCAAGGGCAACTTCGACCATGAGGCGCCCGCGCCCCTGTTCCTGGCTCGCCTTCGCCAATTGCTGGCCGATGTCCGAAGTGCCGTCGGACGCCAGCGGATTCTGGTGGGCATTGATCATGAGGGCGGGCGGGTCTTCCGGCTGCCCGAGCGTTACAGCAACTTCGGCTATGCCCGCCAGTGGCGTCCCTTCGCGGCCGAGGTCGGCGCCGCTTTCGGTCGCGAATTGGCCAGCCTGGGCATCAACCTGAACTTCGCGCCGGTGCTCGATGTCGACAGCAACCCGGCCAACCCGGTCATCGGGCCGCGCGCCTTCGCCAGCACGGTCGAATCGGTCTGCGATTCAGCCAAGGCCTTCATGGAGGCCCAGCTGGCACTCGGGGTGCAGGCCTGCGGCAAGCACTTTCCGGGTCATGGGGACACCGAGACCGACTCCCACTACGCCCTGCCCTTGCTGGCGCATGACCGCGACACCCTGATGCAGCGGGAGCTGGCGCCGTTCAGGGCGATGGCGAGCAGCCGCCTGCCGATGATGATGAGCGCCCATCTGATGGTGCCGGCGCTCGACGATGCCTTTCCCGCCACCGCTTCTTCACGCATCGTGCAGGACATCCTGCGCCGCCAGTTCGGCTTCAAGGGCGTGATCACCACCGATGACCTGGGCATGAACGCAGTGCAGCCCATGCTCGATGATGGCGACTTCGTCACGCGCATCGCGCAGGCCGGACATGATGTCTTCATGATGTGCTCGGCCTTCATCTCGACCGATCGCCTGTACGAGTTCACCGCCCACCTGGCGCGTGCACTCGAGCAGGGCCGCATTCAAGCCGATGCATGGCGGGCCTCGGGTGAGCGCATCGCCCGACTGCTCGAGGCCAGCATGCAGCACGATGTCGTCGCTCTTGATGCGTCCCTCATCGACAGACATCGACTGCTCGCCGAACGCATCACGCAATCTGCCTCGTAGGCGTGCATCGAGATCCTTGATGAGCTGTCATCGCATCCTTCACGCGGTGCAATCAAGGTTCTGATGTTGATCGGGTCAAGATGCATGAAGTGTTCGCGATCATCATCGTGGTGCATTCGTGGAACATCAATCTGATCTGAATGCAAGCCAATACGTCTCACGCATACCACACTGGTATTCCGTTGAGGGTGCAATGCAGTTTATCCTCCGAACTGCGGCGAGGTTTGGTCTTGCACTCGCCGTTGCCGATATCCGAAGAGACGTGATGCGCCTCATCGATTGTCGGTGACTCTCCCCGCAAGGCTGATTCCAATAATGCCGGAGTAATCAATGGCTGACGCCCCCAAAGCAAAGAAACCTGCTGCCAAGAAAGCGGCTGCAAAGAAGCCCGCTGCCAAGAAAGCAGCTGCGAAGAAGCCCGCTGCAAAGAAGGCTGCTAAGAAGCCCGCAGCGAAGAAGGCTGCCAAGAAGCCTGCTGCCAAGAAGCCCGCCGCCAAGAAAGCTGCAGCCAAGAAGCCCGCTGCCAAAAAAGCTGCAGCCAAGAAGCCTGCTGCCAAAAAAGCTGCCAAGAAGCCTGCTGCCAAAAAAGCCGCCAAGAAGGCCGCCAAGAAGTAAGGCGACAGTCGACGCTCTCGACAAGGGGCATGAAATGCGGTTCGCCGCATTTCATGCCCTTTTTTCATGCCCTTCGTACTTGAAGCGCTCATTGCAAGACAAGCCAGTCATCATGAAACGCGACCTCCGCATGCTGTTCATCGCCCTGAGCCTGGCGGCAGCAGGCCTGCTGCCGGGAGCGGGCAGCGCGCAGACACAATCCTCGGTCCCACAGGCTGCAACACCCCCGGGCACAGCGACTGCCATCTTTGCCGGCGGTTGCTTCTGGTGCACCGAGGCCGACTTTGAAAAATTGCCGGGCGTGATCGCCGCCGAGTCTGGCTATACCGGCGGGCGAAGCGAACGACCCACCTACCTGGATGTCAGCGCCGGCGACACAGGTCATGCCGAGGCCGTGCGCGTCACCTACGACCCGGCGCGCATCAGCTATGCCCAGCTGCTCAGTCACTTCTGGCGCACCATCGACCCCACGGTCAAGGACCGCCAGTTCTGCGACAGCGGCACGCAATACCGCAGCGCCATCTATTACAGCGATGCCGCACAACGAAAGCTCATCGAGGACAGCCGTGACGCGCTGCTCAGGTCGGGCATCGTCAAGGTGATTCACACGGAGATCGCACCTCAGGCGCGCTTTCACCTGGCAGAGGATTACCACCAGGACTACTACAAGAAAAATCCGATCCGCTACAAGCTCTACCGCAACAACTGCGGGCGCGATGCCCGACTGGCCCAGATCTGGGGCCCGCCGCGCTGAGCGGCAGGCCGACCCGTCAAGGGACATGGGCCGGGCGAGTTGCTGATGGATTTACAATCCAATCGCCATGAACCTTCCCAAGATGTCCCCCGATCTGTGCACCGAAGACGAGATCACCCGGCTGGTGCACAGCTTCTACAGTGCCGTGCGCCAGGACCCGGAGTTGGGCCCGGTGTTCGATCGTGAGGTCAAGGACTGGGACCGGCACCTGCCGCGCATGGTCGACTTCTGGTCCTCGCTGCTGCGCGGCACAGTTCGCTACAGCGGCAACCCGATGTTGATGCACGCACGCCTTCCGGGGCTGAGCGATGCCTTGTTCCAGCGCTGGCTGCGCCTGTTTCGCGAGGTCAGCAACCAGCAGCCCAACCAGGCCATGGCCCTGAAGGCCCAGGATGTCGCCGAGCGCATCGCGCGCAGCCTGTGGATGGGCTATCAGCAGGTTCAAAGCAGCGAACCGGTACCCACCGGCTTTACCAGTGTGGCGCGCGCCCGCAAGACCTGAGTACACGCGACTGGCCTGCCCAAGGGCCCTCTTTCCAGCGAGATTACCTCCATGAATATCCGTCCCCTCGAACGCATCGTCACCGGCCAGGCCACCAGCGATGGTGCCGGCGTCAAGCTCACGCGCGTGCTGACCCAGGACCTGCAGCGCCGCCTCGACCCCTTCCTGATGCTCGACGCCTTTCGCAACGAGCATCGCGATGATTACATCGGCGGCTTTCCCGATCACCCGCACCGCGGCTTCGAAACCGTGACCTACATGCTGGCCGGACGGATGCGTCATGGCGACAGCGCGGGCAATGCGGGCCTGCTTGAGGGCGGCGGCGCGCAATGGATGACGGCCGGCCGGGGGCTGGTCCATTCCGAAATGCCGGAGCAGGAGGAAGGCCGCATGGAGGGCTTCCAGCTCTGGGTCAACCTGCCGGCCCGCAACAAGATGATGGCGCCGGTCTACCGCGACCTGGCCTCGGCACAGATTCCGCAATGGTCCCTTGAGGGTGACATCAGCTTGCGGCTGATCGCCGGCCGCCTGGCCCTGGCCGGTGATCCCGAAGGCCGCGTGTTCGAAGGCGCGGTGCAAAGGCCGGACACTGAACCGCTGTATGCCGATCTGCACTTTGCGAAGGCCGCAAGCCTCACGCTCGCCCTGCCAGCCTCGATGAACGCCTTCATCTACACCTATCGCGGCCAGGTCAAGGTGGGAGCACCCGGCCAGGAGCGCGCAGTCGATGACACCCGCATGGGCATCCTGGGCAATGCGCCGGGGCACGACACCGTGCGTTTGAGCTGCGACGCTGCGGCACGCTGCCTGTTAATCGCGGGCCGCCCGCTGAACGAGCCGATCGCCCAGTACGGTCCCTTCGTGATGAATACCCGCGAAGAACTGATGAAGGCCTTCAGCGATTACCAGGCAGGCCTGATCCGGGATTAAGAAAGTCCGCGAACCCTTCGTGCCCGCGGTACAAGCGCGAGTGAGCCGCGCGATTTCGGTGCGGGCGGCGCATCGCGCAGAAACCGGTTGATATACTGCCCCGGCCCATTTTCAGGAGGAGGCAGCCATGGTCATGCGCACTGCAGGCAACCGTTTTTCAGCAGGCTTATTGCGTTGGGCGGCAGCGCTCGGCGCGACGGGCCTGATCGCCCTGAGCCCTGCCCTGGCGCAGGAAATCAAGATCGGGGCAGCCTTGCCCATGAGCGGCCCGAATGCCGAATACGGTGACCTCTTCTCCAGCGCTGCCGCGATCGCGGTCGAGCATGCCAACGCCGACAAGATGCTGTCGAAAAAGCTGGTCATGGTGATCGAGGACAGTCAGGCCACGCCGCAGCAGGGCGTGGTGGCCATGAACAAACTGGTCAACGTCGACAAGGTGCCTTATGTGCTGTCGGCCTTCACCGGCGTTTCCAAGGCGATCGCACCGGTCGGCGACAAGGCCAAGGTGGTCTCGGTCAATGGCGGCGGTATCGGTCCGGACCTGGCCGAACTGGGGGATTACTTCTGGAACGTGATCCCGCTGGTCAACATCGAGATCCAGGCCTTTGCGCCCTACATCGTGAATGAGCGCAACTGGAAGAAAGTGGCCCTCATCTACGTCGATGACCCGGCTGGCGAAGCGATCAAGAAGGAACTCGACCTGAACGTGCCCAAGCTGGGCGGCAAGATGGTCGCAGCCCTGCAGGTGCCGCGCGCCTCGCAGCAGTTCTCCGGCATTGCCGCCAAGGTACGCGAGGCCCAGCCCGATGTGGTCTTCATCGCCTCGTTCGGTGCGCAGCAGGCGCAGATCGCCAAGCAGTTGCGTGACAACGGGGTCAGCCAGCAGATCGTCAGCTACTCGGCCTTCTCGGTGCCCACCATCCTGCAACTGCCCGAAGCCAAGGGGACGATCTACCCGACCCAGTCGGTGAACTGGAATGCCGATGCAGCGGCCCAGCGCCTGGCCAAGGACTGGAAGGCCAAGAAGGGCAAGGAGCCCAACGCCTATGTCGCCAACTACTACAACGCGGTGATGGTGTTCGTGAAGCTGGCCCAGGCCCTGGAAAAATCCGGCCAGCCGATCACTGGCGAGAACCTGCTCAAGCAGCGCAAGATGATGAGCAGCTTCGACATGGTCGGCGGCAAGATGCAGTTCCTGCCCAATGGCACGGTGTCGATGCCGCTCCAGCTCAATGAAGTGGACAATGGCACCGCCAAGGTGATCAAGGCGACCCTGGTGGCCAAGTAAGTGCTGCTGCTCCAGCTGCTGATCAACGGCCTGCAGCTGGGCGCGATCTACGCGCTCACTGCGGTCGGCTTTGCGCTGATCTTTGGCTCGACCAAGGTCTTTCACGTCGCGCACGGCGCCGCCTTCACCCTGGCGGCCTACCTGTTCTGGTGGGCAGTACAGACGCTGCACTGGCACTGGGCCGCCGCCCTGGTGCTGGCCACCGTCGTGGTGGTGGCCTTTGGCCTGTTCATGGAGCGCTTCATCTACCGGCCGATCCAGCGCCACGAGGGCGCATTCTTTACCGTCTTCATCGCGGCCTTCGGTGTACAGATCATCGTCCAGAACGGTATCGGCACGGTGTTCGGGCGTGGTTTCGAGACCGTGACCGTGAGCGCCTCGCGCGCCGTCGAATGGATGCCAGGCCTGTTCGTGGCACCGGTGGCCGGTATCGCCATCGTCGTGGCCATCGCCTTCTTTGTCGCGCTGCATCTGTTCCTGTCGCGCACCCTGGTCGGCACCGGCCTGCGGGCCCTGTCCGACAACACCGACCTGGTGCGGGTCTTCGGCCTGGCGCCGACCCGCCTGGCCCAGGTCGCCTTCGCCCTGGGCTCGGCCCTGGTGGTCCCGGGCGCCGCGCTCACCGCAATGACCCAGGGCATCAACCCGGGCATCGGTGCCCACATCATGCTGATCAGCCTGGCCTCCACGATCGTCGGGGGCATCGGCTCGCTGCGCGGGGCGGCCTATGGCGGCCTGCTGCTCGGACTGGCCGAGAGCATCGCCGTGTGGAAACTGGATCCGCAGTGGTCCGAAGCGGTCACCTTCATCATCCTGTTCGTCTTCATCATCGTGCGTCCGGCCGGCTTTCTTGGCCGCGCCCACGGCGCCAAATAAGGCTTCGAGCATGTGGGCCTATCTGACCAATCTGGCAGTGCTGGTGTCGATCAATGCGATCCTGGCCGTCACCCTGAACTTCGTGCTCGGCTACGCCGGCATCTTCTCGATGGCCCATGCCGTGTTCTTCGGGGTCGGGGCCTATACCGCAACCCTGGTGGCGATGAAGCTCGGGGCAGGCTTCATCCTGTCGACACTGGCGGCCATGGGGGTGGCGGGCCTGATCTCGCTGGCGCTGGCGCTGCCGGCGCTGCGGGTGCGCGGCGAGTATTTCGTGGCCGCCTCGCTGGGCCTGCAGATGCTGGCGATGACGGTCTTTTCCGAATGGAAGGCCTTCACTGGCGGCATCGGTGGCATCACCAACATTCCGCCGGCACGCTTTCCGGGCTTCGAGTTGTCGGCCCCCTGGCACTACCTGGTGCTGAGCCTGACCTGCCTGGCAGCGATCATGTGGCTGATCGCCCGGCTGGTGCATTCCAGCTTCGGCCGCAGCCTGAAGGCCATCCGCGATGATGAAACCGCCGCCTGGGCCTTCGGCAAGAATGTCGCCGTGATCAAGACCATGGCGGTGGTGCTGTCCTCGGCACTGGCGGCCGTGGCCGGCTCGCTGTTCGCCTTCTATCTGAGCTTTGTCAATGTCGAGAGCTTCACGCTCGACACCTCGGTGGTGCTGATGGCGATGGTCATCATCGGCGGCACGGCCACCCTGGTCGGTCCGGTGGTGGGCACCGTGCTGATCCTGCTCCTGCCCGCTGCCCTGTCCTACCTGCCGGGTCTGCCCCAGACCGAGATCGGCTCGATCCAGCAGATGGTCTATGGCCTGGCCATGGTGCTCCTGATGATCTTCCGGCCGGGCGGCGTGTTCGGCTTTCGCGACAAGCCCAAGGATGCAGCATGAGCGGCCAGATCCTGCTCGAGACCCGTGGCATGTCGAAAACCTTCGGCGGCCTGAAGGCGGTCGATGATGTGTCATTGCAGTTGCGCGAGGGCATCGTCACCACCCTGGTGGGTCCGAACGGGGCCGGCAAGACCACCTTGTTCAACCTGATCACCGGGCATCTGGAGCCCGATGCCGGCGAGGTACTGTGGCTGGGCCAGTCGATCAAGGGCATGCCGCACTGGAAAATCGCGCAGGCCGGTATCGGTCGTACCTTCCAGGACCTGAAGCTGTTCGATCAGATGACGGTGCTCGAGAACGTGCTCACGGTCACCGAGCGGGGCTCCTGGTTCTGGCAGGGCGGCGGCACGGCGGCGCGGGCCGAGCGGCTGGCGCAGGCCGAGGCGGCCCTTGCCGCAGTCGGACTGGCCGACCATCGCCATACCCGTGCCCTGGACCTGGCCTATGCCGAGCGCAAGTTTCTCTCGATCGCCCGCATCCTGTCCTCGGGGGCGCGCCTGTGGTTGCTCGATGAGCCGGCCTCGGGGCTGGACCGCAGTTCCTACGAACGCTTTCTCGGCCTGCTGCGCGAGCAGGTGGGCAAGGGCATCACCATCTGCATCATTGAACACAACCTGGACATCGTCCAGGGCATCTCCGATCGCATCGCCTTTCTCGACCAGGGCCGGCTGCTGGCCGAGGGTGACCCCAAGTCCATCCTGAACGATCCGGCCCTGGCCGCCATCTATTTCGGGGAACGCGCATGAGTGGCACACCGATCATCCGTGCCGAACACCTGAGCGCGGGCTATGGGGGCAAGGCGGTACTGCAGGACGTCTCGACCGAGTTGCGCCCCAACGAAGTGCTGTGCCTGATCGGACACAACGGGGCCGGCAAGTCGACCCTCATGCGCACACTGTTCGGTCTGCTCAAGCCTCAGGCCGGGCGCATACAGATCGATGGCGAGGTCCTGTCCGACCATTCGCCACGCGAACTGGCGCGGCGCGGCATTGCCCTGATGCCCGAGGGCCGCGGCATCTTTCCGAGCCTGACGGTGGCCGAGATCTGGAACCTGGGACTGGGCTCGGCCGGTACGCCCAAGGGCGAGCGCGCCGAACGCATCGAATGGGTGCTCAGCGTACTGCCCCCGGTCAAGGATTTCTACAACAAGCGCGCCGGCCTGCTCTCCGGCGGCCAGCAGCAGATGGTGTCGATCGGCCGTGCCCTGCTCGGCAAGCCGCGCTGCCTGATCATGGACGAGCCTTCGATCGGCCTGGCACCGAAGCTGTTCCAGGACCTGATGCAGCCGATCCGCCAATTGCAGCAGGAGCGCGGCATGAGCATCCTGCTGGTCGAGCAGAATGTGCGCGAGGCCCTGAAGGTGTCCGATCGCGTCATCGTGATGAAGGCCGGCCAGATCGTGCACGAGACCCTGCCCTCTCAGCTGCAGGACAATGCGGCACTGATGGCCTTGTACTGAAGCCTCAGCTGCGCGCCTTGCCCGCCGCGCCGAGCGCCTTGAGCGCCTTGACCGTGTAGGCGCACTCGGCGGCGCAACCCTCCTCGATCTGGCCCTGCACCCAGTGCTCGACAGCATGATGAATCAGCGGTACGTCGGCCTTGCTGACGTGGCTGATACGGTAGACGCAACCCTTGCCGGCAGGGACCAGTTCGAACTCGGCCGTCACCTTGAGCGGTTGCCCGGGCGCGGTGATGAGCAGATGGCCGCGGCGCGCGCCGTCCTGGGGCGCCCGCCAGGTTTCCTCGAAGTGCAGGTCGGACTCGGGCGAGACGATGCGGGCCAACAGCGGCGGCAGGTCGCGACGCACCCGGCGCGTCATGTCGAGCACCAGCGCGCCGGCCGACTTGCGCACCTTGACCTTGGCACTGATTTCACCGAGGGCCAGGCAGCGCCGCTCGATCCAGTGCGGATCGCTCAGCAGGGCGAACACCTGCTAGACACTGGCTGCATATTTCTGTTCCATGGCCAGTCTCCCCTGCCTGTCGTTGCTGCAGTGACGTTCAACGCGTCAGAAAATTCAGCACCCGGTCAGCAAGCCTGCCATACGGCGGCGCCAGCATCTTGAGGCTCGAAAAGCGCGCCTGATGAAAGATCGGACGCAACTTGGAGAAGGTTTCGAAGCCCTCCCGTCCGTGGTAGTGACCCATGCCGGATTCGCCGACACCGCCGAAGGGCAGGTCGTGCTGGGCCACATGGAACAGGGCATCGTTGACCGACACACCGCCGGACATGACCCGCTCGAGGATCGACTTCAGCAGCCCGCCATCGTGGGTGAAGGGATAGACCGCCAGGGGCCGTGGTCCCTGGTTGACGCGGGTGATGACCTGCTCGAGGCTGCGGTAGCCGATCACGGGCAGGATCGGGCCGAAGATCTCGCGCTGCATCAGTGCACCCTCGGCAGGGGCATCCAGCACGATATGGGGCGCGATGCGGCGGTTGACAGGATCGAAGGGTGCGCCCGGCAGCAGGGGCACCAGCCGCGCGCCGGCCGCGGCGGCTTCATCGAGGGCGGCGACCAGCCGGTCATAGGACTTTTGATCAATGATCGAGGTGTAGTCGACGCTGTCCAGTTCGCGATACGCCTTGAGCACGAAGGATCGGGCATGCTCGACGAAGGCCGTGATGCTGTCCTCGGGCACGAAGACATGATCGACGGTCGTACAGATCTGGCCGGCATTCATGCACTTGACCACCATGATGCGTTCGACCGCCGTCTGCAGCGCAAAGCCTTCACACACGATGGCCGGCGACTTGCCACCCAGCTCGAGGGTCACCGGCACCAGGTTGCGGGCGGCCGATGCCATCACGGCCCGGCCTGTCTGGCCCGAGCCGGTGAACAGCAGGTGATCGAAGGGCAAGGCCGAGAAGGCCGGACCCAGCCCGCCGGTCTCGGGAAAGAAGCGGACCTTTTCGTGCGGCAGATACGCCGGCATCCGCTCGGCCAGCAACTGGCCCAGGCGGGGCGAGTTCTCGCTCATCTTGATCATGGCGCGGTTGCCGGCGGCCAGTATGTAGGTAAGCGGCACAAAGCTGAGATTGAGCGGGAAGTTCCAGGGCACGATGACACCGACCACGCCCAGGGGCTGGGGAACCACCGAGTTGCGTGCGCCAAAGAAACTGCGCAGGTCGATGCTGCGGCGCTGCGGCCGCATCCAGCCTGACAAATGCCTGAGCACATGATCGATGCCGGTGATCACCGGCACCACCTCGGCCAGCAAGGTCTCATGGCGCGAGCGATGGCCATAGTCGGCATTGATCGCATCACACAGGGCATCGCGATGGTCGCGCACGAAACGCTTGAGGGCCTTCAGGTCGGCGCGGCGCTCGTCGATATCGGGTACCGGGTGCTGGTGATAGGCCAGCCGCTGCTGCTCAAGCGCCTGCTGAAGCGGCGCGGACACGGAAAGTTCGGACATCTGCATGGGGGCCTCCGGCACACGGGCACGCCGGATGCTCCGGCGCAGTGAATCAGTGTACGCCCCTGCGCGCCGCCTGACACCTGTTTGGAGTGGTGCCTCGAGTCGGTTCGGGCGGGCAACCGCCCGGGCGCTTAGCCTCCCAGGAACTGCCGGGCAGCCTCGGGGACCGGTACCGGCTTGCGGCTGACACGATCGAGCAGCACGCAGGTCGCCTGTGCGGTGGACACCTCGCCATTGCGGGCAAAGATCGCCTGTTCGAAATCCAGCGAACTGCGCCCGATGCGGGGCACCCGACTGCCGATCCTGACCCAGCCCGGATAGAACAGCTCCAGCTTGTAATTGATCAACAGGCGCACCACCACGATGCTGCACCCGGACAGGATGTCGCGCAGGGCGGGCTGGCGCAGGGTCTCGATGCGACCTGCCTCGTACAGCGTCGCCTGCACCGCATTGTTGACATGGCCCTGCAGGTCGGTGTCGGCATTGCGAAGCTTTTCCTCGCTCCAGAAGCGCCACTGTCCGGTCGGGTAATCGAAATCGGGGCGGGAAAAATCGTCTGAGGGCGGGGGATGGCTCATGCTCCTGATTCCACAGAAGGGGGCGTGGGGGTCGCGAGCAAGGCCTGCGCCTGATCGCGCAACTGGCGTTTCTGGATCTTGGTGCCGTTGGGGCCACTGATCGCCGGGAAGGCATCGATGGCCACGATGCGCAGCGGCACCTTGTAGGAGGCGATGCGCGAACGGCAGTGGGCCAGCAGTTCGGCTTCATCGGGCAGGGCCGGCGCTTGAGTGCCCGCGTGGGCGATGACATAGGCCACGGCGACATCACCCTCGCCGGGGCGCCGAACACCGACCACCTGCGCGCCGGCCACGCCGGGATGGGTCATCAGGCAGGATTCGATCTCGGCGGGATTGACCAGATAGCCTCGCAGGCGCAGGCTGTCCCCCAGACGGGCCAGATAGCCATAGCGGCCTGCTTCGCTCCAGCCAAGGTCTCCGGAACGGAACCAGCCATCGGCACTGAAGGCCTTGGCGCTGGCCTGCGGATTGTTCAGATAGCCGGCCAGCACATTCGGACCGCGAAACTGCAACTCGCCGGCCTCGCCATGGGCCAGCACGGCGCCGCTGTCCGGGTCCACCACGCGATACTCGATCAGCGGATCGACCGGATAGCCGCCCGCCTGGGCGCGCTGCTGAGCCGGCGCCGACCAGTCCTGGAAGGACATCAGCGAGTAGCACTCGGAGGATCCGTAGGTACCCGAAAAGAGAATGCCGCGGGCCTCGCCTCGCTGCGCCACCTCGAGCGGCAGGCCGACGAAATCGGCCATCACCCCACGACGCCAGCTGGAAAAGTCAGTGCCTTCCAGATCGAGCATGGCGGCAAACATCGAATCGGCACCGACCACATGGGTGACGCGCTGCTCGGCAACGGCGTCTGCCGCCTGCCGGGCATCGAACACCGGCAGGGCGACCACCCGTGCACCGGCCGAGAGCGCGGCCAGCATCGCGATGAAGCCGAAGACCCCGAACATCGGAAGGATCAGCAACAAGGCATCACCCTGGCGAAGGTCGAAGGCGCGCGCCACCTGCTGGCTGTGCCGCACGATGCTCGCCTGGCCGTGAGTGGCCAGCTTGGGATGGCCGGTGGTGCCTGAGGTCGAGAAGCAGGCCAGCAGGTCTTCTCCTGTCCCTGATGCGACGGCCGGGGCATCGGCCGGACAGGGCAGGAAATGCTCGGCCTCTTCATGCTCGATGATCCAGCGCAGCTGGGCAAGGCCGGGCTGCAGCTCGCGCACGATGGCGGACAGATCGGTATCGAGAAAACGCCGCGGCACGATGATGGCCCGCGCGTGCGAGACCTCAAGCAGATGCCTGACTTCCGGGGGCTTGTAGCGGGTACTGATGGGCACCACCAGCACGCCCAGGCGGGCAGCCGCGAACAAGGCTTGCAGCCAGCCAAAGCCATTGGGCAGCCAGATGGCCAGCGCATCACCCAGGCGCAAGCCCAGCGCCTGCAGATGCGCGGCCAGGGCATCGCCCTGCTCACGCAACTGGGCCCGGCTGGCGCTGCGACCGGCTGCAATCAGCGCTGGCGCCTCATCGCCTCCCTGCAACAACGATGCGAGCAAGCCCGCGG
>JAPOKJ010000034.1 GCA_029977705.1 Burkholderiales bacterium | reverse complement strand
TTGACCAGGATATCGATCGGCGCCAGGTCCAGGGCTTGCTGCGCGCCGGAGCGGACCGCCTCGATATCGGACAGGTCACAGGTCAGCACACTGGCCTCGATGGCCTCCTGGCGCAGGCGCTGCGCGGCAATCTCCAGCGCATCGCGGCGCCGCGCCATCAGGATCACCCGCGCACCGGCCAGGCCCAGGGCCTGCGCCATTGCCTCACCGATGCCGGAGTTGCCGCCCGTGACCAGTGCGGTACGGCCCTGAAGGCTGAACAAGGGTGCCAGTCTCATCGCAGCCTCAGACCTTGACCGGCTCGCCCAGATCGAAGCGTTCGCCCGGAAAATACTTGGCCAGTCGGTCATCTGCGGTACGCGCATGGGCCTCCATGCCCTCCAGACGCGAGATGCGTGCGGTTGCCAGACCGATATCGCGTGCAGCGGCGCGTGTCATGCGCTGCCAGGTGAGCGTCTTCATGAACTTGTGGACCGACAACCCGCCCGAGTAGCGCGCTGCGCCCTTGGTGGGCAACACATGATTGGGGCCGCTGGCCTTGTCGCCGTAGGCCACGGTGGTTTCCTCGCCCAAAAACAGCGAGCCGTAGCAGGTCAGATGATCCAGCCACCAGTCCAGGTCCCGTGCCTGGACCTCGAGGTGTTCGGGCGCATGGCGATCCGAGACCTCGATGATCTCTTCGCGGCTGTCGCAGACGATGACCTCGCCGTAATCACGCCAGGCACAGCCCGCGGCATCGCGTGCGGTCGGCGGCAAGGTCTCGATCAGCGCCGGCACCCGCCGCATCACCTCGCGGGCCAGCACCTCGCTGGTGGTGAACAGCCAGGCGGGCGACTCATGGCCGTGCTCGGCCTGTCCCACCAGATCACTGGCGACGATGGCCGGGTCAGCGCTGTCATCAGCGATCACGGCGATCTCCGAGGGGCCGGCAAAGACATCGATCCCTACCTTGCCAAACAGGGTACGCTTGGCCTCGGCCACGAATTTGTTGCCGGGACCCACGATGACATCGGCGGGCTTGCCGGGGAACAGGCCGTAGGCCATGGTGGCGATCGCCTGCACGCCACCAAGGGTCAGGATGATGTCGGCACCGGCCTTGTCGAAGGCATACATCAGGTAGGGGTGCATCGGTCCGCCCCGGAACGGGCCCGAGCAGGCGACAATGGTCCCCACCCCCGCCGCCTTGGCAGTGGCCACGCCCATGTAGGCCGAGGCAATGTGGGCATAGCGCCCAGCCGGCGCGTAGCAGCCCGCCACGTTGACCGGAATGACGCGCTGTCCGGCCATCACCCCGGGGTGCAACTCGACCTGAAACGCCTGCATCGAACGCCGCTGCGCGGATGCAAAGTCGAACACCTGCCGGATCGCAAAGTCGATGTCGGCCCGCACGCTGGCCGGTACCTGGGCGGCGTTGGCCTGCAGTTGCGCCCTGCTGACCACGAAATCCCCCTCCCATTGGTCGAGGGTCCTGGCGTAATGGCGGATCGCCGGCTCACCTTCGGCCTGGATGCGTGCCAGCATCTCGTTGACCACAGCCTGTGCGGTTGCAGTCTCGGTCTCAGGGGTCTTGTCGGCTTTCTTCAGGTAGTGGATCGTCACTGCTCGCTCCGGTAGTTCCGCTGGCTTACTTGGTGTTGTTGGCGAAATCCCGCAGCTTCGGATCGGCGGCCACCATCTTCATGAATTCAGGCGCAATGAAGTCCTGCACCTGGGGAACGGTCGGTACTGCGCCGGTCTCACGCATGAACACCGCGATCTGGGCAAACCAGGCATCGACCTGAGAATTGCCGTTGCCGCGCGCCATCATGCTGTTTTGCTGTGCCAGGTTGAAGGTGGGACGCGTATCGAACTCCTTTTTCATCGATGCCTGGCTGATGCTCACACCGCCCTTGGCATAAAAGTCCTTCATCATCGCAATTGCCTCGGTCTTGTTGGCATTCATCCAGCTCCAGGCGCGCAGGTAGACCGCGAGGAACTTGGCCACGTTCTGCGGGTTCTCCCGGGCGTAGTCGCCGCGCGCAATCAGGGCGCCAGGCACCACTGCCCCACCTTCCTTGCCACTGCACAGGACCTTGGCGCCGGCCTTTTCCTCGACGGTGTAGATGTTCGGAGCCCACAGGCCGGTCAAGTCGGTATTGCCCGATGACAGTGCGGAAATGATCTCGGCCTGACCCATGTTCTTCATCGTGACATCAGCCTTCTTCAGGCCATAGCGCTTGAGGCAGGACTGCACCGCATAGTCCGCTGTGGAATTCTGGGTCAGCGTGATGGTCTGGCCGCGCAGCGCTGCCGCCGGGTCCTTGGCGAATTCAGCGGCCTTGCGGGCACTGGCCACCAGGGCATTGCCAGCCGACTCGTCATTGCTGATGCCGATTGTCTTGATACCGAAGCGCACATGCCCGAGCACGGCTGGTACCGAGCCGGTCCCGCCCACGTCCCAGGACTTGGCCGCCGCCGAGGCGATCTGCGGCACGCCTGCCGGGAAGGTGCTGAACTCGGGCGCCAGGCCCATTTCCTTCCACCAGCCCTTCTCGGTGGCGACATGGAAGGGCAAGGCCCAGTAAAGCGCTGGCTGATAGCTGATCTTGATCGGCGTCAGGGTCTGGGCCTGTACCGGAAACGCCAGGATGCTGCCTACCAGCGCCAGAGCGCTCAGGCCTTTGGAAGCGAGGGAAATGCGGATCATGAGGGTCTCCTGCAAGGGTTGGGTACTGGACAAAGAAAAAGGTTATTTCGGGCTGCCGCCCTGAACCGGCAGGCAGCTCTTGTCGGGTGGTCAGTGATCATGGGTACCATGCTCTTCACGCAGCGACTTCCAGATGCGTGTGCGCAGCTGCACGAAGGACGCCAGGTCCATCACGTCCTCGATGCGCGGGTGCGCATCCCAGCCCTCTGCCTCGCGCACCGACTTGATGTCGAGCACTTCCTTGATGCGGCCCGGCCGGCTGGTCATGATGACGACGCGATCGGCCAGATAGACCGCTTCCTCGACGGCGTGGGTAATGAACAGGACGGTACGAGGATTTCGGCGCGCCAGCTTCACCAGTTCCTCCTGCATGACAACGCGCGTCTGGGCGTCCAGGGCACCGAAAGGCTCATCCATCAGCAACACTGCCGGGTCCAGGGCGTAGGCCCGGGCAATGGCCACACGCTGCTGCATGCCGCCGGACAGTTCGTGGGGATAGGCCGACTCATAGCCCTGCAGGTTCATCAGACCGATGTAATGGCGGATGATCTCCTGCCGCTCCTGCGGCGTCAGGCCCTTGGCCCTGAGCCCGAAGTCGATGTTTTCGTGGACCGACTTCCATGGAAAGAGCGCGAACTGCTGGAACACGACCGCACGCTCGGGTCCCGGCCCGGTCACCTCCTTGCCCGCGACACGTACCGAACCGGTGGTCGGAAACTCGAGTCCGGCAGCCATCCGCATGCAGGTGGTCTTGCCGCAGCCGGAGGGCCCGACCACGGCCACGAACTCGCGGTCCTGGACCCTCAGATCGAAGCCGTCGATGGTCAGGAGGTCTTTCCCGTCGCGCTGGAAAACACGGGTCACGGACTGGAACTCGATGGTGCTCATGAGGGTGCCTTGTCAGCGCGGGTTGCGGTACTTCAGCAGGTGGGCTTCAATGCGGCGCAGGGTCCAGTCGATCACCACCCCGACCATGCCGATGGCGATCATTCCGGCCATCACGATATCGGTGGCAATCGCGCTCTGTCCCTTGACGATGAGGTAGCCCATCCCGCTCGATGCCACGATCAGTTCCGCTCCCACCAATGACATCCAGCCCAGACCGGCACCGATGCGAAGCCCGGCGATGATCGCCGGAACGGCGGCCGGAAACAGCACTTCGGTGATGGTGCGCCAACTGCCCACGCCCAGCATGCGGGCCGCCTCGATGTAGCGAAGCTCGACGCCCCGCGCACCGCGATAAGCGTTGATCAGGCAAGGCGGAAAGGCCCCGGCGAATATGATCAGGGTCGGCCCGCCGGCACCGGTCCCGAACCAGAGGGCGGCAAAGGGCACCCAGGCCACCGGAGCAATGAAGCGCAGGCTGTCAAAGAGCGGCGAGACGATGTCATCGAGCCAGCGGAACCAGCCCATCAGCAAGCCCAGCGGCACGCCGATCAGCGCCGCCAGCCCGAAGCCCAGCGCAAAGCGCCTCAGACTGGAGAGCAGGTGCTCCGGCATCAGGTAGCCGGCGAAGGGTTCGCGGCACAAGGCCACCCATTTGGCGATGACCTCGTGCGGCATCGGCAGGAACTGCCGAGGCGTCAACTGCAGCAGGCCTGCCAGGTACCACAGCGCCAGAAACGAGAACGCCCCGATCAGGGTCAGGACCGGCCGAGAAAGCCCGGCGTCGCGATGCAAGGGAGCACTCATGCGGCCACCCTGCCCCTTCGCCAAGGCATGGCACGATCCTCGAGCCAGCCCAGCAATGCGGTGGTCAATCCACCGCATAGCGCCACACAGACCATCGCCACCAGGATCATCGCCGGATAGATGTCCTGCGCGCCCTGGTTCAGGATGCTGCCAAGCCCGTACAGGGCGCCGATCAGTTCCGCCGCAACCAGCGTGGTCCAGCTCGCCTGCAGCGACAGGCGCAGTCCGGTGAAGATCATCGGCAGGGCACCTGGCACCAACACCTCGAGCACCAGTGCCCGGCCACGGATGCCAAGCATGCGGGCCGCCTCCATCACCGGAACGTCAATGTTGCGCACGCCGGTGTAGGTGTTGATGACCGAGGGCACGAAGGCGGCCACGAAGATGACCAGGATCTTGGCGGCATCGCCCAGCCCGAGCCAGACGATGGCCAGCGGGATCCACGCCAGTGGCGGAATCGGCCTGAGCAGCAGGAAGGCCGGGTTGATCAGGGCCTCGGCGCGTCGCGAGTGCCCCATCAAAAGACCGAGCGGAACGCCGATGCATACGGCCACGACGAAGCCCATCGCCACCAGCTTCAGGCTGTGCAGCACATGCTGGTGCAGCAAGCCGTTGCCATACCCCTCGGTGACGATCTGGGCAAGCGCATCCCCGACCTCGCGCGGCGCAGGAAAGCGGGCCGCCGACACCCAGCCGGTAACAGCGGTGAGCAGCCACCACAGCAACAGCATGACCACGATGGTGGTGATGCCAAGGGCAGCACGGCGCGAAACGCCCGGGCGCGTGGCCGAAGGCATGGTGAAGGGTCTCCTCTCGCGAGCGCCTTGTCTGATGTAAGCGCTTTCATTCATTCTGCTGGTTCGGCGGATCCGCTGTCAAGCTGCACTGCGCCATCGGCCAACTGGTGCCGTCCTTTTCCCCTTGCCATCGCGATTCCCTGCTACTCTGCGGCCAATTGGATCTGATTCGCGCGATGCAAGCGCTTGCAGCTTTTCAGTCATTCCCGGCCATGCGCAAAGCCCACCCCCCTGCCCCAACCTCGTCGCCGGCCCGTGCACGCATCGAGGATGTCGCGCGCGCGGCGGGCGTCTCGACGGCCACCGTGTCACGCGCCTTCTCGCAGCCCGAGCGCCTGCGCCGCGAGACCCGAGAGCAGGTCGCCGAGGCCGTGACCCGGCTGGGTTACGTACCCAACGCCGCCGGCCGCGCGCTGGCCCTGGGGCGCACCATGACGGTGGGCTGCATCGTGCCGACCCTGGACCACGCCATCTTCGCGCGCAGCACCCATGCGCTGCAGCGCACCCTGGACGGCGAGGGCTATCAGCTGCTTGTGGCCAGCCACAACTACGACCCGCGCAGCGAGACCGCCCTGGCCCGGGCGCTGATGGAACGAGGCGTCGATGCCCTGGTGCTGGTGGGCGCCGAACATGATCCGGGCCTGTGGAAGGCCTTGCGGCAATGGCGCCGGCCGGCCCTGCTCACCTGGGCCTGTGACCCGCGACTGCCCTCGGTGGGTTTTGACAATCACGGCATCGGTCTGCTCGGTACCCAGCATCTGCTCGAGCTGGGCCATCGGCGCATCGGGATGATCGCAGGCCACCTGCGCCACAACGATCGGGCCCGTGCCCGCGTCGAGGGTCTGCGCGCCGCCCTGGCCGAAAGCCGCCACGATCTGCCCTCCGCCTGGCTGAGCGAACAGGCGCTGACCCTGGAGGGCGGACGCCTGGGCCTGCAGCGCATCCTGAAGGCCCGCAAGCGGCCGACCGCGCTGCTGTGCGGCAACGACCTGCTGGCCATCGGCGCCTTGCTGGAAGCCCGCCGGCAGGGACTGAGCGTGCCTGGCGACCTGTCGATCGTCGGCATCGACAACCACGAACTGGCCAGCCAGATCGATCCCGGCCTGACCACGGTCAGCCTGCCGACCCGGGAACTGGGCCAGATTGCCGCGCAGCAATTGCTCAGCGCCCTGGCCGGACAGCCGATCGCGCAACAATCCCTCCTGCCCTTCGAGTTGCTGGTGCGCGGCACGAGCGCGGCGCCGGCCCGGCGCTAGCGCTGCGCCCGATGCCCTGCGCAGGGGGCGGGCCATCCGTCCCCAGTCCAGGAGAACGATACAGGCACGGGCCGGCGCACCGACCTCATGGCACACTGGCCCCGATGAAAAAGCCCACCATTGCCACCCTGCCGGCGGTTGCCCGGCCCCTGCTCGAAGCGCGCCTGCCCGACTGGATCGAGGCACGCTGGTTCACCAGCCGCCAGGAAGCCCTGGCCCTGGCGCCGGGCACCGAGATCGGCTGGTTCGACCTGCGCGACAAGGACACGATGCGCCAGGCAATCACGGTCGCCTCCGAGACCATGACCTGGCTCAACTCGCTGATTGCCGGTGTCGACAGCATGCCCCTGGATGTGCTCAAGGCACGCGGCGTCAAGCTGAGCAATGGGGCCGGCATCAATGCCATTACGATTGCCGAGTACGTGGTGATGGGCATGCTCTCGATCGCCAAGGGCTATCGCGAGGTGGTGCGGGCGCAGGACCGACATGAGTGGTTGCGCAGTGCACCGGGCACGGCCGAGCTGTATGGCAGCAAGGCGCTGATCCTGGGCTATGGCGCGATCGGCCAACTCGTCGCGCAGCGGCTCAAGCCCTTCGAGGTCGATGTCACCGTGGTCCGTCGCGGCCCGCAGGGACCCGGCGAACTGGGGCCGGATCAATGGCGTTCACGGCTGGGCGAATTCGACTGGATCATCCTGTCGGTGCCGGCCACTGCCGAGACCAACGGCATGATTGCGGCCAGCGAGCTGGCCGCGATGAAGTCGAGCGCCGTCATCGTCAATGTGGCGCGCGGCACCGTGATCGACCAGCCGGCCCTGATCAAGGCGCTCGAAACGGGCCAGATCGGCGCGGCCTTCCTGGATGTGACCGATCCCGAGCCCCTGCCGCCCGAGCACCCGCTCTGGGCCCTGCCCAATGCCCATGTCACGATGCACCTGTCGGGCATGTCCCAGACCCGGATGTTCGAGCGGGCGGTCGACCGCTTCCTGGCCAACCTGGAGCGTTACGCACGCGGCGAGACACTGACCCATCTGGTCGATCTGGACCTGGGCTACTGAGTCCGTCTCCCGGACGCCCCCCGGCCTTCACTGCTGACCGTCCCTCCACCCACTTTCGGGCACCCAAGGCATGAACCTGAACCTCAAAGACAAGCACGTGCTGATCACCGGCGGCAGCAAGGGCATCGGCCTGGCCTGTGCCCGCGCCTTCCTGGACGAGGGCGCCCGTGTCACCATCAACTCGCGCGGCATGGACAACCTGAATGCCGCCCAGGCGGCCCTCGGCGCACCGGCCGGGCGGCTCGGCCTGCAGGCTGGCGACCTGATCGATGAGCATGCCGCCCTGGCCGTGCTCGATGCTGCCGAGGCCGCCTTCGGCCCGGTCGATGTGCTGGTGACCTCGGCCGGTGCCGCCAAGCGCACGCCGCCCGCCGAATTGCGGCCGGCCGCCTGGCGCGCTGCCATGGATGCCAAGTACTTTTCCTACATCAACATCGTGGACCCGACGGTGCGCCGCATGGGCGAGCGCGGCCGAGGCGTGATCGTCAATGTGGTGGGTGCCGGAGGCAAGGTGGCCTCGCCCACCCATCTGGCCGGTGGCGCTGCCAACGCCGCGCTGATGCTGGTCACCGCGGGCCTGGCCTATGCCTATGGCGGCATGGGGGTGCGCGTCAATGCGGTCAATCCGGGTGCCACGCTCACCGAGCGTCTCAAGGAAGGTCTGGCGGCGGAAGCGCGCCTGTCCGGCATCAGCACCGATGAAGCCTTGAAGCGCGCCACCAGCCGCACGGCCTTGGGCCGTCTGGCCACCCCCGAGGAAGTGGCCGACCTGGTGCTGTTCCTGGCCAGCGACAAGTCCAGTTATGTCAGCGGCACCATCATTGCCATGGATGGCGTCTCGACCCCGATGGTGGTCTGAGGCCGGCCTGCCCCCGACCCGAGAACAACGAGGAGATCTTCATGAAGAACCGTGTCACCGAAATGCTTGGCATCCGCTATCCCATCATCCAGGGCGGCATGCAATGGGTCGGCTTTGCCGAACTGGCCTCGGCCGTCTCCAATGCCGGCGGCCTGGGCATCCTCACGGCCCTGACGCAACCCACGCCCGATGACCTGGCCAGGGAGATCGAGCGCTGCCGCAAGATGACCGACAAGCCCTTCGGCGTCAACCTGACCATCCTGCCGGCCGTGACACCACCGCCCTATGACGAGTACATGCGCGTCATCTTCGAGAGCGGCATCAAGATCGTCGAGACCGCCGGCAACAATCCCCGCAACTTCGTGCCCAAGTTCAAGGAAAAGGGCATCACCGTGATCCACAAGTGCACCTCGGTGCGGCACGCCCTGTCGGCGGAAAAGCATGGCGTGGACATCATCTCGATCGACGGCTTCGAATGTGCCGGGCATCCGGGCGAGGACGATGTCACCAACCTCATCCTGGTGCCGGCTGCGGTGCGTGCCTGCAAGGTGCCGGTGGTGGCCTCGGGCGGCATCGCCGACGGCTATCAGATGGCCGCCTGCCTGGCGATGGGGGCACAGGGCATCAACATGGGTACGCGTTTCATGATGACCCGCGAGGCGCCGATCCACGACAACGTCAAGCAGGCCTTGCTCAATGCTGACGAACGCGCCACCAACCTGATCTTCCGCACCATGCACAACACCTCGCGTGTCTTCAAGAACGCGGTCTCCGACGAAGTGGTCAAGATGGAAAAGGCCGGTGCCACCTTCGAGCAGGTCCGTCCCCTGGTGGCGGGCGCGCGCGGCAAGAACGCGATGAAGAGCGGCGACGTCGATGGCGGCATCGTCAGCGCCGGCATGGTGATCGGCCTGATCAACGACATCCCCAGTTGCGATGAACTGGTGCAACGCATCGTGCGCGAATGCCAGCAGGCACTGGCCTCGGCCAGTGCGATGGCAGCGGCCTGAGGCCGCGCCCGGACACCGCAGCCTGCCTTCTGCACGACCCTTCCCCGACCGCCTTCACGACACTTGCCCCACAGGCCCGACGCCCATGACCGCCACGCCCTCCGCCATCACCGGCATCGACGCACCAGCCATCACGCGCTGGCTGGCCGAGCGCACCGAGATCACTGCCCCCTTGCAGTTCAAGCTGATCGCCGGTGGCCGATCCAACATGACTTTCATGGTCACCGACAGTGCCGGGCGCCGCTTCGTGCTGCGTCGGCCGCCAATGGGCAAGCTGCTGCCCAGTGCCCATGACATGGCACGCGAGTTCCGCCTGATGTCCAGTCTGGCGGGCACGCCGGTACCGGTGCCGCGCATGGTGGGCCTGTGCCAGGACCCCGCGGTCAATGAGCGTGACTTCTATGTCATGCATTTTCTGGAGGGTCTGGTCGTGCGCGATGTCGAGATCGGCCGAAGCCTGTCCGAGGACACCCGCCGCCGCATGTCGCACGAATTGATCGATACCCTGTGCGCCCTGCACCGCGTCGACATCGACGCCGTTGGCCTGGGCAACCTGGCCAAGCGCGAGGGCTATATCGAGCGACAGCTCAAGCGCTGGTCCGGCCAGTGGGAGCAGTCCAAGACGCGCGAGCTGCCCCTCATCGACCGCGTGCGCGATGCCCTTGCCGCCCGCATGCCCACCCCCTCGCCCGCCACGATTGCGCACGGCGACTATCGCCTCTCCAACTGCATGATGGACCCTTCAGGGCCGGTGGCTGGCGTACTCGACTGGGAACTGTGCACCCTGGGCGAGCCCATGGCTGACCTGGGCGGGCTGTTGGGCTACTGGCACGATCCGGCCAATCCGCGTGAGGGCGGCGACGCCCTGACCACCGGCCTGCCGGGTTTTCTGAGCCAGGAGGAGATGGCCGGCCTGTATGCCGAAAAGATGAAGGTCGAGCTGGCAGCGGTCGATTACTACCGCGCCTTTGCCCAATGGCGCCTGGCCTGCATCGGCGAGGGCGTCTATGCCCGTTACCTGGGCGGGCAGCAAGGCGAACAGGGCGAGGCCATCGACCTGGACGCCTATGCCCGGAACATTCCCCATCGGGTGGAAGGGGCGGCACGGCTGCTGGGGCTGATTGCCTGATTGCCTGATGGACTGGTCTCCGGGAATGGCCGGGCGCTGGTTCAAGGACGTATAATTTTTGTCGACTTTAATTCGGTTCGCTGCTACCATCGGTTGCAGATGCAGGCGCAACTGCGCCGCCTGTCTTGCTGAATTTCTCCGAAAGTCCCGATGAAAGCGATCCGCGTCATTGCCGGCCCGAACGGCGGTCACACCGCCCTGATGGAGCTGCCCATTCCTGAACTCAAACCTGGCATGGTCCGGGTCCGGGTAATGGCCTCTGGCCTGAACCGCGGCGAGATCGCCCACATGAGCTGGCACCGCAGCGGCCCCCCCGGGCCCGCGGGCGTCGAGTTCGCGGGCCTGGTCGATGCCGTCGGCAGCGGCGCCGGCCCCTGGAAGCCCGGAGACCGGGTCATGGGCCACGGCGCTGGCTCCCATGCCGAATACATCCTCGCCGCGCCGGGCGCCCTGATGCCGGTACCCGAAGCACTGAACTGGGTACAGGCGGCCAGCTTTCCGAATGTCTTTATCACGGCGCATGATGCCCTCATCAGCAATGCAGCGATGCAGCCCGGTGAAACCGTGCTGGTCAACGCGGCATCGAGCGGGGTCGGCCTGGCGGCCATCCAGTTGGCCAAGCTGATGGGCGCGCGACGGGTCTTTGGCAGTACCCGCTCCAGCGCCAAGGCGGCGAGGCTGGCCGCCTTCGGAGTGGATGTGGCCATCGACCGCTCGAACACCGACCTGGGGGCCTGCATCGCTGAACATACCGATGGCAAAGGCGTCGATGTGATCATCGACTGCGTCGGCGGCAGCGATTTCGAAGCCAACGTGAAGGCCCTCGCCGTCAAGGGCCGGCTCGTCAACATCAGCCGGCTGGGCGGCAGCAAAGCCACCATGGACCTGGAGCAACTCTGGCTCAAGCGCCTGCGCATCATCGGCGTCACCTTCCGCACCCGCAGCGAGGAAGAACGCGTGGCCTGTGTCCAGGCCTGTGCACGTGATGCCCTGCCCCTGCTGGAGGCTGGCCGCATCCAGTTGCCGGTCGAGCGCACCTATCCGATGGCACAGATCGCGCAAGCCCACGCCTTCATCCAGCAGGACCAGCACCTGGGCAAGATCGTGCTGACCATGGATCCCGCAGCCTGAACATGGCGCGCCACAAGACCGCCAACCTGCCCGATCTGGAGGCCTTGCTGGCGCCGCCGGACGAATTGAGCCTGGCGGTCGAGCAGGCCCTGCTGCGGCGTGCACCCGACGACCCGCAGGCCGCCCCGATGGCCGAGCAGATCGCAGCGCGTCTGGCCGGGGCGATCACCCTGAACCAGATCCAGGCCGGCCAGCGCCTGCTGGAGGGCGACATCAGCGCCGCCATGGGTGTCAGTCGGGCACCGGTACGCGAGGCCTTGCGCATCCTCGAGAAGGACCGCCTGGTCGAGTACCAGCCGCGCCGTGGCGCCATCGTCACCGCGCCCGATGCCGACGAATTGCGCGACATCTACGCAGTGCGCGCCACCCTTTACGAGGCCTTGCTGCGTCAGGTACTCGATGAAAATCCCAGCGCCCTGCCGGCCATCTTTGACGAACACATGCCGCGCCTGCACCGCGCCGCCGCCCGCTCGCTGGACGCCTATGCGCTGGCCGGCTTCCTGCTCAATTTCGCGATCTTCGATGCCTGTCGCAATGCCTTGCTCGGCGACCTGCTCAAGTCGATCTCGCTGCGCACACTGCGCTACCTGCGCCTGGGTCTGGCGCATGGTCACAATGTCATCCCTACCTCGCTGCGCAGTTGGGAAGACCTGCACCTTTCGATCCTCAAAGGGCCACCGGAACTGATCATCACCACGGCCCGGCAACGCATCCACAAGGCACGTGATGCCGCTGTCCAGGCATTGCTGTCCAATTCGCCCCGCCCCCAAGGAGCCGCCCATGCATGAACCACACGACCCTTCAGCAAGACGGCGCCTGCTGTTGCAGGCCGGCGCAAGTCTGCTGCCGGCCGGATTGACCGGGGCCGGCCGTGCGGCAAATGCCCAGGGCAGCAGCACCGCAGGCTGGCCTGCCCGGCCGGTACGGCTGGTGGTCAACGGGGCTGGTGGTGGCTCCACCGATGTCAGTGCGCGCATCCTGGGCGAGGCACTGGGCAATGCGCTAGGCAAGCCCTTCGTCGTCGATATCAAGGCAGGCGGATCAGGCACGATCGGCGCGATGGAGGTACTGAAGTCGCCGCCCGATGGTCACACCTTCCTGATGTCTATCGGCGCCGTGATGACCGAGGTGCCGCACTCGGTGAAGATGCCCTTCGATCCGCTCAAGGATTTTCGCGCCGTGGCCGAGCTCTGGCATGGCCCGCTGCTGCTGATCGGCAACAACCAGGTACCGGCCAAGACCTTTCCCGAACTGCTCGCCTGGATCAAGGCGCAGCCCAAGGGGGTGAGCATCGCCAACTACAGCGCCGGCACCGCCTCGCACCTGATGGGTGTGGTGCTGGCACGCGAGGCCGGCATTGAGCTCAACCATGTCAGCTACCGCGGCGCACCGCCGGCCACCACCGACCTGATCGCAGGACAGCTGCCGCTGATGTTCACCGGCTTGTCGGTGTCCTACGCGCAACTGAAGGCTGGCGCGGTACGGCCGTATGCGGTAGCCGCCAGCAAGCGCAGTGAACTGCTGCCCGATGTGCCGACCTTTGCAGAGTTGGGCTATCCAAAGGTCGAAGGGGGCAGCTGGATGGCCTTGTGGACCCAGCCCCAGGTGCCCACTGCCATCCAGGAGCGCCTGCGCCAGGAAATCGACAAGGCCCTGGCCCGCCCCGATGTCGTCGAACGTTTCCGCAACATGGGCACCTTGCCCGGCCGCGGCGCCAATGCGGACGGGCTGGCACGGGCGATTGCCCGCGAATACGAACAGACCGGCGCATTGCTGCGCTCGATTGGTTACAAACCTGAATAAGGAATTCACATGCAAGCACAAGCCACCCGTTCCGCAAGCGTCCTGGATCGCGCACAGCGGATGGACCTGAACAACCACATCGGCACCGAACTGCGCGGCATCGACCTGCTCAGCATCAGCGACAGCGAGGTCGCCGAGCTCAAGCAACTGATCGCCGAACGCGGCGTGCTGGTGTTTCGCGACCAGAACATGACCCTCGAGGAGCAGATTGCCATGGGCCGGCGCTTTGGCGAGCTGCATGTGCACCCGGCCTTTGCAGACAAGGACCACCCGGAAGCCCTGCGCATCCATGCCGATGCCAACTCCAAGTACGCCGCGGGCGAGTTGTGGCATTCCGACGTGTCCTGCGACCTGGAGCCGCCAGCCATCTCGATGCTGCGTATCGAGGTGGTACCCACGGCAGGCGGCGATACCGCCTTTGCCTCGATGTATGCCGCCTATGAAGGACTGTCCAAACCGATGCAGGCCTTCCTGCTGCACCTGGAAGCGGTGCACGCCGGCGACATTCCCTACCGGGGTGCCTTCAAGGCGGTGTCAGACCAAGAGTATCCGGTCAATGTGCACCCTGTCGTTCGGACGCATCCGTTCACCGGCCGCAAGGCCTTGTACGTCAATCCCGGCTTCACCGACAAGATCAAGGGCCTGCGGGCCCGCGAGAGCAAGGCCCTTCTGGAGTTGCTCTACGATGTGGTCGCCTACAACGTCGAGTACCAGTGCCGCGTGCACTGGGAGCCCCAGACCCTGACCATGTGGGACAACCGCTGCACCCAGCACTTTGCCTCCTGGGACTACTTCCCCCAGACCCGGTCGGGCTGGCGCGTCACCACGCGCGGCGAGCGCCCCTTCCTGGCACCCTGATCCTGGCGCCCTGATCCGCACGGTTTGCCGGCGGCTTACTGGGCGGTATAGCCGCCGTCGGCGAGGTAGTAGGCGCCGGTCACAAACGAGGCAGCGTCCGAGGCCAGGAAAGCGATCACCTGTGCCATCTCGGGGGCCTGCCCGAGGCGCCCGATCGGATGCAGGGAGGTGATGCGCGCCTGCCGCTGCGGATCGGAGGTGGCGCGCTGGATCATCGGCGTCTCGATGTAGCCCGGGCCGACGCAATTGATGCGGATGCCGTCGGCGGCGTGATCGAGCGCAGCGCTGCGCGTCAGCCCCACCACCGCATGCTTGGAGGCGTTGTAGGCGGGCGTGCCGGCAGTCGCCACGCCTCCCAGGATGGAGGCCAGGTTGACGATCGCGCCCTGCCTGCGCCCGAGCATCACCTGCAGCTGCGCCTGCATGCAGTAGAAGACGCCATTCAGGTTCACATCCAGCACACGCTTCCATTCGGCCAGCGGATAGCTGGCCGTCGGGATGCCGCCGTGCGCAATGCCGGCACTGTTGACGGCAATGTCGAGGACCCCGAAACGCCGGACACAGGCCTGCACCATGGCGGACACCGACACCGGGTCGGTGACATCCACCGCCACAAAGGCCAGTTCGCCGCCGCCAGTCGCGGACGGCGTCAGGGCTGCCATGGCAGCCTCGCTGCCATGGGGCAGATCCGCCACCATCACCCGGGCTCCAGCCTCGAGGAACAGGCGGGCCGTGGCCAGGCCGATGCCGGAGGCACCGCCCGTGATCAGGGCCACCTTGCCGGAAAAATCATGGCGGATCATGACGGCTCCTTGCGCGGCGCGCCGGCCGCATCGGAGATCCCCAGCCGCAGCTTGCGATCGAGGCGGGCCATGCCACCGAGCCAGCGATCGTAGTCGGTGGCCTTGCGCTGGAAGTAGGTCAGGACCTGGGGATGCGGCAGGATCAGGAACTGTTCCTTGTCCATCGCAGCCACCACCGCATCACAGACCTCATCGGTACTGGCCACGCCATCGATCTTGGCCGACACCCCGGGCACCTCGGCGCGCGCCTGGATCAGGGGCGTGTCGACCGCCTGCGGGCACAGGACCGAGACCCGCAGGCCATCGGGGCCATGGCGGATCGCCATGGACTCGGCGAAGGCAATCGCCGCATGCTTGGTGACCGCATAGCTGACCGAGGGCAGCGAGGTGAGCAGCCCGGCCGCTGAGGAGGTGATCATCAGGTAGCCCTCGCCACGCTGCTTCATGCCCGGGATGATGGCGCGTGCGGCCCAGACATGGGCCATCAAATGCAGCTCCCAGTTGAGCTGCCAGTCGGCATCAGGGGTCTCCTCTCCGCCATCACGCACCAGGCCGGCATTGGAGCAGTACACATCGACACGGCCGAAGGCCTGCCCGGCAGTGGCCACCAGAGCCTGGATGTCGGCCTCGCGGGTGACGTCGCAACGCTGCGCCCGCACCTTCCGGCCGCTGCCATCGAGTTCGCGCGCCAGCGCCTGCACCGCCTGCTCCTGCACATCGCCGAGCACCAGGCCTGCTGCCCCCTCGGCCAGAAAGCGGCGAGCCAGGGCCGCACCGATGCCGCTGGCGCCACCGGTGATGACGATGATTTTTCCGGACATTTTCATGGGAAGGGGTTCTCCTGGGGACGATCGATTCAAGCGCAACGCAAGTATCGGCAATTCCCCGCGCGCAGGCTGCTTGCCAATCCACAATCGGCCTCAGGCGGGCGACAGGTCGCTCACATACTCGTGATGGGCGGTATCGACAGTGGACACCCGATACTCGACGGGCTGGCCATTCAGGCCCAGGGCCACACGATGCACCTGCAGCACCGGCGCGCCAGCCGCCAGGCCCAGGACACGGGCGGCCTCGCGGCTGCAGGCCACCGCGCGCAGGCGCTCCTGGGCGCGCACCACGGTGACGCCAAAGCCCACCTGGTAAAGGTGATAAAGGGTCGAGGGGCGATCGAGCACCCGCTTTTCGGTCAGCCCCTTGAACAGGCGCGCCGGCAGGCAGATGCGGTCATAGACGACGGCAGCGCCGCGCAGGTGCAGGCGATTGCGGATGCGCAGCACTGCCTCGCCTTGCCGGATGCCCAGCTTGTGGGCCTCGGCCTCGTCGGCCTTGCCGCGGGTGCAGTCCAGGGTCTCGACCTGCGGAAATTCCTTCGCGCCCTCGAGCGACTGCACCTGGAAGAACTGGAACAGGAAGCGGTCGCGCGTGTGGGTGGCCACGAAGGTGCCGCGGCCCTGCTGGCGCAGCAGGATCTGCGCCGCCACCAGTTCGTCCACCGCCTTGCGCAGCGTGCCCACCGAGACCCCGAAGTCGCGCGCCAGCTCGCCTTCGTTGGCCAGTGCATCACCGGCCTTGAGCTGGCCGCTCTCGATGGCGCCCAGCAAAGCACGCGCCACCGCCTTGTAGAGCGGCTGGCCGGCGGGCGCGGCATGGATCGGGGCGAAGTTCATGTCCGGCATTCTAGGCCAAGTCATGCAAGTCATCTATATGACTTGATGGACAGGGCGTCGCCGAGCCGCTACAATGGCCGCCATCGACCCCATTGCCAAACCATCAACATTGCCAATACAGGAGCTGCAATGAATCATTTCGTATTGCACGACAACACCGACACCGTCGCTGTCGTCGTCGTGGAAGGCGTCAAGAAAGGCATGACGCTCAAGGGCTGGATCATGGACGATGACAAATTCATCTCCGTCAAGGCCAAGCAGGACATCCCCATCGGCCACAAGATCGCCCTCAAGGACATGAAAGCCGGCGATACCGTCATCAAGTACGGCATCGACATCGGCAAGGTGATCGCCAACATCAAGGCCGGCGAGCATGCCCACGTCCACAACATCAAGACCAAGCGCTGGTAAGCCGCGCCCCACGTCCACGAACACCCGAATCCACCTTCAGGGGAACCCCATGCCTGTCGTCAGCAAGAAAACCACCTTCCTCGGCTACCGTCGCGAAAACGGCCGGGTCGGCATCCGCAATCACGTCATCGTCCTGCCGGTCGATGACCTGTCCAATGCCGCCGCCGAAGCCGTCGCCCACAACATCAAGGGCGCCCTGGCCATTCCGCACCCTTATGGCCGCCTGCAATTCGGCGCCGACCTTGAGTTGCATTTCCGCACCCTGATCGGCACCGGCTGCAACCCGAACGTGGCGGCCGTGGTCGTCATCGGCATCGAGGACGGCTGGACCAAGAAGATCGTCGATGCGATCGCCACCACCGGCAAGCCGGTCTCGGGCTTCGGCATCGAAGGCCATGGCGACCATGACACCATCATGCGCGCCTCCAAGGCCGCCCGCGAGTATGTGCAGTGGGCCAGCGAGAAGCAGCGCGAAGTGTGCAAGATCTCCGAGCTGTGGGTCTCCACCAAGTGCGGCGAGTCCGACACCACCTCGGGCTGCGGCGCCAACCCCACCGTCGGCAATGCCTTCGACAAGCTCTATGGCCTGGGCACCACCCTGGTGTTCGGTGAGACCTCCGAGATCACCGGCGGCGAGCATATCGTGGCGGCACGGTGCCGTACACCCAAGGTACGCGAAGACTTCATGTTCATGTTCAACCGCTACCAGGACATGATCAACCGCCACAAGACCAGCGACCTGTCTGAATCGCAGCCCACCAAGGGCAACATCGCCGGCGGCCTGACCACCATCGAGGAAAAGGCGCTGGGCAACATCCAGAAGATCGGCAAGAAGTGCAAGGTCGACGGCGTCATCGACAAGGCTGAGGTACCCACCCATCCGGGCCTGTGGTTCATGGACTCGTCCTCGGCCGCTGCCGAAATGGTCACGCTGTGCGCCGCCTCGGGTTACGTCGCGCACTTCTTCCCCACCGGCCAGGGCAATGTCATCGGCAATCCGATCCTGCCGGTCATCAAGATCTGCGCCAACCCCCGCACCGTGCGCCTGATGAGCGAGCACATCGATGTCGACACCTCGGGCCTGCTGCAGCGTGACATCGACCTGGACCAGGCCGGCGACAAGCTGCTCGAGAACCTGCTGCGCACCTGCAACGGCCGCCTCACCGCTGCCGAGGCCCTGGGCCATCGCGAGTTCGTCCTGACCCGCCTGTACGAGAGTGCCTGATGCTGCCAGGCGGCCCCTGCGGAGCATGTCCATGAAGCGCATCGTCATCAGCGAGTTCATGGACGAGCGGGCGGTCGCGCAGTTGCGCCAGGGCTTCGAGGTGCTGTACGACCCGGCCCTGGTCGACGACGCGCCGCGACTGGCGCGCGAGGCCGCCGCCTGCGAGGCCTTCATCGTGCGCAATCGTACCCAGGTGCGCGGAGCCCTGCTCGAGGCCATCGTGCAGGCCGGCCGCTGCCAGGTCATCGGACGCCTCGGCGTGGGCCTGGACAACATCGATGTCGATGCCTGCGCCCGCGCCGGCCTGCCGGTCATCCCGGCCACCGGGGCCAATGCCTTGACGGTGGCCGAATACGTCATCACCACTGCCCTGATGCTGTTGCGTGGCGCCTACCTGGCCACAGCCCAGGTGGCAGGCGGCGCCTGGCCCCGCGCCGCCCTGGGCAATGGCCGCGAGATCGCCGGCAAGACGCTCGGCATCCTGGGCTTTGGCACCATCGGCCAGCTCACCGCCCGCATGGCCAAGGCTCTGGGCCTTGAGGTGATCGCCCATGATGCAGTGCTGCCCGACAGCCATTGCGCCTGGCAGGACATCGGCGTGCAGAGCCGGCCGATGGCGCAGGTCATCAGCCAGAGCGATGTGCTCAGCCTGCACCTGCCCCTGCTCGAGAGCACGCGCGGGCTGATCGGCGCGGCGCAGATCGCTGCCATGAAGCCCGGTGCCATCCTCATCAACAGTGCCCGTGCCGGTATCGTCGACGATGCCGCCCTGATCGCCGCGCTGCGCGCCGGCAAGCTGGGCGGTGCAGCCATCGACGTCTTCGAGCAGGAACCTCTCAAGGCCGACAGCCTCTATGCCAACCCCCCGGCCAACCTGCTGCTCACGCCGCATGTGGCTGGCGTTACCCTCGAGTCCAATGAGCGCGTCAGCTTCATGATTGCCGAGGCCATCCGCAAGGTCTTGCAGGCCTGAGGCCCGATCTGCCATTCATGGCCCCGGCCGCGCCGCCCGACGCTTTCAGCGCTTCATCCTGACAGCCCTTCACGACAAAGCACCGAGCCCTTCATGCCCATCATCAGCCTTGCCACGCTTGAAACCGCGATCGCCCGGACCCTGGAAAAGGCCGGTGCCCACACGGCCATGGCCACCGCCACCGCCAGGGCGCTCGCGCTGGCCGAAGCGCAAGGCATCGCCTCGCACGGGGTCTCGCGCGTCAGCCAGTACGCCACCCATCTGGGCAATGGCCGCGCCCTCGGGCAGGCCAGGCCGGTCCTGCGCGGCGATTCAGAAAAAGCCGCCTTCGTGGTCGATGCCGGTCACGGCCTGGCCTTCGAGGCCTGCGCCCTTGCGGTCAGCGAGGCCATCACGCGGGCCCGCCGACACGGCATCGCCTTTGCCGGGGTGGTGCGCAGTCACCACTGCGGGGTGCTGGTCGATCACCTGCGCGAGGCGGCGGCGCAGGGCCTGGTCGGTCTGGCCCTGGCCAACTCGCCTTCGGCCATGCCGATGGCGGGCGGCAAGCGCGCCCTGTTCGGCACCAACCCGGTGGCGGCCGTCTTTCCGCGCGGCGCCGGCAAGGATGCGGTGATGATCGACCTGTCGCTGTCGGAGGTGGCACGCGGCAAGCTGATGGTCGCCCGGAAAGAAGGCAAGGCCATCCCCGCGGGCTGGGCCCTCGATGCCCAGGGCCAGCCCACCACCGACCCGGCCGCCGGGCTGGAGGGCATGATGTTGCCCATGGGTGCCGCAACCAGTCCCAAGGGCGCGATGCTGGCCCTGATGGTCGAGGTGCTGGTCACCGCCCTGATCGGCGCCCAGTTCGGCTTCGAGGCCTCGAGCTTCTTCGTCGATGAGGGCAACCAGCCGGGCATCGGCCAAAGCTTCATCGTCATCGATCCGGGCGCCCTGGCCGGCCAGAACGCCTACGCGGCGCGGCTCGAAGTCCTGATCGAGGCCATGCTCGCAGACCCTGAGGTACGATTGCCGGGACAACGTCGCCTGGCCCTGGAACGCCGGGCACACACGCATGGCATCGAACTGAATGCCGCAACACTGGCATCCCTGGGACTGACGGCCTGACCCGCGGGCACGCCGGCGGCCCCCGCCCCGAAGGAGAGCAGGCATGAGCCCCACACCCCCACCGACACGACGACAACTGCTGGCCGCCGCCACTGCAAGCCTGGCGCCGCTGGGCCTGGCCTGGCCGCTTGCCGCCGGCGCGCAGGCCGATGCGGCCCGCAACTATCCCGACAGGCCTCTGCGCTACATCGTGCCCTTTCCGCCCGGTGGCCTGACCGACCAGATGGCACGCCTGGTCGGACAATTGCTGTCGGACAAATGGAAGGTGCCGGTCGTCATCGAGAACAAGAGCGGGGGCAATGCCCAGATCGGAGCCGATGCGGTGGCCAAGTCCGCCCCCGATGGCTACACCTTGCTGGCCATCACCATGTCGCATGCGGTCAACCACACCCTGCTGCCCAACGGCGGCTACGACTTCGTGCGCGACCTGCGTCCGGTGGCGATGCTGGCCGAGTCCTCGATGCTGGTGGTGGTGCCCGCCAACAGCCCGATCAAGACCTTCAAGGACTTGATGGAGCAGTCGCGCAGCAAGCCGATGAACGCCGGCTCGAGCGGCAACGGCACACCGGTGCACCTGACCCTGGCCCTGTTCAACCGCATCAACAAGAGCAACATCCAGCACATCGCCTACCGGGGCGGCGCCCCCTCGATCACCGACCTGATCGGTGGTCAGCTCGATGTCATCTTTTCGAACTTTCCCGAGTCGCTGCCCCACGTGAAATCCGGCAAGCTGCGCGCCCTGGCGATCTGCAGCAAGGCTCGCAATGCGCTGGTGCCCGATGTGCCTACCAGCGCCGAGGCCGGCATGCCCGACCTCGTGGTCGAGAACTGGACTGCCTTGATGCTGCCCTCGCGCACGCCCGATGCGATCGTCGAAAAGCTCGGCAAGGAAGTGGTCATCGCCCTGTTCGACCAGGGTGTGGAAGCCAAGGCGAGGCAGCAGGGCTTCCGGCTGAACCCGATGGGCCCGGCCCGATTTGCGCCCTTCCTCAAGAGCGAAGTCGAGCGTTGGGGCCGCATCGTCAAGGAGGCCAAGGTCACGGCCTGAGCGGCCGCTGCGCGCGAGCCGTTCAGCCCTTGCGCCAGCGCGTGCCGCGCTTGACCGTGGCCAGCGGCAGGCGTTCGACCTCGCCGATCAGGGCGGCCAGTTGCCGTCCGGCATCCTCGATCAGGGCCTGGCCGCGCGGCGCCGTGGCGGCCTTGGCATTGCCCGCCACGCCAGCCGGGTTCAGGTCCTGGGTTGCCCAGGCCAATTTGGCCGAGCGACCGTTGCCGAGCACCGCATATTGGCGGCTGCGGGTCTCGCTGCTGCTGGCAAAGTTTTCGGCCTGCGCCATGTCGACCCGCTCGGGGGCGATGGCCAGCATCATCGAGGTCTCGACCTCGCCGCCATGCACGCCAAAGCGCATCTCGTGGGCACTGAAGGCCGAAAAGTCGACCGGCAGGCTGAACCAGCTGGTGCTGACCACGATCATCCCGTGCTTGGTGCGCAGGTCGCGCGCGACCAGGTCCATCACCGAGACCTGACCGCCATGGGTGTTGAACAGGATCAGCTTGCGAATGCCGGCGGCGGCCACCGCATCGCCGATCTCGGTCCAGACGCGCAGGATGGTCTCGGAGGAAAAGCTCAGCGTCCCGGCAAAGGCCGCATGCTCGTTGCTCTTGCCGATCGACTGGGTGGGCAGGAACAGCGCCCGCGAGCCGGCCGGCAGATGCGGCAGGGAGGCCTGGACGATGGCATCGGCAATGGCGGTATCGACCGATACCGGCAGGTGCGGGCCGTGCTGTTCGATCGCCGCCACCGGCAGGATGGCCACCGTGCGGTCCATGCCGGGCGCAGCAAAATCGGCGGCACGCCAGTCGACCCAGAACCGGCTTCTGAGCGGCGCACGGCCGGAGGCGGGCGAGGCCTTGCGACGGCGGGCGGGACTAACGGGAGGGGCGGCTGGGGGCATGAGGGCCTTGTCGTTGAGCCGCCATTATCCGGAAAAATCGCAGGATCGGGTGCCGGCATGGCGGCCGGATCGACCACCACCGGCGCCTGCTCCAGAAAATGCTGCATAGCAACTTGACGCCAGCGATTCCTGTAGGCACATTGCGATCCACGCGCGGACGGCCTGCACGGCTTTTCCAGCGAACCAAAAAGAATCCGACAAAAGGAAAGAGGTCGACATGACCTCGGGTGGAGACTGAACCCTGGGGAGCCGGCGAACATGCCGGCTCCCGAGTGGTACCCCGGCCCAGCCCCCCGCACCCGCTCCCGACGCTCCCCGCACCCCCGGCGGGCGCTCCCTGCCCCAGCCCCTGGCCGATCCGGCCCCCATGACGCCCGCACGATGCGATGAGAACCGCCAGCGCACGCCCGCCGCAGCGCCGGTATGCTGGCCCTCACCCTTTTCCCGTCCTGGATAACGAACAATGAGCTGGCAACCCGAACTCGATGAACTGAATCAACGCAAGGCCTTCGCCGCTGCCATGGGCGGGGCCGACAAGGTCAAGCGCCAGCATGATGCCGGGCGTCTCACGGTGCGCGAGCGCATCGACCAGATGCTCGATGCCGGCAGCTTCCACGAGGTCGGCGAGCTCTCCGGCATCGGCGAGTACGATCCCCAGGGCAAGGTCAAGACCGTGACGCCCGCCAACTGTGTGTTCGGTCGCGGCAAGGTCGATGGCCGGCCGGTGGTGGTGGTGGGCGACGACTTCACGGTGCGCGGTGGCTCGGCTGATGCCTCGATCAGTGCCAAACCCCTGATGGCCGAGGAAATGGCCCAGGCCTATCGCCTGCCGATCATCCGCATCATCGAGGGCTCGGGTGGGGGCGGCTCGGTCAAGACCATCGAAACCAAGGGCGCATCAAACCTGCCCGGCGGGGTCGGCGGCACCAAGGGCTTCTACATGATGACCGCCAATCTGGCCGAGGTCCCGGTGGTGGGCCTGGGGCTGGGCTCGGTGGCCGGCCTGGGCGCCGCACGCCTGGCCTCCTCGCATTTTTCGATCATGACCCGCGAGTCGGCGATGTTCGTGGCCGGCCCGCCGCTGGTGGCGCGCCTGGGCCAGCCGCTGACCAAGCAGGAGCTGGGCGGCGCCGACATCCAGACCCGGGCCGGTGCCATCGACCTGGCCGTCGACACCGAAGCCGATGCCTTTGCAGCCGCGCGGCGCTTCCTGTCCTACCTGCCCTCCTCGGTGCACAGCCTGCCGCCGGTGACCCCATGCGATGACGACCCCGAGCGCGGCGACGAGTTCCTGCTCTCGGCGATTCCGCGCAACCGGCGTCAGGTGTACAAGATGCGACCGATTGTCGAATCGGTGGTGGACAAGGGCTCATTCTTCGAGATGGGCCGCAACTTCGGCCGCTCGATCATCGCCGGATTGGCGCGTCTGCAAGGCCATCCCGTGATGGTGTTTGCAAGCGATCCGCATCATTACGGCGGCTCCTGGAATGCCGAGACCTGTCAGAAGGTGGTGCGCTTTGTCGACCTGGCCGAAACCTTCCACCTGCCGGTGGTCTACCTGATGGACTGCCCGGGCTTCCTGATCGGCCTGGAGGCCGAAAAGACCGCCACCATCCGCCACGGCGTGCGGGCGATGGCCGCCATGAATCAGACCACGGTGCCCTGGTGCACGATGATCGTGCGCAATGCCTTCGGCGTGGCCGGAGCGGCGCACCAGCCCGGCGGGCGGCTGTCGCTGCGCTACGGCTGGTTGTCGGCCTACTGGGGCTCGCTGCCCCTGGAAGGGGGCATCGAGGCCGCCTACCGCGCCGACATCGATGCCGCCGCTGACCCCAAGGCCAAGCTCGAGGAAATCGAAGCACGCCTCAACGCGCTGCGCTCGCCGTTCCGCTCGGCCGAAAAGTTCTGGGTCGAGGAGATCATCGATCCGCGCAAGACGCGCTCGCTGCTGTGCGAATTCGCGCGTCTGGCCCAGCCGGCACTGAGCACCGGCAAGACGCCCCTGGCCATGCGGCCCTGAGTCGCGGCATGCAGACACCGCAGGACATCCGCCCTGAACCGGCTGCGCCCGGGGACAGCGGCAGCCGTCCCCTGCTGATCACCATGCACCCGTCCGACAATGTCGCCATTGTCGCCAATGACGGGGGCCTGGCCGCAGGTACCCTCATCGAGGGGACGCGCCCCCTGGTGCTTCGCGAGCGCGTGCCGCAAGGCCACAAGGTCTGCCTTGTCGCCATCGCGGCCGGGCAGCCGGTGCGCCGCTACAACGTCACCATCGGCTTTGCGCTGCAGGATATCGAGGCCGGCCGCTGGGTGCATGAGCGACTGCTGCGCATGCCCGATGCGCGCGGCCTGGACAACCTGCCGATCGCCAATGCCGCGCGCGCCGAGCTGCCACCGCTGACCGGCCGCACCTTCGAGGGCTATCGCAATCCCGACGGCAGCGTCGGCACCCGCAACATCCTGGCCATCACGCAAACCGTGCAGTGCGTGGCCGGTGTCACCGAGTTTGCCGTGCGCCGCATCAAGGAAGAACTGCTGCCGCGCTATCCCCATGTGGATGACGTCGTGGCGCTCGAGCATGGCTATGGCTGCGGCGTGGCCATCGATGCGCCCGAGGCCATCATCCCGATCCGTACCCTGCGCCACCTGAGCCTGAACCCCAACTTTGGCGGCGAAGTGATGGTGGTGAGCCTGGGCTGCGAAAAGCTCCAGCCTGAGCGCCTGCTGCCCGAGGGCAGCATCCCGATCCGCGATGACCGGCAAGCCGAGCCGCTCGATGTCGTCTGCCTGCAGGACGAGGCCCATGTCGGCTTCATGGACATGGTGCAGTCGATCATGCGCCAGGCCAAGATGCATCTGGAACGCCTGAACGCACGGCGCCGCGAAACCGTGCCCGCCAGCGAACTGGTGGTGGGCGTGCAGTGTGGCGGCAGCGATGCCTTCTCGGGCGTGACCGCCAATCCCGCTGTGGGCCACTGCGCCGACCTGCTGGTGCGCGCCGGTGCCACCGTGATGTTTTCCGAGACCACCGAGGTACGCGATGGCATCGACCAGCTCACCGCGCGCGCCGCCACCCCTGAAGTGGCCCAGGCGATGATCCGCGAGATGGCCTGGTACGACGCCTACCTGCAGCGCGGCAGCGTCGATCGCAGCGCCAACACCACGCCCGGCAACAAAAAGGGCGGGCTATCCAACATCGTCGAGAAGGCGATGGGCTCGATCATCAAGTCCGGCACCGCGCCGATCTCGGGCGTGCTGGCCCCGGGCGAGAAGCTGTCACAGCGCGGCCTGATCTATGCCGCCACACCGGCCAGCGACTTCATCTGCGGCACCCTGCAGCTGGCCGCCGGCATGAACCTGCACATCTTCACCACCGGCCGCGGCACCCCCTATGGCCTGGCCGCCTGCCCGGTGGTCAAGGTGGCCACCCGAAGCGACCTGGCGCGACGCTGGCACGACCTGATGGACATCAATGCCGGGCGCATCGCCGATGGCGAACTGAGCATCGAGGCGCTCGGGCAGGAGATGTTCGACTACTTGCTGGATGTGGCAAGCGGGCGCAAGAAGACCTGGGCGGAGCAGTGGAAGCTGCACAATGCGCTGGTGCTGTTCAATCCGGCACCGATTACTTGAGGCTGGGCCCGCACCTTCCCACTGGTCCGCCCCATCCGAAATGAAGCCGATCGCCCTCTTCGGTCACTCAGTTGGCATGGCGCACGTCAATGAAGGCTCGCACGATGAAGACCGAGACTTCGACCGCTTGTGGCGTATTCAGGACGCTGGCGGTCATGATGGCGCCATGCTCGGTGAATGCCCGAAGCAGTTTTCGTCGCTCTCCCCAACTTGATGTCGCAATTTGCGACTTCAAGTCATCGAACTCTTGATGAGTGAGTTCGAGCATGAAGGCGCTCGAAAAGCGTGCCCGATTGCGACGGACCTACTCATTCAGTCGCCTTGTCTCCACGCCGTAGAGGCGTGCCAAGCACTGGTCTAGCAGGACGCGTTGACCACGGATGCAGACGATGCGATCAGCGATTGCGTCCCTGGCCACTTGAGGTCACAGTTTGTCGTCTCATGTTTGGGCCGAGCGACTTAATCCTTTCGACCGATCAATCGCTTCACCAACTCTGGCTTCGTCGCAACAATGAAGATCACTGCGAGATCTGGCGTCGCTCAATGACGTGCCCACAAAACGCTTCAATGAAGCGGTCAGGCGCAATCTCAATCGTTTCCCGGTCGACTTTTGCAGGCAGCTCAGCACCGAGGAATTCGAGGCTTTAAGGTCGCAATCTGCGACCTTAAAGGCGGGCAGAGGACAACATCGCAAGTGTCCTCCATTGGTTTTCACCGAACACGGTGCCATCATGGCGGCCACTCTTCTCAATAGCCCCAGGGCTATCGATGTATCGGTCTTTGTCGTCCGTGCATTCGTCAAGCTGCGCGAGCTCGCTGAAACGCATCAGGATCTCGCGCGTCGGTTGGATGAATTGGAGACCGTCACCGAGCGCCATGCACTTCGGCTCGAAGCCTTCACGAATGTCACCCGCAAACAGCTCAAGGAGATATTCGAAGCATTGAGGGCGTTGAGCGCACCAGCCAATCCACCAAAGCGCCCGATAGGGTTTCTTGTTCCCGAGGAAAAGTCCGGCAAGGACTGGCCCTGAAGACACAGCACCAAGTATCCCTACGAAAACTTGAAAAGTCTTGTGCTTGACTAAAGAGATAATTAAAGAACCCTATTGTCGTAGTTCAATCCAACCCCAAAGGGAAAAAGGCGCCACAGGTCCCCCCATGACGCCTTTCCTGCTGATCAAACGCTTGAGATCAGCGCTTCCACTCCGTGAACCGCTTGCCCTCGGCCGCCAGCTTCTCCAGCAAAGGCGACATCGCAAACGTCGGCCCCATCTTCGGGCCATATTCCTTGAGCTTGGCCACCACCGTCGCCAGACCCACGGTATCGCCGTAGAACATTGGGCCGCCGCGATACACCGGGAAGCCGTAGCCGTTGATCCAGACGATGTCGATGTCCGAGGAGCGGATCGCAATGCCTTCGTCCAGGATCTTGGCACCCTCGTTGATCATCGCGTAGATGCAGCGCTCGAGAATCTCCTGCTCGGTGATCACGCGCGGGGTCACGCCCTTCTTGGCCATGAACTCGCCAATGATCTTGCGCGTCACTTCGGACGGCTTGGCATTGCGCTGCTCGTCGTAGTCGTAGTAACCCGCACCGGTCTTCTGGCCGCGGCGATCCATCTCGCAGAGCACTTCGCGGATGGTCGAACTCTTGGAGTTTTCCTTGGACCAGCCGATGTCCAGGCCGGCCAGGTCGGACATCGCAAACGGGCCCATCGGCAGGCCGAAGTCGTACAGCACCTTGTCGATGTCCCAGGGCATGGCGCCCTCGAGCACCATGGCCTGGGCCTGCGCGGTACGCGCCGCCAGGATGCGGTTGCCGATGAAGCCAGGACACACGCCGGACAGCGCACCGATCTTGCCGATCTTCTTGCCGATGGCCATCGCAGTGGCGACCATCTGCTTGGAGGTCTTTTCGCCACGCACCACTTCCAGCAGGCGCATCACGTTGGCCGGCGAGAAGAAGTGCATGCCGACCACGGCCTCGGGGCGTGAGGTGGCCGAGGCAATCTCGTTGACGTTCAGGGCCGAGGTATTGGTGGCCAGCACCGCGCCCGGCTTGCAGATCTTGTCGAGCTTGGCGAAGACTTCCTTCTTGATCGCCATGTTCTCGAAGATCGCCTCGATCACCATGTCGCAATCGGCCAGCGCGTTCAGATCGAGCGAGCCGGTCAGCAGGCCCATGCGGGTCTCGACATCCTCGGGCTTCAGACGCCCGCGCTTGGCGGTGTTCTCGTAGTTCTTGCGCACCACCGACAGGCCACGGTCCAGGGCCGCCTGCTGGGTTTCCACCAGGGTGACGGGAATGCCGACATTGGCGAAGTTCATCGCGATGCCGCCGCCCATGGTGCCGGCACCGATGATGCCCACCTTCTTGACCGGCACCAGCGCGATGTCCTCGGGGATATCGGGAATCTTCCACACTTGCCGCTCGGCAAAGAACACATGCCGCTGCGCCGCAGACTGCGAACCGCCCAGCAGCTCGAGGAACAGCTTGCGCTCGGTCTTCATGCCTTCATCGAAAGGCTGATTGACGGCGGCCTCGATGCAACGGATGTTGTACTCGGGGGCCAGGAAGCCGCGGAACTTGCGCGCATTGGCCTTGCGGAACTCGGCAAAGATCTCCGGCTTGCCACGGGCAGGGGCCACCTTGTCATCCAGGTCGCGCACCTTGCGCAGCGGCCGGTTCTCGGCCAGCACCTTGCGGGCAAAGGCGATCGCGCCTTCGCGCAGCTTGCCTTCCTCGACCAGTTCGTCGAAAAGACCCATGGCCAGGGCTGGTTTGGCGCCGACATGGGTACCGCCGGTCACCATCTCCAGGGCCTTCTCGGGCCCGACCACACGCGGCAGGCGCTGCGTGCCGCCGGCACCGGGCAACAGGCCCAGATGCACTTCGGGCAGGCCGCACTTGGCGCTGGGCACGGCCACACGGTAATGGCAGCACAGCGCCACTTCGAAACCACCGCCAAGCGAGGTGCCATGGATGGCAGCAATCACGGGCTTGGACGAGCTCTCGATGGCGTCCTGGCCTTCAGCCAGGCTGGGTGCCTTGGGCGGCTTGCCCAGCTCGGTGATCTCAGCACCGGCGATGAAGGTGCGGCCTTCGCAGATCAGCACGATGGCCTTGACCGCAGGGTCGGCATTGGCGGCGCGCATGCCGTTCAGAATGCCCTCGCGTACCGGTTGCGACAGCGAATTGACCGGCGGCGAATTCAGGCTCAGGACGGCGACTTCACCCTCTACGGTGAGCGTGGTGACGGCGTTGATGGTTTGCATGACAGCTTCTCTCCTTTGCCGGGGAGCTTAGCCCGTTTGCGCGCATCAGGCCGCCGCGGCAGCAAGGCTGCGGAACCTGCGGAACATGCGGGGATACGCGACAGGACGGTCTGATCGATCCTTGCGCGCTCAATCCGCCTGGATCTTGCGGCTCTTGATGACCCCGCCGAACAGCACACCCTCGGCCTTGATCTTGTCCTTGAACTCGGCAATCGACACTGGCAGGGTCTCGCCTCCCACATTGGCAAAGCGCTGCTTGACCGGGGGCTGGGCCAGCACCTTGTTGACCTCGCGGTTCAGGCGGTTGACCACATCGGCCGGGGTGCCTGCCGGGGCCCAGAGGCCGAACAAGGTATCGGCCTCGACGCCGGGCACGCCGGCCTCGGCCATCGTCGGGACATCGGGAAAGAACAGCGAGCGGGTGGCGCTGGCCACCCCGAGCATCTTGACGCGGCCGGTGCGCACGTGGGTGAAGGCGATGCCCGGGTCAAAGAAGAAGTCGATCTGGCCCGCCAGCATGTCCTGCAGGGCGGGGGCGGCACCGCGATAGGGGATGTGGGTGGCAAACACGCCGGCCTGCTGCTTGAACAGTTAACCGGCCAGATGCGGCGTGCTGCCCGAACCGGCCGAGCCATAGGTGAGCTTGCCGACATTGGCCCGCGCATAGGCAATGAATTCCTTGAGGCTGGTCGGCGGCAGGCCCGGACGGGTCACCAGGTACAGCTTGATGCTGCCCAGCAGGGCGACCGGCAGCAGGTCCCGGTTCACGTCGAAGCCGGCCTTGGGCATGATCAGGGGATTGACCGTGTCAATGCCCGTGGAGCTGAGCAACAGGGTGTGACCATCGGCAGCGGCCTTGGCCACACTCTCGGCGGCGACATTGCCGTTGGCACCGGAGCGGTTCTCGACCAGCACCGGCTGGCCGAGCAACTCCTGCAGCGACGGGGCCAGGGCGCGCGCCCAGATGTCGGCCACGCCGCCGGGGGGAAAGGCCACCACGATGCGCACCGGCCGGCTCGGCCAGGGCGGGGTCTGGGCCTGGGCCTGACCCGGGGCCAGCAGGCTGGCGGCCGGGGTCAGGGTGGCCGCGGCCGCAATGGCGCCGTGGCGCTGCAGCCAGTGACGGCGATGGGAATCAGTCATGTCAGTCTCCTGCGAAAGTCGGGAAGGCGGGGCACGGCCGGCCGCGCTCAGGGGCGTCGCCGGGCCGGCGGCGTGAAGTGAAGGGTTTGTTCGCGCGGCGCCGGGGGGCTCATGCCCAACAGGCGGAACAGCTCATGGCCCTCGGGCTGGGCGAGCGCCACACGCTGGGCCTCCCGGATGCGCAGGGCCAGATCGACAAAGGCCTGCGGCGAGCCGGCGCTGGCCAGACCCGGCTCGACCAGTTGCTCCAGGATATGCCGGAAGCTGCCTTGTCCGCGCTCATGCGTGCTGCCATAGCCCTTGATCAGGCGCGGCAGGGCGGCCACCGCCGCAGCCAGGCCCGCATCGGCCCGCTGGCAGCACTGCAGGGCACTCAGCCAGCGCTCGATCAGGGCCTGTTCCGCGATGAAGCGCGACGAGCGCGGACGCAGCCAGCGCAGGCTGGCCAGCAGACGCATGGCCAGCAGGCCGGTGACGCTGCTGGTGGCCAGTTGCACCCCCTCGCCAAAGCTGACGCGCTGGCGCCTGCGGCCCCAGTCCTTCAGGCGCGAGGCCCAGCGTGGCGGCAGGATGGCGGCGATCTCCTCGACGCCCGGCTTGAGGAAATCGCGAACGATCACCGGCTCGCCGGGGCCCGCCTTGTAGTCGCGCCGAATCTGCTCGAAGCGCGAGCGGCGGCTCTTGAGATCGGCCACCCGGATGATGTCCTCGTAACTCATCCACAGGGCCAGGCCACGCGCCGCCTCACAGCTGGCGGCATGGGGCGCCGCTTCGCCCCGGGCCAGGGCATCGACGCGCGCCGCATAGCGCTCGGCATAAGCCTGGTCCTGGTAATCGACGAGACGGGCCATGCCCAGGGCACGGATCTGCGCCAGGCCCTCGGGTCGCTGGCCGGCCCGGGGCGGCTCGATCGGGTCGCTGGCCGGTGCCCCGGGTGCGCCAGCCAGCAGGGCCACCGCCCGCTCGAAACCGGCGGCAAATCCGCGCAGGCTGGCTTGGGCACGGGCATCTGCAGCGCCGCCGGCCACCGCCTTTTCGCAAGCCGCACGGGTCAGCGGCAAGACGCCTGCGCCGGCCAGTGCACCGAACATCACCGCCGAGACGATGGTGCCCTGCTCGCGGGCCAGCTGCCCCATGTCGAACAGGGCCACACGCGCAGAGCCCTCCTGCAAGGCGCTGATCAGCTTTTGGGCGGGAAGACGGCCATCGGCCATGCCGCCGCGCTCATCGACGGTGAAGGCGCGTGCCGTCGAACTGATCATCACGGTACGCCGGGGGTCGGCCAGTCCGCGCTCGATGGCGCGTGCCGATTCGAGCAGTTCACTGGAGATGATCAGGTCCAGGTCGCCGGGCAGCGGCGCCAGGCACATGGGCGGCACGGTCTGGCCCGGGGCCGGCACCAGGGGCAGGCATTCGATGTAATAGCTGGTCGCACCGGTGCGTTGCGCGACGCCCGGAATGCTGGTGGCCTGGATCGGCCAGCCGCTGTCCAGCCCGGCACTGACCAGCCACTCGGTGAGGGTCCCCCCGCCCTCGCCCCCCAGCGCCAGGACCAGGATCTTGCGGATCGCCGGGGCCTGCGGCGAGGCGCTCATGCGGGCACCTGCACCGGCTCGCTGCGGCCTCCGAACCAGCGCAGCACCAAGCGGCGCAGCGCATCGCGCAGGCGATCGGCCAGGCCCGGATGCTGGATCACCTCGACCTTGAAAAAGCTCGGGCACAGCGTGGCTGCATGGGCATTCTCGCCGCACAGGCCACAGCCGACACAGTCGGGGGTGACCCAGGCCACCGGATCGACCTTGAGCGGGTCCCGGGCCTCGCGGATCGTGAGGGAGGGACAGGCAGACAGCCGCACACAGGCATGATCGCCACTGCACACCTGTTCATCGACACCGAAGCGGGTGCGCACCACACGTTCGCCGCGCGACAGGCTGGCCGCGATCTGCGGCCGGATGCGGCGCTGGCGCTCGAGCTGGCATTCACCCTCGGCCACGATCACCTTGAGTCCCTGCGCCGGGGTTGCAAAGGCCTCGACCAGGGCCGCCTTCATCTGCGCCACCCGGTAGGTGTGCACGGTGCGCAGCCAGCGCACGCCCATGCCCTTCAGGGTGTCCTCGATGGTGGTCTCGGTGTCGGTCGCACTGCGTGCACCGGCCACCTGCTTGAGCATGTCGTCAGGCGAGGAGATCAGCTCCTGCGTGCCGGTGGCCGAGGTGTAGCCGTTCTTCATGATCAGCAGCACCCCGTCGCCCCCATTGAGCAGGTTGCTCGCCACCCCGGACAACAGCCCGTTGTGCCAGAAGCCACCATCGCCCATGATCGCCAGCGGCCGGCGCTGCGACAGCGGCGCCACCGCAGCGGCACTGGCCATGCTCATGCCATAGCCCAGGATCGAATTGCCAAAGGAAAATGGCGGGAAGGTGGCAAAGGCATGACAGCCGATGTCGGTGGAGATGTGGGTGGCGCCGATCTGCTCGCGCACCAGCTTGAGCGCCGAGAACACCGGCCGCTCCGGGCAGCCCACGCAAAAGGTGGGCGGACGCGCCGGAATCGGTTGCACCAGCACCTGGGCTGCCTGCTGCCGCCAGCCCTGCACCTGGCCAAACCAGGCCCGCGCCTGGCCTGCTGCGGCAGCTCCGAGTTGGGCCGCATAGTGCTGCGCGAAGGGCTCCAGGCCGCGCAGCAGGGTCTCGGTGGAATACTCGCCGGGCAGCTTCAGAAAATCCTTGCCATGCACCTGGCAGGGGGATCCCGACCGATGCAGGATCGTGGCCACCTCCTGCTCGATGTACTCGGGCTGGCCTTCCTCGAGGACCAGCACGGCCTCCTTGCCGGCGCAAAAGTCCTTGATCTGCTCGGGCACGAGCGGATACACGACGTTGAGGATCAGCACCGGCAGCGCCGGATCGCCCTGCGCATCGGCCAGGCCCATGGTCTGCAGGGCGCGGATCAGGTTGGCACTCAGACCCCCCTGCACGATCAGGCCCAGGCGCGAGGCCTCCCCCGGCAATACCTCATTGAGGGCCTGCTCGAGAATGAAGCGGCGCGCTGCGGGAAGACGTTCCTCGACCTTGCGCCTTTCCTGCAGGAAGGTGACCGGGGGATGCGAAAGCTTTTCGTAGTTGAAGCTGGCGGGCCCGGCCAGGCGATGCCGCGTCGATACCGCAGCCGCCCGGTTGTCCGAGGCCACGAAGCTGCCGCGCAGGTGGCACAGCCGGATGCGCAGGCTCATCATGCAGGGCATGTTGCTGGCCTCGCTGATCTCGAAGGCCTTTTGCGTCAGGCGAACCACGGTGGGCAGGTCAGGACGCGGATCGAGCAGCACCATCGTGCTCTTCATCGCAAAGCTGTGGGTCCGCTCCTGGATGACGCTGGCCCCTTCGCCATAGTCCTCACCGACCACGATCAGCACCCCGCCGATGACGCCCGGTGAGGACAGGTTGGACAGGGCATCGGCCGCCACATTGGTGCCGACGATGCTCTTCCAGGTGACGGCGCCGCGCACCGGATACATGATCGAGGCACCCAGCATCGCCGCCGCCGACGATTCATTGGTACAGGCCTCGACATGGATGCCCAGTTCATCGAGCGCGTGCTGGGCCTGCACCATCACATCGAGCAGATTGCTGACCGGCGACCCCTGATAACCCCCGATGTAGCTCACGCCGCTTTGCAACAGGGCCTTGGTCACCGCGAGAATGCCTTCGCCATGGAACACCTGTCCTGCGCCCAGCTTTAGCAGGCCGATCTCTTTTTCGAAGCTCAGTTCCATGTGCCGCCCTTGATTGGTTGCCGCATCATCCCAAAAGCCGGCCACAAACGCCAGCCGCCGTCCCGGACCGGCCGCGCAGCTATGGCAGGATAAGGGCTGAACCCCACACCCACGACCGGGTCTGGCCCGCCACTGCAGCAAAGCTTTCGCATGAACCGTCCCGACCCCGCCATCGTCCAGGCCCTCTGCCCCACCGGCGTGCTGCGCGCCGCCATCAATTTCGGCAATGCCGTGCTGGCTCGCGAGCTGGCCGATGGCAGTCCTGCCGGTGTCACCGCAGACCTGTCCCGGGAACTGGCCCGGCGCCTGGGGGTCGAGGTCCGCTTCACCCCATTCCGGGCAGCCGGCAAGGTGGTCGAAGCGATCCGCGACGAACAGGTCGATGTCGCCTTTGTGGCCATCGATCCCCTGCGTGCAGTGGATGTGGCCTACACCGCGGCCTACCTCATCATCGAGGGTGCCTACATGGTGCGTCAGGAGTCACCGCTGAAGGTCAACGACGAGGTGGACCAGCCCGGACACAGTGTCGTGGTGGCGCGCGGCAGTGCCTACGACCTGTACCTGTCCCGCGAACTGAAGCAGGCCCGCATCGATTACGCCGCCACCTCGCAAGGCGTGATCGACCACTACCTGGCCAGCGGCTGCACCGTGGCCGCTGGGGTCAAGCAGCAACTGCAGGCCGATGCCGCACGCCTGGGCGGACTGCGCATGCTGCCGGGCCGCTTCATGGCCATTCACCAGGCCATGGGCCTGCCACACTCACGCGCGCTGGCCCTGGACTACCTGTGCCAATTCGTCGAGCAGATGAAGGCCGGCGGCTTCGTCGCACAAGCCCTCGAGCGTCATGGCATCCAGGGCGCGAGCCTCGCCCCGCCCGCCCCTCAGCCGTGATGCAGCGCCGTCCAGGGCGCATGCAACTCGAGCGCCTCGCCATAGTCGATCTTGAACGGCTTGAAGCGCTCCCAGGGCTTGCCCTGCAATTCATGATGCAGCCCCTGGATCACGCCGGAGTGGCAGATCACCGCCACGCCCTCCCCCTGCGGTGACAGTCGTTCACGCAGGCCCTGGTCATCGGCATGCGAGGCCAGCAGCGCCGCCAGTGAACGCCGTGCGCGTTCGGCCACCTGCTGCACCGATTCACCCCCAGGAGGCGCAAAGCGCCCGATGTCACCGGTCCAGGCATCGATCTGGGCCCGTTCGATGGCCTTCCAGGGCCGCATCTCCCATTCGCCGAAATTCATCTCGGCCAGGTCCTCGTGCACCAGGGGGGCCGGCCAGCCGCGCTCGCCCAGGGCCTCGGCCAGGCGCCGGCAGCGCTGCAGGGGACTGGAGATCAGCACATGGGGCCTGGGCATGAGCAGGCAGTGATGCAGGGTGGAAGAGAACGCGGCCTCTTCAGCCGGCAGGTCGGTCGCACCGTAGCAGATGCCCATGTCCACCTGCGGCTTAGGATGCCGGATCAATCGCAACTTCAACATGCTCTGCTCCCAGCACCATCAGGATGCCCAAATAAAACAGGACTTCGGCGATCTGTTGCACGGCACCCAGACCGTCACCGGTATAGCCGCCCAGACGCCGCTGCATCAGGCGTCGCAGGAAGGCCGTCCCACACAGGGCCAGCATGGCGCCCGCGATGAAGGGCTTGGTGCTGCTCGAGAGCCAGGCGGCCAGGCCGACCCCCAGCAGCGACAGCAGCAAGGCCAGTGCGGTATCGAACCTGCCCAGGTTGACCGCGATCGGCTTGGCCTTGGAATCGTCCAGCGGCCGGGCATACGGCAGGGTGCGCATCACGATGACCGCGCAGCCGCGCGAGCCGACCTGCGCCGCCAGAAGGCTGACCCCCACCCAACTCGGATCGAGGGCGGCCAGCGCCTCGATCTTGAGCACCATGATCAGCACGATGGCGATCGCGCCATAGCTGCCGATGCGTGAATCCTGAAGGATGCTCAGGGTCTTGTCGCGGTCATGGTGACCTCCGAAGGCATCCCAGAAATCGATCCAGCCGTCTTCGTGGAAGGCACCGGTCAGCGCAACGCCTGCCGCCAGCATCAGCACGACTGCCAGGCTTTGCGGCAATACCACCGCGAACATCGCATAGACGATGCCCATCAGCACCGCCATGAGGGCACCGACCAGCGGAAAATAGCGCGTGGACCGCGACAGGCGCTCGGGCGAGTAGCCGACCCAGCCGGCAAGCCGGCCACGCACCGGAATGCGGGTGAAGAACTGCAGCGCGAGCAGGAAGAGCCGGATCTGTTCCATGGTCCTGCTCAGCGCCCGGCGCGCGAAACCGCAGCCGACTCGAAACTGGCCATCTCGCTGAGCATCGCCGCCGCGCTCCTGAGCAGGGGCATGACCAGTGCCGCGGCACTGCCCTCGCCCAGTCGCATGCCCAGCTGCAGCACTGGCTCGGCGCCCAGCGCCTCGAGCACATGGCGATGGCCACGCTCGCCGGAGCAGTGCGCAAAGATCGCCTGACGCATCACCTCCGGCATCATCGCGCGGGCCACCACCAGGGCCGCGGTGCTGATGAAGCCATCGACCACGATCAGCAGCTGCTGGCGGGCGCTCTCGAGCATCGCGCCGGCCATCTGCGCGATCTCGAAGCCGCCCAGTGCCGCCAGCACTGCCAGCGGCGTGTGTGCATCGGCATGACGCAGCAGGGCACGCTCGACCACCGCACGCTTGTGGACGATGCCAGCCTCGTCCAGCCCGGTGCCGGCCCCGACCAGCTCCAGGGGGGACAGGCCCAGCAGCCGGCAACATAGGGCAGAGGCCGAGGTGGTGTTGCCGATCCCCATTTCGCCAAAGCCGATCGCCTGTGCATGCGTGGCCTGCAGCAAGTCGCGTACGACGCCCGCACCACGCGCGAGGGCCTCGGTGGCCTCCTCCAGCGCCATCGCATGGCCGTGCAGGAAATTGCCGGTCCCCGGTCCCATCGAGGTGGACAGGAAGCGGGTCTGGCCGGCCTGTTGTCCGCCGTCCAGGGCTGCAGGCCCGAAATCATGATCGACCCCGGCATCGACCACCCACAGGGGCAGGCCTTGGGCGCGGCAAAAGACATTGATGGCCGCCCCGCCCCGACGGAAGTTCTCGACCATCTGCCAGGTGACCTCGCGCGGGTAGGCCGACACCGCCTCGGCGGTGATGCCGTGATCGGCGGCGAACACCAGCATCGCGGCACGGTCCAGGCGCGGCTCGAGGGTGTGCTGGGCCAGCGCGATGCGCCGTGCCAGGTCGGCCACCTGACCCAGGGCTCCCAGCGGCATGGTCTTGGCCGACAGGGCCCGATCGACATGCACGCCCAGCAGGCAGCTCGGGCACAAGCAATCGCTGCCGGCATCGATCGCTTCAGCTGGCAAGGGCGGGTAATCCTGGCACCAGCAGCCGGCATCGCGGGCGCCGCAACCGAAGGCCTCGCCGCAGCGCGCGCAGCGCAGCGCACGGCTGCCCGCTGCCCGGCGACCCGTCTGCGCATGATCCGCAGGCCGGCCTGCGCCGCCCTCCGTTAAAATCCCGTCCACCATCGCCCTTCCTGCCCTGCAGGTCCGTCATTCATCCCACTGGAGCTCCATTGTGACGCAAGCCAAGCAAACCCCCGCACCCGCAGCCCTCAATCCGGGGTTGAAGGCGGAGGTTCTGGCCGAGGCGCTGCCCTACATCAAGCGCTTTCACGGCAAGCTGATCGTCATCAAGTACGGCGGCAACGCCATGACCGACGAGAAGCTCAAGCGAAGCTTCGCCCACGATGTGGTGATGCTCAAGCTGGTCGGCCTGCACCCGATCGTCGTGCACGGCGGCGGCCCGCAAATCGAGCAACTGCTCAACCGCGTCGGCAAGAAGGGCGAATTCGTGCAGGGCATGCGGGTCACCGATGCCGAAACCATGGACATCGTCGAGATGGTGCTGGCCGGCTCGGTCAACAAGGAGATCGTCGAGCTGATCAACCATGCCGGCGGCCGTGCCGTGGGCCTGACCGGTCAGGACGGCGGCCTGATCCGCGCCCGCAAGATGACGCTGACCTCGCGCGACAAACCCGATGAGGCCATCGACATCGGCCAGGTCGGCGAGATCCAGTCCATCGATCCCTCGGTGCTGCATACCCTGACCCAGGCCGGCTTCATTCCGGTGATTGCACCGATCGGCTCGGGCGGCGAGGGCGAGACCTACAACATCAATGCCGATGTGGTGGCTGGCAAGGTCGCCGAGATCCTCAAGGCCGAGAAACTGCTGATGCTGTCCAACATCCCGGGCGTGCTCGACCAGCAAGGCAAGCTGCTGACCGGCCTGACCGCCCGCCAGATCGACGAACTGTTTGCCGATGGCACGATTTCCGGCGGCATGCTGCCCAAGATCTCCTCGGCCCTGGATGCCGCCCGCGGCGGCGTCAATTCCGTGCATATCGTCGATGGCCGTGTCGACCACTGCCTGCTGCTGGAGATCCTCACCGACCATGGCGTCGGCACCATGATCAAAAGCCACTGAGCGGACCGCCATCGTGATCCGCCTCTGGCTGATCGATCTGGACGACACCCTGCACGACGCCTCGCGGCACATCCTGCCCTGGGTCAATCGGGCCATGACCGACTATGTCATGACCCATGTCGGCGTGGAGCGCGAATCGGCGGATCGCCTGCGCAACCATTACTGGACCAACTACGGCGCGACCCTGCTCGGGCTGATCCGGCATCACCAGGTCGATGCCGCCCACTTCCTGCACCAGACCCACCCCGATGCCGAGCAGCTGAGGCAGTGGGTGCAGCCCAGCCAACTGCTGGCAAGGCGCCTGATGGCGCTGCGCGGGCGCCGCGTGCTGCTCACCAACGCCCCGATCGCCTATGCCCGGGTCGTGCTCAAGACGCGCGGACTGGACCACTGCTTCGAGCGCATCTTCAGCATCGAGGACATGCGCATCGGCAAGACCCTCAGTCCCAAGCCCTCGCGACCGATGCTGCGCCGGATCATTGCCCGCCTGCGCGAGCAGCCCGCCCGCTGCGCCCTGATCGAGGACTCACCCGAGAACCTGCGTGCCGCCAAGGCCCTGCGCCTAAAGACCATCCTGGTCAGGGGTTACCGCAAGCCCCACAGCAGAAAAGCTAGTCCTTACATAGACCATCGGGTAGAATCGTCTCTGATCCTGCGAGCGACACCATCATGAGCGAAGAAAACACCTCGAATGTTCCCGTGACCCGCAGCCGTCCCAAGCCGGGCGAGCGACGCGTGCAGATTCTGGAAACCCTGGCCGTCATGCTGCAGGAACCCGGTGGCGACCGCGTCACCACCGCCGCGCTGGCCAGCCGCCTGCAGGTCTCGGAAGCTGCGCTGTACCGGCACTTTGCCAGCAAGGCGCAGATGTTCGAGGGGCTGATCGAATTCATCGAATCGACCATCTTCGGCCTGATCAACCAGATCAGTGGCCAGCAGGAAGACGCCCAGAAGCAGACGCGCCTGATCATCGCCATGCTCACCGGCTTTGCCGAGAAGAACCCCGGCATGACCCGGGTGCTGATCGGCGATGCCCTGGTCACCGAGGACGACCGGCTGCAAAGCCGCATCAACCAGCTGGTCGACCGCATCGAGGCCTCGCTGCGCCAGTCCTACCGGCTGGCGGTGGCGCAGGGCAAGCTGCCGCCCAATACCGACATTGCTGCACGCGCCACCGTGAGCCTGAGCTATGTGCTGGGCCGCTGGCTGCGCTTTGCCAAGAGCGGCTTCAAGCATTCGCCCACCGAAGGCCTTGAGCAGCAGATCCCCTTTTTAGTACTCTAGGGAAGGTCCGCAAAACCTCTCGCGCCCGCGGCGGAGTCTTTGCGGGATGAGATGCAAGGCGTGATCGCCCGCAAAGGCCCGCCCCATGAGGGTTTCGGCCCCAATGGCGCCCTCGCGC
>JAPOKJ010000089.1 GCA_029977705.1 Burkholderiales bacterium | reverse complement strand
CTGGGCTACTGCGAAGCCATCATGGATTGGTGGATGATCCCGCGTGATCGGGCACAGATGCTTGCCTTGGCCCAGGCACTCGACGATCGCTGCGGCCAAGTGGCCGAAGCCCGGGTCGAACGGCATGGCTGCTTTTTCTACCTGCGCTTGAGCAAGCGCGCCTGAACTGGCGTCCCTTGTCGGGATCAAGCGCTTGCCTGTGGCAATTGAAGGTTGGGCGTCGCTTCAATAACCAGTCCATCTTCCGCGCTGGGGATCCCAGAGCTTGCACTCGGCAAAGCACCTTGCCGCTTGCCTCCCGCTGAAAGTCCACATCTTCACAGCCCCACCGAACGCCTGCTGTAAGGTGTGTTGCGCCAGTCTTAGCCGATAGAGCGGTATTCGCGTATCGACATGGTGTGCCGTATGCAAAAAAATATTCAGCATGGCGATATGGGCAGGGCCCAGGTCGACATGCACGGTGCTGCCGAGCTGGCGCCGCGCTGGCGGCGGCCCATCGCCTGGTGCGTACCAGGCTACATCGGGATGAAAATGATGCAAGAAAGTCGTGAAGCCCATCTGCCATTGCCAGACCGCATGAGCCAGCCCGAACCCGATCAGCAAGGTCCATATGGGGTTCAAGGTCGGGGCTTCGATCCAGCCCAGGGCAGCGAAGCCGCCGGAAAACAGCATCACCTCGGCCACCAGCCAGGCCCAGGCCATCGCCCATTCCAGGGCAAAGCTGCGATGCACCCTTCGGTAGGCCTCGCGGATGCTCGACGCGGGGAACAGCTGGTTGCGCAGTGCCTCCGGAAAGTAGAGCAAGCCAGCCCCGGGCAAGGTGCGCGAGGCGCGGTACAGCCAGCGCCCGAGTGTCGAGGCCGCCCGGTATCTCTCCGGCGTCATGGGCGGATAGGCGCTGTCCCATTCCAGGATGTTTGTGTGCCGATGGTGAATATGATTGTGCCGCACCTTCCAAGCGGTAAAACTGTGCCAAGAGGGCAGGAAGCACACCTGCCCCAACCAGTGATTCAGGCGTGTCGACGGCGACAGCGAATCATGGCAAGCGTCGTGCGCGACGATGAAGACGGGCCCGACACTGAGCCCTCGCAACACGGCCAGCAGCAGCAAGGCCATAAGGCTTTCGGCTCGGTAGCAGACCCAGGTGAGCGCCAGATGCAGGGCAAGCGTCAGCACCGCAGTCATGATGGCCCAGCCCCAGCTGCGCCGATACACCTGAGCTGGTAAGACACGTCGTACATGCGCGAAGTTGTCGGCTTCCTTGTGCGCCAACGCATCAGCCTTGAGCCCGCAAGAAGCGTCTGTCGAAAAACTCATGATCAGGATCCTCGATGCAATGCCTTCGAGGCTCACAGAAGTCTTTCAGCACCGCATCGCCAAGCTTGGGGATATCCCCCAAAAAAACAAAACGCCACCCGAAGGTGGCGTCTGTCGCGAGCGGGGGAAGCCCTTACTTGACCGACGCCACCATGTACTCGACCGCTGCCTTGATGTCGGCATCGGAGGCATCGGACTTGCCGCCCTTGGCGGGCATGGCACCCTTGCCCTTGATGACGCTGGCGACCAGGGCCGGCACGCCGGCCTTCAGGCGATCGGCCCAGGCGGCCTTGTCACCCAGCTTGGGAGAACCAGGGAAACTGCCGCCGGCGGCGTGGCAGGTGGTGCACACGCTGTCGAACAAGGCCTTGCCGGTGCCGCCTGCGGGGGCCGCGGCGGCCATGGCAGCAGCCGGTGCAGCGGCGGCGGCAGCGGCGGCCGGGGCGGCAGCGGCAGCCGCCGGAGCAGCAGCGGCAGGCGCGGCATCAGCGGCCGGTGCAGCAGCAGCGGCAGGGCCCTTGGGCTCGTCGAACTTGGCACCGCCAGCGTTGGCCATGTAGGCCACGGCACGGGCGATCTCGGTGTCATTGAACTCGCCGCCCCCTTGCGCAGCCATCGCGCCCTTGCCTTTCAGGGCCGAAGCGACGAGCGCTTCAAAGCCGGCCTTGATGCGCGGGCCCCAGGCACCGGCATCGCCGAACTTGGGCGCATTGGCCAGACCTTCCTTGTGGCAGGCAGCGCACTGGGCGTTGAACACGTCCTGGCCGCTCTTGAGGGCGCCGGCGGCACCGGCCACCTTCAGTTCGTGGCCCGCCACCGGCTGGATGCGGGCGATGGTGGCCTGGGCGTTCTCCTCGGCGGTCTTGCCGGCGGACGGCAGCTTGGCCGAATTCACATAGGCAACCAACAGGAAGATGATGGCAATCGGCACCACAAACGACAGGATCACCACGGTGATCAGTTGTTTGGGGGTCTTGATGAAGGAATCGCCACTGCTCATGATCGGTTCTCGGGCTGGTTTCGGGGAAAGCGGGGAAGCATCGGGGCGCCCAACCGGCAAAGGCAGGCCGCCCAAACCCTCAATTATAGAGGGTTCCGTGGTCCTTCCGGAAATTTGCCGCCCGGCATGAGATAATGGCTGTTGCGCAACGTCTGCTTGCGCCACGCGACTGTAGCTCAATGGATAGAGTACTGGCCTCCGAAGCCAGGGGTTGTGGGTTCGATCCCCGCCAGTCGCGCCACACCGGCTGCCTGCGTCCTGCAGTCCGGCGCCGGGGCGTATCAGGCCGCTCGCGGGAGATCCCGATCATGACCCCATCTGCCCCCTCGCAGCCCTGTCAGGGCGCCATCCTGGCCGCCGTCCCGGCCCAGGCCCGCTATCTGTTCCTGTCGCGCGAATCCGGCATCAAACCGGCCGCCGCCCGCAAGGCCATCGCCTTGCTGGCCCGGGCCCTGGCCGGCAAGCCCCATGTGATCGGCTTTTCGGCCACGCTGGCCAAGGCCCTGGGACGCCAGATTCCGGGTCTGCGCGACTTTGTCCGCTTTCCCGACGCCCGGGTCGACCTCCCGGTGACGCAATCCGACGTCTGGATCTGGCTGCGCGGCAACGATGCCGGCGAACTGTTCCACGAGACCCGCCTGCTGTTGGGCGCGGTCGCGGGCCTGCTCAAGCTCGATGAGCTGGTGCCGGCCTTCCGCTTCCGTTCCGGCCATGACCTGAGCGGTTATGAGGACGGCACGGAAAATCCCAAGGGCGCCCAGGCACGGCGCTGGGCGATCGCGCCCGATGGCGCCAGCTTCGTGGCCGTGCAGCGCTGGGAGCACCGCTTCGAGCGCTTCGATGCCATGAGCCCGAAGGCGCGCAACGAGGCGGTCGGACGTGATCTGGCCAGCAACGAGGAGCTGCCCGACGCCCCAGACACGGCCCATGTCAAGCGCACCGCCCAGGAAAGCTTCGATCCGCAGGCCTTCGTGCTGCGTCGCTCGATGCCCTGGACTGAAGGGGCGAGGGCCGGCCTGATGTTTGTCGCCTTCGGTCGCAGCTTCGATGCCTTCGAGGCCCAGCTCGAGCGCATGAGCGGGGCGGCCGATGGCCGCATCGACGGCCTGTTCGGATTCACCCGGCCGCTGGGAGGCGGGTATTACTGGTGTCCGCCGCTGGCCGCCGACGGCCGTCCGGATGTTTCGGCACTGGGCTGATCATGGAAAGCAAGTGGCTCGAGGACTTTCTGAGCCTGGTCGAGACACGCAACTTCTCGCGCTCGGCGCAGGCCCGTCATGTCAGCCAGCCGGCGTTTTCGCGGCGCATCCGCTCGCTGGAGTCCTGGCTCGGTGTCGATCTGGTCGACCGCACCACCTATCCGATGCGACTGACCCCGGCGGGTGAAACCTTCCGTGCCCGGGCGCAGGAACTGCTGGCAGCCATCCATGCCTCGCGCGCCGACGCCCTGGGCCAGCAACACCTGCGCTCGGACACGGTGCGCTTTGCCTTGCCGCACACCCTGGCACTGGCCTTCTTCCCGAAGTGGCTGGCCCGCATCGAGACCGGCTTCGGGCAGGTGGACAGCCGCCTGATCGCCACCAATGTGCACGATGCGGTGATGGCCCTGGTCGAGGATGCCTGCGACCTGCTGATCTGCTATCACCACGCGCAGCAGCCGGTGCAGCTGGACCCCCACCTTTTCGAGCATGTGCGGCTGGGCAGCGAGCGCCTGGCGCCGTACTCGATCAGCGACGCCGACGGGCGGCCCCGCTTCGCGCTGCCGGGCACACCGCAGCAGCCCCAGCCCTATCTGGCCTATGCGCCCAATGCCTATCTGGCTCGCATGGCCGAGATCATCCTGGAGCACGCCCCGCGACGGACCTTCCTGGCCAAGCGCTACGAGACCGACATGGCCGAGGGCCTGAAGGTGATGGCCCTGGAGGGTCATGGCATTGCCTTCCTGCCCGACAGCGCGGTGGTGCGCGAAACCGCGCAGAAGGCCCTGGCCAGCGCCGGGCCGAAGGACTACTCGCTCGAAATGGAAGTGCGAATCTACCGCTCCCGCGCCAGCCACAGTCCCTATCTGGAACGCCTGTGGGCACACATCCTGGCGCAGGGGGAAGGCTGACCCGGCAGGGTTCGCGGGGCAGTGCCGAGTCCAAGCCCTGGTGTGGTCTGCCGCAAAATTTGCGGCACACGACACTAGCCGCGCACGAACAGGGTCTCGAGGGGCTCCTCGCCCACCTGACGGCTCCAGTGGCCATGCACCTTGTCATCGAAGCGGGCGCCTGCCGGCAGCACATCGGCGGAGTAAAAATGCTGCCCCGGCGAGAACACGCGAGAGCTGCCATCCTGCAGGCCGATCTCCATCCGGCCCCGCAGGATGAACACCCACTGCGGGGTACCGGTGCAATGAAAGCTGCTGCGAAACCCGACCGGGCTGCGCCGCAGCTGCATCCCGCCACTGGCCATCAGGGCCGAGAGCATCGACTGGGGGCTGCCCTGGTCGAGCGGCAGGCTTTGCTCGCGGAAGCGGGCGCGACCGTCTTGGTCGGTGAACAGGATGACCTGGGTGAAACTTTCCATGATGCAGGGATCGGCTCGGTGGGTGAGGGACAGCGGCAGGGGCAGGCGACGATATCACGCAGCAGGCGGTCTGGCACCCTTGTCTTGTTAGACTACCAGCACCTGCAACCGCCCCTCATTCATCACGGACCTTTCATGAACACCCTGTCCCAGGACGCCCTCGATCTGATCTTTTTCAATGCCCGCTCGCAGAACGGCTTCCAGAACAAGCCGGTGCCGGCGGATCTGCTGCGCAAGGTCTACGACATCGCCCGCATGGGCGCCACCTCGATGAACACCCAGCCCACGCGCTATGTGTTCCTGACCACGCCCGAGGCCAAGGCCCGTCTGCAGCCGGCCCTGTCACCGGGCAATGTCGACAAGACGCGCGAGGCACCGGTGACCGTCATCGTGGCCACCGACACGCAGTTCTACGAGCACATGCCCCAGGTCTGGCATGGCGCCGGCGCGCGCGAGATGTTCGCCGGCAATGCAGCCCTGGCCGAAGGAACGGCCACCCGCAATGGCACGCTGGGCGGCGCGTACTTCATGATCGCAGCCCGCGCCTGCGGCCTGGACTGCGGCCCGATGAGCGGCTTTGATCAGGGCAAGGTCAATGCCGAGTTCTTCCCCGATGGGCGCTTCAAGGCCAACTTCCTGCTCAACCTGGGCTATGGCGATCCGGCCAAGCTGTTCGCACGCAACCCGCGCCTGAGCTTCGAGCAGGCCTGCCAGGTGCTGTAAAGCCAGACCAGGCCCCTGGCCAGGGCCTCCCACCCGCCTGAGGCAATCCCGACCATGACCGACCCGCAAACACCGGCATCACCCGAACGCCTGCGCGACAGCCTGGTGCACACGGGGCGCCACGGGGTGCCCCACACGCCCACGGCGAACCCGCCGGTCTACCGCGCCTCGACCATCCTGTTCGAGAGCCTGGCCCAGGCCCAGCGGACGGGTCCGCTGACCACGACGGGCGAGCGTCATGCCACCACCTACGGGACGGCGGGTACCACCACCACCTTCGCGCTGATGGACGCCCTGTGCGAGGTCGAGGGAAGGGGACACGCCACGCGCGCGGCCCTGGTGCCCTCGGGCCTTGCGGCGATCACCACCGCCTTGCTGGCCTTTGTCAAGCCTGGCGACCATCTGCTGATGAGTGACTCGGTCTATGGTCCGGCGCGCACCTTCGCCAGTGGCATGCTGGCACGACTGGGCGTGAACACCACGTTCTTCGCACCGCAGGCGAGTGCGGCCGAACTGCAGGCCCTGGTGCGTGACAACACCCGCGTGCTGTTTCTGGAAAGTCCGGGCAGCTATACCTTCGAGCTGCACGACACGCCAGCCCTGTGCGCCTGGGCGCGCGAGCGGGGCCTGGTCTCGATGATCGACAACACCTGGGCCACGCCGGTGTTTGCACGACCCTTCGACTGGGGCGTGGATGTGTCGCTGATGGCCCTGACCAAATACTGGAGCGGGCACTCCGATGTGCTGATGGGCGGTATCGTGATCCGCGAGGCCCTGTGGCCCACGCTGTGGACGGCCATGCGCCAGCTGGGCCTGTGCGTCGGCGGTGATGATGCCTGGCTGATCCTGCGCGGGCTGCGGACCGCCGATGTGCGGATGCGCCAGCACGAGCGATCGGCCCTGCAGGTGGCGCAGTGGCTGCAGACCCGGCCCGAGGTCGCCTCGGTCCTGTATCCGGCCCTGCCCGATCATCCCCAGCATGCCCTGTGGAAGCGCGACTTCCTGGGCGCCAGCGGCCTGTTCTCCTTCGAACTGAAGGCGGGCACCACGCCGGCGCAGGTGGCCCGCATCGTCGATGGCCGGCGCCACTTCGGCATCGGCTATTCCTGGGGGGGCTACGAGAGCCTGATCATGGCAGCGCAGATCGGATCGCTGCGTACCGTATCACCCTGGCAAGGGGGTCCGCTCGTACGCCTGAACATTGGCCTCGAAGATCCAGTCAGCCTCATCGAGGATCTCGAGCAGGGCTTTGCCGCCGCCTTTGCGGCCTAAATACCGTAGAGGATGCCCCCATGCCCCATGTCGTCATCGAGTACTCGGCCAATCTTCGGCCGACCGTCCAGATCCAGGCCTTGGTCGACCACCTGCATGCCAGTGCCTTGGCCACCGGCATCTTCCCGCTCGGCGGACTGCGCACCCGTGCGGAAGAGCGTACGGTGTATCGCATCGCCGACGGCCATCCGGACAATGCCTTCGTCCATGTCACGCTATGGGTGGGGCACGGTCGCGACGAACAAACCAGGCTGCGCGCCAGCCAGCAGGTCTTTGACGACCTGGTGGCCTTTCTCAAGCCGGAGTTTGAGCGCCGGCCGCTGGGCATCTCGCTGAACCTGCAGGAACTCGACGCGGTGCTCAACTTCAAGCACAACAACCTGCACGATTACGTCAAGCAGCGTGCCGCTGCGTTGACGCCGGTCAGCTGATCCCGATCAGACCGTTCCAGGCTTCGGCCGGTACCGGCTTGCTGAAGAAGAAGCCCTGGAAGCAGTCGCAGCCCTCCTGAACCAGGAAGTCCAGTTGCTGCTGGGTCTCGACCCCTTCGGCAACCATGCTCAGGCTCAGGCCCTTGACCAGCGAGATCACACTGCGCACGATGGCCACACTTGAGTAGTCATCGGGCAGGTTCTTGATGAAGGAGCGATCGAGCTTGAGCTCATCGAGGCTCAGGTGCTGGATGTAGGCCAGCGATGAATAACCGGTGCCAAAGTCATCGAGTGAAAGGTTCACGCCCAGGGCCTTGAGCATGGCCATGATCTCGATCGCCTTCTGGGCATCGCGCATCAGGGCGCCCTCGGTCAGCTCCAGCGTCAGCAGGTTGGGCGGCAGACCGGTCGCCTTGAGGATCGCCTGCACCAGCTGGGCCAGCCCGGGGTCCTCGTACTGGACGCTGGACACATTGACCGCCACCGGGATCGGGTGACCCTTCTTGAACCAGTGCACCGCCTGCGCGCAGGCGCGGGTCAAAACCCAACGGCCGATCGGATTGATCAGGCCGATTTCCTCGGCCAGCGGAATGAACTTGTCGGGCGGCACCAGGCCGCGCTGAGGATGGTTCCAGCGGATCAGGGCTTCGGCACCGACGATCTTGAGCGAAGCATCGAACTTGGGCTGAAAATGCAGCATGAACTCATTGCGCTCGAGAGCACCGCGCAGATCCTGCTCGAGCGAGGCGCGGCGCTGGGTACGCTGGTGCAGATCCTTGGCGTAGAACGAGAACTGGTTCTTGCCAGCCGCCTTGGCCTGGCTCAGCGCTGCCTGGGCCTTGTGCAGCAGGTCTTCGGGTTCGCGCGCATCATCGGGGTAAGCCGCAATGCCGATGCTGGCGTCCACATAGATCTGGTGGCCCTCGATCATGAACGGGCGCGACATGTGGCGCTGAATCCGCCGTGTGGCACCGGCTGCATCATCGATCTGGTTCAGCTCCTGCAACAGCACGGTGAACTCATCGCCATTGATACGGGCGACGGGCGAATCCTCGTTGTTGGCGCTCATATTGGCCATGCCGTCACGGGCACGCACGCAATCGCGCAGGCGCTCGGCCACCCCGCGCAGCACGGCATCACCGATCCGGTTGCCGTAGTTGTCGTTGATGACCTTGAAGCGATCCAGATTCAGGTGCAGCAGGGCGCAGTGCTTGTTCTCCCGTTGCGATTCGCGCAGCGCCAGGCTCAGCTGCTTGAGAAAAAGGTTCCGGTTGGGCAGGTTGGTGACACCGTCGTAGTTGGCCAGGTAGTCACCATAGGCCTTGAAGGCCAGGGTATTTCGCAAGCGCAGGATCAGTTCGGAGCTGTCGACCGGCTTGGACAGAAAGTCGGTGGCGCCCAGGCCGAGGACACGCAACTTGGTCGCTGCATCGCTGGCGGCCGTCAGCACGATCACCGGCAGGTAGCGCAGGCTCTCGGTGGCGCGCACCTTCTCGAGCACATCGAAGCCGCTCACGCCGGGCATCATCAGGTCCAGCAGCAGTGCGTCGGGCCGCTCGGCGGCAATCACCGAGAAAGCCTTGGAAGGGTCATCACAACCGATCACCTCGCCGTAGCCGGCTTCCTCGAGGAAGGCCTTGACGACCTCAATCATCAGGGGCTCGTCATCGATCATCAGGATGCGGGCGTTGCTCAGATGATGGGTCGAGACCGAGATATCGGGGGAGGAAGTCAGCATGACGCTGCTGCCGTCCTCGTATCGGTCATCATGAATCGGATCGGTGGTGGGGCTGGACATATGCGTGAACTTGCGGATGCGTTGTTTTTGTCAATGGGTCGTGACAGCGTCCTCGGACGATGCGGTCCGGGCGCTGCCCTTGTCGCTGGCCGGATTGACCAGGCGCGACGAAAGGTTCTTGATACGGGCCAGGGGCGCCTGGCATCGGGCGCCATCGCCCGCCTTGGCGGCCACTTCCATCTGCGCGGCCGGCTCGGTGAAGGCATCGAAGCCAACCGATCCGCCACCGCCCTTGAGCCAGTGGGCCAATTGCGACAGATTGGAGAAATCCTTCTCCGCCAGGGCGGTCTCCATGAGCCGGATCTGGCCGGGCAGGCGTACGCAGAAGCTGGCGGCCACATGGCGCAGCTTGGGATGGTCGGCCAGGCGTGAGCGGATCGGCGCGGTATCGCCCGCCTCGTGTGCGACAGGCGCCGCTGCCGACGGCAAGGACAGGGCCTTGTCGACCAGCTTGCTCTCGGCCTTCAGGTACTGGGAAAGGGTCAGGAACAACTTGTCGATATCGATCGGCTTGGTCAGATAGCCGGTACAGCCGGCCGCCAGGATCTCCTTCTCGAAGCCGACCATGGCATGGGCCGTCAGGGCCACGATGGGGATGCCCAGACCTTTTTCGCGCAGCAGGCGGGTAGCAGTGAAGCCATCCATCACCGGCATCGACATGTCCATCAGGATCAGGTCGAAGTGCTGGCTCATGGCCTCCATGACCCCTTCCTTGCCGTTGCTGGCCTCACTGACCTGCAAGCCGGCCTCCTCGAGCAGCAGGCGGGCCAGTTCCCGGTTCTCCACGCCGTCATCCACCACCAGCACCTTGGCCGAGGCAAATTTCCAGGTACGGATCTGGTCGCCACCGGCACCCGCTGTTGCGCTCTGCACGGTGCTCAGGGCACTGGCCTCGATCCACTGCGCGTCATCCGGCAGGTGGGCATCGACCATGATCGTGAAGGTACTGCCATGACCCAGTTCAGAGGTCACCACGATGTCGCCTCCGAGGGCGCGAGCAAACTTGCGGCTGATCGGCAGGCCCAGGCCTGTGCCGCCGAAGCGTCGGGTGGTCGAGCTTTCAGCCTGCACAAAGGCCTCGAAGACCGCATCGAGCTTGTCGGGCGCGATGCCAATTCCCGAGTCCTTGACCGAGACCTGAAGCATGACCTTGTCTTCGACGCGCACGAAGCGCTCGGTGATCACCACCTCGCCACGGTCGGTGAACTTGATGGCGTTGCCGACCAGGTTGGTGACCATCTGGCGCAGGCGGGCCGAGTCGCTGTTGACCTTCTCGACCACCTTGCCCTCACAGACAAAGCGCAGCCCGATGCCTTTTTCCTCGGCCTTGACGCGCATGATCTGCTGCACCTCGGCAATGACCTGGTGCGGACGGAACTCGATCTGCTCGACATCGAGACGGCCTGCCTCGACCTTGGACAAGTCCAGAATGTCGTTGATCAGCTCGAGCAGGTGCTTGCCGTTGCTGTGGATGGTCGACAGGTGCTTCTCGAGCGTCGAGGCATCGCGCGAGCCGCCCCGGCGCAACATGTCGGTGAAGCCCAGGATGGCATTCATCGGGGTCCGGATCTCATGGCTCATGTTGGCCAGGAAATCGCTCTTGGCCTGGTTGGCCGAGTCGGCTGATTTCTTGGCATCGCGAAGCTCGGCCTCGACTTCCTCCAGGTGGGTAATGTCGTCCAGGCTGATCAGCACGCCGTTGACCTGCCCCTCGGCACCCAGCACCGGCGAGCAATTGATCAGGAAGGAGCGGCGCTTGCCGCCGGCATCGTTCAGGTAGATGCGCGAATTGGTTTCACTCTCGGCGCTCGCCTGGGCCTTGACCCAGGGGAAGTGGGCCGGATCCAGGGCCTTGCCTTCAGAGTCCAGCCAGCGCTGGGCGTCGATCTTGTGTCCCACGATCTTCTTGACAGGCCGGCCCGACAAGTCGATGAAGGCCTTGTTGGCCAGCACCACCTGACCCTTTCCGTCGATCACCAGCAGGCCCTCAACCAGGGTATCCAGGGCCGAGCGGACCCGGTCTGGCACCGCCTCGGACGGGTCGAGTTGCTTGAGCACCTTCTTCAGGTAGAACGAGAAGAGCGAGAAGCTGGAGAAGGCCATGAAGAACAGCAGTTGCGTGCGCGGAGAGAGCAGGAAGCCCAGCATGCCCTCCTCACCGAGCGGCTTGAACTGCAGTTCGGTATGGCCCCAGACCTTGCCCTGCACCGACAATGGCACCACCATCTGGGACTCGGTGGAACGGTCCTCGGGCGGGCGGACCCAGGCCTGGTGGGGGCCGGCGCTGGCCAGGATCTTGCCATCGGCCTGGCGCACACCGATCGAGACCAGGCTCGGGTTGCGTTCCAGCACGAAGCTGAGGAAGGCAGGCAATCGTGGTGCCTGGGTCTGATTCAGATAGCCCCCGGACACAGCAGCCACCATCTCGGAGATCGACCCCCGGGCCTGCCGTTCCAGGGCGCGCTCATCAGGGACCAGACCGATGAGGTTGGCGATCAGCAGGATGCTGACGACCAGCGACACCAGACCCAAGGTGATCAGGTTGCGGGCGCCGAGCTTGGCCAGATACTTTTTCATGCGACTTCTTCCTCAGGCTTGAAGGCCGCCTTGGTGGCGCCGTCCTTGTGCTGGACGAGGTCCTCGAGGGACTCGTCATCTGCTTTCTTGTCCTTGTTCAGGTTGCCCAGCACCGGCAGGGGATCCACCATTCGCCAGGCCGGCAAGGAGGCCAGCAGGCTGGAGATCAGCACCCCGCCGCGCATCAGCCACAGCAGGTAGCCGATGGTGAAGGAGGCGCTGACCCCGATCGTGGAGGCCACCACGCTGCGATCCAGATCACTCACGCTCTGGATGTCGTCGCGTACCTGCTCGATGCTTTTCTGGAAGACCTTGTCGGCCACCACCCGTTCCAGCGACACTGCCTGGCTCGGCAGGCGGATGCCGGAAGGAAGGAACAGGCCCCGATCCATCGATTGCCCGGACAGGTCCACACTGTTTGCGCCGATCGTCTTGCTGCCCTGGGCGACCAGCGATGGCAGGACCAACTGTGGCTCTGCCACCTGCATCGTTCCTGAACGGCCGGCGCGGCCTTCACCTTCAGCGCCGGAGCCGCTCCTGCTGCCGGCGAGCATGACCGAAACCCCGGCATTGCTGCCTGCAGTCTTGTTGGCTGAACTTGATGACGAGCCCGAGCTCTCACCACCGACGGCTGCACCGGCCTGCGAGTTGATCAGGGCAGCGTTGGCACTGGATCCGGAGGAAGTGCTGTCGCCCTTGGATGAATCCGACTTGGAGGCATCGGCTTTCGAAGAATCTGCCTTGGAAGCGTCGCTGCTGGAGGTCAGGCTGGACGTGCTGCTCGAGGAGCTGCTGCCAAAGGACGAACCACCGCCACCGCCCATGAACATGTCCTGCTGCGGCGCCGCCTTGATCTTGACACCCAGCGTCAACTGAAGCTCAGGGGTTGCCTGGCCTTTCCTGCTGACATTGATCTGGATATTGTCCGCAGCAGCGGCCTGGGTCTCGGGCTTGTAGGCAAGCAGATTGCTGTTGATGTCCGCCTGGGTGAAAACGTCACCCGCCTTGAGCGCGGTGCCATTGAGCATCAGCGCCCCATTGGCGGGCGTGGTGGCCACCGTGTACACAATGTCGGTCGCAGCCGTCTTGTCGACATCCACGACGGGCAACAAGTCGCTGGCGATGACCGATTGCTGCGCACCGCCGACGACATCGAGGGCAGGCATGCCGGCCGCGTTGGGATCAAGCACGAGCGCATCCTGCTGGGCTGCGATGCGCAGCGTCAGCGTGCCGGTGGTCTGCTGGTTGTCAGCCGCCTGTGCACCATGATCGTCGATCGTGATGCTCAGCGTCGCGTCGCCATTGAAGTTGGCTTCCGGGTTCAGCCTCAGGCCTTCCAAGGCCTGGTTGATGCTGGCAATCGAACCCGAGACCTGTATTTCCTGGTCATCCGTGCCATCACCCTTGATGAACGACAGGCCACCCACCGATCCAAGCGTCAGGCTCCCGTTGCTGACCGCGATCCGGATCGAGGCCATCGCGTTGTCATCGATGTCGGCAATCGTCACATCGCTTTCATGG
>JAPOKJ010000075.1 GCA_029977705.1 Burkholderiales bacterium | reverse complement strand
TGGCGGATCCACCAGGTGGCATAGGTCGAGAACTTGTAGCCGCGACGGTATTCGAACTTGTCGACCGCCTTCATCAGGCCGATGTTGCCCTCCTGGATCAGGTCGAGGAACTGCAGGCCGCGGTTGGTGTACTTCTTGGCGATCGAGATCACCAGGCGCAGGTTGGCCTCGATCATCTCGCGCTTGGCCTTGCGAGCCTTGAGCTCGCCGTCATTCATGCGCTTGTTGGTTTCCTTGAGGTCGGCCAGCGGCAGCACGACGCGCGCCTGCAGGTCGATCAGCTTTTGCTGCAGGTCCTGGACTGCCGGAATGTTGCGCGCCAGGATGGTGCCGTAGGAGGCGCCCGAGGCCGCTTCCTTCTCGACCCACTTCAGGTTGGTCTCGTTGCCGGGGAAGCTCTCGATGAAATGCTGCTGCGTCATGCCGCACTTGTCGACGCAGATGGCACGGATGCCACGCTCGATCTGGCGCACGCTCTCGACCTGCTTGCGCAGGGTGTCGGCCAGGCGCTCGACCATCTTGGCCGTGAAGCGGATGGACAGGAACTCGGTCTGGATTTCTTCCTGGGCCTTGACATAGGCCTTGGAGCGGTAGCCGTCCTTCTCGTAGGCCTGGCGCAGGGAATCGAAGCTGATGATGATGCGGTCAAAGCGCTCCATCGCCGCCTGCTTGAGTTCCTCGAGCTTGGCGGCGTTGGCCGCGTCGGCCGCACTGGCTGCCGCTTCGCTGTCCTCTTCCTCTTCATCGCCGGCAGCAGCCGCTGCGGCTGCTGCGGAGGGACCCGGCACCGGGAATTCTTCCTCGGCCGCATTCGGGTCGATGATGCCATCGACGACTTCGTCGACACGGGTGGTACCCGCCTTGATCTTCTCGACATCGGCCAGCACTTCGGCGATGGTGGTGGGACAGGCCGAGATGGCCATCACCATGTCCTTGAGACCGCCTTCGATGCGCTTGGCAATCGCGATCTCGCCCTCGCGGGTGAGCAGTTCGACCGAGCCCATCTCGCGCATGTACATGCGCACCGGATCGGTGGTGCGGCCGAATTCGGAGTCGACGGTGGACAGCGCCGCCTCGGCTTCTTCTTCAGCATCATCGTCGGTGTTGGCCACCGGCGCGTTCTCGGTCATCAGCAGGGTTTCAGCGGCCGGCGCCTGCTCGAACACCGAGATGCCCATGTCGGAGAAGGTGGTGATGATGGTTTCGATGGCCTCGGCATCGACCAGCTCCTCGGGCAGGTGGTCGTTGATCTCGGCATAGGTCAGGAAGCCTCGCTCCTTGCCCATCTTGATCAGCACGCGCAGCTTGGAGCGGGCCACCTCGCGCTGCTCTTCGGTCATGTTCTGCTTGCCGCCGAACTCCTTGAGCAGGGCCTTTTCCTTGGCACGACCGCCCTTGCGGCCCTTGGTCGCGGCGACCGGCGCTTCGACCAGCGCGACCTCGGCGTCGACCTCCACCTCGACATCGACCTCGACCTCGCCATCGAAGGCGCCTTCGTCGTCGACGAGCAGATCGTCATCGCCATCGCCACCGGCCTTGGCCTTGTCGGCCTTGGCGGGACGACCCGCCTTGGGCTTGGGTCCACGCTTGGCACCGGCCGGCTTGGCTGTGGCGGCTTCCGATTTTTGCGGCGCGGCTTTCTCGGCTGCATCGGCCTTGCCCGCCTTGGCGGACTTGGGCGCTTCGGCCTTGGCCGCCTTCACAGGCTTGTCGGCGGCCTTGTCAGCGGGCTTTGCCGGGGCCTTCACAGCCACCTTCTCGGCAACCTTTTCGGCAGCCTTTTCGGCCACCTTTTCAACAGGTTTTGCAGCACTCTTTGCAGAGGGCTTGGCAGCCGACTTGGCTGCGACTGCATCAGCCGGCCGGGCGGCGGCCTGCTTGCCCGCCTTGTCCGGCTTGGCGGCGGGCGCAGCAACCTTGGCAGGGGCCTTGCTGGCAGGCTTCACAGCCCCGGCGGCGGGCGCCTTTGCGGCGACCTTGGCAGCCGGTTTGGCAGCAGCCTTGGCATCTTTGGAGGGAGGATTCTTGGATTTGGATTGCACCGAAGTCTCTTTGAGTTTTTTCGGGGCTTCTTTGGAAGTGACCGCCTTGGCAGGGGCCGGCTGCTTGCCGGCAGGCTTGGCCGCCGCCTTGACCGGCGCCTTGGCCGCAGCCTTGGGCATCGGCTTGACCGGGGCCTGTTTCACCGGCGCTTTTTCGGCGACTTTTGGTGCGGCTTTCGGTGCAACTTTTGGTGCGGACTTGCTGACGGTCTTGGGGGCAAGCTTGGGCGCTGCCTTGCTGGCCGCCTTGGGCACAGGCTTGACGGCCGCCTTGGGCACAGGCTTGACGGCAGGTTTGGCAACTGGCTTGGCAACCGGCTTGGCGACCGCTTTTGCAGCGGGCTTGACCACGGACTTGCTGGCCGGCTTGGCCGGCGCCTTGCCCTGTGCCTTGGCGACGGGCTTGGGGGCCACCTTGACGGTCGTACGGGCCTTGGCGGGCGCTTTCAGGGCTGCGACGGCGGGCACTGCGGCGCGCGTGTCATCGCGCCGGGCCGACTGCCGACCAAGCGGGCTTGCCGCCTTGGCCGAATTTCCCTTTGCCTTGCCAGAGGTTTTACCCGTGTTTTTGACGACCATGGTTGCCAGCACTTTCACAAAGAAGACCCGGTCACCCGGCAAGCGGCACGTCCATCCTGGCAACAGGCCCGGAAATGAACGTCCGAAAACGGGGGGACGCGTGGGATGAGGGGAACCCCACATTATAGCAGGGCAACCTCCCGAAGAACAGCGCAGAACCCTACTGCACCGCCTTGTTTCTTCGCAAGAGCTGGCGCAGGCGTTCCTGGTCGGCAGGCTCGGCAGACTGTGACAATCTTTGCAATTCGAGCTTTTGCGAGATGCTGATCAGGCGCTGGCGCAATTCAGCCCCTTCGGCCTCAATCTCCGGGGCGCTCATGGCGCCCAGGCCGGCACTGCCCTGTTCGATCGCCTCCTGGCGCATGGCCCGCCCCTGCGCCTGCTGGGCAGGCGAACCGGCCTGTGCCAGGAACTGGGTCAGGGCCTCCAGCGCCGCCTCATTGCCGGCTTGGGCCACCCAGGTGGCGCTGCCGGCGCGGGCATGGAAGCTGGCCATCAGGCTGAGCCACTGGCGCGACGCCTCGCTCAGGGCTGCCGGTTCGAGGGCATCATGCAGCAGGTGTTCGGCCAGCGGCGGGCTGAGCACCGCGATCGCGCACAGGCGCCGTTCGATGGCCGGCGGCCCGGCGCGGGGCGTGATCGTGCCGCGCAAGGGCCGCTCGAATCGGTTTTCCTGGGGCTCGCCCCAGCGCTTGCCGCTGCCGCCACCCCCCGGGCGGTTGCCGCCCGGTCCGCCCGACCCCGACGGGCCCCCCGAGCGATTGCCCCCTGGTCCGCCAAAGCCGCCGCCCGGAAAACTGCGACCTCCGGGCTGGCCCTGCGGTCCCCGCCCCATCTGCATCTGCCCGGCGCCTGCGCCGGCCAGCCCCGCATCCCCCGCCGCCGCACCCGAGGCGACCCCGCCCGACGGGGCACGCGGCCCCGCCGCAGCGCGCTCATTGAGCAGGGCGCCCAGCTCGGCCACCGACACCTGGGTCATCTCGGACAGGCGATGCACGATCTGCAGGCGCAGGGCCGGCGCCGACATTTTCAGAAGCAGCGGCTTGGCCAATGCCATCAGGCGGGCACGCCCCTCGGGGGTGTCCAGTTCGCATTCGCTGGCCAGCTTGCTGAGCATGAAGCTGGAGATCGATTCGGCGCGTGCAAGGGCCTGCTTCCAGCCCTCCAGCCCATGGGCCTGCACGAAGGTGTCGGGGTCGTGCTCGGGCGGCAGGAAGAGAAAGTCGATGCGCTGGGTGTCGCTGGTCATCGGCAGGCTGGCCTCGAGGGCGCGCCATGCGGCTCGCCGGCCGGCGCCGTCGCCATCGAAGGAGAACACCACGCGATCGACCTGGCGCAGCAGCTTGCGCAAATGGTCCGGGGTGGTCGCGGTGCCGAGTGTGGCCAGGGCATTGTCAACGCCGTACTGCGACAGCATCACCACATCCATGTAGCCTTCGACCACGATGGCGCAATCCTCGCGCCGCAAGGCTTCGCGCGCCTCGAACAGCCCGTACAGTTCGCGACCCTTGACGAACACCGGCGTCTCCGGCGAGTTCAGGTACTTGGGCTCGCCCTGATCGATGACGCGCCCGCCAAAGCCGATCACCTGGCCGCGCGGATTGCGGATCGGGAACATGATGCGATCACGGAAGCGGTCATAGCGCTTGTCGTCATCACCGGCGATGACCAGCCCCGCCTCGACCATGCTGGGGGCCTGGTAATCCGGCACTGCCGCCTCGAGCGGTCGCCAGCCCTCGGGAGCGTAGCCAAGCCCGAAGCGGGCGGCGGTCGCCCCCGACAGGCCGCGGCGCTTGAGATAGTCGATGGCCTTGGGCGATTCCTTCAGGCGGCCCTTGTAGAAGCGCGCCGCCAGCGCCAGGCTCTCCAGGACATCCGGCGCCGCCCGCTTGGGCGCGCCCTCGCCACCCTTTTCCTCGGGCACTTCGAGCCCCTGCTGCCGTGCCAGCTCGCGGATGGCATCGACATAGCCCAGGCTCTGATGCTCCATCAGGAAGCCGATCGCGGTGCCATGCGCGCCGCAGCCGAAACAGTGGTAGAACTGCTTGGTGGGGCTGACCGAGAAGGACGGGGATTTCTCGCCGTGGAAGGGACACAGCCCCTGGAAATTGGCCCCGGCCTTCTTGAGCTGGACGTAGCGCCCCACCACCTCGACGACGTCGACGCGGGCGAGCAGGTCGGAGATGAAGCTTTGCGGGATCACCCCGCCAGTTTAGCCTTCACCTGGGCCGAGACGGCCGACAGGTCCGCCTTGCCCGCCAGCCTGGGCTTGAGGATGCCCATCACCTTGCCCATGTCCTGCGGACCGGTGGCGCCGGCAGCCGTGATGGCGGCGAGCACTTCGGCGGCAATCTGCTCCGCGCCCAACTGCTCGGGCATGTAGGTGCTGAGCACCTGCAACTCGGCCTTTTCCTTGTCGACCAGGTCCTGGCGACCGGCCTGCTCGAAGGCGGCGATCGAGTCACGGCGCTGCTTGATCAGCTTGTCGACCACCGCAAGGATCTGCGCCTCATCCAGGGTGATGCGCTCATCGACTTCCTTTTGCTTGATGGCTGCCATCAGGCCGCGGATGGTGAGCAGGCGATCGGCCTGCTTGGCACGCATCGCGGATTTCATGTCGTCGGAGATTCGGTCTTTCAGGCTCATCGTTCAGGCTCCAAATGAAAAACCCGTCGCAGGCAGCCTGGACGGGTTTTCAGCAGAACCAGCCCGTTTGAAGGGGCTGGCGCTCAGGCTCAGTACAGCTTCTTGGGCAGCATCTGGCTGCGAATGCGTTTGTAATGACGCTTCACGGCCGCCGCTTTCTTGCGCTTGCGCTCGGCTGTCGGCTTTTCATAGAATTCGCGCGCACGCAATTCCGTCAAAAGGCCGGTTTTCTCGATCGCGCGCTTGAAGCGGCGAAGAGCAACATCGAACGGCTCATTTTCTTTGAGACGAATGGCTGGCATAACGGAATCACCTCCTTTCGGGTCGGCTGGAGCGAACCTGACTCGCGGGAAAAACCACACGAACGGCCGCCCTGGCGCGGGATTTTCGCCGGGTCTTTCACCAGCGAAGCCCTCGAGTGTATCACGGGCCGGCAGACTGAGCCATCTTTCCGCCGAGCGGCTCCCACCCTGTGCTGACGCACGGAAAAAAGCTGCAATACTTGGAAAAACAAAGACTTGCGTTGACTCATTCAGGCGGGTTCTGAGAGCTCGCCTGCCCTACCGGATTCAGACCGGGCGCTGGCACCTGCCCGCCGCGCCCCCAACGGCCCAGGAGCGCATCATGAGTATCCATCTGCTGGTCAACCTGCAAATCGCCTATCTGCTGGCCGCACTGCTCGTGGCGATTGGCGCCGTCACGGTTTTCTTCCTGCGCACCCTGGACGATCACGCCACCGGCCTGATGCTGCGCCTGAGCGCGGCGCTGGGCGCAACCGCCCTGACCATCGCCGTCTCGGCCCTTTTCATGGTCCAGGAATTCCTGGCCCTGGGCATGCACCTTGCCAACTTCGGCATCGTCTGCGGCGTGATCGCCGTGGCCGAGATCACGCGCCGCCAGTTGGGCCTGCGCAAGCGCACCGCCCTGATGCTCAGCCTGATGGCCGCGGCAGCGCTGGCCTTCCTGGTCGCCTACGATCCGGCACGTCCGCTGATGGGCAACGCCCTGCGCCACGGCTTCGAGGCCCTGATCGGCCTGGCGCTGGCCCTGCGCCTGATGAAGCTGACGCACAGCAGCACCCCGGTGCTCAAGAAGATGATCGCCTGGCTGGCCCTGCTGTACGCGGGCGACGCCCTGTTCGAGCTGGCCAACAGCCTGTCCAATGACCTGGTGTTCCGTCAGCAGGGGGGCTCGCTGGTCATCGGCCTGCCGCAGACCATCGGCATTGCCAGCACCTCGGTGCTGTCGGGCCTGTTCATCGCCCTGCTCCTGCTGACGGTGAACGCGCACATGGCCAACCGCCTGCGCCATCTGCTGTCCACGGACGAGCTGACGCGACTGGGCAGCCGGCGAGGCCTGCTCGAGCAAGGTCCCGCCTTCCTGCAGCGCAGTGCCCAGGGCGGGCAGGCGATGGCGGTGATGATGGTCGACATCGATCACTTCAAGCGCATCAATGACCGCTACGGCCATCCGGTGGGGGACGCCATCCTGAAGCACTGCGCCCGGGTCATGCGCGCCTCGCTGAGACCGGAGGCAATGCTGGCGCGCTACGGTGGCGAGGAATTCTGCGCCCTCGTTCCGCTTGGACAGTGGCGTGACGCGCTGGTGGTGGCCGATCGCCTGCGAGAACAGGTGCAGACCCACCCCTTCAAGATCGTCGGCTTCGAGATCGGCTGTACGGTCAGCATCGGCGTGGCCCTGGTGCACCAGGACCTGGCCCTGGATGCCTGCATTGCCCAGGCGGACGAGGCCTTGTACCGGGCCAAGCGCAATGGCCGCAACCAGGTGGTCATCCACGGGCAACCCGCCGCACCAGCGAGCCTGCTGCCGCTGCAACCGACGCCGGCGCCTGCCGCGCCGGATCGACTGGTGCCGGTCTGAGCGGGGGCTTCCCTTGCAACTTGTCCGGACCCCGGTAAGATGAAGGCCGATGGATTCAGCGTGTCGAGGCGAGCATTTGACCCAAGTCCTGAAGATTGACATCAGTGGCATTCCGCAGCGCTGGATCAGCGTCGAAGAGGCTGCCGGTTTCTACGCCACGCGCGCGGTCGCGTGGACGCTGGGGGACTGCTTTGCCACGCTTCGCGGCGGCATGAGCCGGCTGACGGGTGCCCGCTCGCAAATCGACATCCATCCGATCATCGCGATCAAGGGACGCAGTGCCGGGGCGGGCAAGTTCGCCCACACGGTCCCGACCCTGACGCGGCGCAAGCTGATCCGGCGCGACCGCAACCTGTGTGCCTATTGCGGCCAGCGCTTTCGCGACGAAGACCTGACCACCGACCATGTAGTGCCGGTATCGCGCGGTGGCGCCCATGTCTGGACCAATGTCCTGTCCGCCTGCAAGGGCTGCAACTCGGCCAAGGGCGACCGCGAACCGCATGTCTGGGGCCATCTGCCCCTGTTCATCGCGTATACGCCGAACCTGTACGAAGGCCTGATTCTGGCCAATCGGAATGTGCTGGCTGACCAGATGGATTTTCTGCTGCCGGGTGTAAGCCAGCAGTCGCGGCTGAAATCAGCGCCGCATTCGCCTGTTGCGCAATCCGCCCCAGCACCAGCAGGGCCGGCGAGCGCACGGCCTGCGTCCGGACGCAGGCACTGAGTTCCCCCAGACGGGTGTGCAGGCAGCGCTGCTGCGGCCGCGAGGCGTTCTCGATGATCGCAGCGGGCAGGTCCGGATCGGCGCCATCCGAGAGCAGCGAAGCCTGCAGGCTGTCGACCCGCGACAAGCCCATGTAGATCACCACGGTCAAGCCCTGGCGGGTCAGCGCCGCCATGTCGACCGGTTCGCTGCCGGGCGCATCGGCATGATCGTCCCTGGCGGGGTGCCCAGTCAGCAGCACCAGGCCGTGGCTGTGCGCCCGGTCGGTCAGTGATCGGCCCAGGGCCATGCCTGCGGCCTGGGCACTGGTGATGCCGGCCACCAGTTCCACCGCAATCCCGTGGGCCTGCAGAAAATCGATTTCCTCGTTGGCACGGCCAAACACCAGGGCATCGCCGCCCTTGAGTCGTACCACGCGCCTGCCGCGTCGGGCCTCACGCAGCATCAGCCGGTTGATGAAGGCCTGGGGCGTGGATCGGCAGCCGCCACGCTTGCCCACCGGATGAATGCGGGCATGAGGGCCAGCATGGACCAGCACCTCGGGATTGACCAGATCATCGACCAGGATCACGTCGGCCTGCCCGAGCAGGCGCGCCGCCTTCAGGCTGAGCAGTTCCGGGTCTCCGGGGCCGGCACCGACCAGCCAGACGCGCCCGTCGGGATGCATCGGCCCGGCCTGTCCGGGATGAAGATCGGGGGACGTCATGGCGCACCTTCAAGGCGTCAGCGCAGAGAGCCCGGCATCCTCGGCAGGCATGGCTGGCCCCTGCAACTTCGGCAGCAGGCGAAGGATCGCCTCGACCTGCGCCTCGATCGGACGCGGCACGGGGGCACCACCGGTCAGCACCGACTGGATCCAGGCGGCGGTACCGGCAATGTCGCGGGCCTCGGGCAAGGCCGGCAGGACACTCATCGCCTGGGCCTCCTGGCCTTCCGGCTCCCCCAGCACCTCGAGCCGCCCGGGCGCGATCCAGGTCAGGCGGTTGGCGCGGCGCAGGTGGGCGACGACCTCCCCCTCGCAGCCGCGTGACTGCAAGGCCTGCGCAGCACGCGCCTGCAGCACCTGTTGCTGGAGGTCATGAAATTCGGCATGGGTGTAGCTGGTCAGTTGCAACACGCGCGGGCCCTGGACCGGTTGCATCAGCTTGACCAGGCTGTGGGCGGTGTTGCGGACGCCCATCTGGCGACGGCGTTCGAGCAGGGCATGCAGGCTCGGCGAGAGCACATCGATGGGCACAAAGGCGGGATCGCCACGCGCCAGCCGCATGGCTACCGAATGACCGAGCGGCAAGGCGCAGGTTTCCACCGGGTCGATGCCCATGGCGCGAAAGATCTCGGCGCTGGTGACACGCCCCGGATCCTGCCGGTGACCATGCACCAGCACCGCCACACCGGCATCGGCCAGCAGGCAGGCCAGCAAAGGCACCAGGTTGGGCAACAGGCGCGCGCCGTTGTAGCTGGGAATGACCACCACGACCCGGTCATCGGCCAGTTGCAACGGCTTGAGCAAGGGCTCGGCCGCCTGCAGCGCACCGAGCAGCTCGTCGGGAGATTCACCGCGCACGCGCAGGGCCATCAGGGCCGCGCCGGTCTGCACCTCGCTCAGTTCACCGGCAAAGAGGCGCTCGAACAGCAGGCGCGCCTGCGCCACGCCCAGGCCCTTGCCGCTGGCCCGCCCGATGGCCTTGAGCAGTTCCTGGGTGCTGGGGGAAAGCTCACTGGGCATGATCGCGGGACTCCTGATGCAAGCGACCCCGCAGGGCGGGCGCCTGCCGGATCATCGCACGGATTTCCGGCACGCAGGAGCCGCATTGGGTCCCGCAGGACAGCTGCTGCTTGAGTACCGAAAGACAGTCCTCCTCGCTGGCCACCGACGCCGGCAGGGCGGCCAGCACCGCCTCGATGCTGCGCTCGCGCACGCCGATGCAGGTGCACACTGCACGCCCGGCACAGATTTGGCCCTTGGGTGCCACCGGCCCGGGCAACAGAAGGGCGCGCCGCAGCGCGGACACATCGATGCCCTGGCGAAGGCTCTCGGACAACCAGCCTTCCGAGGCCAGATCGCCCACGAGCAGGAAGGCCTGCAACCGGCCTTGCTCGAGAGTCACTTCGCGCAGGGCCTGACGGCGGGCATCGTGATAGCTCAGGCTGCGGGCTGCATCGATACCGCAGGCCGCACGCAGCGCTGCCAATTGCGATGGGGTCACCGGCTGGTCGCTGACCGCGCGCAGCATCACGCCCTCGCGCCCGTCCTCGGCAAACAGCACCGCACTGCTGGCCAGCATGTCGCTGCACAGGGCCTGCACCGATTCACGCAGGCGCAGCGCCTGCCCCTCGGGCGCCCAGGCCATCAGGGACAGGCCGCTCGGGGACTTCAGCGGCGCCACATCGGCGGCCGAAAATTTCAATTCAGGCTGACGCGAATCCGGATCAAAGGCGGGCTGGGTGACGGTGTTGACCCCCGCAGCCTGCCTGCCGGCCAGAAACTCGGGGCCCCAGTGCATCGCCATGTAGCACTGTCCGACCCGTTGCCGCTCGCTGGCGCGCACCTGCACCACCAAGGCCCCGCGACGGGTCTTCAGGCAGGCCCAGTCGCCACTGGCCAGCGCACGGCGACGCAGGTCGTCCGGGTGCATCTCCAGCTCCGGCCAGGGACTGTGGTTGAAGGCCTGGCCGAGCAGGCCAGTGCGGCTCATGCCATGCCACTGGTCACGCAGGCGACCGGTCAGCAAGGCCAGGGGACGCTGCGCATCGGTACGCTCGGCTGGCGCCCGCCAGGGCGTGATCACCAGCCGCGCCTTGCCATCGGCATGGGCAAAGCGGCCGTCCTCGTACAGGCGCGCAAGCCCGGCACTGGCACCGGCAGGCATCGGCCATTGCCGGGGTTCGTCGAGCGCCGCGTAGCTCAGTGCGGTGATGTCCAAGTCGGTGCCGGCCGTGCTGTCGCGATGCTCGTTCCACAAGGCCTCGGGCTGGCGATAATCGAAATGCCAGTGCGGGCCGAGATGGGCAAGATCCTCGGGGCGCATGCGCGCCTGCAGACGCTGCGCGAAATCATTGACGATGGCCCAGTCATGCCGCGCCAGTCCCCAGGGCTTGACGGCGGCCCGTACACGGCTGATGCGCCGTTCGGAATTGGTGACCGTGCCTTCTTTCTCGCCCCAGGTGGTGGCGGGCAGCAGCACATCGGCCAGCGCCGCCGTCGCCGTACCCTGGAAGGCATCCTGCACCACGACGCATTCGGCTTTGCGCAGGGCCTGCGCGACACGGGTCGCATCGGGCAGGGAATGGGCGGGATTGGTGCAGGCAATCCAGACCGCCTTGATGCGACCCTCGCCAACCGCATCGAACAACTCGACGGCCGTCAACCCCGGCGAGGTCGGCAGGTGCCTGACGCCCCAGAGGGCGGCGGCCTCGGCACGATCCTTCGCATCGTCGATGCGGCGATGCGCAGGCAGCAGGTTGGCCATGCCGCCGACCTCGCGTCCGCCCATCGCATTGGGCTGGCCAGTCAGCGAGAAGGGGCCGGCCCCCGGCTTGCCGATCTGGCCGGTGAGCAGGTGCAGGTTGATCAGCGCCGCGTTGCGGGCCGTGCCGGTGCTGGCCTGGTTCAGGCCCTGGCAATACAGGGACAGGGTGGCATGCGACTGTGCAAACCACCGGGCCGCCTGTTCGACCATCTCACGGGAAATGCCGCAGATGCCGGCGGCCCAGGCCGGGGTGCACTCGCGCAGCGCGCTGCGCAAGGCGTCAAGGCCATTGACATGGGCGTCGAGAAAGGGCCGGTCGACCCAGCCTTCCCAGAGCAGGTGATGCATCATGCCGTTGTACAACGCAACGTCCGTCCCAGGCAGAATCGGCAGATGCAGGTCCGCCTGCTCGGCCGTTTCGGTGCGCCGCGGGTCGACGACGATGATCTTCATCTCCGGCCGCCGGGCCCGCGCCTGCTCGATGCGACGAAACAGCACCGGATGCGCCACCGCGGTGTTCGATCCGGTGATGAACAGGCAATCGGCCAGGCCCAGGTCCTCGTAACTGCAGGGAGGCGCATCGGCCCCGAGGGTCTGCTTGTAGGCCGCCACCGCCGACGACATGCACAGGCGCGAATTCGAATCGATATTGTGGGTACCGATCAGGCCGCGTGCCAGCTTGTTGAAGGCGAAGTAGTCCTCGGTCAGCAGCTGGCCCGAGATGTAGAAGGCCACCGCATCCGGCCCGTGCCGGGCGATGATCGCCGCAAAGCGATCGGCCAGTCCATCGAGGGCCTGATCCCAGTCCACCGCTTCGGCGGGGCCACGCGCGCCGGTGAGCGGGTCGCGTGTACGCTGCATGGGCCGGGACAGTCGTGCCTGCTGCTGGCGCAGGGGCTGCGTGGTCATGGCCAGCGCGGAGCCCTTCGAGCACAGCAAGCCGAAGTTGGCCGGATGATCCGGATCGCCCCGCACCGAGACGATGCGCTCGCGACCAGAATCGGTGCCGATGATGACGCCACAGCCCACGCCGCAATACGGGCAGGTCGAGCGGGTCTCGTGCACCGGCAGGGCAGGCGCCTGGGGCGACAGGCCGGGCTGCCCCTGTTGATCAGGTGGCCGATCCATCCCCGCTCTCCAGGGCAATGAACACCTGGCCATCGACCACGCGCAGGGGATGAGCGAGCGTGCAGCCGACATCGGGTGCTGCCGCCTGGCCATCGTCCAGGGCGATGGTCCAGTTGTGCAGCGGACAGGCCACCGAGGTACCGAAGACGATGCCTTGCGACAACGGCCCGCCCTTGTGCGGGCAGCTGTCATCGAGCGCGAAGACCTGGTCGGCACTGTTGCGGAAGATGGCGATCGGCACCACGAGACGGCCGGCACTGAGCGCTGCAGGATCGAGCACGCGGGCGCCGAGCACCGGAATGTCCTCGATCCGGCACACCGGATGCCAGCGCTGGCCGGCCTGCAAGGGGGCATCGTCCAGACGCATCATCACGGCATTCATGGGTTCACCTCCAGCAGCCTGAATTGCCGCTCATCGACACGCGCCTGGGCGCGCTCATGCCAGGGATCAGGCTCGCCCTCGAGCGAGAACTGCAATCGTGCCCACAAGGCCTTGCGGCCTGCCTCATCCTCGAGCACGCGGGCGCGCACGCTATCCATCCCGACGCGATGCAGCCAGTGCACCGTACGCTCCAGGTACCAGGCCTCCTCGCGATACAGTTGCAGGAAGGCGCCGGCATATTCGAGCACCTCGTCAGCGGTCTTGACCTTGACCAGGAACTGGGCCACCTCGGTCTTGATGCCGCCGTTGCCGCCGACATACAGCTCCCAACCCGAATCCACGCCGATCACGCCGACATCCTTGATGCCACTTTCGGCGCAATTGCGCGGGCAGCCCGATACGGCCAGCTTGACCTTGTGCGGGGCATACATGCGCCACAGGGCACGTTCCAGGTCCTTGCCCATCTGGGTCGAGTCCTGCGTGCCGAAGCGGCACCACTCGCTGCCGACACAGGTCTTGACGGTGCGCAGGGCCTTGGCATAGGCATGGCCCGAAGGCATGGCCAGATCCTTCCAGACGGCAGGCAGGTCCTGCTTCCTGACCCCCAGCAGATCGATGCGCTGGCCACCGGTGACCTTGACCGTCGGGATCTGGTACTTGTCGACCACATCGGCAATGCGGCGCAGTTCCGAGGCCGTGGTCTCGCCGCCCCACATACGGGGAATCACCGAGTAGGTGCCATCCTTTTGGATATTGGCATGACTGCGCTCATTGATGTAGCGCGACTGGGGATCGTCCTCGACCTGCTTGGGCCAGGTGCTGAGCAGGTAGTAGTTGAGGGCCGGTCGGCAACTGGCACAGCCATTGGGGGTGCGCCATTCCAGAAAGCGCATCGTGGTCGGAATGCTGAGCAGCTTGTGCTCGCGGATCGCCTTGCGCACCTCATCATGGTTGCGCTCGGTGCATCCGCACATCGGCTTGAGCGCCGGAGTTGCGGAGTAGTCCGAACCCAGCGTGTTCATCAGCAGCTGCTCGACCAAGCCGGTGCAGGAGCCGCAGGAGGCCGAGGCCTTGGTGCCCTTGCGCACCGCGTCCAGGGTGAGCAGGCCCTTGCTCTTGATGGCCTGCACGATGGTGCCCTTGCATACGCCATTGCAGCCGCAGATCTCGGCATCATCGGGCAAGGCGGCGACCTTGTTCTGGCCCTGGTGGCCGGTATCACCGACATTGGACTCGCCAAACATCAGCCGGTCACGCAACTCGCCCAGGGCCCGGCCCTCGCGCATCAGCTTGAAATACCAGGTGCCATCGGCCGTGTCGCCATACAGGCAGGCCCCGACCAGCTTGTCATCGCGCAGCACCAGCTTCTTGTAGACGCCGCCGACCGGGTCGGACAGGGTGATCTCGTCACAGCCCTCGCCGCCATTGAACTGGCCCGCGCTGAACAGGTCGACGCCCGTGACCTTGAGCTTGGTCGAGGTCACCGATCCACTGTAACGCCCGATGCCCATCTCGGCCAGATGATTGGCGCAGACCTTGGCCATGTCGAACAGTGGCGCCACCAGGCCATAGGCCACGCCTCGGTGGCTGACGCACTCGCCGACGGCATAGATGCGCGGGTCGTAGGTCTGCATCGTGTCATTGACGATGATGCCGCGGTTCACCTGCAGGCCGATGCGCTCGGCCAGCGTGGTGTTGGGGCGGATGCCCACGGCCATCACGACCAGGTCGGCCTCGATCACCTCACCGTCCTTGAAACGCACCTGGGCGACGCGCGCGGGCGAACCGTCGGCAGGCGCAGGTCCGGGCAGCAGCGCCTCGGTCTGGGCCGGCATCTTGAAACGCAGGCCCTTGGCCTGCAGCGATTCGCGCAGCAGGCCGGCGGCGGTGGCATCGAGCTGTCGCTCCATGAGGGTGTCCATCAGGTGCACCACGGTGACTTCCATCCCGCGCAGCTTCAGGCCATTGGCCGCTTCCAGACCGAGCAGGCCGCCGCCAATGACCACGGCCTTCGAAAAGCGGGTGGCTGCGTCGATCATCGTGTGCGTGTCGGCGATGTCGCGGTAGGAGATCACCCCGGGCAGGTCATGCACCGGCACCGGCAGGATGAAGGGGTTGGAGCCGGTCGCCAGCAGCAGGCGGTCATAGGGCAGCTCGCGCAGGCTGCCATCGGCCTTGCGGGCCGTGACACAACGCTTGCGGCGATCGACCTGCTCGACGGTCTCGCCAGTGTGCAGCGTGATGCCGTTGTCGGCATACCACTGCCGGTCGTTGAGGATAATGTCCTCGAGCTTCTGCTCGCCAGCCAGCACCGGCGAGAGCAGGATGCGGTTGTAGTTTGGGTGGGGCTCGCTGCCGAACACGGTGATCTCATACAGGTCGGGGGCCAGTACCAGCAGCTCCTCGACCGCGCGGATGCCGGCCATGCCGTTGCCCACCACCACCAGTTTCATCTTCTTCATTGCGCTACTCCTTGCCAGGGTTCGGACCGTTCAGGCCGCTTCAACCACGGGCTGGTGCTTGCGGTACAGGAACTCGAGCACCCGCGTGCGCAAGGCCATGTAGGCCGGATCGGCGGCCAGCGCCACCCGGTCGCGTGGCCTGGGCAGATCGACCTTGAGAATCTCGCCAATGGTGGCTGCCGGGCCGTTGGTCATCATCACGATGCGATCGGACAGCAGCACGGCCTCATCGACGTCATGGGTCACCATCACCACGGTGCTCTGGGTCTTGGCGATGATGCGCAGCAGTTCGTCCTGCAGGTGGGCCCGGGTCAGGGCATCGAGGGCGCCGAAGGGCTCGTCCATCAGCAAGACCTTGGGTTCCATCGCCAGCGCCCGGGCAATGCCCACGCGCTGCTTCATGCCGCCGGAGATCTCGCCCGGCCGCTTGTCGCGCGCATGACTGAGACCGACCATCTCGAGGGCTGCCTGCGTGCGCGCCTTCAGGCCCGGCTTGTCCTCGGTGGCGCCGAAGACCCGCTCGACCGCGAGATAGACATTCTCGAAGCAGCTCATCCAGGGCAGCAGCGAATGGTTCTGGAACACCATGCCGCGATCCGGTCCCGGGCCGACGATCTCGCGGTTGCCCACCAGCAGATGGCCCGTGCTGGGTCGCAGCAGGCCGGCCATCAGGTTGAGCAGGGTCGACTTGCCGCAGCCGGAGTGGCCGATCAGGCTGACCACCTCGCCCTTGGCCACCGTCAGGTTGATGTCGCGCAGCGCGATGAAGGCACCCTTCTTGGTGTCGAAGACCATGCCGGCGTCATCCACCACCAGGTACTTCTCCAGGAAGCGGGCGCTGGCCTCGCTGCCCGGTGCCGGGTGGGCACGCTCCTGCGCGCTGAGCACCGGTTCGCCGGCGATTTTTCCCATGCTTGTCATGTCTGTGCTCCCGGTGTCATTCGTAGCTGAAACGCTTGGCCAGCCACATCAGTCCCGCCTCGAGCAACAAGCCGATGACGCCGATGATGATGATGGCGAGCAGGATGTTCTCGACCTTCAGGTTGTTCCACTCATCCCAGACCCAGAAGCCGATGCCGACACCCCCGGTGAGCATCTCGGCCGCCACGATGACCAGCCAGGCCACGCCGATGGCCAGACGCACGCCCGTCATCATGTAGGGCAACACGGCGGGAAAGAGGATGCGGGTGAAGATCTTCCACTCGGACAGGTTCAGCACCTTGGCCACGTTCATGTAGTCGGATGGCACCCGCTGCACGCCGACGGCGGTGTTGATCACCATCGGCCAGATCGAGGAGATGAAGATGGTCCAGATCGCTGCCGGATGCGCGCCCTTGAATACCAGCAGGCCGATCGGCAGCCAGGCCAGCGGCGAGACCGGCCGCAGCAGCGAGATGATCGGTCCGACCATCCGATTGAGAAAGCTGAAGCGGCCGATCAGGAAGCCCGCCGGAATGCCGATCAGTGCAGCCAGGCCAAAGCCCAGTGCCACACGACCCAGTGAATTGATCACCTTGAAGCCGATGCCCTGATCATTCGGCCCGTTCTGGTAGAACGGGTCCGAGAGCACCGCCACCGCCGCCTTGCCGGTGGCCAGGGGCCCGGGGATGGTGGCGCCGCCCTTGGAGATCGCTTCCCAGATCAGCAGCAGCACGATCAGGCCGAGCACCGGTGCCACGATCTTGAGGATCAGTTCGTGACGGGCGCGGCGACGCACCGCCTCGGAGATCACCGGCACGGCGGGCCGGGCTGGCGCTTGCGCAACCGGTGCGTCCGGGAGCGGTGCCGCTGCGGCACTGACGGCGCCCTGTACGGCAGCCGGACGCGCCAAGGGCTTGTCGGCTGCACTGATCAGCGCAGCATCGACGGGAGGATTGAGGGTGGTCATGACCGCTCCTTGAAAGACAGGTGAAGGACGTGCAATGAGGGATGGGCCGATCAGCCCACCTTGACCTTGAAGCTGGCGGCGTACTGCTTGGGATTGCTGCCATCCCAGACCACGCCATCGAGCATCTTCGAACTGCGGCTTTCCGACTTGGGCAGTGACACCTTGGCCGCGCTGGCCGCCTGCTTGTAGATCTCGATCTGGTTGACCTTGCGGGCAATCGCGAGATAGTCGGGGTCTTCCTTGAGCAGGCCCCAGCGGCGGTGCTGGGTCATGAACCAGGTGCCATCGGACAGGTAGGGGAAATTGGCCGCACCGTCATCGAAGAACTTCATGTGGTTGGCATCGTCCCAGGTCTTGCCCAGGCCATTCTGGTAGCGCCCCAGGATGCGATCGATGATCACGTCGCGCGAGGTGTTCACATAGGCCTGCTGCGCGATCGTGTCGGCCATCTTGTTCTTGTTCGACAGGCCCGCATCGATCCACTTGCCGGCTTCCAGCACGGCAGCGGTGACCGCACGCGCGGTGTTGGAGTACTAATGGATGGGTTGCCTTT
>JAPOKJ010000117.1 GCA_029977705.1 Burkholderiales bacterium | reverse complement strand
CGGGGGGAGTGCTGCGGCTTCGACCAGGCGCCCTCGTGCGAGGTTGCGTCGGGCTTGCAGCTCCAGCAGGGTTCCAAGCGCTGATCCCTTGTCCTCCGATTCTAAAAGCTCGGCCAGGGCTTCGAAGGCCGACAGGAATGACGCGCCTTCGGCCAGGCCCTCGACCTGTCCGTCCCAGACCCAGGCAACCGCATGCCCGCAGCGCTCATCGGCCGGCGGCGAATTGAAATGCCCGCAGAAAGGGCACGCGTCACCGTGTTCACGCTCGGGGAAGTGCGCGCGCACGCGCTGCGTGAGCAGCCGTTCAAGGTCCGGATAGAAGTTGGAGTCGGCTGAAAAAAACTCGAGGGCGCCGTCAAGGTCATCCTCGAAGTTCATCTCCAGCACCTCGATGAGCGGCCAGGCCGTCAGGAAGAAGTCCGCAAACTCACCCAGCGTCATCGGTTCCCGGGTGGTCGCCTCGGATGGCCCTTGCAAGGTATCGCCGCCGTACTCATCGACGACCCGGTAGTGGATGACGCCGGCTTCGGCCCGCGCGTAGACGCTGGTCACATCGAACGTGGTGGACTGGATACTGATTCTTGCAACTTCGACTTCATCGGCTTCGGTGTCGGGCAGGTAGTTGCCGCCCATGAACATCGGGTGGATCGACTCCAGCATCTTGCGGTCGGCCTCGGAGAAGACTGCGTCACTGAGCAGGGCTTGCACCCGTGCATGCTGGCCGGCGTCGAACAGCGCCCGGAGCTTCTTGCGAAGCACCGCGCCCTTGACCTTCGACAGCAGATACTTCTCAAGCTTTTCCGGCCGGAAGTAGGTTTTGGGGCGAAAGCCCAGGTCGATGTCCTCAGGCATGGCCGCCCCCTGGAATCGTTGCGATGGCATCGCGCCCTTCGGATGCTTGCCGCGAACAGCCTTTTCGGATCATGTGACACTCCTCTTTAGCAGATGGCCGGTTGGCATGGGGCCTGCAATTCGGATGAACTCGCCCCGGAAACGTGATGGATTGGGCCCAGCTTAGACAAGGCCAGGCTCACCAGAAGAGCTTGCAGCGTGTGAAGGACGAAGGTTTTCCCGCGACCCCGGTTTCGGCCCGCCGGCGCGCCCTGCCAGAAGATCTCAGCGCAGCAGGATCAATTGCGGCACTGCATCGGCGCCGACCCAGACGATGGCATCCTGGTCGAAGCGGTGGCCGAGCGCCTTGGCGGGGGCCAGCGGCAAGCCCAGGGCGAACCAGCTTTTCTCGGACGGCCAGTCAGTGCCTTCCTCGCCGCCGGAGCCCTCGATGGCGCGGACCCCTTGCGCGTGCAACAGGCCGGCCAGCGCCGCATGCCCAGCCGCGTTGGCGGCATCGGGCTGGATGGTCCCGCGCGGGTTGAAGGCGGTGATGAAGGCGCCGCAGTCGACGCCGTCGGCAGCGAACAAGGCAGCCAGGCGCTCCGAGCGCTGGCCGATCGTCAGGACAATGTCTTGCGCGGTATGGCCAAGACGAAAGGCCGTGGCCAGGTAGGCGCGCACCTTGTCGGGGTGGATCTGCGTCGATTCAGGCATAAAAAACCCTCCGTTGCAGCAGCCGCAGGCCCGACCGCCACGCGCATCCAAACAAAAAGCCCAACCGGGAATCGGATGGGCTACCTTGTTGGAGTGTCTGGGAAGGGGGATGGTGGCCTGGGGCGGAATCGAACCACCGACACGCGGATTTTCAATCCGCTGCTCTACCAACTGAGCTACCAGGCCACGTCTGACAGCCCTCCATTATAGCCGATTTTCCGGCGGCGGCGGATTTCGGGTAGGCTAGGGGGATGAATGCGCCCTTCAAAGCCGTGGTCGACGTCGCGATTGCCGGTGCTGGCGTGGCCGGTCTGGCCTGCGCCCTGGGTCTGGCGCTGCGACGCCCGGACAAGCGGGTGCTGGTGCTGGGCGAGTCCTCCCCGGCCGACCAGATCCTCACCTTGACGCCAGCCTCGGTGGATTTCCTGGAATCGCTCGGGCTCGACATCCGCGGCCAGGCCCAGCCGGTGCGTCAGATGCGGGTGCTGTCGGGGTCCGAACTGCATTTCGATGCGGCCGATGCCGGCATGACGGCCTTGTCCTGGGTGATGCCCCAGCAGCATCTGCAGGAGCAGCTCGAGCGCCTGTGCCGCCAGCGCGGCATTGCCCGCATCGAGACGCCGGTGCAGCAGGTGGATTTCAGCGCCAGCGCCTCGGCGCGCCAACTCGAGCTGCGCGGCGACGGCCTGCTGGTGCGCACGCAACTGGCGGTGGGCGCCGATGGTGCCCAGTCGAGCCTGCGCGAGGCGGCCGGCATCGCCTGCGACCTGTACCTGTATCCGCAGCGCGCCCTGGTGGCGCAGTGGCGGGTGCCGGGCGCCCAGTCTGACTGCGCTTACCAGTGGTTCGGGCCCCACGGCATCCTGGCCCTGCTGCCGATGCGCCAGGGCCGCCACTGCATGATCTGGTCGGCGCCCACCGGGGCCTCGGAGCCGGCGTCCCCGGGTGCCGCCGACAACCTGCATGAGCGCCTGATGCAGATGCCCGATTCCGACTTCATCGCGGCCTTCCGGGCGGTGGTGGGCCCGGCGCTGCCAGCCGATGCCGCCACCCCCGAGTTGCTGACGCCGCGCCGCGCTTTCCCGCTGCGCCGTTTCCTGCCCGCATCGCTGATCGGCGATCGCATCGCGCTGATGGGCGATGCGGCCCATGTGGTGCACCCCTTGGCCGGCCAGGGCCTGAACCTGGGGCTGGGCGACGTCGAGGACTTCGTGGCGGTGATGGCCGCCTTGCCCCCGGCCATGGACCTGGGCGATCCGATCGTGCTGCGCCGCTACGCGCGGGCCCGCGCCGAGCCGATCGCCCTGATGGCCCATCTGACCCACGCCTTGCAGAAAGGTTTCGCCGAGCGGCCCGACCCCGATCTGGCAGAGCGGCTGTGGCGGCGTGCCCGTGAATGGGGCTGGCGTGGTGTCAACCGTATCGACCCGCTCAAGCAGGCCCTGATCCGCCGCGCTGCTGCCTGAGGGTGGCAGGCCCGCGCCCTTCTTTCAACCGAGCCGACCATGACCTTCCTTTCTCCCGACGCCTTCGCCCGCTCCCTGCGCAAGGCAGCCCCCTGCCTGATGGCCCTGGTCCTGTCCCTGGGCGCGCTTCTGCCTGTGCAGGCGCAGGTCAAGCAGGCCGCGCCAGCCGCCGCGCCAGCGGCCTCGGCCGAGGTGGCCAAGGCCATCAAGGAGGCGATCGAGACCTGGACCAGCAACCGTTACAAGGTCGACGAAGTGCGCCGCACGCCGATCCCGGGCATGTACGAGGCGCGTATCGGCAGCGACCTGTTCTATGTCGACGAGAAGGCCCAGTACATCTTCATGGAAGGCCATATGCTGGACATGAAGAACAATCGCGACCTGACCCGTGAGCGCCTGGACGAGGTGCTGGCGATCAACTTCAAGGACCTGCCGCTGGAGCTGGCCATCAAGCAGGTCAATGGCAAGGGCACGCGCCGCATCGCCTTGTTCGAGGATCCGAACTGCGGCTATTGCAAGAAGCTGCGCGCCGATCTGGCCAACCTGCCCGATGTGACCATCTACACCTTTGCCTACCCGATCCTGGCGGCCGACTCGGACGTCAAGTCACGCAAGGCCTGGTGTGCCAAAGACCGCAACAAGGCCTGGAATGACCTGATGCTCTCGGGCAAGGTGCCCGACAACGATGGCACCTGCAGCAACCCGATCGCACGCATCAAGGAGTTGGGCCGCAAGTACAACGTGTCGGCCACGCCGACGGTGTTTCTCACCAACGGCCGCCGCATTCAGGGCTATATGCCGGCCGAGCAATTTGCCAAGGCAATCGCCGATTCACTCTGAGCACCCGGTGCATCCGGCCGCGCGGCGCTGCCCGCAGCGACCGCCGCACGCGCGGCCAGCCGGATCACCTGCAAGGGCGCTTTCAGGCGCCCGGCCATCTCTCCGGCCTCATCTCCCGAGCCGGTGAACAGGTCGATGCGGCCCTCGCCCTTGATGGCCGAGCCGACATCCTGCACCTGGACCAGCCGGTCGCCATCCTCGCGGGTGCGCAGCATCAACAGGCTGCCCGGCGCATGCGCCAGGGGATCGGCGGCAACGCTGGCCTGGGCGGTGAGCGGCAGGCCCATCGAGCCGGGGGGCCCGTCCTGCTCCGACAGGCTGGCCGGCAGGCTGCGGAAGAACACGTAGCGCGGGTTCTCGTTCATCAGGTCGCGTGCCCGCGCCTGGGCGCTGCCATCTCCGCTTCGTTGCGCCCGCAACCATTGCTTGATCGACTGGGCGCTGACCTGTCCGGCCTCCAGCCAGCCGCGCTCGATCATCACCGCACCGATGGCCTTGTACGGCTGGCCATTGTGGCCTGCATAGCCGACCCTGAGCAGGCGATTGCCCTCGTCACGCAGCCGGATGCGGCCCGAGCCTTGGATGTGCAGGAAAAACGCCTCGACCGGGTCATCGACCCAGGCGATCGGCCGCAGCCCTGCTGCCGCGGCCTGGCGCTCGATCTGCTCCCGGCTCAGCCAGGGGCTGCGGGCCTGGAAGGCGCGCAAGGCCTCGCCCTCCAGGGCATACAGCGGCGCCTGCCCGGGGCGGTCGGATTGGCGGCTGCCGCTCAGGATCGGTTCGTAGTAGCCGGTGAGCAGGCCGCGCGCGCCGCATTGCCAGACCAGGCCCTCCCGAAGTTGCCGCTGGATGCGTGCCCAGGAGGCCTGGGCAGGGTCCAGGCCGGCGCCTGCGGCACAGAGCGCCGCATCGCCCGGCCGTGTCGTGGCGCACTGGCGCTGCAGGGCCTGCAACCACAAGCGCGTGCGGGTCTCCCCGACGCGCTCGAGCAGGGGACCGATATCCTGCTGCCAGACCCTGGGGGAAGGCGGGGGCGGGGTCTGCGGCAGGTCCAGTTGCCGACAGGCGGACAGGACCAGCAGCAGCCCTACAATCAGGCCTGTCTGTTTCAGGCGATCGACGAGGAAACGCACGATGTGGGTGGTTTATCTGGAAGCGGCCGGGGTGGCCGCGCTGATGGTGCTGGCCGTCTGGTGGACGATGCGCGGCAAGAAGTGACGCGTCTGCTGCCTCAGTGCAGGGTGCGCGGCATGGTCAGTGCAAAGCCTGGAATCGGGGCATCGAAGCGGTGTCCGTCCTCGGCCACGAAAAAGTAGCTGCCTTCCATGCTTCCCACCGGTGTGACGATCTGGCTGCCGCTGGTGTATTCGAAATGCTCGCCCGGCCGCAGCAGCGGCTGATGGCCGACCACCCCCAGACCCTTGACTTCGACGCGACCGCCGTTCTCGTCCTGGATGATCCAGTGCCGGCTGATCAACTGGCTGGCGATCGTGCCGTTGTTCTGGATACGGATGGTGTAGGCGTAGGCATAGCGGTTTTCACCGGGGTCGGACTGGTCCGGCAGATACCGGCACGTCACGTCGATCTTCACCTGATACTTCGGGTTGGCCATGACGGGGTTTGGGGTGAGGGTGGACAGGCCCTGCAGCACGACCGGAGGGCCGCGCCGTCAAAGCGCGGGCATCACATGCTCACCGCTACAATGGATGGATCCTGCAAGTCTCGCACATTTGGTCAATCCCATGCCCGCTACCCCGAATTCCTCCGCCCTGCGCCCCGTCATTTCGCCCAGCATCCTGTCGGCTGATTTTGCCCGCCTGGGCGAGGAGGTGCGGGCGGTCGAGGCGGCCGGGGCCGACTGGCTGCATGTCGATGTCATGGACAACCACTATGTGCCCAACCTGACCATCGGGCCGATGGTGTGCAAGGCCCTGCGCCCGCATTTCAAGGGCCCGATCGATGTGCACCTGATGGTGCGTCCGGTCGATGCCCTGATCAGCGAATTCGCCAAGGCCGGGGCCGACATCATCACCTTCCATCCCGAGGCCAGCGACCATGTCGACCGCTCCCTGCAACTGGCGCGCGATGCCGGCTGCAAGGCCGGGCTGGTGCTCAATCCGGCCACTGCCCTGCATCACCTGGACCATGTCATGGACAAGCTCGACGTCATCCTGCTGATGAGCGTCAACCCCGGCTTTGGCGGGCAGGGCTTCATTGCCTCCACCCTGGCCAAGCTGCGTCAGGTGCGTGCCCGCATCGATGCCCATGTGGCCGCCGGTGGCCAGCCGATCCGGCTCGAGGTCGATGGCGGTGTCAAGGTCGACAACATCGCCGAGATCGCACGTGCCGGGGCCGATGCCTTCGTGGCGGGCTCGGCCGTCTTCGGAGCGCCGGATGTCGCGGGCCAGTCGGCCTATGGCCAGGTGTTGCGGCGTTTCCGCGATGCCCTGGCCACCGTCTGACCCGGCCGCTGCCTTGACAACCCCCGCCTTGCAGGGCCGCATCCGCGCGGTCATTCTCGACCTCGATGGCACCCTGCTCGATACCGCCGCCGATCTGGCCGCGGCCGCCAACGCGGTACGCGGCGACTTCGGCCTGGCGCCCCTGCCCCCCGCGCGCATTGCCACCTTTGTGGGCAAGGGCGCCGAGAAGCTGATGCACCGCGCCCTGACCGACGACCCGTCCGGGGTGCTGCCCCCCGGGCCG
>JAPOKJ010000016.1 GCA_029977705.1 Burkholderiales bacterium | reverse complement strand
GCGGATCTCGACCAGACCCAAGATCTCTTCCTTCTTCTCGGGCGAGAGCATGCCCGCCATCGCCGCCTTCAACTCATCGACTGCGTCATAGATGATGTTGTAGTAGCGGATGTCGATGCCATTGGTCTCGGCCAGGCGCTTGGCGCTCTGGTCGGCACGCACATTGAAGCCGATGACCACCGCCTTGGAGGCCGTGGCCAGGTTGATGTCGGACTCGGTGATGCCACCGACCGCCTGATGCACCACCTGCACCTTGACCTCATCGGTACTCAGCTTGAGCAGCGACTGCGACAAGGCCTCCTGCGAGCCCTGGACGTCGGCCTTGATGATCAATGCCAGGGTCTTGGCACCTTCGGCACCCATGTTGCTGAACAGGTCCTGCAGCTTGGCCGACTGCTGCTTGGCCAGCTTGGTGTCGCGGAACTTGCCCTGGCGGAACAGCGCGATCTCGCGTGCCTTGCGCTCATCGCTGAGGACATTGACTTCCTCGCCAGCGGCTGGCACTTCCTGCAAGCCCTGGATCTCGACGGGAATCGAAGGCCCGGCCTCTTCGATGGGACGACCTGCCTCATCAAGCATGGCGCGTACCCGTCCGAAGGCCGCACCGGCCAGCAGCACATCGCCGCGCTTGAGCGTACCGGCCTGCACCAGCACCGTGGCCACCGGACCACGTCCCTTGTCCAGGCGCGCCTCGATGACCATGCCGCGTGCGGGGCCGTCCTTGGGTGCCTTCAACTCGAGCACCTCGGCCTGCAGCAGCACGTTCTCGAGCAACTCGTCGATGCCTTGGCCGGTCTTGGCCGACACCGGTACCAGCGGCACATCGCCACCGTATTCCTCGATCAGCACCTCGTTGGCCGTCAGGTCCTGCTTGACACGGTCCGGATTGGCCTCGGGCTTGTCGATCTTGTTCATCGCCACCACGATCGGCACGCCGGCGGCGCGCGCATGGGCAATGGCTTCCTTGGTCTGGGGCATGACGCCGTCATCGGCCGCCACCACCAGGATGACGATGTCGGTCGCCTTGGCACCGCGCGCCCGCATGGCCGAGAAGGCCTCGTGGCCGGGGGTGTCCAGGAAGGTGACGACGCCACGCTGGGTTTCGACGTGATAGGCGCCGATGTGCTGGGTGATGCCGCCAGCCTCGCCTGCAGCCACCTTGGTACGGCGGATGTAGTCGAGCAGCGAGGTCTTGCCGTGGTCGACGTGACCCATGACCGTGACGACCGGCGGACGGGTCATGGACTCGAACACCTGGGCACCCTGGGTCTCTTCGATGAAGGCCTCCGGGTCATCCAGCTTGGCGGCCACTGCCTTGTGGCCGAGTTCCTCGACCACGATCATCGCGGTGTCCTGATCGAGCACCTGGTTGATGGTGACCATCTGGCCCATCTTCATCAGGGACTTGATCACCTCGGCCGCCTTCACCGACATCTTGTGAGCCAGATCGGCCACGGTGATGGTCTCGGGCACATGGACTTCCTTGACCACGAATTCCTGCGTCTGCTGGACGTCCTGATCATCGCCACCCCGGTGGTGCTTGCCACCGCGTGACTTGGGACCCCGCCAGCCGCCGCGATCGCCACCGCCGCCTTCATTTCGGCCCTTGGTCGCGGCCCGCTTTTTCTGCGCCTCTTCGGACCAGGTGGAGGACAGCTTCTCGGCCTTGACGTGCTTCTTGTCGCCCGCGCCGGCACCAGCGGCCGGGGCGGTCGAAGGCTGGCCAGGCTTGGCGCCCGGTGCCCGGTGCAGGGTGCCGGAGACACCCTTGGCGTCCTTGGCGGCAACAGCCGGCTTGGCGGCCACCACAGGGGCGGGCTCCTCAACCTTCTTGGGCTGAGGGCGACGACTTGCCGCCATCAGACGATTGATGGCTGCGACCTCGTCCTCGACAGCGCGACGGGCGCGCTGCTGGGCCAGTGAATCTTCTGCCGCCTTCTTGGCCGCTGCAGCGGCTGCCGCCGCAGCAGCCTCGGCCGCGGCAGCGGCTTCGGCATTGGCCTTGCCGGCATCGACCTGGTTCGAGGTCTGAGCCACAGTGGCATCGGCGGCTGCATGCTGCTTTTCCTGCTCTGCCTTGAGCTGTGACAGACGCTCCTGCTCGAGGCGGGCCTGGGCCTCGCGGCGCTCGGCCTCGGCCGCTGCTTCCTGTTCACGCTGACGTTCGCGCTCCAGACGCTCCTGTTTCTCCTTGAGCTCGGCAGCCTGCCGCTCCAGCAACTCGCGCTGGCGAAGTGCCTCTTCCTCACGCTGGGCCAGGGTTTGCTCGTCGATCACCGGTGAAGCGTTGGCCTGCCCATCCTGGATGACCTCGTCGGCCTGCTCCTGAGCCGCGGCCTCGTCGCCGCCCGCCTCGGAGGGATCACGCTTGATGAAGACGCGCTTCTTGCGCACCTCCACCTGGATGGTGCGGGCCTTGCCGCTCGCATCGGCCTGCTTGATTTCGGAGGTCGACTTCTTGGTCAGGGTGATCTTGCGCTTGGGCGCATCGGCACCGCCATGCGCGCGACGCAGGGCCGCCAGCAGGCTTTCCTTGTCCTGCTCGCTGACCGGATCGCTGGCGGCCTGCTTGTGGACACCTGCCGTCTTGAACTGCTCCAGCAAGGCATCGGCCGGCATTTTCAATTCGGCTGCAAAGCTTGCAACCGTATTGCTCGTGTTTGTCATTCAGCGGACTCCGTTATCCCTTGGGCTTTACGCCGTCTCGTTCGTGAACCAGTGAGCGCGGGCCTTCATGATCAGGTCCTTGGCACGCTCGGCGTCGATACCCGTGGCCTCGACCAGTTCATCGACCGCCAACTCGGCCAGGTCGTCGCGGGTGTGCACATTGGCATCGGCCAGCCTGGCGACCAGTTCCGAATCCACCCCTTCCAGCGACAGCAGGTCCTGCGAGGCTGCGTCGATCTTCTCTTCCGTGGCAATGGCCTCGGTCAGCAAGGCATTGCGGGCGCGGGTACGCAGTTCGGTCACCGTGTCTTCATCGAAGGCTTCGATCTCGAGCATCTCGTTGACCGGCACGTAGGCGACTTCCTCGAGGTTGGTGAACCCTTCATCGATCAGGATGTCGGCCACTTCCTCGTCGACATCGAGCTTGTCGATGAACAGCGCGCGAATCGCATTGCGCTCGGTCTGGGCCTTCTCGGCACTTTGCTCGGCCGACATGATGTTGATCTGCCAGCCGGTCAGCTCGGAGGCCAGCCGCACATTGCGCCCCCCCGCACCGATGGCCAGCGCCAGATTGTCCTCGTCAACCACCACATCCATGCTGTGCTTGTCCTCATCGACCACGATCGACGAGACGTTGGCCGGTGCCAGCGCACCGATCACGAACTGGGCCGGATCCTCCGACCACAGCACGATGTCGACCCGCTCGCCGCCCAACTCGCCGGTGACGGCCTGGACACGCGAGCCGCGCACCCCCACGCAGGTGCCGATCGGATCGATACGGCGATCGGTGGTGTGAACGGCGATCTTGGCGCGAACGCCAGGGTCGCGGGCAGCCGCCTTGATCTCGAGCAGACCCTGCTCGATCTCGGGCACTTCGACCGAGAACAGGTACTTGATGAACTCGGGCGAGGTGCGCGAGAGGATCAGTTGCGGACCGCGGCCTTCCAGGTTCGGGCGCAGCACATAGGCGCGCACCCGGTCGCTGACCCGCAGGTTTTCCTTGGGGATCATCTGGTCGCGGGACAGGCGCCCCTCGATCTTGCCGGCCTCGACCACCAGACCTTCGCGGTCGACCCGTTTGACGGTGCCGTTCAGGATCATGTCGCCGCGCTGCATGAAGTCGTTGATGATCTGCTCGCGCTCGGCATCGCGGATGCGTTGCAGGATCACCTGCTTGGCGGCCTGGGCGCCGATACGGCCCAGCTCGGCCGGCTCGAGCTCTTCCTCGATGAAATCGCCGATCTGGACATCGGGCACCTTCTTGCGCGCCTCGGTGAGAATGATCTGCAAGTCGTGGTCTTCGAGTTCCCCGTCGGGTACGACCTGCCAGCGGCGGAACGCGTCGTACTCGCCGCTCTCGCGATCGATCGACACCCGCACATCGGTTTCATCCACGAAGCGTTTCTTGGTCGCCGAGGCCAGCGCGCCTTCCAGCGCCTGAAACACAATCTCGCGCTGCACGTTCTTCTCGCGCGCCAGGGCATCGACCAAAAGCAAAACCTCACGGCTCATCTTTTCTTCTCCAATCGTTTACACCACGGGAACCAGCCGGGCCTTCTCGATCTCGTCGAGACTGAACTCCAGCCGGGTCACGAATTCTTCATCACCCTTCAGGCCCGGCAAGCTGCCGTCCTGGACAAAACGTTGCGCCAGCATCTGCTTGCGCGCTTCAAGTGCTGCCGCCTTTTTCAATGCCGACTTGCTCGGCGCCTTGGCGACCGGTGCGGCCTTGCCGGCGCGCCCCTTGGCGGCAAGCGCCTTGGCCTGCTGCTTGCCGGTCACGCCATGCAGGGGCTCGGCATCGAGCTCGAGCGCCAGTTGCCCGGTCTCATCGACCGACAGCACGCCCTGGTACGAACGCCGGCCCTTGAAGGGCATGCGCAGCTTCAGGGCCACGGTGAAGCCGGCAAAGCGGCGAAAATCCTGCAGCGTGCGCAGCGGCCGATCGAGCCCCGGTGAGGCGATCTCCAGGCGCTGGTAATCGATGTCCTCGACCATCAGCACATGGGTCAATTGACGATTGACCGACTCGCAATCCTCGAGCGTCACGCGCCGGATCGAATCATCGGCAATCGGCAACAGCGCGCGCGGATCGCTGTCCTTCAGATCGATCGAGACGCGCAACAGCCCCCGACCTGCGAACTCAAGGTCCACAAGTTCGTAGCCCATGCCCTGGACACAGGTCTCGATGATGCTGTCAATGGCCGCCAATCTGTCGTCTGACCTTTTAAGAACCGGATGAACAAAAAAAAATGGGCTTGATAGAGCCCATTTCTTAGAATTTGAACTCGCCACCAGAACCGATCGGCACCCGTGCGGGCGTGCCCGGGAGCCGCAAACCTTGCAACAGGACGAACCCTTGGGTTCAGACCACCTGCAGACAAGTGCTTTCAAGCATGATCGGATCTGCCGATCGCTGGTTCGGGTGCCAGGCGCGGGGCCCACCGGACGGATTGTCCGGGGAACTGAATCGGAGCCCCTCTACGGAGCCGCCCGACCACTGCCAGGCCACAGATCCAATGATCGGATTTGTCGCTAGCCTTCGATTATAGCCCGTAAATGCTGAAAAATTTGTGTTTTTCAAGCAGTCCACCGGGGAATCAGTGGTTTTCGCCCCCACCCGGTGGCGCTGAACCGACATTTCCGCCGCCACCCTGGCCACCACGGCGTCCGCGGCGCGGCTTGCCACGTCCACCACCGGCCGGCCCAGTCGCAGCACCCGAGGCAGGCGCCGGCCCACCAGCAGGCCCTCCCTTGCCACCCGGCCCCTTGCGCTGTCCCGGTTTGCCTGGGGGTCCTGCGCGCCGGCCCTGGCCCATCGGTCCACCGGCTCCCGGCTTTCCAGGCCCCTTGGGCCGGGGACCACGCCCTTGACGGGGGCCGCCGCCCTCCGGCGCGCCCGTGGTCAGACCAGAGGGACCCATCGGCCCGCCGCTCCAGGCGCCGCCAGCGGCATCACCCCAGGGTTTGCCGGCCCCGCCCCGCTTGTTCTTGCGGGCGCCGCCCGCGCCAGAGCCGAAACCGGCAATCCGGCCATCGGCCGAGACACCCACCGACATGGCCCCGGCGAAGGCGCCGCGCGAGCGCGGACCGCGTGCCGATTTGGCGCCGCCCTTGCCTTTCTCGCCCTTGCGGACTGCACGGCTGATGCCCTCGAGATGGGCGTTGGCCGAGCGTGGCTGCCAGTCATCCTCGGCCTGTTCGCCGACCAGATCGGGAACGGTGTCATCGACGACACCGGCATCCACATAGGCAGGGATCGGTTCGTCGTCGTAGAAGGCCTCCTGGCCATCCTCGAGACCGGCCCCGAGGAGGTCTTCGTCTTCGTCGTCATCGTCACGGTTGCGCGATGCAGCCAGCAAGGCCTCGACCTCTGCCGGATCGCGTCCCTCGGACAGCATCACCTGCTTGCGCACCAGACGCAGCAATTCGGCCACATCACCCGTACCCAGTTCGACCCAGCGGCCCCGCGACAATCCGGGCGGCAAGGCGATCGGACCGAAGCGTACCCGCACCAGCCGGCTGACGACCACGCCGACGGCTTCCATCAGGCGGCGCACCTCGCGGTTGCGCCCTTCCGAGATACAGACCTTGTACCAGGCATTGGCCGCCTCACCGCCCAGTTCAGCGATCGAGTTGACCTTGGCAAGGCCATCCTCGAGCTGGATCCCCTGGAGCAGGCGCTCGCGGGCGGCCTCGTCGATGCGGCCGAGCACGCGCACCGCGTACTCGCGCTCCCAGCCGTAACGCGGGTGCATCAGCTTGTTGGCGAGGTCTCCCGAGGTGGTGAACACCAGCAGGCCCTCGGTGTTGTAATCCAGACGCCCCACCGAGACCCAGCGCGCGCCCTTCAGGCGCGGCAGGCGATCGAACACGGTGCTGCGCTGCTGCGGATCGTCACGGGTGCAGATTTCGCTGCTGGTCTTGTGATAAAGGAGCACCTGCGGCGGCAAGGCCACCTTCTTGCGCTTGAGCGTGCGGCCATTGACCCTGATCTGGTCGTTGGCGCCGACACGCTGCCCGGTATGGGCCGGCTTGCCATTGACCGAGATGCGGCCGGCATGGATCAGCTCTTCCATCTCGCGGCGCGAACCGATCCCGGCATCGGCCAGCACCTTGTGAAGCTTCTCGTCAAACTCGCTTGCCTCGCTGCGGCCGCGCTTGCCACTGGCATCGACCGACAGGCCCAGCGGCGCCTCGACCTGGAGCTGGGGTACCGGTTCATTGTCGACCTCCGGCGCCAGATCGGTGTCGGGCGATCCAGCGCCATAAGGCCCTGGCGGCCGCTTGCCGCGGTTGGCAAAGCGCGGACCGCGTTCACGGCGAGGCCCCCGCGGGCCTTGACCGTCACGACGTGCCTCGCCCGGCGTAGCGCCCTCGCCCGGCGCTGCGGCCGCTGACTCGGCATCCTGGGAAAAGGCTGCAAAGTCTTCGCCTCCCGGCTGAGCTGGAACACCCTGGGCGGGCAAGGCGCTGTCGGAGCTGCCCTGCTCATCGCGGCGACCGCGCGGACCGCGGCGGTTGCGCGGACCCCGGCGTGGGCCCCGTGACCCTTCATCCGGCCGCAACGCTTTACCCGGGCCTGATGGATTTTCCGCCCCGGCAGCGCCTGCCTCGGCACTGTGCACCTGGGCATCGCCACCGCTGACTGCGGCCGCAGGCTCAGGCTTGTGATTCGGGTCCAACGGGTCGCTCTGATTCATCAAGGACTTCCTGTGTAGGGGTCGCCAGTAGGTTTTCGGTCAGGGGCAGCTCCAGCTCGGGGGCTGGATCCGCAGCAGCAGGTGGCAACAGATCGGTCTGGACCTGCGCTGCAAACGGCGTGGGGGATTCGATCTGCCCGTCAGAAATCACAGGGTCCGTGCCGTCCGAGGGCGGAAACGGGATCACCTGCTGCTCGAGGGCATCGCCCATTTCGGTCATGCCAGCGGCAGTGTTCAATTCGGGCAGGTCGCCAATCGAGGACAGCCCAAGGTCGTCGAGAAATTTGCGGGTCGTGCCCAGCAAGGCCGGCCGTCCCAGCACATCCTTGTGACCGATCACCTCGATCCAACCGCGATCCTCCAGGGATTTGACGACCTGGCTCGAGACGGTCACGCCCCGGATATCCTCGATATCGCCGCGCGTCACCGGCTGGCGGTAGGCGATGATGGCCAGGGTTTCCATGACCGCCCGCGAGTAACGCGCCGGCCGCTCCGGATTGAGGCGCTCAAGAAACAACGCCATCTCGGGCGCCGTCTGGAATCGCCAGCCCGTGGCAGTCTCGGCCAGACGCACGCCCCGGTCCTTCCAGTCGGCTTGCAGTTCCTCGAGCATCGCCAGCATCGCAGGCTTGTCAATTTCGTCGTTGAACAAGGTGCGCAAGCTGGCCATCGGCATGGGGGCCTCGGCTGCCAGCAAGGCCGCCTCGATCACATGCTTGGGTTGAATGTCCTGCATTTGAGCAATCACATCTCGTGGTTCAGAAAGTTCCACCGGTCGCAAAGGCGCTCCGGGCGGACAAAGGCGCGGTTCATGCCACAGCACAAACGGGGCACAAGGGCGATCCATCACAGTGGATCGCCAGGTATCTTCGGGGCGGGACAGACGGGTGGACACCGATGGGCCGCATGGGACGGGGTGCATCCCGAACAGGCTTCATGCGCTCAAGCCCTGATCATGTCCCCGGCATGGGCATCGCAGTGCCGGCTGCAACCAGCCCGGCCCGACGCCTTCAACCTTGGGAGTACCGCAGTATAGCACCGGGGCGGACCGGGCCCTGCTCTGGCGAGGCCCGCCGTCGAGTTGCACGAGCCGGACGCAGATCAGACATGCATCAGTGCCAGCACGCCCACCACGACACCTGCCGCACCAGCACCGAACATCGCCCACTCCAGCCACTTGCGCCGGGTCAACAGCGCGATCGCCGCCAGGGCGATGGCAATCTGCAGGATGGTCGTTGCCTGGGCCCAGCGATGGTGTTGATGCATCTGTTCATCGGACTGCTTGTCCCAGCTGCGCGCCTCGGCCTCCAGTTTCTCGGCATCCTTCTTGATGACGGCCTTTTCCTCCTTGTAGCGCTTGATCTCCTCGACATAGGTCGGCTTGCGCTCGGCCGGCACAAGTTCAAGGGCGAGTTCGGCAAGGTTTTGCTTGCCGCTCTTGGCCTGGTAATAGTTCCACTGGTTGGAAGCCTCGGTCTTCTTGATCGCCGCGTTGTTCTTGAACAACCCGGCATTGGCCTGGGTGGCACCGCCCATGTAGCCGAACAAGGCACCCACCGTCGCGATCAGCGCGGTGAACAGGGCGATCTGGCTGGTCATTCGGCTGCCGCTCGAACCATGATCGTCGTGATGGCCCTGGGCCGCATGCTCGAGTTCGTGATCGTGCGGGCCGTGGACATGAAATCCGCCTCCGGACATGATGCTCTCCTTGTTGGTGTTGGGATGGTGATGGAACGGAAGGTTCATCCCGCGCAGGATGACCGCCCCTGGCGAGTTTTGTCTCAGACCGTGGCCGGGCCGCGGGCGATGCGGTTGCCGATGCTCCAGCGGTGCACCTCCGAGGGGCCATCATAGATCCGGAAGGCGCGCATGTCGCTGAAGATGCGTGCCACGATGGTCTCGCTGGTGACCCCGCTGCCGCCCAGAATCTGGACACTGCGATCGACCACGCGCCACTCGGCCTCGGAGCAGATCACCTTGGCCACGCTCGACTCGTGCCGCCCCTTGCTGCCCTGATCGAGCAGCCAGGCGCAATGCCAGATGGTCAGTCGCGCGACATGCAGGTCCATCTCGTTGTCGGCCAGCTGGAAACTGACCCCCTCGTGGGACGCCAGGGCCTGCCCGAAGGCCTTGCGCTGGCGGGCATAGGCACTGGCCACATCATGCGCGCGACGGGCCTGGCCAAGCCAGCGCATGCAATGGGTCAGGCGCGCCGGCGCCAGACGCACCTGTGCATAGCGCAGGCCCTGCCCGATCTCGCCGAGCACGTCCGAGGCGGGCACCCTAAGTCCCTCGAAGCGCACCACGCCATGGCCCCCGGTAAAGCAGGAGTCCAGCGCATCCAGCTGACGCTCAACGCGAATGCCGGGGCGGTCCATGTCGGAGAGGAACATCGTGGCTGTGCCATCTTCCATGCGCGCCATGATGATGGCAAAGCCGGCACCGGTGGCGCCAGTGATGTAGGTCTTCAGGCCATCGATGATGTAGTGGTCGCCATCACGGCGCGCCGTGGTGTTGAGCATGCCAGGATCAGAGCCCGCCCCCGGAGGCGGTTCGGTCATGCAGAAGCAGGAGCGGATATGGCCCTGCACCAGGGGTTTGAGCCAGCGCTCTTTCTGGGCCTCGGTTGCCACCACCTCCATCAGGTGGATGTTGCCTTCATCCGGCGCGTGGATGTTCAGCGCCACCGGCCCCAGCGGCGAATAGCCCGCTTCCTCGAAGACGATGGCCTTGTCCACATGGGAAAGGCCGAGGCCCCCAAGCTCCCGGGAGGCATGTGGCGTGAGCAGGCCGGCGGCGCGGGCACGCGCCACCAGATCCTGCCTGAGCGCCTCGGAAGGTCCGTGATGGCTGTGACGGGGATCGTTCTCCAGGGGCATGACTTCACGGGCGATGAAGTCACGGGTGCGTTGCTGCAGGCTGAGCTGTTCCGGGGTAAGCTGAAAATCCATGCGCGGGCCGGCGGCAGCCGGTCAGTGATTGAGGGTGCGTGGATGATAACGAACCCGTGGCCGGCGAGGGCTTCGTCGGCTGACAGCATGGGGGCATGAGCACATACGCAATGCGCGTCCCGTGCACCCGTGCAAGGCGATGGATGCTCACGGCATACATCCGATCTGAAGGAGCGCCAGAAAGAAAAAAAGGGCTTGCGAATTGGCAAGCCCTCCTTCGGCCGGCCCTGACATTTCAGAGCCCTGCATTGTTTGGTTGCGGGGGCAGGATTTGAACCTACGACCTTCGGGTTATGAGCCCGACGAGCTACCAGACTGCTCCACCCCGCGTCTGATGAGCCTAAGACTATAGCATGGTTTTTCCAGCGCGGCAATAAACATGGGCTGTCGCAGTTGAAGAACAGGGACCCTCGCCCTTTGGACTCAGCCGGCCCCGGCGTTCGCGCAGCGGGCCGAACGTTGGCCAGCGGACCTGACTGCCCGGCGGCGGGCTTGCACTGCTACACTGCCATGCGTGAAATTCTGCTCCGCCTGCGGCCAAAGCGTCGCCCAGAAAGTCCCTGCCGGGGACAACCGTCCGCGCTACTGCTGTGACAGCTGTGGCGCGATCCACTACGAGAATCCGCGTCTGGTGGTCGGTACCGTGCCGGTCCTGGGCCGGCAGGTGCTGCTGTGCAAGCGTGCCATCGAGCCACGCTACGGTTACTGGACGCTGCCAGCAGGCTTCATGGAAAACGGCGAAGCGGTCTCCGAGGGCGCTGCCCGCGAGACGCTCGAGGAAGCCGGCGCCGTGGTCGACATCGGCGCCCTGTTCTCGGTCCTCGATGTGCCGCACGTCCATCAGGTGCACGTCTTTTACCTGGCGCAGATGCGCTCGGCTGATCTTGATCCGGGCGAGGAGACGCTGGAGGCCCGGCTGTTCGACGAGGCCGACATCCCCTGGGACGAGTTGTCGTTTGCGACGGTCAAAACCACGTTGCGCTGGTTCTTCGAGGACCGCGCCGCCGGCCGGCTGCCTGAACCTGCGGCGGCCGGTCAGGCACCCTCCGGCTTCAGCCCGCATCAGAAGGCCATGCTGCCCCCGCAGCGCCGCTGAACCTGCTCACGCGGATGCCCTGCAACGCCCTGCCCCCGGGCCCGCTGCACCGGATACGCTCTTGACTGCGCTGCTATGGATCGAACCGGACGAGCCCTTGCCCGATCCGGAACAGGCGCTGACCGACCCGGAGGGCCTGCTGTGCGCAGGCCTGGATATCGGGCCGACGCGCCTGCTCGAGGCCTACCGCAAGGGCATCTTCCCCTGGTACAACCAGGGCCAGCCGGTGCTGTGGTGGAGCCCGGACCCGCGCATGGTGCTGCACCTGGACGAGTTCAGGCTGCACCGCTCCCTGCGCAAGCGCCTGGCCCGGGTGCGCCGTGAAGGGCGCTGGCAATTGCGCCTGGACTGCAATTTCAGAGCGGTGATGCAAGCCTGCGCCGAGCCACGCGAAGGGCAGGACGGCACCTGGATCACGGACGCCATCATCGGCGCGTACTGCGGCCTGCACGACAGGGGCCTGGCCCACAGCATCGAGGTGCATGAAGACGGCCAGATGATCGCGGGCCTGTATGGCGTGGCACTGGGTCGGATGTTCTTTGGCGAATCGATGTTCACGCGTCGCACCGATGCCTCCAAGCTGGCCTTCGTCGCCCTCGTGAAAGCCCTGATCAGGCAGGGTTTTCGCATGATAGACTGCCAGCAGAACACCCGGCACCTGGCCTCCTTCGGCGCCCGCGAAATTCCCCGTCGGCAATTTGTGGCGGACATCGGTCCGCTGATGGACCAGAGCCCCTCGCAATGGCAGCAGATGTGTGATGCTGAAGGTCATATGGACTGGCCTGAGCCCGGGGAATGAAGGCTGGCACCGGCTTTGCGCGATAACGACTTCTGACCGAATCCAGATGATCCAAGCTGATGACGCAACTTAAGGAACTTCCGTTTTCGGCCCTGCAGTTCTATGCAACGGCCCCGTATCCGTGCAGTTACCTGCCGGGTCATCAGGCGCGCTCCCAGGTGGCCACGCCCAATCACCTGATCAACTCCGACGTCTACAGCGAACTGGTGCGCACCGGTTTCCGCCGCAGCGGCGTCTTTACCTACCGGCCCCATTGCGATGGCTGCAGGGCCTGCCTGCCGGTGCGTGTGCCGGTGGCCGACTTCAAGGCCGATCGCAGCCAGATGCGGGCCTGGAAAAAGCATGCCGACCTGCGCCCTCTGGTGGCAAGGCTGGGATTCGTGCCCGAGCACTACGACCTGTATCTGCGCTACCAGTCGACGCGACATGCCGGCGGTGGCATGGATCAGGACAGCCGAGAACAATATGCGCAGTTCCTGCTGCAAAGCCGGGTCAATTCGCGTCTGGTCGAATTCCGCGATCCTGAAGGGCGGCTGCGCATCGTCTCGATCATCGACATCCTCAACGACGGACTATCCTCGGTCTACACCTTCTACGATCCCCACGAGGCGCGCGCCAGCTACGGCACCTACAACGTGCTGTGGCAGATCGAGCAGGCGCGCCAGCTCAAGCTGCGCTACCTGTACCTGGGCTACTGGATCGAACAAAGCGCCAAGATGCAGTACAAGAGCCGCTTCCGGCCGCTCGAGTTGTTGCGCAACGGCGAATGGGAACGCGGCGAGCCGGTGCTGCGCGGTCCGCAGCCGGATGATCCGGGCCGGTAGAATGCCGCCCCATGACAGCCGGTCTCTACTCACTCGCACGCCCCTTCCTGTTTGCCTCGGACCCTGAATGGGCCCATGAGCAGACGCTCAAGTCCCTCGATTTCCTGCCTACCCGCCTGGCCATCAAGGCGATGGCGGGTCCCAAGGTGGCCGACCCGGTCAGGCTGATGGGCCTGTCCTTCGACAACCGCGTAGGTCTGGCCGCCGGGCTGGACAAGAACGGCGCGCACATCGCCGGCCTGGATGCGATGGGCTTCGGGTTTCTCGAGGTGGGTACGGTCACGCCGCTGGCGCAGCCCGGCAATGCCAAGCCGCGCATGTTCCGGATCCCCGAACGCCAGGCCCTGATCAACCGCCTGGGCTTCAACAACCTGGGCGTCGACAACCTGATCCGCAATGTCGAGCGCAGTGCCTACAAGGGCGTGCTTGGCCTGAACATCGGCAAGAATGCAGCCACGCCCATCGAGAAGGCCGTCGATGATTACCTGATCTGCCTGGACAAGGTGCATCCGCATGCCAGCTACATCACGGTCAACATCTCCTCGCCCAACACCAAGAACCTGCGCCAGTTGCAGGGCGCTGACGAGCTGTCGCAATTGCTCGGTGCACTGCAGGCGGCGCGTGAGGCCCTGTCCCAGCGCGACGGCCTGCGCGTTCCGATGGCGATCAAGATCGCGCCCGACCTGGACGAGGAGCAGATCAAGGTGATTGCCGATCTGCTGCCAGCCTTCGGCATGGATGCCGTCATCGCCACCAACACCACCTTGTCACGGGCGGCGGTCGACGGTTTGCCTCATGCCCAGGAGGCTGGCGGCCTGTCCGGTGCACCCGTGCTGCAGGCCTCGAATGCGGTGATCCGGCAGTTGCGCCGGCAATTGCCGCAGGGCTTTCCGATCATCGGCGTGGGCGGCATCCTGTCGCCCGCCGATGCAGTCTCGAAGCTCGAGGCGGGTGCCGATCTGGTGCAGATCTATACCGGCCTGATCTATGCCGGACCGGCCTTGCCGGGGGCCTGCGCCAGGGCCCTGAAGACCAGCGGCGCGCGCGCCAGCCGCGGGTAGCAGCCGCTGGCCTGTGCCCGCAGGCCGATGTCCAGCGGCAGCGCGATCTCGCGCTCGGCCAACAATTGTTCCAGGGCCTCCTGCCAGGCAAGAAAGTAATCGCGCAAGGTATCGCTGCTGGCAGGGCCGGCTGGCCCGGTGCTGCCCGGGTCGGCGCCACGCGCCGCTGCAAAAGCGGCCTGCTGGTGGCGCGCCAGGGCCGGCCCGAAGTACCGGGCCCAGGTGCTCCAGTCGAACAGGCCCCGTTCATTCAGGTGTACGGTCAGGGCGAACAGCTGGGCCTGCCAGGGCTCGGACATGCCGGGCGGCAAGCCGGGCGCCTCGCCCGCAGCAGCCTGGCCGGATCCGGGGGACAAACGGTTTTCCGGTGGGATGCTCATGCCGGACGCCCGACCGCAGACAGATAGGGTTCGAAGCAATCGACGCAGACGCTGTCGGCCGTGGTGTCCGCTCCCCACAGTTCGTGGGCGTCGAATTCCACGGTGTACAGCACCTGGGGATCCTCGCCCAGACCCTGCGCATTGCTGTCGGCAAAGACATGGAAGCCATGCTGCGCAATGACGCGCCCGCGCTTGCCGCGGACATAGCGTGGCAGGCGGGTGTGATGAGCTGGATGGGCATTGATCGTTGCCACCTCATCGCCCACCGCGAAGGCGGGCCTGCGGGCATCCGGCGCCGGCCGGGTGGTCGGCGAGCCACGCCGCAGCGCCGCTGCCACATCCTCGGACTTGAGCACGCGGCCGATCGCCCGCACCGGTCCCAGGCTGCGGCCCTGAAGGATCTCTTGCGCACTGGCCAGGCCAAAGTCCTGCAAGAGACCCTCGAGCCCGCCCAGCCAGATTTCGTAGTAGGAGCTGGCGTAATACAGGGCCGGTGGCAGACTTTCACGGCGAAAGCGCGACTGGTCGATATTCCAGGTCCCGCTGGCACCCAGGGCCACGGTCAGCGCCATCGCACGCGCCTCCCAGGGCGCATGAAACAAGGGCTCGTCGGTTTCGGGATGGACCGGGCCGAAGCCCTGCAGGCCGCCCAGATCCTGGGGGCCGTTCATGCTGCGACGCCCGGTGCAGCCGCCACGGCCGTGCCGATCATGGCATTGCGCGGGACCCAGTCCTCGAGCGCCCGGGCATCGAGCCCCAGCGAGGCCTGCGGTTGCATCGGCAGCACCAGGTAGCGCATCTCGGCGGTCGAATCCCAGACCTTGATACGGGTGTCCGCGGGCAATCGCGTGCCGAACTCGGCCAGCACCGCGCGCGGATCAATGACCACACGCGAGCGGTAGGCCGGCGACTTGTACCAGACCGGGGGCAAGCCGAGCACCGCCCAGGGGTAGCAGGAGCAGAGCGTGCACACGACGACGTTGTGTACCTCGGGCGTGTTCTCCAGCACCGTCATGTGCTCGCCCTGACGACCGGTATAGCCCATCGAGGCAATGGCCGCGGTGCCATCGCGCAGCAGCCACTGGCGAAAGTCGGGTTCGGTCCAGGCCCGGGCCACCACACGGGCGCCATAGCGCGGCCCCACCTCGTCCCGGTAGGTCTCGATGATGGCATCGACCGCCTGCGGATCGACATAGCCCTTGGCAATCAGCAAGGCCTCCAGGGCCGCCACGCGCGCCGCAGGATCACGGCTCAGATTGACCTGGGGCTGCGGATTGCCGGCCTCGCCTGCCTGCGCCAGTCCCGGGGAGTTTTTCATATCGAGTGACTTGTTTTTCACTTGGTGGTATAAACAAAGCTTGTTCTTGACGCGATGCACCATGGCCCGACCCCGAACCACCAGCACCGAAGCCGGCAAAAGCGCGATTCAGGTGATCGAACGCCTGGTAGGGCTGCTGGACGAGCTGGCCGGCCATCCGGACCCAGTCAGCCTGAAGGAATTATCCGCCAAGACCGGGCTTCACCCTTCCACAGCCCATCGCATCCTGAACGACCTGGTCATGGCGCGCTTCGTCGATCGTACCGAACCGGGGACCTACCAGCTGGGCATTCGCCTGCTCGAACTGGGCAACCTGGTCAAGGCACGCCTGAACGTAAGGGATGCTGCCATGGGGCCGATGCGCGAATTGCACCGCGCCATTGGTCAGCCGGTCAACCTGTCGATCCGCCAGGCCGACGAGATCGTCTACATCGAACGCGCCCTGTCTGAACGCTCTGGGATGCAGGTGGTGCGCGCTGTGGGCGGCCGGGCCCCGCTGCACCTGACCTCGGTGGGCAAACTATTCCTGGCGGCGGACGATCCGCGCAATGTCCGGGCCTATGCCACCCGCACCGGTCTGGCCGGTCACACGCGCAACAGCATCACGGATGTGGGCCAGCTCGAGCGCGAACTGGCGCTGGTCCGGGCACGCGGCTATGCGCGCGACAACGAGGAGCTCGAGCTTGGCGTACGCTGCGTGGCCGCCGGCATTCGCGACGACCAGGGCAAGCTGGTCGCTGGCCTGTCGATCTCGGCGCCGGCCGACTTTCACCAGGATGACTGGATCGACCGGCTGTGCCAGACCGCCGCCAGCATCTCGGCCTCGCTGGGTTTCGAGGCTGGCGAATAGGGTTCCCTCAGGACGCGTGAAATCCGACGGGTACGCGTGACTGGGTGGGCCGGCGATCGAGCCAGTCGCGCACGCGCTGGGCATCGCCGAGCCTGGAATGACGCCCCTGGGAATCGAGGAACACCATGATGACGGGGCGCTCCGCCCACCGCGCCATCATCACCAGGCAACGACCGGCCTCGGAGATATAGCCGGTCTTTTGCAGCATCACGCCCCACGACTCGGCGCCCACCAGGCGGTTGGTATTACGAAACATCACCTGACGCCCCTTGATGTCCACACCCAGTTCGGATGAGGTCGACAACTCGCGCACCGTCGGGTAGTGGGACGCGGCCTGCACCAGGCGCGCCAGATCGCGGGCGGTCGAGACATTGCCACTGGACAGGCCAGTGCTCTCGGTGAAGTGGGTGTCGGTCAGGCCCAGTTGCTGGGCCTTGGCGTTCATTTCCTGGACGAACAGGCGCTCACCGCCCGGATGGTGCCGCGCCAGCGCGCTGGCAGCGCGGTTCTCGGACGCCATCAGGGCCAGGTTCAGCAATTCGAGGCGCGTCAGGCGTGCACCAATCGGCAGACGCGAGCGGCTGTTGCGCTCCTGGTCACGGTCGTCTTCGCTGATGTCGAGCACGGCCTGCAGCGGCGCCTTGGAATCGAGCACCACCAGCGCCGTCATCAGCTTGGTGATCGAGGCGATCGGCAAGACCGCGCCGCCGTTTTTCTCGAACAGTACCTGGCCGCTCTGGGCATCGGTGACCAGGGCCACCGAGGAGGCCAGGCCCAGGGGATCCTCGACCGAATGCAGCCCGATCGCCTGTCCGATGCTCGGCTTGGCCGGTTCGATGACGCGCGCCACATGGCGCACTTTCTGAAGGCGTGCGCCGTGACCACGCCGCTGGGCGGCACGCGCCCGGTCAGCAGGCCGGGCCAGCCCGGCCTTGGCCTGAGGGGCGCGCTGGGCCTTGGCAGGGCGTGCCGCCGGGGCGGACTTGCGGGCGCTGGCGGTCTCGGTGGTTCGGGCTGCCGCCTGCTGCGCCGGCACAGCAAGGACCATCAACGTGGCAGCGATCAGGGTCAGGACGCGCCCGCGCCACGGGGCCCGGGAAGCCGACAGGAAGCGCGAGGGCCGCAGGGGCAAGCGAGCGGCGGTCGGAGCATGGAGGAAGGAAAATGAGTCGTGCACGGGCCTGCCAGAATGAAACGCTGTCCGGGGGCCATGGCCAAAAAGCGACGGCAACCGGACAAAACTGCGTGATGCGACCGGCCTTGCGAGACCGGTCTGCCCCAATGGAGAGCAGTGTACCAATGAACCGCGAAAACTGGCAAAAAAATCGCCAGAAAAGCAATTCAATCAGTCACTTGGTTCAGAAACCTCGAAACGATGCGAACTTGCTGGCGGGTTCGCGCTCGGTGATCAGGCCGTTCTCGATGGCCTCGGGGTCGGCATAGCCCAGGGCCATGCCGCAGACGAAGACCTCGTCGGGGCCGCAGGCCAGGTGTTCGCGGATGATGGCGTGGTAATGATTCCAGGCCGCCTGCGGACAGGTGTCCAGGCCTCGCCCGCGGGCAGCGACCATGATGTTCTGCAGGAACATGCCGTAATCGAGCCAACTGCCCTGCCCCATGATCCGGTCAATCGTGAAGAGCAGGCCGACCGGGGCATCAAAGAAGGTGAAATTGCGTTGCGTCTGGGCCTGCATCGCGTCCTTGTCGCCCTTGGCAATGCCCAGCAGGCTGTACAGGTCCCAGCCCACCTTGCGGCGCCGGTCTACATAGGGCGAGACCCATTGCTCCGGGTAGTAGTTGTAGGCCTCGACGGCGGTCGCACGCGCGGCCGGGTCATTGAAGCAGGCGATGACCTTGTCGCACAAGGCCTTCTTCTCGGCGCCCGCAACCACATAAACCTTCCAGGGCTGGGTGTTGGTTCCCGAGGGCGCGCGCGCGGCCACATCCAGCAATTCCTGGATCAGGGGAACCGGTACCGGCTTGTCCAGGTAGGCACGGATGGAGTGGCGGGAAACGATTGCCTCGTCGACGGCGCGGGTGTCGGCAGGGCTGGGGAAAGCGGGTGCGGTCATGGCTTGGGGGTCGGACAGGAATGGAGCAGGCCGCAAGCTTAGCAGGGGCGCAGCGGACAGGCGCCGGCGCCGGCGGTTTTCATACTGAACCGCTCAGGGCCTGCCAGTGGCGAAGGCCGGCCACAACCGTGGCCATGTGAATGTCGACGATATCCTCGATCACCGGACTGTAGCCGCCGCCCATGCATACCGCTACCGGAACGCCCAGCTCGCCGGCCAGTGCAAACACGCGCTGGTCGCGGACCCTGATGCCCGCCTTTGAGAGTGCCAGCCGGCCCAGCCTGTCCCCTTCGTAGACATCGGCCCCAGCCAGGTAGATCAGGAAATCGGGCTGGAAGACGGCACGCATCCTGGCCAAAGCAGACTCCAGGGCCTCCAGGTAGGCCTCATCCGCGCAGCCATCCGGCAGTTCAACGTCCAGACGGCTGATGGCCTTGGTAAAGGGATAGTTGCGGGCCCCGTGCAGGGACAGGGTGAAGACGCTGTCGTCACGGGCAAGGATCTCGGCCGTTCCATTGCCCTGGTGCACATCCAGATCGATGATCGCCACGCGCCGGGCCAGGCGTTCGGCCTGTGCCAGGCAGGCTGCAACGGCCACATCGTTGAAGCAGCAAAAGCCCTCGCCATGGGCGCGGCCTGCATGATGCGTCCCCCCGGCCAGGTTGAAGGCCACACCCTCGCGCGCGGCCGTGCGCACGGCGTCGATGGTGGCCCCGGCCGAGCGCCGCGCCCGCTCCACCATCGCGGTGCTCCAGGGAAAACCGATGCGGCGCTGCTCGGCCGGGCTCAGTTCGCCGGCACAGAAGCGCTGGATGTAGGACGGGTGATGGGCCAGGGCCAATTGACCGTCGCTGGCAATGCCTGGCTCGAGCACCTGGACCTGCTCCAATTCGCTCGCCACGCGCTCCTGGAGCCGGCTGTATTTGCGCATCGGGAAGCGGTGCCCGGCCGGCAACGGCAGGTCGAAGCGATGGCTCGAGTAGGCCTTCATCGCTCGCAAAGGCCCCGGCAAAGGCTCTGGTTTAGGCGCTGGACTCTAGAATATGGTGCGTTGCACAAAAACATCTTGACTTCAGGATTCTGGCCGGTAAAATTCTGTTTGTGCGCTGCAACAACGCAAGCTTTCAGGGGCATGTCCCACGACGGCGGACCGGTTGGGTGCGGTGCAATATCAACCGGCCAGGAAGCGGTTCGCGCTCCGGACGATTTTAAACCGCGCTGCAGCTTGTGCAGCTCAGACCCAGGAGTTTCGCCATGTTTCAATCCCCCGACCAGTTCGTGAAGATCCAGAAAGACGCCTTCGAAATGTTCCAGCAAGCCGCCCTGACCACCCTGGCAGGTGCCGAGAAGCTGGCCAACCTGAACCTGCAAGCGGCCAAGGCCACCGTGGAAGAGTCCTACGGCAAGGTCACTTCCCTGCTCGATACCAAGGACGTCCAGGCCCTGGCCCAGTCCGCCGTTGGTGCCGCTCAACCGGCCGCCGAGAAGTTCAGCGCCTATGCCAAGCATGTTTACGACATCACCTCGGAAACGGGCACGGAGCTTGCTAAATTGTGGGAGAAGCAAGTGGCTGAGGGCAACAAGTCCCTGCATGCGGCGATCGATGCCGTGGCCAAGAACGCTCCTGCCGGTTCCGAAGGTGTGATCTCTCTCGTCAAATCTTCGGTCGGCTCGATCACGAGCGCGATGGACCAGGTATCGAAAGCTGGCAAGCAGGCTGTTGAACTGGCCGAAGCCAACCTGGCTGCAGCGACCAAGACCACCGCTGCCCGCGCCAAGAAGGCTGCTTAAGTTTCACGGTTGTCTCCTCCGGCACCACCGCCTCCTGCCTCCTCCAACAGGTGGTGCTTAGGCCCGATCCTCACCGATCGGGCCTTTTCTTTTGTGCGGCGCGCACTCCCCAATCGGTGAACAAACGCACATTTTTGGTCAGTCAGTGACGCAAAGCGTCAGTCACCTCTTTCAGAAGGTGCGCAGGGCCTGAGCCGCTCCCATGCGGGCGCCGTGTTCGGCCAGCAAGGCCTCGATCCCCTCCTGCAAGGCCGCAAAGGCTGCCGGCACCAGGCCCACAGGCCCCTTGACGCCCAGTTCGATCAGACGGCCCCCTTCCCCGGACACAGAAGGCAAGCTGAAACTGCGGATCGAAGGCCAGCGTGACTCGATGGATTCCATCACGGGTGTCGCTGCCGACTCGGGCAGGTCGTATACGATGAAGGACTGCTCGCCCTGCTGGCCGCGTGCGAACAGGTGCGCGTAATGCTGGTCGAGGATCTGCTCGATCATCGGCCAGGCCATGACCGGAAAGCCGGGCAGGAAATGGTGATGTCCGATACGGAAACCCGGAATCTTGTTGAAGGGGTTGGGGATGATGTGGGCGCCCTTCGGAAACTCGCCCATGCGCAGCCGTAACTGGTTCTCCGGCGTGCTCATGTCACTGCTGCCACGCCCTTCACGGGCCATCTCCGCGGTTCGCTCGGCAATCAGGCGCGCGGCCTGGGGATGCAACTCGAGCGGCACGCCCAGAGCCTGCGCCACGGCCTGACGGGTATGGTCATCCGGCGTGGCGCCAATGCCGCCGCAACTGAACACCAGGTCGCCGCTGGCCAGGCTGTGCCGCAGATGCTCCACCAGCCTGTCGCGCTCATCGCCCAGGTATCGGGCCCACGACAGCCGCAGGCCGCGCGCGCCCAGCAACTCGATCAGCTTGCCCAGATGTTTGTCCTGCCGCTTTCCGGAGAGGATCTCATCGCCGATGATGTAGGCACCAATATCCATGGGGAACAGTCCTTGAGTCAGTGCAGGCGAACCGGATCGGTGAATCCGGAAGCCCGCAGGTCGCGCAGTGCCGTCATTGAAAAATGGCCATAGGCCAGGGCCGAGAGCAGCGGCGTGACCAGCACCATCAGGGGCAGGAAATTGAGCGCCGAGAGCATCATGCCCAGTATGAAGTAAGCCCCCCGGTGACGCTCGATCAGGTGCTGGCGCTCGGCGGGGCTCGCATGCTCGACCAGGCTGTCGAAGCGCATGATGCGCGCGGTCAGCCAGGACCAGCACAGCCAGGGGATGAGCAGGCCCACCAGGGGCAGCAGCCACAAGGGAACACTGAGCAGGTAGACTGGCAGGAAGATGAGCAGACCCACCAGGCTGTTGAACAGGCTGGCTGCCACCGAAAAGCTGCCGGCCGGCATCACGTCGCGATAGGTGCCGCGGCCCAGGTGGCGCAGTACGACAGGCATGGCCAGCACGGCAATCAGCCCGAGCCCGAGAATGAAGGCCAGGGGCACGAAGAACAGGATCACGATGAAGGCCAGCAGCACCTGCTTGATGCCCCCCAAACCCCAGCCCGCCGCCCACTGGTAGGCACGGCCCACGGTGGTTGCCGGATCGAGCATGCGCACCGAGACCCAGGCCGACATCGGCTCCCAGATGAAGATCGCGACCAGGGCCATCACCAGCAGGCTGACCAGCAGAGGCAGCACCAGCAGGGCCAGCATGCGCGGGTGCAGCAGGCTGAGACAGGCCCGGAAAAATGCGCTGATGCTGGCGGCCATGGGAAGGGCTGGCAATCGGATCAGGAACCGGCCACACTGGCCCACAGGCGCTGCAGCCCGAGCCTTTGCTGCTGCCAGAAGCCTTGACCATAATCACGCCCCTCGAGCTGGTCGCGGATGCCGGTGGGCACAAAGCCCGGACGGAAATCGGCGGTGCCAAAGAGCACGTCCCAGACTGGCAGCAGGACCGCGAAATTGCAGCCACGCGCGTGCCCCTCATGACCGACGCCAATGCCATGATGGCGACGGTGGAAGCTGGGGCTGACCAGCAGGCGTTCACCCACGGCGCCAAAGCGCCAGCGAAGATTGGCATGCTGCAGGCTTTGCAGCATACGAGTCAGGACCACCAGTCCCAGATACTGGGCCGGACTGGCCCCCAGGAACAAGGCGAGCAAGGCCATCAAGGCATCGCGCAGCAGGTCATCGAGCAAATGGTTGCGATTGTCGGACCAGTAGTTCATGTTGCGCTGGCTGTGATGCAGCGCATGCAACTGCCACCAGGGCTCGAAGCGATGCTGGGCGCGGTGGATCCAGTAATCGGCGAAGTCCAGCACCACCAGGTAGATCAGGAAACTGACCACGGGCTGCTCGAAAAAGTGCTGCCAGCCTGGCGCCGATGACCACTGCGCCAGGGTCTGCTCCAGATTCAGGCGCGACACTCCCCACAGGCGCAGTTGCCCCTCCAGACTGTCGAGGATCGGCGTGAGCAGCAGGAAGGCGAACAGGGGAAACAGGCCGAGCCGGTGCAGGAGGGTATACAGCCGGTCGAGGCGACGCTGCTTCAGGTCGGTCTGGACCTCGGCAGGCGCCACGCGCTCGAGCCATCCGAGCACCAGCGCCAGAAAGCCGATCTCGAGCAGTCCATACAGGAAGATCTCGGTGGCATCGAAGGCCATCTCGGTGAAATGCCCGAGACCGCTCCAGTGAAGCAGGGGCTGCAAGCACTGCTCGAAAAGCCACTGCTGCACCGTGGCCAAGGCATCCTGAAAGGCGGTGATCATGGTGTCCTGGACGAAGCTGCGGCCGCGGCCGGAAGGACTTGCGAATCGATTGTAGCGAAACAGAAGCCGCGTGCCTTCAATCCCCGGATAAGGGGCTCGAACATCGGCGCAAAGGGGTCGCGCCGCGACCATATGCCCAGGTGGGCCATCAGGATGTCACCGTCCTTCAACTGCGCCAGCGCGCGCTCGAGCAGGACCTGGTTGGGATGCTGCTCGGAGGACAGTTCGTCGCCCAGGAATCCGGCCGGTGACCAGTGCACATGCCGATAGCCGCAGGCTTGCGCCGCCTGCATCGTCGCCGCTGGTGCCCGGCCTCCCGGCGCCCGCCAGATCGGTGCCAGGCGCCGTCCGGTCAGCGACTGAAAGCGTGCCTGGACCCGCTCCAGTTCCCCGCACAAGGCCTCCTGGTCCCAGGTCAGGGCCTTGCCTGCCTGCCCGCCGAACTGGGGCACCGCCATGAACTGGCCGGGCTGCTTGCCCGCGGCCCTGAAGTAGACATGGTCGAAGGTGTGTGAGCCGAATTGATGGCCCTCGGCCACACGCGCCTGCCAGTAGGCCCGCCAGCCCTCCTCGAGGGCATGGTCGCCACGTGGCGTCTTTTCATTGGCGACGAAGAACGTGGCCTTGACCTGATGACGGCGCAGGATGTCGGCAATCAGTTCGGCGTGACGCATGCTGCCGGTATCGAGCGTCAGGTAAAGGGTGCCGCTGCAGGCTGCTGCAGGCTGGGCCTGCACCGCCTGCTGGGCGGGCCAGAGCAGCAGCATCGGCAATACCCAACCGGTGGGTCGGAACCGGCGGCTGGCGGCGATCCCGCTCACAGCAGGGGCGCGCGGTCAGCGAAGAAAATGCCGTGCGGCGATCGCCCCACCGCAATGGTGGCCACCAGCTTGCGCGATTCAATATCGTGCACCGCGACCTGTTTTGCCCAGCGAACCGTCGTCCACAACTGGCGCCGGTCGGCGGTCACCTCCATGCAATCCGGTCCGCCGGGCAGCGGCAAGGTGGCCACCACGCTCATCTGGGCCGTATCGATGCGCGAGATGGTCCCGGCGACACGATTGCCGACAAAGACATGGCGCTGGTCGCCCAGACCACGGAAATTGTGGGCACCGGCACCGGTCTTGATGCGCGCCACCGACTTCTGGGTGCGCCAGTCGATGACATTGACGAAATCCTCGCCCATGATGCCCACCAGCAGGTATTTGCCATCCGGCGTCAGCATGATGCCCGCCGGCAGCTTGCCGACCGGCATCCGCCAGGCCAGGCTCCGGGTGGCCACATCGATGGCACAGATCTCGTCACTTTCCTGCAAGGTGGCGAACAGCCACTTGTTGTCGGGCGAGAACCACAGATGGCTGGGTGCCTTGGCGACCGCAATCCGCTTGACCACCTGGAAGTCGGGGACCTGGGCTTCACGCGGCCCCACCGCCGGCTTCTTGTGCTGGACGGCATAGAGGTCCACCCGGTCCAGACGCAGGGCCGCCGTGGCAAACCATTGGCCATCCGGCGAGATGGCGATCTGGTAGGGATCGTCGATGTTGCGCACCCGCTTGATGATGCTGCCGTCCCAGGGATCGACATAGTGCAGGTCGTTGCTGACCGCATTGGCCACGATCAGGGCCTGGCCATCGGGTGTCGGATAAAGGTGGTGCGGTTCCTTGCCGACATCGACCCGGCCGACCTCCTTCATGGCACTGCGGTCCACCAGGGACAGGGAGGCATCGCGCGAATTCAGGATGATGGCGTGGCCCTGGCGCCTTGCCTGGGCCAGTGCCTGGCTGGCCGGGCTACCTGCTGCCACTAGGGCTGCGCCCTGCTGGAGTATCGTTCTTCTGTTCAAAACATGTCCTGCCACTGCTGTCACGGTCGCCATTCTGCCACCGCCGGTTGTTGACCACTCGTCAGCATAGAACGCCGTCCCGCCGTCGGGGATGACCGGCGCGGGGTCCCTGCCCCGAAAATCAGTGCATGGAACTCCTTGGCCTGGTCAGATTCTCCCCCTTGCACGGCGTGATGCAGCCGGTGCGGCTGGCCGCCGACCGTTTCGAGAGCCTGTTGCTGCAGTTCCAGGCGCATCTGCTGCACCGCGAGGAATTGCAGATGATGTTCGTGATGGGCGACCTGAACAAAGGCTTGTCACTGTTGCGCGTGGCCCTGGACAGTGCCGGCCTGGATGGCTTTGTCATCAGCGGCGGTCTGGCGCAGGGCATCCGCTCGCGGGCCACCCTGGCCAGCAGCCTGGCAGGCTTTACCGAGGGGTCGATGGAGATGCTGTTCGAGATCGCCGATGCGGCCGGTCCCCAGCAGATCGCCATCTCGCCCAAGTTGTCCAGCCTGATCAAGCTGGCGGCCCCCGACTATGCCGACCAGTTCCGGCCGGTCGACAAGGTGCGCGAGCGCGGCAAGGTCCGCCTGCCCCTGATCATGAGCGTCGCCTGAGCCGGCTGCGAACCGGCCGAATCACTACCAGGTCACCGATGCCAGCGCCTTTTGCAGGCGCTTGACCGACACGGGCATCGGCGTGCGCAACTGCTGCGCAAACAATGACACCCGCAGCTCCTCGAGCATCCAGCGCAACTCGATGAGCCGGTCATCGGACTGGTCCTTCAGGTCCGCCTGGAGGCGACGCCACTGGCCGATCAGGGGCAGCAACTCGCGTGACAGGGCCAGGTCGCGCGCCGGATCCTGACGCCATTTGTCCAGACGCATCGTGATCGCCTCGAGGTAGCGCGGCACATGCTTGAGCTGGGCTTCCGGCACCTCGGTCAGGAAGCGCTTGAACACCAGGGCACCGATCTGCGCCTCCAGATCACTGACCATGTCCTTGGGCAACTGCGCACGGATCGCACCGAGCTTTTTCTGCACCGCCTGGTACTGCGCCAGGATCTGCGCCGCCAGCCGCGCCACCTCCTGGCCGACCAGGTTCAGGCGACTGCGCGCCTGCGTCACCGCCGCCTCGAACTCGGCGGCCTGGCGCGGCCAGGGCTTTTTCAGGCAGGCGCGATCGATCATGGCGGCCACCAGCTGATCCTTCAGTTCGTCCTGCGTGCCCATCGCGTTGAAGGCCAGGCTCATGTTCAGCAGGTCGGCAATGTTGCGCTCAAAAAAGCGGATCGGCTCACGCAAGGCCAGGATGAACAGGCGCCGCAGGCCTTGCTGGTGGACCCGTTCAGCACTGCGCTCATCATCGAAGACCTGCAGTTCGCAGGCATCGCCCAGATCCTTCAGGGCCGGAAATCCGACCGCTGTCTGGAGCCCCGCGCCGGTGCGTACCTCCAGGTCCATCAACTCAGGCAGTTCGCCAAAGTCCCAGCTCAGGTGGCGATCGCCGGCCCTGAAATGACCGGCAGAAGCCGGGGCCTGCGCCCCCGGCGCGGGGATATCACCCGCCGGGGATCGGCTTTCGGCCTGACGCGCCCTGCCCTCGCCCTGTCCTGAGGCCTGCGGCGCCGAGGCGCGCTGGGCATTCTGGAAACTGGCCTGGGCAAAGCCGCCAAAATCGGCCTTGAGCTGCGCCAGCATGCGCGAACTGGCCAGGAATCGGCCGTGTTCGTCGACCAGCTTGAAATTCATCAGCAGGTGGGCGGGTACGGTCTCGCTCTTGAAATCGGAGGACAGCAGGCGGATCTGCAGGCGCTCGCGGCAATAGCCGATCAGGGCCTCGACCAGCCCCTGACCACGGAACGGGTCGGGCTGGCCCGCCTCCTGTGCCTGACCACGACGATCGTTCAGGTCATTGCAGAAATCGATCGCGAAATGCCGCACCGGCACCATGTGGCGACGATGACGCTGCGGCAGCGACTTGAGCAAGGCCTCGACCTTGTCCTGAAGAAACCCCGGCACCAGCCACTCACAGGCCGTGGCATCGACCTGATTCAGCAGGGTGACAGGTGCGGTCAGGGTGACCCCATCGTTGTCGCTGCCAGGGCTGAAGACATAGTCGAGCGCAAACTCGGCCGCGCGCATCTTCAGATGCTTGGGAAAGCGCTCCAGTTCGACGCCGGCATCCTTCTTGAGCAGCACCTCGCGGCTGAGCTTGAGCAGCGAGGGGTCATTCCTGCTGTTGAGCCCATACCAGTGCTCCAGCTTCTTGCCCGAGGTGATGTCAGCCGGCAACTGGGCATCGAACCATTCGAACAGGGTCTGCTCATCGACCAGCAGATCGGGACGCCGGATCTTGTCCTCGAGCTTGCGGATCTGCTCGATCAACTGGCGGTTGTGCTCGATGAAGGGCAGGTGGCGCGCCGCATGACCCCCGATCCATTCACCCGCCACCAGGGCCTCGCGAATCAGCAATTCACGCGCCAGGGCCGGTTCCTTGTCGGCATAGGGCACCCGGCGCTGGGCATACAGCGTCAGGCCGTAGATCATGCCGCTCTCGAAAGCCACCACCTGACCGGAGTTCTTGGACCAGGTCGGCTCGCTCCAGTGACGCTTGATCAGGTGGCTGCCAGCCTGTTCGATCCAGGCCGGGTCGATGCGTGCGACGGTGCGTGCATAGAGGCGGCCGGTGTCGACCATCTCACCGGCCATCAGCCAGCGCGGCTGCTTCTTGATCAGCCCCGAGGACGGATGGATCACGAAGCGCGTCTGATGAGTCCCCTGATAGTGGCTGTCCTCGGGTCCCTTGGTCCCCAGGTTGCCCAGCAGGCCCGTGAGCAAGGCCTTGAAAATAGCCTCGGCCGTCTTGTTGTCGAGGGCTTCCTCGCCTTCGGGCAATGGCGCGGCGGCTTCCTGCCAACCCAGCTCACGCAGGCTGTCGCGCAGCTGGGCATGCACATCCTGCCATTCACGCAGCTTGCGCACCGAGATGAACTCAACGGCCAGCTTTTGCGCCAGCTTGCGGTGACTTTCCTTGTCGCGCAGCTGCGCCTGCCAGTACATCCACAACTTGAGGAAGGCCAGGAAATCGCCGCGCTCGTCCTGGAAGCGGCGGTGCTTCTCATCGGCCGCCTGCTGCCGGTCCATCGGCCGGTCGCGCGCATCCTGTGAAGCCAGTGCCGAGGCGATCACCAGGACCTGCGGCACGCATTGCAGCTCGCGCGCCGCGATCAGCATGCGCGAAGCCTTGGGATCGAGCGGCAGACGCGCCATCTCCCGGCCGATGCGCGACAGCCGGCCATCGTCTTCGAGGGCATGCAACTCTTCGAGCAGGGCCACGCCATCGGCAATGGCCCGCCGCGCCGGGGCTTCGACAAAGGGAAATTGCGTGATCTCGCCCAGCTTGAGCGCCTTCATGCGCAGGATCACCGCGGCCAGCGACGAGCGCAGCAACTCAGGCTCGGTAAAACGCGGCCGCTTGAGAAAATCATCCTCGCCATAGAGCCGGATGCAGGTGCCGTCGGAGACCCGGCCGCAGCGGCCGGCACGCTGATTGGCCGAGGCCTGTGAGACCGGCTCGATCAGCAACTGCTCGATCTTGGCCCGAAACAGGTAGCGCTTGATGCGCGCCAGACCTGAGTCGACCACGTAGCGGATGCCGGGTACGGTCAGGGAGGTCTCGGCAACATTGGTGGCCAGCACCACGCGTCGCGCCCCGCCCGGCGCGAAGATCTTCTGCTGGTCGGCCGCGCTCAACCGCGAAAACAGCGGCAGGATCTCGACCGGTCCCCCCGGACGCCCCGACAGCCCGGCAGGCCCGCGCTGCGACTGAAGCGCACGGCGCAGGTGGTCGGCCGCATCACGGATCTCGCGCTCGCCCGGCAGAAAGACCAGGACATCGCCCGGGCCCTTGCGCCACAGTTCGTCGATCGCCTCCTCGATGCGGGTCGACAGGTCGGCATCGCCCTCGGCATCGGCCTTGTCGAGGTCGCGCGGCCGGTACAACACCTGCACTGGGTAGACCCGTCCGGAAACCTCGATCACCGGTGCGGCCTGCCCCTCACGCGCAAAGTGTTCGGCAAAGCGGGTGGCATCGATGGTCGCCGAGGTGACGATCACCTTCAGGTCATCGCGGCGCGGACCGTCCAGCAGGCGTTTGAGATAACCCAGCAGGAAATCGATGTTCAGGCTGCGCTCGTGGGCTTCATCGACGATCAGGCAGTCGTAGGCACGCAGCAGCGGGTCGGACATGGTCTCGGCCAGCAGGATGCCATCGGTCATCAGCTTGATGCTGGCGCCGGGTTGAAGGGTCTCGTTGAAACGCACCTTGTAGCCGACATGCTCGCCCAGCGGGGTACCCAGTTCCTCGGCAATGCGCTTGGCCACACTGTGCGCGGCAATGCGACGCGGCTGGGTATGGCCGATCAGGCCCTTGCGGCCGCAGCCGGCCAGGGCGGCGATCTTGGGCAACTGGGTCGTCTTGCCCGAACCAGTCTCGCCGCAGACGATCACCACAGGATGGGCGGCGATGGCGTCACGAATCTCGTCGCGTCGGCCACTGACCGGCAACTGCTCGGGGAAATGAAGCTCGGGAAGCGGCCGCAGCGGCGCCTTGGCCGGGCGGGGTGGCGCGCCTGGCGCAGCCGGTTTGGACAGACTCACTCTGAAATTATAATGGGGTGATGAACTCCGAAGACTTTGTCCGCTGGCTGCGCGCGGTAGCGCCCTACATCCACGCCTTCCGCGGCAAGACCTTCGTGGTCGGGCTGGCTGGCGAACTGGTCGCCGCCGGGCGGCTGAACGACTATGTGCAGGACCTGAGCCTTCTGGCCGCCATGGGCATGCGCATCGTCGTCGTGCATGGCTCCCGCCCCCAGGTGGCCGAACAGTTGCGACTGCGCGGGGTCGAGGGCCGCTATGCCAATGGCCTGCGCATCACCGATGAAGTCGCCCTGGAGTGCGCCAAGGAAGCCTCTGGCGAGATCCGCCTCGACCTGGAAGCCGCCTTCTCGCAGGGCCTGCCCAACACCCCGATGGCCCACTCCTCGGTGCGCGTGATCTCGGGCAATTTCATCGTCGCCAAGCCGGTCGGCATCCTCAACGGTGTCGATCACCTGCACACTGGACGGGTCCGCAAGGTCGACGCCACCTCGATCCGCTTTGCGCTCGAATCCGGTGCCGTGGTCCTGCTCTCTCCGCTGGGCTTTTCACCGACCGGCGAGGCCTTCAACCTGGCCATGGAAGATGTCGCCAGCAGCACCGCCATGGCGCTCGATGCCGACAAGCTGATCTTCGTGACCGAGGCCAGCGGCGTGCCTGCCCTCAAGGGCGCCGACGGCAGTACCCGCGTGATCGGAGAAATCTCCGAACAAAGGGCCAAGGACCTGCTGGCCTCCGACAAGCTGTCCCCCGATGCCAACGACTATCTACGCGAGGCGCTGCGCGCCTGCGAGGGGGGTGTGGCACGGGCCCACATCGTGCCCTTCGAGACCGATGGCAGCGTGCTGCTCGAACTGTTCCAGCATGATGGCGTGGGCTCGATGCTGGTCGAGGAGACCCTGGAGTCGCTGCGCGTGGCCGTGGCCGACGACATGGGTGGCATCCTGGCCATCATCAAGCCGCTCGAGGACAAGGGCATCCTGGCGCGGCGCGATCATGCCCAGATGGAGCGCGACATCGAGAAATTCTCGGTCATCGAGCACGACGGGGTGATCTTCGGCTGCGCAGCCTTGTTTTCCTACCCTGGCGAGAGCATCGGCGAAATGGCCTGCCTGGCAGTCAATCCGGCGGTGCAGAGCCAGGGCGACGGCGAACGCCTGCTCAAGGCGATCGAACACCGGGCCCGTGCCCAGGGGCTGAAGCGCCTGTTCGTGCTCACCACCCAGACCATGCACTGGTTTCTCAAGCGCGGCTTTCGCGTCTCCTCGATCGACGAGTTGCCCGAGGACAAACGGGCCCATTACAACTGGGCGCGCCGCTCCCAGGTGCTGGTCAAGGACCTCGGTGGCAACTGAGCGCCCGCGCCCATGTCCGGATGCTGACCCGCACAGACAAGACCCTTTGATCGGTCCGAAATGGCCCGGTCTGCCCCCTGCGCCCGGCAAAATGCCGGCCAGTCACGTTTCAAGACGCCTTCAAGGATGACCATGACCCGTACCGTTCAATGCATCAAGCTGGGCAAAGAGGCCGAAGGCCTGGACTTCGCGCCCTACCCGGGCGAGCTCGGCAAGCGACTTTTCGAGAATGTCTCAAAGGAAGCCTGGCAGGGCTGGATCCGCCATCAGACCATGCTGGTCAACGAGAACCGGCTGAACCTGGCCGATGCCCGCGCGCGCAAATACCTGGCCACCCAGATGGAGAGCTATTTCTTCGGTGACGGCGGCGACAAGCCGCAGGGCTACGTAGCGCCGCAGGCCTAGGCGCCGCAGGCCTGGGCAACTAGGCCGGTACGCCCTTTTGCACGGCGAGCAGGCCCGAGCGTCCAGCCACCTCGCCCATCACCACCTGGGCCCGCGGCAAGCGGGCGATGTCCAGCCGGCTGGCCTGATCCTGCATCGAGCCCAGCACATGCCCCTGCGCCTGCCAGCCTTGCAGCAACTGATCGAAGCGGGGCAGCAATTTCTGGCCCTCCAGCTCCGAATGCAGGGTGAAGACATGATCGCGGTCGCGCGCCTCGGTGGCGGCCAGCAGGGGCCGGTGCACATCCTGCGCTGAGACGCCATTCAAGCCGATCAACTCATCGAAGGTGGGCAAGGTGGTCGGCAACTGGATGCACGCGAGTGCCTTGCCTGCAACGACCGGCACGAAGGGCGAAGTGCCACGGGTATCGGAGGCATGCCGGTAGCCCAGTTCGTCCTGGTAGGCCAGCGCCGCATCGTTCATCTGCCAGCCGGCGGCACCATGGGTCTGGGGGGCGCGCCCGAGCAGCTCGGCCAGGCGCTCATGGGCCAGACGCATCTGCCGGCGCGTCCACTCGGCATTCTGGCCCGCGACGTGGTCCTGCCAGAGCACATGGTCCCAGCAATGGACACCCACCTCGTGACCGCTGCGCGCCGCCTCGCGGATGACTTCAGCCCCCTTGCGGCCAATGTCCGGGCCCGGCAGCAAGGTGCCATAGAGCAAGGTCCTCAGACCATAGTGTTCCAGCACCGAGGTACGCTGGACCTTGGAGAAGAACCCGGGCCTGAACGCGCGCCGCACGGCCCGCCCGGTATGGTCGGGCCCGACGCTGAACAGGAAGGTGGCGCGCACCTTGAGCCGGTCGAGCAGGCGATACAGGTTGGGCGTACCCTCGAGCGTGCCGCGCAGGGTGTCGACATCGACCTTCAGGGCAATCTGCATGGCTTCAGGCCTGGCAACCAGGGCAAGGCCCTAGTCGATCAGGCTGCGTGCCTCGGCGACATGACCCTTGTAGGCATCGAAGATGCCCTTGAGCGCCTGCTCCATGGTGAATACCGGTTTCCAGTCCAGATCAGCCATGGTATTGGCAATCTTGGGGACGCGGTTCTGCACGTCCTGATAGCCCTCGCCGTAATACTGGCCCGATGAGGTTTCCAGCACCTTGACCTTGGCGGCATTGTCGCGGTATTCGGGATAGGTGGCTGCCAGCGCCAGCATCATGTCGGACAGTTCGCGGATCGAGTAGTTGTTGGCCGGATTGCCGATGTTGTAGATCTTCCCGCTGGCGATGCCGCCGGGGTTCTCGATGATCTTCATCAGCGCTGCAATGCCGTCGTCCACATAGGTGAAGGCCCGTTTCTGGGCACCACCATCGACCAGCTTGATCGGCTCGCCGCGCACGATATGGCCCAGGAACTGGGTGATGACGCGCGAGGATCCTTCCTTGGGCGTGTTGATGGAATCCAGGCCGGCACCGATCCAGTTGAAGGGCCTGAACAGGGTGTAGTCCAGACCTTCCTGCTGGCCATAACCGGCAATGACACGGTCCATCAGCTGCTTGGCGCAGGCGTAGATCCAGCGCGGCTTGTTGATCGGGCCGTAAATGAGCGGCGATGCATCCGGATCGAACTCGCTGTCGGTGCACATGCCGTACACCTCGGACGTCGACGGGAAGATCACGCGCTTCTTGTACTTCACCGCCTGCCGGATGATCGGCAGGTTGGCCTCGAAGTCCAGTTCGAACACGCGCAGCGGCTCACGCACATAGGTGGCCGGCGTGGCGATGGCCACCAACGGAAGCACCACGTCGCACTTGCGCACGTGATACTCGATCCACTCCTTGTTGATCGTGATGTCGCCTTCGAAGAAGTGAAAGCGCGGGTTGCCCAGATGCTCCTTGACCCGCTCGCTCTGCATGTCCATGCCGTAGACATGCCAGTCGGTGCTGGCCAGGATGCGGTTGCTCAGATGATGGCCGATGAAGCCATTGACGCCCAGGATCAGGATTTTTTTCATGTCCCGGATTCTCTCACAGGCCCCGCAGCACCAGGCGCAGCCAGCCCCCGTCGCCGCCACGCAGGAAATCCTGCCCCTGCCAGCGCTGCAGGGGCCCGGGATGACGCAAGGCCTGATGATCGAGCGCCCCGAGCAGGCCGGGCTCGCGCACCGGACGGGCGCCATCGACCCAGAGACGCTGCACAGCGCCGGAGGCGGCATCAGGCAAGTCCAGGTAGGCACCCGGATAAGGCGGGGCCACGGCACGGATCAGGTTGTAGATCTCGCGCACCGGGCGCCGCACATCGATTCTGCCATCCTCGGGCCTGCGGCCACCGAAGTAACTGCCCTTTGCCAGGTCGTTGGGCAGACGCGGCGCAGTCCCGGCGAGCAGCGCCGGCAAGACGCCGTACAAGGCCATCTCGGCGGCCAGGCAGACCTTGTCGAATACTTCACGCGCGGTATCGTCCGGCAGGATCGGCACCGCCTGCTGGGCGACGATGTCCCCGGCATCGGGCTTTTCGACCATGTAGTGCAAGGTGGCGCCGGTCTCGGTTTCGCCGTTGACCACCGCCCAGTTCACCGGCACCCGGCCGCGGTAGCGCGGCAGCAGCGAGCCATGCATGTTGAGGGCCCCGCGCGCGGCGGTCCCGAGCAGGGCCACCGGCAGCATGTTGCGGTAGTAGAAAGAAAAGATGAAATCGGGCGCCAGATCGCGCAGGCGCGCCAGCCAGATCGACCCGACGTCGACGCCCTCGTGAACCCCCGCAACAGAGCCGGGCGTCTCGCAGGCGATGCCTTGCTCGCGGCACAGGGCCTGCACGCTGTCGAACCAGATGGTCTCGCCCGGATTGTCCTGGTGGGTCAGCACCAGGTCGACCTGCACGCCACGGGCCAGCAGCACCTTCAGGCAACGCACCCCGACGTTGTGATAGGCAAAGACGACAGCCCGTGCCGGGCGCGTGGCGGTCACGGCACGCTCAGTCGTCGCGGGCATTGCTGCCATCCAGGAAGGCCTGCACCACGAAGCGGGGCCGCTGGCGCACCTGCTGGTAGATGCGACCGATGTACTCGCCGAGCAGTCCGATGCCGAACAGGGCCACGCCCATCAGGAAGAACAGGATCGCAAACAGCGTGAATACGCCCTCGGCCTCCGACCCCAGGAAGATGCGGCGCCAGGCCAGCAGCAGCACGAAGGCGGCGGAGACCAGCGACAGGGCCAGACCGGCCATCGAGAACAACTCCAGGGGCACCACCGAAAAACCGGTGACCAGGTCGAAGTTCAGCCGCATCAGCTTGTAGGCCGAATACTTGCTCTCGCCGGCCGCACGCTCCTCGTGACCGATCTCGATCTCGATGGGGCGCTGGGCAAAGGTGTAGGCCAGGGCCGGGATGAAGGTATTGACCTCGTGGCACTGGTTGATCAGGCTGATGATGTGGCGGCTGTAGCCGCGCATCATGCACCCCTGGTCGGTCATCCGGATGCGGGTGATGCGCTCGCGCAGGCGATTCATGGCCCGCGAGGCATACCGGCGCCAGGCACTGTCCTGGCGGTTGCGACGGATGGTACCGACGTAATCATGACCCTGACGCATGGCCTCGACGATCGGGGCGATTTCCTCGGGCGGGTTCTGCAGGTCGGCATCGAGGGTGATCACCATCTCGCCGCGGGCCCGCTCGAAGCCGGCCAGGATCGCCATGTGCTGCCCATAGTTGCCGTTGAACAGCACCACACGTGTCACCTCGGGCCGCAGCCGGTATTGTCCGGCGAGCATCTGCGGCGAGCGGTCGCGGCTGCCGTCATTGATGAAGACGATCTCGTAGCGCAGGGCGCGCTCGGCGGCAAGCTTGTCCAGGGCCGGATAGAGCCGGTCGAACAGGGCCTGCAGGCCCTCTTCCTCGTTGTACACCGGGATCACGACCGACAGGTCGGGACGCGGGCCGGCACTGCCCGGGACAGCGCCGGTCAGGTCAGCGTGCGGCACAAAGGGCTGGCCAGCCATTGAAATCAGGGGATCACTCATGGTCCTACAGTACCTCCTCGAGGGCCGTGACCACGCGATCGACATCCGCCGTGCTCATGGCGCGGAACAGAGGCAGGCTGACGATGCTGCGGCCCACCTGTTCGGCGACCGGCAGATCGCCCGGCTTCCAGCCCAGGTTCCGGTAAAGGGTGAACAGATGCACCGGCGGATAGTGCACGCCGATGCCGATGCCGCGCGCCTTCATGGCCGCCATGAAGCTGGCACGGCTGTCGATGCCCTTGCCGGCCAGGCGCTCGAGTGGCAACACCAGCTGGAACATGTGCCAGTTGGTCTCGATATCGGCATGGGCCAGCGTGTCGGGCGGCAATACCGGCAGCGCACAATCGTCCCAGCCCCGCGCACGCACCAGGGGCTTGAGTCGCTCGAAATAAGCCTGCGCCAAGCTGCGGCGCTGCCCCTGGATGGCCTCCAGTTGCGCCAACTGGCACAGACCGATCTGGGCGGCAATGTCGTTCAGGTTGAACTTGCCGCCGGGGGTTTCGACATCCATGGCATCGAGGCCGCTGCGCTTGACGCCCTGCAGGCGCAGGCGCTCGGCCAGGTCGCGGTCGGCCTGTTCCGGCAACACCAGGCAACCGCCCTCACCGGTGGTCAGGTTCTTGTTGGCCTGAAAGCTGAAGGAGGCAAAGTCACCGAAGCTGCCCACCCGACGGCCTTTCCAGCGGCTGCCCTGCGCCTGGGCGGCATCTTCGATGACGCGCAGGCCATGGCGCGCCGCAATGGCATAGAGCCGGTCCATGTTGACTGGCAATCCGGACAGATAAACCGGCAACAGGGCGCGGGTGCGCGGCCCGATGGCGGCCTCGAGCTTGGCCAGATCAATGTTGCGGGTCACCGGATCGATGTCGACGAAGCGCGGCGTGGCACCTACCGCCAGCACGACATTGGCGGTCGCCACCCAGGTGATTGGCGTGGTCAGCACCTCATCGCCCGGTCCGATGCCGGCCAGCCGCAAGGCTACTTCCATGGTGCAGGTGCCATTGGCAAAGCACAGGGTGCGACGACCGAAGAACTCGGACAGGCTGGCCTCGAAGGCTGCGACCTTGGGGCCGGTGGTCAGCCAGCCCGAGCGCAGCACATCGCCCACCGCAGCAATGGTCGCCTCGTCGATGCTGGGGCGTGAAAAAGGGAGAAAATCGGGCGTGGCGCTCATGTCGGGCAGCGGTCGTGGCGTGGTCAGGGGGCAGGCTTGACGATGGCCACGCGAAGCGAATCGCGTGCCACTACCTCATGCTTCAGGCCGGCCGCACGGAGGGTCTCGAGGGTCTTGTGGTACATCACCGCAGCCGCCACTGGCGAAGCCTCCCAGCGCTGCGTGAAGGTCTTGATGTCGGGAATGTAGCGATCGGGCGAGTAGTTCAGGCCGAAGTCGAGTTCATCGCGATCATGGACCATGAAGGCGGTCTTGCGGGCATAGAACAACAGCGTGTGGTCGAAGTCATCAACCAGATACAGGTCATAGGGCTTGTCCGGGTGGCGACTCGCCAGGTGACCGGTGAGCGCCTTGGCCAGGCCGTACGAAGAGGCGCCTTGGTCGCGCATCGATTCATGCCCCAGCATCATCGCCTGGGTTGCAAGATAGCTGCCCAGGGCCAGGCAGAGCGCGGCACCCAGCGGCGCGGCCGGTGCCCCCTGGTAACGGGGGCCGGGCCAGGCCAGTGCGACCAGTGCCGCGATCACGATCACGACGGCTGCCGCCTGCGCCCAGCGCTGATAATGCTGCAGGGCGGCCAGTTCGCCAGGCGTATCGGCCAGGCCCGGAATCCAGAAGGTGGCGATCAGCCCGGCCACCCCGAGCAAGGCGATCAGGCCCGCATTGAGTTGCCACAGGCGACGGCTGCTGTCGGCCAGCGCCAGGCCCAGCAACATCGCCAGCGCGGGGAAGATCGGCACGATGTAGCCGGCCAGCTTGGATTTGGAAGCGCTGAAGAAGACGAAGATCACCACCACCCAGAGCATCAGCAACAGGCGCGGCCGCCAGGGGCGCAAGCCCTTGTCCGAGCGCAGGCTGCGATCACCGGCCAGGCCGCTCGCACTGGCGTCGCGCCCCAGGCCATGCAGCAAGGCCGAGCCCAGGTAGAGCGTCCAGGGCAAGGCGCCGAGCAGGAGGAAGGGAATGAAGTACCAGGCCGGCTGGTAGCGCGCATGAACCTTGGTGGTGAAGCGCTCAAAGTGCTCGTGGATGAAGAAGAACTGGAAGAACTCGGGATTGGCCCGCATCACCAGCACGAACCAGGGCGCCCCGATCAACAGGAACAGGGCCAGCCCCTTGATGATGTGCAGTCGCTTGAGCCGGGCGAAATCGCGGGTCCAAACAATGTAGACAAACAGCACCAGCCCGGGCAGGACAATGCCCATCAGCCCCTTGGACAGCAGGGCCAGGGCCATCATGGCCCAGCACACCAGCATCCAGAAGCGCTCCTGGGCTAGGCTGGCCTCGTCGCGCTGCGCCAGCAGGATCGCGAACAGCGCCGCGCACATGAAGCTGCCTACCCCCATGTCGAGCGTGTTGAAATGGCCTGCGAAGGCCGGCAAGACCATCGAAGCCAGCGCCACCGCGCCCAGCAGGGCGGCGCGCCCGCCGAACAGCTGCCGTCCGGCGAAAAACAGTACCAGTACACTGGCAAAGCTGGTCAGGCCGACCCAGAGCCGCGCCGTCCACTCGTTGATCCCGAAGACCTCGTAGGCCGTCGCCGTGGCCCAGTACTGGAGAGGCGGCTTGTAGAAATACTTGACGTCGTTGTAGCGCGGCGTCACCCAGTCGCCGCTGACGGTCATCTCACGGGCGATCTCGGCGTATCGCCCCTCATCGCTCTTGATCAGGGTACGGTAATCCAGGGTACCGAACCACAGCACCGCAAACACCAGCAGCAAGGCCCACAGGCGGGCCGCGCCGGGCAAGGGACTGCGATCCATCAGCCGGCCCTGGCGGCCGCAGCGCCGGCCTGCTCACGCACGCCCTCAGGCGAGGCGATGATCAGGCGGTCGGCGGGTCGATGCGCGAACAGCCCCACCGTGACGACGCCCGGCCACTGGTTGATGAGGGTCTCGAGGGCGCGCGCATCCTCGATACGAAGCCCGTGCGCATCCAGGATGATGTTGCCGTTGTCGGTGATGAAACCGCTGCGCAGTCGCGCTTCGGCGCCCAGCGCCCGCAACTGGGCGGCCACCATCTGCTCGGCCATCGGCACCACCTCGACAGGCAGCGGGAAGCGCCCCAGCACAGGCACGCACTTGCTCTGGTCGACGATGCAGATGAACTGGCCCGCCGCCTGCGCGATGATCTTCTCGCGGGTCAGTGCGCCGCCGCCCCCCTTGATCAGTTCCAGCCGGTCATTGGCCTCATCGGCGCCGTCGACATACAAGGGGATCGGCTGACCCGCTGCCAGCACCTCGTTGAGCTCGAGTACCTTGATGCCCAATGCCAGGAGGCGTTCCGTGCTCTTGACGGAACTGGACACCGTTCCAGGGATCTGGTCCTTGATTGCCGCCAGGCCATCAATGAAGAAGTTGACGGTCGAGCCGGTCCCCACGCCGAGGATGGCGCCCTTGGGCACATATTGCAGGGCACGCAAAGCGGCTTCGCGCTTGAGCTGGTCTTGGTTCATGCTGGGTGTGGAGGATGGACTGGCGCAAGTGTAGCCGAGCGCGTGCTGCCTCAGGGCTGCAGCCAGTGCGACAGGGCGGCCACATCCTCAGGGAACATCTCGCCGGGCACGTACTCCTTGACCCGGCCATCACGGCCGATCACCCACAGCTCGGGCAGGGTGCGCGAGGATCCCAGCCGGGCCTGCCACTCGGGCGTCATCATCGCCACGTGGAACTTGTAGCCGGTCTTGGCCAGGTAGGCCTGCACGGTTTGCACCGACTTGTCGGTGGACAGGGCCAGCACCTCGAGCCCCTTGCCCTGGTGATCCAGATGCAGGCCATTGAGGTTGGGGTTCTGACGGGCGCAAAACGGGCACCAGGTCGCCCAGCGCTCGATCACCACCACCTTGCCCTGCCAGTACTCGGGCGGCAAGACCCGGCCATCGACCAGGGTCACGGCAGGAAACTGCAGGCTGCTGCCCCTGGGCAGGGGCTTGGGCACCGGCGCCGACGGAGTCGGTGCGGCGCCTTCGCGCGAACTGCCCTGGGCGCGCGCCGCCTGCCCTGAAAGACCTGACAGGAGCAGGACGACGAGCAAGGCCGCAGGCAGGCGCCGCCAAAGCGCAGCGCCGCAGGCCATGGACAGAGCCCTGCACCAAGGAGTCCCTGCTGTCGAAAGGCCCGTCATGGCATTCGTTGAGTCAGTGGAAATGCTGGGTACCGGGGTCGGCTTCCTCGGGCATTTCGGTGTGCACCACCTCGCCCTTGGCATTCGGGAACAGCGGTGCGCCGCAATCCTCGCAGAATTCAGGCTCGCTGATCTGGTCCCAGTGTTCGATGTCGGTCACGCCGCACTCGCGCAACAGGCTGCGGATCTGCTCCAGCTGCGAGGCCTCCTCGGGCTCGCCTTGGCCCTCCTGGACATGCTCCGGACCCAACACGGGCCAGACCACGCCCTGGGCCACCTGCTCGCCGTCGGCATCCAGACACAGCGAGACGCGGTACTCCTCGACCCGCTGGGTGCCGAAGCCAGCCACCACGGCACGGATGGCCGAGGGCTCCCGATTGAAGGCATGGGTCAGGTAATGCACACCGGCACGGACTGCGAAGGGCCGTACGCGCCGGTCCGACTCACGCAGGTTGATGTGATAGGCATCTGGCAGCAGACACTCAAAGCCGCAGCCGGCCAGCAGGGGATCGACGAGCAGACGCACCCGGGACACCCAGTCCTCGAGGCAGGACACGCGGCTGGGGTGCTCGCGGGCATCGATCTGCTGCCAGCGGAAGATCGGCGCACCCACCGGCGCCGCGACGACGCCGATCAGGAAACGCACGTCGGCCAGCATGTCGGCACTCTCGGGCAGATCCTTCAGGTCAAAGCGCATCGGCGTCTGGTTGACCGCCGCCGCGCCCAGCTTGCGCACGAAACGGCGCACCTGGTTGAAGTCACTGGGCAATTGATCGATGCTGTAGAGCTGGGGCACCAGCGCAAAGCGCGTGCCCTCGGCCAGGATGGTGGCGGCCCAGGCATCGCTGAGCGGCTTGACCCGATCCGCGGCGATGGCTTCGGCCGGGATCTTGAAACGGGTCCAGCACACCAGGGGGGCACTGACCAGCAGGATCTGCCAGGCCTTTTCCTGGCCGTCCTCGCCGCGCACCATCACCTGGGTGGCCTCTGCAACCTCCTCGACCGCCTCGACCAGGGCCCCGTAGGCTTCCTGATCGGTCTGCTGCAGGCGGTCCAGGGCCTGCTCGACGGTCTGGGCATTGCCGCCCTCGAGCAGGCGATCAAGACGGGCCTGCAATTGGTGTTCCCAGTAACGGTCCTCGACCCGGCTGCCGGAGTTCGACAGGCCGAGGGCAGCCGCCACCAGGCGTTCGGCATCGGGAGACAAAAATGCTTTGCGATCACGCCCGGAACGGGCGGCGCGGGATTCTTTCATGCGGTACTCTTGACTTAGGTCCCCATTTTACCGAAGCCGCCGAGTGCACCGATTTCAGCCCTCAAAAGCGCCGGCCCGTCTGCCGGCCGATGCCCCGCCCTGCCCCTGTAGCGCCTCAGGAACGGGCCCTTTCGTCCCTCACGTCCGAAGCCTGGCGTCCGCTTGGACCGCCCGGGCAGGCCTTGCCGCCGTGGCCGCCCTCCTGGCCGCCTGCGGGGGCGGCGGCTCGGGCGCCAGTACGGCTGCGGCAGACCCGAACACCCGCTTCCTGGTCGAGCACATGCAGGCCAACTACCTGTGGGCCGACCAGTTGCCCGCGACGATCGACCCGGCCCGCTACGCCAGCGACGAGGCCGCCCTGGCCGCGCTGAAGGTGGCAGCCGACCGGTTCAGCAGCATCGCCAACGAGTCCGACTTCAACAGCTTTACCCAGGCCGGGCAACTCACCGGTTACGGCTTTTCCTACACCGTCGGCAAGGAAGCCCTGGTGCTGACCCAGGTGCAGGCGCAAGCCCCCGCCTGGCAGGCCGGCCTGCGCCGCGGCGATGAAATTCTGGCCATCGATGGCCGGTCGATTGCCAGCTTTGCCAATGCCGGCGAAATAGACAGCGCCATCGGCCCGTCCACCGCCGGTATCAGCGGCACATATCGGGTACAGACCCCGCTGCCCGGCGGCACCGGCTATGCGCCGGCCCGCGACGTGGCCATGACCAAGGCCGCCTACAACGTCACCTACGTTTCGGCCGCGAGCACCCTGCCCAGCAGCGCTGGCACGGTCGGCTACATCGACTTCTACAGCTTCACCGGCAACGACCTCGTCGCCTGGAACAATGCACTGTCACTGGTGATCGCCCAGGGCGCACGCCACCTGGTACTGGACCTGCGCGACAACGGGGGCGGACTGATTGCCGATGCCGTGAATCTGGCCTCTTCGCTCGGTCCTTCCGGGTCGGCCGACCCCTCCCCCGCATCGCTGACCGGCAAGCTGGCCGTGAGCCTGCGCCACAACAGTCGCCAGCAGGCGCTCGACCAGGACTTCCGTTTCAATGCCCAGGCCCTGGCGGGCCGCTTCGGCCAGGTGGTGGTCATCACCAGCGCGCGCACCTGCTCGGCCAGCGAGTTGCTGATCCAGGCCCTCAAGCCTTACCGGAACGTGCAGACCATTGGCCAGACCACCTGCGGCAAGCCCTTCGGCTCGACGCCTGCAACCTACAATGGCCGGGTGTACAGCATCCTGTCGTTCCGGGTCGTCAATTCGGTGGGAGAAACCGACTATGTCGACGGCCTGAGTCCGACCTGTGCCTTGACCGACCCCGTCATGCGCAGCCTGGGCGACCCTGCGGAGCGGCTTCTGGCGGGTGCCCTCAAACTGATCGAAACCGGCGTCTGCCCGAGCGCGGCAGCGCTGCCCAAATCCAGCGGCCCGCCCGGGCGCACCGGTTTGCAACCGGCCGCAATGAGCGGCCTTGACCGTGAAACAGGACTGAAATGAGTATTGGCCAAGACCTCCTGACCCGCTTCCTGCTGGGACAGGGCGAAGTCCGCGGGCAGATCGTGAGACTGTCGTCGCAGTGGCAGGCGGTGGTGTCGCGGCACACCGCCCAGCCCGGGCTGCACCGCATGGGCGAGTTGTGCGCGGCGGCCCAGTTGCTGGCTGCCAGCCTGAAATTCGATGGCAACCTGATCCTGCAGATCCATGGCGACGGACCGATCCGCCTGATGGTGGTGGAGTGCCGGCCGGCAGGCCTGTTCCGCGCCACGCTCAAGGCCGCCCCGGCGGGCGCTGGAACAGACGCGCAGGCCAGTTTCTCCTCGCTGGTCAACCGCAATGGTCAGGGTCGCTTCGTGGTCACCCTCGAGCCTGCCAAGCATTCGGCCAACCAGCAGCCCTACCAGGGCATCGTGCCCTTCGAGGGCGACAGCGTCTCCAGCGTGCTCGAGCATTACATGCTGCGCTCGGAACAAGTCCCCAGTCGCCTGTACCTGGCCGCCGATGACCAGTGCGCGGTGGGCCTGCTGCTGCAGAAAATGCCCGATAGCGGCGGCTCCCTGGGCACTGCCCGAATCGATCAGGATGCCTGGCCACGCCTGCAGATGCTGGCCGATACCCTGACACGGGAGGAATTGCTGTCCGAGTCGCCCGAGCGCTTGCTGCACAAGCTGTTCTGGCAGGAGAACCTGCAGACCCTCGATGAACGTCCGGTCCGGTTTGCCTGCACCTGCTCGCGCGAAAAGGTCGCCGCCATGCTCAAGATGCTCGGGCGCGAGGAGGTCGAAAGCATCCTGGCCGAACAGGGCGAGGTTCGTACTCAGTGCGATTATTGCAATACCGGCTACCGCTTCGATGCGGTCGATGCCGCTGCGGTATTCATCGAAGGGGTCATGCCGTCACCGGCGCGACCAGACTGAGCCGGGGCTGGCGCAGGGCCATCATCGCCCGGCCGTCAACATCCGCCCATCAGCGGCTGGCCGGAACCGCTTCAGACGCTTCGGGAGCAGCCGCCGGCGCCTTGACCGGCTTGAGCACCGGGGGCTCGCTGATCTGCACGAAGATCTCGTTCTTGCGCACCATGCCCAGCTCGTAGCGGGCGCGCTCCTCGATGGCCTGACGGCCTTCCTGCAGGTCGCGGACCTCGGCCTCGAGCGAGGTGTTGCGACCAGCCAGCACAAGGTTGGCCGACTGCTGCTTGACCACCTGCCGATCCAGTTCCCAGACGCGCAACCACCCGCCCTTGCCCAGCCACAACGGGTACTGGATCAGGACGAGGAAGGCGGCGAGAACGATGCTGAAAAGTTTCATGAAGGCTCAAGCTTAACAGGCCCCGGCCCCGCGGACCAGCCGCCCAATCCACGCATCGAAGCAGATGCATGCAAGGGACGCTGGCACGGGGCGCCTGCGGGACGATCAGCGCAGGTTGAAGAAGGCGCTGCGGCCCGGATACTCGGCGGTATCGCCCAGATCTTCCTCGATGCGCAGCAGCTGGTTGTACTTGGCAGTACGGTCGCTGCGGCTCATCGAGCCGGTCTTGATCTGCAGGGCGTTGGTCGCCACCGAGATGTCGGCAATCGTGGTGTCCTCGGTCTCGCCCGAGCGATGCGAGACCACCGAGGTGTAGTTGTAGCGCTTGGCCAGCTCGATCGCCGCAAAGGTCTCGGTGAGCGTGCCGATCTGGTTGATCTTGATGAGGATCGAGTTGGCGATGCCCTTGTCGATCCCTTCGCGCAAGATCCTCGTGTTGGTGACGAAAAGGTCGTCACCGACCAGCTGGACCTTCTTGCCCAGGCGCTCGGTCAGGATCTTCCAGCCGTCCCAGTCATTCTCGGCCATGCCGTCCTCGATCGAGATGATCGGGTACTTGTCGCACCAGGTGGCCAGCAGGTTGGTGAAGTCCGATGCACTCAGGCTCAGGCCTTCGCCCTCCAGGTGGTACTTGCCCTCCCTGAAAAACTCGGAACTGGCACAGTCCAGGCCCAGCGCGATCTGGCGGCCAGGCTCATAGCCAGCGTTCTCGATGGCCTTGAGCACCAGCTGGATGGCTTCTTCGTGGTTCTTGACGCTGGGGGCAAAGCCGCCCTCGTCGCCCACTGCCGTGGACATGCCTTTGTCGTGGATCAGCTTCTTGAGCGCGTGGAAGACCTCGGCGCCATAGCGCACCGCCTCGCGAAAGCTCGGTGCCCCGATCGGCAGGATCATGAATTCCTGCAGGTCCAGGTTGTTGTTGGCATGGGCACCGCCATTGATGACGTTCATCATCGGCACCGGCAGGGCCATCGCGCCAGAGCCGCCGAAATAGCGGTACAGCGGCAGCCCGGTCTCCTCGGCTGCCGCCCTGGCCACCGCCATCGACACCGCCAGGGTCGCGTTGGCGCCCAGGCGGCTCTTGTTGTCGGTACCATCCAGATCGAGCAGGGTGCGATCGATGAAGGGCTGCTCGCCGGCATCCAGCCCCATCAGGGCCTCGGAGATTTCGGTGTTGATGTGCTCGACCGCCTTCAGGACGCCCTTGCCCAGATAGCGGCTCTTGTCGCCATCGCGCAGCTCGATGGCCTCGCGCGAACCGGTCGATGCGCCCGAGGGCACGGCGGCCCGGCCCATCACGCCAGACTCGAGCAACACGTCGCACTCGACGGTCGGGTTGCCGCGCGAGTCGATGATCTCGCGGCCGATGATGTCAACGATCGTGCTCATTGGATTCCTTCCACAATCACCATATTGAAAAACTCGGTGGCGCCGGCGCGCTTGGCACGCGCTTCGACATACAACGCCGAGTCATAAAAGGCCTTGGCGGCCGCAACACTGGGAAACCTGGCCACGACAACGCGATCAGGCTGCCACTGGCCCTCGAGCACCGTCACCGCTCCGCCACGCACCAGAAACTCGCCGCCCGCCGCCTGAATCGCACCGGGGGACAGGGCCTGATAGCCCTTGTACTTCTCGGGATCGCTGACCTTCACATTGGCAATCACATAAGCCGCCATGGCTGAACTCCACTGTTTTGAATCGTTTGTTCCGGGGACCGGCCTTGAGCAGCCACGCGGGCCTGCCTTGGACAGCCCTACTCGAGCGACAGGCGCATCTCCTCGAAGCCGGTACGCTTGACCAACTCGTCGATGGCCTTGAGCTGGGACAGCAGGGCCCGCATGCGCGGCAAGGGCCAGGCATTGGGTCCATCGCTCTTGGCGCGGGACGGATCGGGATGTGTCTCCATGAACAGGCCGGCAATGCCGACCGCCACCGCTGCCCGCGCCAGTACCGGCACATGCTCGCGCTGGCCCCCCGACTTGTCGCCCTGCCCGCCCGGCAACTGCACCGAATGCGTGGCGTCGAACACCACCGGGCAATCGGTCTCGCGCATGATCGCCAGCGAACGCATGTCGGAGACCAGGTTGTTGTAGCCGAAGCTGGCGCCGCGCTCGCAGACCATGATGTTGCGTCCGTCGCCACCCGCCTGGACAGCCGCCTCGCGGGCCTTGAGCACCACCTGACGCATGTCATGCGGCGCCAGGAACTGGCCTTTCTTGATATTGACCGGCTTGCCGCAGGTAGCCACGGCATGGATGAAATCGGTCTGGCGCACCAGGAAAGCCGGCGTCTGCAGGACATCGACCGCTGCCGCCACCTCGGCGATCTGGTCGATTTCGTGGACATCAGTGAGCACCGGGACGCCGAGCTGCGAGCGGACATCGGACAGGATCTTCAGGCCTTCCCGCATGCCAGGCCCCCGAAACGACTTGCCCGAGCTGCGGTTGGCCTTGTCGAAGGATGACTTGTAGATGAACGGAATGCCCAGCTCCCGGGTGATCTGCTGCAACTGGCCCGCCGTCTCGAAAGCCAGTTCGCGCGATTCGATCACGCAGGGTCCGGCAATCAGGAACAGGGGCAGGTCGAGCCCGGCCTGGAAGCCGGGCAGTTGCACACGGGCCGTGCTCATGAGGCGGGCTGCGCGACGCCCGGCAGCGCGGCCGCACTGGTGCCACGACGGGAAGCCTGGGCCATCGCCGCCTGGATGTACGAGATGAACAGCGGATGGCCGTCGCGGGGTGTGGAGGTGAATTCCGGGTGGAACTGCACACCGAAGAACCAGGGATGGATGTCCTGGGGCAGTTCGGCGATCTCGGGCAGGTTCTCGCTGGGCGTGCGCGCCGTGATCTTCAGGCCTTTGGCCTCGAGCTGCGGCACATAATGATTGTTCACCTCGTAGCGATGGCGATGGCGCTCATTGACCGTCTCGCCGTAGATGCGCGCCGCCAGGGTGCCCGGCGATACCGGGCAGCGCTGTGCCCCAAGGCGCATCGTACCGCCCAGGTTGCTGTTCTCGTCACGCTTTTCGACACGGCCTTCGCGGTCCAGCCATTCAGTGATCAGGCCGACCACCTTGTGCGGTGCCTGCGAATTGAACTCGGTGCTGTTGGCACCTTCGAGGCCACAGACATGGCGGGCAAATTCGATCACCGCCAGCTGCATGCCCAGGCAGATCCCCAGGTAGGGAATGCGATGCTCACGGGCATAGCGGATCGCCTGGATCTTGCCCTCGGTACCGCGGATGCCAAAGCCGCCCGGTACCAGGATGGCGTCGTACTGCGCCAGAACGGCCGGTCCGTCGTTCTCGATCTTTTCCGAGTCGATGTAATCGACCGTGACGCGACAGTGGTTGTGCATGCCGGCATGCGTGAGCGCCTCGGACAAGGACTTGTAGGATTCGGTCAGGTCGACGTACTTGCCCACCATGCCGATGCGCACCTGGCTGCTCGGATGCTGCCAGGCCTGCACGATGCGGTCCCAGACCGACAGGTCAGCCTTGGGCAAGTCCAGGCGCAGGATGTCGCAGAGCTGGTCATCGACCCCCTGCTCATGCAGCATGCGCGGGATCTTGTAGATGCTGTCGGCATCCCAGACCGAGATCACCGAATCGAGGGCCACGTTGGAGAACATCGAGATCTTGCCGCGCTCATCCTCGGGAATGCGACGGTCGGCACGGCAGAACAGCATGTCGGCCTGGATGCCGATTTCGCGAAGCTTTTGAACCGAGTGCTGGGTCGGCTTGGTCTTGAGTTCGCCCGCCGAACCGATGAAGGGCACCAGGGTCAGGTGCACGAAACAGAAATTGCCACGCTTGAGCTTCAGGCTCATCTGGCGGGCTGCCTCGATGAAGGGCAGCGACTCGATGTCGCCGACCGTGCCACCGATCTCGACGATGGCCACATCGAACTGACGGGCCGGATCGGGATCCCCCACCCCGGCCCCCTTCTCGATGAAGGCCTGGATCTCGTTGGTGATGTGCGGGATGACCTGGACGGTGCGCCCCAGGTACTCGCCGCGGCGCTCCTTCTTGATCACCGACTCATAGATCTGGCCGGTGGTGAAGTTGTTGTACTTGCGCATCTTGGACGAGACGAAACGCTCGTAGTGGCCAAGATCAAGATCGGTTTCCGCCCCATCCTCGGTCACAAAGACCTCGCCGTGCTGGAACGGGCTCATCGTTCCGGGATCGACGTTGATGTAGGGGTCCAGTTTGAGGAGGGTGACCTTCAGGCCGCGCGACTCGAGGAGTGCAGCCATGGAAGCTGCGGCGATCCCCTTGCCCAAGGAAGAGACCACGCCGCCGGTGACAAAGACAAATTTCGTCATGGAAGCTCAGCTGGTAAAGCGGGATTATACCGCCCTCAAGCGGCGCGGCCCCAGGCCAGCTTCAGCATTGCCTCGCCGCCGCCAGAGTCGGCCTGTTCGAGGCTGAGCAAGCCCCCCATCGCGGCGGCCTTCTCCTGCAGGCTGCGCCAGTGATGGCCGGGGCTGGCCGGCGGCGGACCGCCATCATCGATGACCTGCAGCCGAAACTGCTCATCGTCGCGGCTGATGGAAATCACCACGAGACGGGCCCCGCCCAGATTGACCGCGCGGTCCACTGCGGCCTCGGCCACGCGCTGCACGAAAGCCTCGATGGGATTGTCCGGGAATCCGAACGCCTGTCCCTCTGGCGGATCGCTCAGAAACTCGAAGCGCACCGCTGGCGTGCGATCGCGCCACTGCCGGGTGAGCCGGTCGAGGGACTCGACCAGGCCGATGACATCCGGGTCGGCCTGACGCAGCTCGCTGAGCATGGCCTTGACCTCGTCCTGCAACGACTGGCTGCTGCGCAGCCCCATCCGGGCCAGCTCGCCCAGCTGCGGGTCCTTGTCGGCCAGGCGCGAGGCCAGGGTCTGCAACAGGCTGGCCACCGTCGAGGCCAGCATGCTGATCTCGCCTTCGAGGCGAGCCGCCACGCGGCCGCCCAGGGCCTGCACCTGCTGTTCGAACTCCAGGGCCATGCGCTGGGCAGCGGCCAGTTCCTGCTCCATCTGCAGGGAAGCGCTGACGGCCTCGTCGCGCAAGGCTTGCTGGGCACTGGCCTTTCGGCCCTCGGGCGTGTCAGGGGGCATGCTCATGGACTTGATCCTGGTGAAGGGCTGCGGGGTTCAGCGATGGATGGCGGCGATGGGGGTGGTGACCCGTGCCAGCACATCGGGCGGCAGGGGCTCCGAGCGCCCAAGCGGGAAATTGACCCAGACGATGCGGGCACCACCGCGTGCATACACCTGTCCCGCGTCATGGACCGGCGACATCTCGATCCAGGTATCAAAGCTGCTGCGACCGATGTCGCCGACATAGGTGTCGACCCGCACCACGCCGGGGTACTTCAGCTGGCGGATGAAGTCGCACTGGGCGTTGACGATCAGAAAGCCTGAACCCTCGGGGTTGGGCCGCACCTGGAGGGCCTCGAACCAGGAGATGCGCGCCTGTTCCATGTAACGGAAATACACGGTGTTGTTGACGTGACCCATCGCGTCCATGTCGCCCCAGCGGATCGGGATCTCGAAGCGGAAAGCGGGGACAGCCCCCTGAGGTGGCGGCTTGAGCATGGTCAGGCGCCCACGATGAGCGGAATCGACTGGTAGCCGCGAAAGCGCACACGCCGGTCACGCACACGCTCGCCGCCGGCTTCGATCACCGGGAAACGCTCCAGGAAGGCCTTGATCGCGACGCGCGCTTCCATGCGTGCCACATTCATGCCGACACAGGCATGGTCGCCATGACCGAAGGCCAGTTGCCGGTTGGGCTTGCGACCGATGTCGAAACGGTCGGGGTCGGGAAATGGCTCGCCGTCACGGTTGGCCGCACCGATCGCCAGCGTGATCAGGCTGCCGGCAGGCAAGGTCTTGCCGCCCAGGGTGATCGGCTTGAGCATGCGCCGGTTGTTCAGCTGCACCGGGCTTTCAAAGCGCAGCATCTCCTCGATCGCCGGATTGATCAGCGACAGGTCCTGGCGCAGGCGTGCCAGTTGTTCAGGATGCGCCATCAGGCTGACGATGCCATTGCCGATGGTGTTGCTGGTGGTCTCATGCCCGGCATTGAGCAGAAAGATGCAGTTCTGGATCAGCTCATTGAGGCTGAGCTTCTCGCCATCGGCCTCGCCCTGGATCAGGCGGGTGAGCACATCTTCCTCGGGATTGCCTGGATGGCGCCGGCGCTCGGCAATCAACTGCTCGAGGTAGGCCGAAAAATCGCTCACCGCCTGATTGCCGGCGCGGCGCCTCTCGTCGCTGAGCACCGGCTCGAGCGCCCCCAGGATGGCCAGTGACCAGCCGCGCAGCGGGCCGCGGTCGGCATGCGGAATCGCCAGCAGGTTGCCGATCACCTCGACCGGAATGGCCGCGGCAAAGTCCTCGACCAAATCGATACGGCCGTCCCGGGCCATGCGCGCCTGCATCTGGTCGAGCAGGCGTTGCACCAGGGCAGTCACATCCGGCTCGATGCGGTTGATGGCGCGCTGGTTGACCGCGCCCATGATCAGGCGCCGGACACGGGTGTGCAGGGGCGGGTCATTGAACACCAGGCTGCCGGTGTGGTGCTCGTACAGCGGCGAGGGACCGTACTTGGGAAGGAATTCGACCTTCTTGTCCGAGCTGGCATCCGGACTCCGGTACACCGTCATCACATCGTCATAGCGGGTCAGGAACCAGCTGCCATCCTTGAGTTGATGGACCGGGTCATGTGCCCGCAGGGCTGCGAAGGTGGGATAGGGATCGTCGTAGAAGTCCGGGCTCAGGGCGGACAGTTCGAAGGCCGCGGCCAGCGCGCGCGCATCCATGATCTCAGATGCCAAAGCCGTCGTCGGCGGCGATCACCGCGCCGTTCATGAATCGCGAGGCCCCGCTGGCCAGCAGCAGGAGCAGCCCGTCCAGATCATCGGGGTGGCCGATGCGCTTGCGCGGCAGCAGGCTGATCAGCTTCTGTCCGGCCTCGGTCTCCCAGTGGTGGGCGTTCATCTCGGTCTTGATGTAACCCGGGCAGATCGCATTCACATTGATGTTGTAGCGCCCCCATTCGAGCGCCATCGCCTTGGTCATCTGGGCCACGGCGGCCTTGCTCATGCAGTAGACCCCGATCTGGGCCAGGACCTTGAGGGCGGCCATCGAGGCGATGTTGATGATGCGTGCCTGGCGCGCCGGATCGGTCTTGGCACGGGCAATCATGCCGCGGGCCACCGTCTGGGCGACAAAGAACGAGCCCTTGACGTTGGTATTGAAGATGAAGTCGTAGTCTTCGGGGGTGACGTCCACCAGGCGCTGCGTGGTGGACACGCCGGAGTTGTTGACCAGGATGTCGATCGGCCCGGTCTCGGCCTCGGCCTCGGCCACGGCCTGGCTGATGCTGGCCAGGTCGGTGACATCCATGCTCACGACATGGGCCGCGCCGCCACCGGCCTCGATGCGGGCACGCAATTCCTTGAGCCGTTCGATGCGGCGCGAGGCCAGTACCACCTGCGCACCGGCACCGGCCAGGGTCAGCGCAAAGCGCTCGCCAAGGCCACTGGAGGCCCCGGTCACCAGGGCAATTTTTCCACTCAGATCAAAGTCGGCGCTCATGCTGTCGGGGGCCCTTTCGGCAAACGGGCAGACCATCTGGTCTGCGGTTCAAATATCCGGCCGAGTTTACCCGCCCCGCCGATGCCGTAAAATTGCGGCAAAGCACCAATGGCCCTGCCCCTTCCTTGCCTGCGTCGGGGACTGCGGCCATGCCAGGCCAAGGCGCGCCGCAGTGCGGCGGCCGTGGCCGGGGTGCCTGGTTTTCACCCCCTTCTTTCGGAGCTCAGAGTGGCTAACAAGCTATATGCCAGCGCGGCGGACGCGCTCAAAGGCCTCGTCAAGGACGGCCAGTTGATGGCGGTCGGCGGTTTCGGCCTGTGCGGCATCCCCGAGGCCCTGATTGCCGCCCTCAGGGATTCCGGCGTCAGGGGCCTCACCGTCATTTCCAACAATGCCGGCGTCGACGGTTTCGGCCTGGGCCTGCTTCTGGAGACCCGCCAGATCAGGAAAATGATCTCCAGCTACGTCGGCGAGAACAAGGAGTTCGAGCGCCAGTACCTGGCGGGCGAGCTGGAACTGGAATTCACGCCGCAGGGCACCCTGGCCGAGAAGCTGCGTGCCGGTGGCGCCGGCATCCCGGCCTTCTTCACCAAGACCGGTGTCGGTACGGTGATTTCCGAAGGCAAGGAAATCCGCAACTTCGATGGTGCCGACTACGTCATGGAACGGGCCCTGGTGCCCGATGTGTCGCTGGTCAAGGCCTACAAGGCCGACAAGTCCGGCAACCTGGTGTTCCGGCGTACGGCACGCAACTTCAACCCGGCTGCTGCGATGGCCGGCAAGGTCACGGTGGTCGAGGTCGAGCAGATTGTCGAGAACGGCCAGATCGACCCCGATGACGTGCATCTGCCCGGCATCTACGTGCACCGCATCGTGCACAACCCGACCCCCGAAAAGCGCATCGAGAAGCGCACCCTCAGCGAAAAGAAGGCTTGATCATGGCTTGGACCCACGACCAGATGGCCGCCATTGCGGCACGCGAACTCGAAGACGGTTTCTACGTCAACCTGGGCATCGGCCTGCCCACCCTGGTGGCCAATCATGTGCCTGCCAGCAAGGAAGTCTGGCTGCAAAGCGAGAACGGCATGCTCGGCATCGGCCCCTTCCCGACCGAAGACGAGGTCGACGCCGACCTGATCAACGCCGGCAAGCAGACCGTCACCACCATCGCCGGCACCTCGATCTTCGGCTCGCATGATTCCTTCGCCATGATCCGCGGCGGCAAGATCAACCTGTCGATCCTGGGCGCCATGCAGGTCAGCGAAAAGGGCGACCTGGCCAACTGGATGATCCCCGGCAAGATGGTCAAGGGCATGGGCGGCGCGATGGACCTGGTCGCAGGTGTCGGCCGAGTCCTCGTGCTGATGGAACACGTCGCGCGACGCAAGGATGGCGGCGAGGACCTGAAGATCCTCAAGTCCTGCTCGCTGCCCCTGACCGGCCTGGGCGTTGTCAACCGCATCATCACGGACCTGGCGGTTCTGGATGTCACGCCGCAAGGCCTGAAGGTGATCGAAATGGCACCGGGCGTGACCCGTGAACTGCTGCAATCCAAGACGGAACCGGCCCTGATCTGAGCTTCATGCGATAAGCTGGAAGACATCCCGGAATCGCGCTCCCGCCTGCAGTCTGCCCTGCCGGCAGCGCAGGCCCGGGGAGGTTCGCCTCCCACTACAAGGACAACGGAGAAGAAGATGGAAATCGAGCGCGATGCGATGGAATTTGATGTGGTCATCGTCGGGGGCGGTCCGGGCGGACTGTCCGCAGCGATCAAGCTCAAGCAGATCGCCCAGGCCGAGGGCAAGGAGATCAATGTCTGCCTGATCGAAAAAGGCGGCGAACTCGGCGCCCACATCCTGTCCGGTGCGGTGATGGACCCGATCGCGATGAACGAGTTGTTCCCCGACTGGAAGGCGCTCGGTGCACCGCTGAATACGCCGGTGGTCGAAGACCGCTTCATGATGCTCAATGCCAGTGGCCACCGCCAGGTGCCCGGCTGGATGCTGCCGCAGTGCTTCCAGAACCATGGCAATTATGTGATCAGCCTGGCCAATGTGGTGCGCTGGCTGGGTCAGCAGGCCGAGAGCCTGGGCGTCGAAATCTACCCCGGCTTCGCGGCAGCGGAAGTGCTTTATCACGAAGACGGCTCGGTCAAGGGCGTGGCCACCGGCAACATGGGCGTGGGGCGCGACGGCCAGCCCACCGACAACTTTCAGCCTGGCATGGAACTGCATGCCAAGTACACCTTGTTTGCCGAGGGCGCCCGTGGCCACCTGGGCAAGCAGCTGATCGCCCGCTACAGGCTCGACGAAGGGAAGGACCCGCAGGGCTATGGCATCGGCATCAAGGAGCTGTGGGATGTCAAGCCCGAGGTGCACAAGCCCGGCCTGGTGATCCATACCGCAGGCTGGCCGCTCGACAGCGCCACCTATGGCGGCTCCTTCCTGTATCACCTGGAGAACAACCAGATCGCGGTCGGCTATGTGGTCGGCCTGAACTACACCAACCCCTATCTCTCGCCTTTCGAAGAGTTCCAGCGCTACAAGACGCATCCGGACATCCGTAAGTTCTTCGAAGGTGGCAAACGCGTGGCCTATGGTGCCCGCGCCATCACCGCCGGTGGCCTCAATTGCCTGCCCAAGCTCACCTTTCCGGGCGGCGCCCTGCTCGGCTGCGATGCTGGCATGCTCAATGCCTCCCGCATCAAGGGCAGCCATGCCGCGATGAAGAGCGGCATGCTGGCTGCACAGGCCGCCTTCGATGCCGTGCAGGCTGGCCGCAGCAGCGACGAGTTGTCCGACTACCCGCAAGCCTTCGAAAAATCCTGGCTGCACGAGGAACTGTACAAGGCCCGCAACTTCAAGCCGATGATGGGCAAGGGCCTGTGGATGGGCACGCTGCTGGTGGGTATCGACCAGGTGGTGTTCAAGGGCAAGGCCCCCTGGACGCTGCATTCGACCAAGCCCGACCATGCTTACCTGAAGCCGGCCAGCGAATGCACCCCGATCGAGTATCCCAAGCCCGATGGCAAGATCTCCTTCGATCGCCTGTCCTCGGTGTTCATGTCGAACACCAATCACGAGGAAAACCAGCCGATCCACCTGACACTCAAGGATGCCTCGGTTCCGGTCAACGTCAATTTGGCCAAGTTTGCCGGCCCCGAGCAGCGCTACTGCCCGGCCGGGGTGTACGAGTTCGTCAAGAACGATGACAACAGCGATCGCCTGCAGATCAATGCCCAGAACTGCGTGCACTGCAAGACCTGCGACATCAAGGACCCGAGCCAGAACATCGTCTGGGTGGTGCCCGAGGGTGGCGGCGGACCGGCCTATCCCAACATGTAAGGCGGGCAGCGCTGCAGCGGAGGATCATCGGCCCTGCCCTGACAGGCAGGGCCCTTGCAGGGCTCAGGTACGGAACAACTGCCGGTAGTGCTTGAGCACTGCGGCATCATCCTCGAGATCAAACCCTGCCTGGCAGGCCTGCGCATACAACTGCGCGGCGCGTTCGCCCAGCGGCAGGGACAGTCCCTTGCCTTGCGCCATCTCGTTGGCCAGGCGCACATCCTTGGTCAGCACCTTGGTCTGGGCACGCGGTTCATAGTCCCCTGCCAGGGCCCGCGGCAGCCGGTCGTCGGCCATCCAGCTCTGCCCGGAACTGACCGCCATCAGCTTGAGCAACTGATCAGGATCCAGGCCCATGCGTTCACCGAGCGCCAGGGCCTCGGCCCCGGCCAGCAGGTTCAGGCCGGCCATCAGGTTGTTGGCCAGCTTGGCCTTGGCGCCGTCCCCATGGCGCGCCGAGATCACAAAGCGCTTGGCCGTCATGCGCTCGAGCAAGGCCTCGTGCTGCACGAGGACCGCCTCGGGTGCAGCCAGCATCATGCTCATCGTGCCGGCCGCGGCACGGGCCGGACCACCAGAGATCGGCGCATCCACGGCCTGGGCACCGGCGGCCATCACCTGCTGGCAGAAGCCCTGGACATCCTCGGGCGCAATGGTGCTGTTGAAGAACACGGTGTGCTGGGGTGTCAGGCTCGACAACAGACCGGGCAGACCGGGCGCTCCGTCCAGCACGGCAGCGATCTCGTCGCGATCAACGACCACGATGAACAGGGTTTGCGCCAGGCGACCCGCCTCGGCAGGGGATGCCGCCGTGCGGGCGCCAAGCGCCTTGAGTGCGGTCTCACGTGCGGGCTGGACATCGCGCACGATGACGTCATGGCCAGCCTTGAGCAGGCACTGGGCCATCGCACCACCCATGGCGCCAGCGCCGATGATGGAAACAGGATGCAGGTTCATGTCAGTCGGGGGAAGGCAAAAGGGCAGGAGGCGCAGGAACAAATCCTGCGACCAAAGAAAAAAGGGCAGAAATCATTCTGCCCTTTGTCGTGGATCGCCAGGATCCTGCGGGTCGCTCAGCGGACCCGCCGGTCATGCAATCCGCTATGGCGATCAATAGCCGCCGCGACCGCCACCACCGCCGGGGCCGCGTCCGCCGCAACCGCCGCCGTAGCCGCCGCCGCCACCACCGTAGCCGCCACCGCCGCCGCCACCACCGCCGTAGCCACCGCCACCGCCGCCGGGACCGCGACCGCCAAAGCCGCCACCGCCGCCAGGACGTCCGCCGCCACCGCCAAAGCCACCACCAGGACGACCACCGCCGCCAAAGCCACCACCGGTTTTTTCACGGGCGACGTTGGCAACGATGGCACGACCTTCCAGTTGTGAACCGTTGACGGCTGCAATGGCTGCATCAGCCTGCGCAGCATCGGACATCGATACAAAACCGAAACCGCGCGAACGGCCGGTTTCCCGGTCGATCATGATCTTGGCCTCGATCACTTCGCCATGGGGCGCAAACATCGACAGCAATTGCGCGTCCGTCGCCCGCCAGGGAAGGTTTCCTACATAAATTTTGGTTGCCATTCGAACCCGATCCAATCAATTAAAAATAATGGAACCAGCGTCACTCATCGTGTCCTGCTGAGTCTTGCCGCAGACAATCGCCTGAAAGAAAAACACTAGTACCGGGGCCCGAGAGCGCAAGCCTTAGGTGCAACTTCCCTTTACGGACAATTTAGCGCGAGTCCATTGTGACACAGCGCTACCATAATGACCATTCCCGACCAATAAAGTCGGGAATTTATTGATCTCCTGTCAAGAAATTAACGACAGCCCCTGCTTGCGCGGGTCTGGGCAGCGCGTTGCCGGGGGGACCAGGCACTGGCTTGACATTTCATACAGTACTGGATAAGAATACAGTCATTGTTTGTTTTGTCGTTAGCGCTTCACTGCAAGGCCCACCATGTCGACCAAGGCTTCCTCCCCTGCCCAGGCTGCTGCAGCCCCGTCCCCCGGTGCGGGCGCTGCGGCCTCCCCGCTCCTCTCGACACGTCCGCTCACCGGGCGCCAGCAGGAAATCCTCGAACTCATCAAGCAGCACATTGCACGCACCGGCTACCCTCCCACGCGTGCCGAGATCGCCAGTGCGCTCGGCTTTCGCTCGCCCAATGCCGCCGAGGAACACCTCAAGGCCCTGGCCCGCAAGGGGGTCATCGACATCATGGCTGGTGCCTCGCGCGGCATCCGCCTGGCCGAACAGATGAGCACGCAAATGAGCGAGCAGGTCGGCAATGCCGTCAAGCTGGCGCTCAGCCTGCCCCTGATCGGCCGGGTCGCTGCCGGCAGCCCCATCCTGGCACAGGAACATGTCGAAGCCCACTATGCGCTCGACCCCAGCCTGTTCAGCGCCTCGCCCGACTACCTGCTCAAGGTGCGCGGCATGAGCATGCGCGATGCCGGCATCCTCGATGGCGACCTGCTTGCCGTCAAGCAGGCCAACGATGCCCGCAACGGCCAGATCGTGGTCGCCCGCATCGGTGAAGACGTCACCGTCAAGCGCTGGCGCAAGAGCGGCACCAAGGTCGAACTGATCGCCGAAAACCCCGACTACAAAACCATCCAGCTCGACACCCGCATCGACGAGTTCTCGCTGGAAGGCATTGCGGTCGGGCTGGTACGCAGCGGCAAGGGGTTGTAGCGCCGCTGGCTCACGGCGCCGGCATGGCGCCAAAGGCCACTTTTTCATTTCTGTCCTCACGCCTGACAGCGGGTCTGTCACAGGCGGTGGAAACCTGCGTCCGGAGACTTTCATGAACATCCCGTCCCTGTCCAATACCAGCACCGGCCTCGCGATGGCCGGCGCGCGGGTCGAACGCTGCCCCGCCGGAGCCTGATGATGAGCGCCCTGCCCGCCTTCCGCGACCCTCAGCCCCGCATCGCCCAGTCCCGCGAGCTGTTGCAGCGCCAGGACGTCTGGCGTGCCGACCAGCTCGGCCAGCACAGCGTGCCGGCCTTCTCCAGCAGCTTTCCCAGGCTCGACCGCGAGTTGCCCGGTGCCGGCTGGCCGCTGGGCATGGTCACCGAACTGATCTCGCGCGAGGCCGGCATCGGCGAGTTGCGGCTGCTGGTGCCACTGCTGCGCCAGCTCACCCGCGAAGGCAAGGTCGTGATCCTGCTGGCCCCGCCCCATATTCCTTATGCGCCCGCCCTGGCCAGCTTCGGCATCGACCTGCAACATCTGATCATCATCCAGGCGCCCAATGCGGCCGACCGCCTGTGGGCGGTCGAACAAACCCTCAAGAGCGCCAGCTTCGGTGCCCTGCTGGCCTGGCTGCCCCAGGACAAGACCAGGCCCGAACATCTGCGTCGCATGCAGCTGGCCGCGCAAGGCGCGCAAGGCCCGGTCTTCCTGTTCCGCCAGCTGGCCGCACAGTTCGAACCCTCGCCCGCGCCCTTGCGCCTGCTGCTGCTGCCCAAGCCCGACCAGCGCCTGTCGGTACAGGTGCTCAAGCGCCGCGGTCCGGTGTTGGCCATGCCCCTGCTGCTCGACCTGCCCCAGCCGATCCAGGCCATCAAGCTCAAGCCCAGCCTGGTGCGCGGCGACGATCATCCGGCCAAGCAGGCGCGCCATGTCACGGGCCTGGCCACGGTGCACAGCGGCGATGCCTTGGTCGCGGTGCAATAGTCCCCTGCCGATGCGCCGGCCGGCTCCGTCCGGCACAGGCTCCACGCCGCACACCGGCTTCACCAGCACCTTGTCTCATGCTGTGGCTTGCCCTTTATTTTCCCCGCCTGTCCATCGAATGGGTGGAGCAGGCCTGCATGAGCGGCGCGAACGATGACCCAACGCCTGCCATCGCCCTGGGCAACCGTAGCCATATCCTGGCCAGCAATGCCGCTGCCCTGGCCAAGGGCGTGCAACCGGCACTCAAGCGCGCCACCGCGCTGGCCCTGGTCCCTGAACTGAAGCTGCTGGAGCAGGACCTGCGCCAGGAACAGCAGGCCCTCGAATCCATGGCGCTGACCTGCCTGCAGTTCACGCCTTCCGTGAGCCTGCAATATGAGGCCAGCCTCGAAGCCGGCCTGGGTCTCAAGCCTGCGGCCGGTACCGACCTGCAGCCACGTCCGGCCGGCCTGCTGCTCGAATTGCAGGCCAGCCTGTTGTTGTTCGGCGGACGCGACCCTCTGCTGGCGCGCATCCGCCAGGCACTGGCAGCCCATGGCTTCACGATGCGCATGGCCAGTGCGCCGGTGCCTGGGGGCGCCTGGCTGCTGGCACTGGCACAGGGTGAGCACGACGACGCTCCCCTGCATGTCGGTCATGAAGGTGAACTCAATGCCCGTCTGGCCCCCCTGCCGGTGTTTCTGCTGCGCCAGGCCCGGCCCTGCCTGGAGTTGCTGCATGGCATCGGGGTGCGCAGCCTGCGCGATCTGGCACAACTGCCGCGTGCCGGCCTGGCACGACGCTTTGGCAAGGAGCTGCTGCTCGCCGTCGATCAGGCACTGGGCAAACAACCCGAACCTCGCCGCTACTTCGAAGCACCGGCGCAGTTTCACCAGAAGCTGGCGTTGCTGGCCCAGGTCGAAAATGCCCAGGCCCTGCTGTTCGCGGCCCAACGGCTGATGCAGCAACTGTGGCAATGGCTGGCGCTGCGTCATGCCGCCGTCCACCAGTTGCTGCTGCTGGCCGTGCACGAGGACCACGAACCGACCCGCTTCGAATTGCGTCTGACCGAAGCAAGCCGCGACCTGCAACGCCTGTCCGGCCTGTTGCGCGAGCGCCTGAATGTGACGCCCCTGCCGGCCCCGGCCGAGACCCTGATTCTGGAAGCAGGGGACATCGTGGCCCTGGATCCACCCACCGAGTCGCTCTTTCCCATGCCCCGATCCGCCCGGGAAAGCCTGGGCCGGCTGATCGAGCGCCTGCAGGTCAGGCTGGGACGCGACCAGGTGCAGCAGGTGTTGCTGGCCCAGGACCATCGCCCTGAAGCGGCCTACGACCTGCGCCCGCTCGAAGATCTCAAGCCGCTGCTGCGGGGCACCCCCGAGCGCGCGCAAGCGGTCACCGCTGGCCTGGTGCCCGGTTCCAGCAGCGCCTTGCCAGGGGCCTGCGCAGGCTGGCCGGAAAGCGCCCCTGGCCTGCCGCGTCCCCTGTGGTTCCTGCCTCGTCCCCTGCCGATCAGCGAGCGCCAGCAGCGCCCCTTCTATCAAAGCCCGCTGCACCTGCTGGCAGGTCCCGAGCGCATCGAAAGCGGCTGGTGGGACAACCAGCTGGTGCAACGCGACTACTTCATCGCAGAGGACACGCAGAACAATCTATACTGGCTTTTCAGGCAGCGCTTTCCGACACCGGGCTGGTTCATCCAGGGCCGGTTCGGCTGACCCGCACCACAGCATCATCCGCACGCCAGCGATCGCAGCACCGCCCCATCGCCAGGCGCGCGCCGGAGACCGCATGACGACATTCATCCTCGCCCTCGATCAAGGCACCACCAGCTCGCGCAGCATCCTGTTCGACCACAAGGGCAACATCCGGGCACTGGCGCAACGCGAGTTCGGCCAACATTTCCCGCAACCGGGCTGGGTCGAACACGACGCCCTCGAAATCTGGGCCACCCAGAAGGCCACCATCGACGAGGTCATCGCCAAGGCCGGCATCCGCCCGGCGCAGATTGCCGCCATCGGCATCACCAACCAGCGCGAGACCACGGTGCTGTGGGATCGCCTCACCGGCCAGCCGGTGGCACCCGCCATTGTCTGGCAGGACCGCCGCACCGCCGAGCGCTGCGCCCAGCTCAAGGCTGCAGGCCAGGAGGCCGAGGTCACCCGAACCACCGGCCTGGTGCTCGACCCGTACTTCTCCGGCACCAAACTGGCCTGGCTGCTCGACCATGTGCCGGGCGCCCGCGCGCGCGCCGAGAAAGGCGAGCTGGCCTTTGGCACGATCGACAGCTGGCTGGCCTGGCAACTGACGGCCGGCCAATGCCATGTCACCGACTTCAGCAACGCCAGCCGCACCCTGCTGATGGACCTGGCCAGCGGCCAGTGGAGCCCGAAGATGCTCCAGTTGCTGAACATTCCGCCCGCCTGCCTGCCAGCCATCGTGCCTTCCCAGGGCGTCATCGGGCAGGTGCGTATCGGCGAGAGCCTGATCCCGCTGGCTGGCATGGCCGGCGACCAGCAGGCGGCCCTGTTCGGGCAAGCCTGCTTCACGCCTGGCATGGCCAAGAACACCTATGGCACCGGATGCTTCCTGCTGATGAATGTCGGCACGCAACCGATCGCCTCGCACAACCGGCAACTGAGCACGGCGGCCTGGCAACTGCCGGACAGCCGGCACTACGCGCTGGAAGGGGCGGTCTTCATCGGTGGCGCCGTGGTCCAGTGGCTGCGCGACAACCTCAAGCTGATCGAGCGGGCCAGCGATGTCGAAACCCTGGCAGCCAGCGTCGCCAGCAGCGAGGGCGTGGTCTTCGTGCCGGCCTTTGCCGGCTTGGGCAGCCCGCACTGGGACCCGGACGCCCGCGGTACCCTGCTCGGCATCACGCGCGGTACCGGCCCCGCCCACATTGCCCGGGCCGCCCTGGAGGCCATTGCCTACCAGAGCGCCGACCTGCTCGCCGGCATGCAGGCCGACTCCCGGCCGATGACCGAATTGCGCGTCGACGGCGGCGCCACGGCCAACAACCTGCTGATGCAGATCCAGGCCGACCTGCTCGGAGTGCCCGTCATCCGGCCAAAAGTCACCGAAACCACCGCCCTGGGCGCCGCTTACCTGGCCGGACTGGCGACCGGCTACTGGTCCGGCCCGGACGAGGTGGCCCGCAACTGGCAGATGGATCGCTCCTTCATCCCGCAGATCAGCGCCGACGAGCGCCAACAGCGCATGGCCCGCTGGCAAAAGGCCGTCGACCGCTCGCGGCACTGGGCTGACTGACCTCCAACCGGCCTGCGGCAGGGCAAGGACCGAGTCACCTTGTCCACGCCGAAACGCCCCTTCATGGTGCGCGACGCTCCGTAAAGAGGCGATTCAGAAGCCCGCGCGGTACTTCTCGCCCGGTACAGGGGCATTTTGTACACCATTGGTACGTCAGATTGTGTACAAAGCTGGCATGCAATCTGCTAATTCCGGGCCTGAGGAGAACGAGCCCGCATGTCAGCGCCTGCCGCGATCGAACTGGTTGAACTGAGCAAGCGCTACGCCGGCAGTGCCAGCCCGGCCGTCGATGCCATCCATCTGAAGATCCCCGCAGCCAGTTACTGCTGCCTGCTCGGCCCCTCGGGCTGTGGCAAGACGACCACCCTGCGCATGATGGCCGGCCACGAATCGGTCAGTGGCGGCGCCGTGTTGCTGGAAAACCGCGATATCTCCGACCTGCCGGCAGCCGCGCGCGGCACTGCCATGATGTTCCAGAGCTACGCGCTCTTTCCGCATCTGAGCGCCCTCGACAATGTGGCCTTCAGTCTCAAGGTGCGGGGCGTGGGCCGTGAAGAACGCCTTGGCCGAGCCAAGAGTCTGCTCGAGCGCGTGGCCATGGGTCACCTGGCCAGCCGCAAGCCGGCCGAATTGTCCGGTGGCCAGCAACAGCGCGTCGCCCTGGCGCGCGCCCTGATCACCCAGCCCAAGGTTCTGCTGCTCGATGAACCCCTGTCCGCCCTCGACCCCTTCCTGCGGGTGCAAATGCGTGCCGAATTGCGGCGCTGGCAGAAAGATCTGGGCCTGACCTTCGTGCATGTCACCCACTCCCAGGAGGAAGCCATGGCGCTGGCCGACCTGATGGTGGTGATGAACAATGGCCGCATCGAACAGGCGGGCTCGCCCCGCGAGGTCTACAACAGGCCAGCCAGCGAATTCGTGGCGCGCTTTCTGGGCGGTCACAACATCCTGGAAGATGCCCAGGGCCGCTTCGCGGTGCGCAGCGACCAGATCAGCGTACAGCCCCTCGACCCGGCGCCTCTTGCGTCGCAGGGGCTGCAGGCTCGCGTCACCGATATCGAATACCAGGGCAGCACGATCATGCTGTCGCTGGCCACCGAACAGCAAGGCACCCTCAGTGCGGTGATGCCTGAAGCCCGCTTCGCAGTCCAGCCCTTCACCATGAACCAGGCGGTGCAGCTGAGCTGGAACACCGGGCAGGTGCACCGGCTGCCAGCGGGCACTGCCTCACCCTGACCTGACTTCCCGACCCCCAGCCCACCACTCCCACCCGTTCTCCCAGGAGCCCACATGAGCCAGAACAAACCCCTGCCCCCTCAATCCTCCCAGCGCCGCGCCGTGATCGGTGGCCTGAGTGGCATCCTTGCCAGTGGCGTGGCGCCTGCCGTCCATGCCCAGGAAAAAATCACCCTGCGCTACCTCGGCACCGCCGTCAATCAGGACAAGGCGATCGCTGAAAAATTCAAGGCCGATACCGGCATCACCATCCAGTACGTGGCCGTCACCACCGACGATGTGACCAAGCGCGCCGTCACCGCGCCGAACAGCTTCGACCTGATCGACACCGAGTATTTCTCGCTCAAGAAGATCATCCCGACCGGCAACCTGCAGGGCATCGACACCAAGCGCATCAAGAACGCCGACAAGATCACCACCCTGTTCACCAAGGGTGAAGTCGGCGGCAAGAAGGTCGGCGACCAGGGCACGGCCCCGAAGAAGACGATCTTCATGGAAAAGGCCGATGCCAAGGGCTTTGCCAAGGAGCCAACCCGCTTCATGACCCTGATTCCCACGGTCTACAACGCCGACACGCTGGGCATCCGGCCCGATCTGATCAAGCGTCCGATCGACAGTTGGAAGGAACTGCTCAACCCCGAATTCAAGGGCAAGGCCGCCATCCTGAACATTCCATCGATCGGCATCATGGACGCCGCCATGGTGGTCGAGTCGATGGGCATCTACAAGTACCCTGACAAGGGCAACATGACCAAGAAGGAAATCGATCTGACGATCAAGACCCTGATTGACGCCAAGAAGGCGGGCCAGTTCCGCGCCCTGTGGAAGGACTTCAACGAGTCGGTCAACCTGATGGCCTCCGGTGAGGTCGTGATCCAGTCGATGTGGTCACCGGCGGTGACCGCCGTGCGCACCAAGGGCATCGCCTGCACCTTCCAGCCCCTCAAGGAAGGCTATCGTGCCTGGGCCGCCGGCTTTGGCGTGCCCAAGACCCTGTCGGGCAAGAAGCTGGACGGCGCCTATGAGTTCATCAACTGGTTCCTGGACGGCTGGGCCGGTGCCTACCTGAATCGCCAGGGCTATTACAGCGCGGTGCTGGAAACCGCCAAGGCCAAGATGGAAGCCTACGAGTGGGCCTACTGGATGGAAGGCAAGCCCGCCGAGAAGGACATCAAGTCGCCCAATGGCGATCGCCTGGCCAAGGCGGGCGAGGTGCGCGATGGCGGCTCCTACGAGCAGCGCATGGGGGGCATTGCCTGCTGGAACGCGATCATGGACGAGAACGAGTACATGGTCAAAAAATGGAATGAGTTCGTCGCAGCCTGATCGGGCCTGCGCACGAACCCGCGAAGACGACGGCAAGGCATCGGCATGGACCGGGCTAAGCGCTTGAACATGACCGTGCCGGCCTGGTGGCAAGCCGGGCCGTATG